>NZ_JBAKHP010000001.1:0-672973 GCF_036902745.1 Micromonospora sp. CPCC 205554 | reverse complement strand
CGAGGTCGGCAACCGGCACTACTTCTTCATCCTGAAGGGGTGCGTGAACGACCAGCCGGCGCGCGGGATCTACAACGAGTTCCTCCGTGCCGACCTGCAACCGCACCGCAAGGTGTTCGAGGTTCTCGGCGACCGCACCAAGTGCGAGCCGTCTCCGGATCAGCTGTCCGGCCTCGGCTTCAGCTCCACGGTCCGCAGCTCTGTGGTCGCCAAGGTGACCATGACCAGCGGTCGGCGCCGCCTCATCAGCATCCAGTTCTGATTCCCTACCCACAGATCGGAGAGAGTCCGTCGTGACCATTTTCGAGAAGGCCACGCGCGAGAAGTTCCGCTATCCGTCGGCCAAGGGACTGCTGACCACGGAACAGTTGTGGGAGCTTCCGCTGACCGCCAAGTCCGGCTTCAGCCTCGATGATGTGGCCAAGGCGGTCAACGCCGAGCTCAAGGCCGTCGACACCGAGTCGTTCGTGGCCACCGAGGCCAATCCGGCCAAGGCGATCTTGGAGGCCAAGTTGGAGGTCGTCAAGCACGTCATCGCCGTCCGCCTCTCGGAGGAGCAGGCGGCGAAGGCGGCGGCGGCGAAGAAGCTGGAGAAGGAGAAGTTGCTGGCGGTCCTGGGCCGCAAGCAGGACGCGGTCCTGGAAGAGCTGACCGAGGCAGAGCTGCTGGCCCGGATCAACAACCTGTAGGCCGCCGACAACCGGCATCTGCCGGCAGGTCCGCACATCGCCGGGAAGTACGGTCGCCATGCTGGGCATCGGATCGTGCCGATTATGATCTCTGCCCGGGTCCGCCGGTGTGGTGCGGCGACGTTCTCGTCCGGTGGTCACCGCAGGCTGAGATCGCCCCGGTCGAGCCTCGGCCGGCCCGCCGGCCGAGGGCCTGGAAGCGCGCGCCCGCGAACCGTGGGACGGCATGGCGTCGAGTCGGCTGTCCGCTCCCGACGCCGGCACCGCTCGATCCCTCGTCCCGAGCACACTGTTGCCCGCGCCGGTGGCGATCCTCTACGGTCTGCTGAAGCGGTGGGCGGTGCGGTCCGCATCCGACCGACACCGCCGGGTGCCCGTCGCGCGGGCCGGGATGGTGGAGTCCCGGGCCACCCCGTCGGCGGTCGTCGCGGCGGTCGTGTGACTTCAGCTCGTCCTCCGGGTGGTGCTGCCCGGCGCGGCTCCGCGCGGAGCCGACGGCGAGCGGGCCACGCCGATCCCCACCGGAGAATCCCGTGTTCCTCAGCCCGCACGAGCAGGACCGCCTGCTCGTCCACGTCGCGGCCGATGTCGCTCGCCGCCGCCGCGAGCGCGGCCTGCGACTCAACTATCCCGAAGCCGTCGCGATCATCGTCGCCTTCCTGCTCGAAGGGGCCCGCGACGGACGGTCGGTGGTCGACCTCATGTCCGCCGGCCGGACGGTGCTCGGCCGCGACGACGTCCAGGACGGCATCCCCGAGCTGCTGAGGGAGGTGCAGGTGGAGGCGACGTTCCCGGACGGTACCAAGCTCGTGACGGTGCACCACCCGATCCCGTGATCCCCGGGGAGATCCTGCCGGCGGCCGGCCCGGTCGAGATCAACGTGGGCCGGCCGGTGACCACAGTGGTCGTGGTCAACACCGCCGACCGCCCGGTCCAGGTCGGCTCGCACTACCACTTCGCCGAGGCCAACCCGGCCCTGATGTTCGACCGGGCCGTCGCCTGGGGTCAGCGTCTCGCCGTCGCGGCGGGTACCTCGGTCCGGTTCGAGCCGGGCGTGAGCCGCCACGTCGAGCTGGTCCCGCTCGGCGGCGCCCGCGTCGTGCCCGGCCTTCGCGGCGAGTGCGCCGGGCCGCTGGACGAAGCGTCACCGCCCGCGCCGGGAACGGACGCGCCGACGAGCGGGGCGCCGGCGACCGACGGGCCGGCGCGGTGAGCGCCGTGCGGCGGGACCGCTACATCGACCTGTACGGGCCGACCACCGGCGACCGCATCCGGCTGGCCGACACGAGCCTGCTGATCGAGGTGGAGACCGACCACTGCGTGGGCGGCGACGAGGCGGTCTTCGGCGGTGGGAAGGTGATCCGCGAGTCGATGGGGCAGTCGCGGGCGACCCGCGCCGAGGGCGCCCTCGACACCGTCGTCACCGGCGCGGTGGTGCTCGACCACTGGGGCGTGGTCAAGGCCGACGTGGGTCTGCGCGACGGGCGGATCGTGGCGCTGGGCCGGGCCGGCAACCCGGACACCATGCCCGGCGTCCACCCCGAGCTGGTCATCGGCCCGGCCACCGAGGTCATCGCCGGGAACGGCCGGATCCTCACGGCCGGCGCCGTCGACACCCACGTGCACTTCATCTGCCCGGAGATCGTCACCGAGGCGCTGGCCGGCGGCATCACCACACTCGTCGGCGGCGGCACCGGCCCCGCCGAGGGCACCCGGGCCACGACTGTCACCCCGAACGCCTGGCACCTGGCCCGCATGCACGAGGCGCTGGACACGCTGCCGGTCAACGTGCTGTTGCTCGGCAAGGGCAACACCGTCTCGCAGGAGGCGCTGTGGGAGCAGTTGCGCGCCGGCGCGGGCGGTTTCAAGCTGCACGAGGACTGGGGCACCACACCGGCGGCGATCGACGCCTGCCTGCGGGTGGCGGAGGCCTCCGGGGTGCAGGTGTCCATCCACACCGACACCCTCAACGAGGCCGGTTTCGTGGCCGACACGCTGCGGGCGATCGCCGGCCGGGCCATCCACTCGTACCACACCGAGGGCGCGGGCGGCGGGCACGCGCCGGACATCATCACGGTGGCCGGCGAGCCCAACGTGCTGCCGTCGTCGACCAATCCGACCCGGCCGTACACCGCCAACACGCTCGCCGAGCACCTGGACATGCTGATGGTCTGCCACCATCTCAACCCGTCCGTGCCGGAGGACCTGGCGTTCGCCGAGAGCCGCATCCGACCGTCCACCATGGCCGCCGAGGACCTGCTGCACGACCTCGGCGCGATCTCCATCATCGGCTCCGATTCGCAGGCGATGGGCCGGGTGGGCGAGGTGATCCTGCGAACCTGGCAGAGCGCGCACGTCATGAAGGAGCGGGTCGGCGCGCTGCCCGGCGACGGCGCGGCCGACAACCACCGGGCCCGCCGGTACGTGGCGAAGTACACCATCTGCGCGGCGATGGCGAACGGGCTGGACCGGGAAATCGGCTCGGTCGAGCCGGGCAAGCTGGCCGACCTGGTGCTGTGGGATCCGGCGTTCTTCGGCGTACGACCGCACCTGGTGCTCAAGGGCGGCATGATCGCGTACGCCCAGATGGGTGACGCCAACGCGTCCATCCCGACGCCGCAGCCGATGTTGCCGCGCCCGATGTTCGGGGCGTACGGCGCCGCGGCGTCGGCCACCAGCCTGGCGTTCGTCGCGCCGGCCGCCCTCGACGCCGGGCTGCGCCTGGACGTGCGGCGGCGGGTGGTGCCCGTCGCGGACGTGCGTTCGCGGGGCAAGGCCGACCTGCCGGAGAACGACGCGATGCCCCGGATCGAGGTGGACCCGGACACCTTCACCGTGCGGATCGACGGTCAGGTGGTGGAGCCGGACCCGGTGACACGCCTGCCCATGGCCCAGCGGTACTTCCTGTTCTGATGGCGACGTCGAGCCTGTTCCTGCTGCTGGCCGACGGTCGCTTCCCGGCCGGCGCGCACGCCCACTCAGGCGGCCTGGAGGCCGCCGTCGCCGCCGGCCGGGTCACCGACCTGGCCACGTTGGAGGCGTTCCTGGCCGGCCGGCTGGCCACCGCCGGGCTGGTCGGTGCGGCGTTCGCGGCGGCGGCGCACCGGGCGGTGACCTCGGCCGGTGCCGCCGTACGCGGGTCCACGCTGGCGTTGCTCGACGCGGAGCTGGACGCCCGGACGGCGGCGCCGGCGCTGCGCACGGTGTCCCGTCGCCAGGGACGGGCCCTGCTGCGCGCGGGCCGGGCCATCTGGCCGGAGGCGTCCTTCGACGACCTGCCCTCCACACCTGGCGGACCGCACCAGCCGCTGGTGCTCGGGCTGCTCTGCGCCGCCGCCGGCCTGAGCCGCGCCGAGACCGCCACGGTCGCCGTCCACGGGACGGTGACCGGTGCGGCCAGTGCGGCCGTACGCCTGCTCGGCCTCGACCCGTACCGGGTCCAGGCCCTGCTGGTCGGTCTCGCCGGCCTGTGCGACGGCACCGCCGCCGAGGCGGCCCGGGCCGCCGACGGCCCACCCGGGCGGCTGCCCGCGGCGGCCGCCCCTCTTGCCGACATCCATGCCGAAGCTCATGCCACCTGGGAGGTGCGTCTCTTTGCGTCCTGACACCGTTGCGCCCGATGCCGGCCGGAATCCCGCCCCGCACGACGAGACCGTTCCGCACACCCACCCCGAACCGGGGGTCGACCCGCACCCGCCGCTGGCACTCCCCGGCCGGGCGTTGCGCGTCGGCATCGGCGGGCCGGTCGGGTCCGGCAAGACCGCCCTGGTGGCGGCCCTGTGCCGGGCGTTCGCCGGGGAGCTGCGACTCGGCGTGGTCACCAACGACATCTACACGACCGAGGACGCCGACTTCCTCAAGCGGGCCGGCGTGCTGGACCCGGCCCGGATCCGCGCCGTGGAGACCGGTTGCTGCCCGCACACCGCCATCCGGGACGACATCGGGGCCAACCTCGACGCCGTGGACGAGCTGGCCGAGACGGTCGGTCCGCTGGACCTGGTGCTGGTTGAGAGCGGCGGCGACAACCTCACCGCCACGTTCAGCCGGGGGCTGGTGGACCGGCAGATATTCGTGGTCGACGTGGCCGGCGGGGACAAGGTGCCGCGCAAGGGCGGGCCCGGGGTGACGTCCGCCGACCTGCTCGTGATCAACAAGACCGACCTGGCCCCCATGGTGGGCGCGGACCTGGCCGTCATGGACCGGGACGCGCGGGCCCGGCGCGGCGATCTGCCGACGGTGTTCCTGTCGATCGTCGGCGACCCGGCGGCGGGGCGGGTCGCCGACTGGATTCGCCACGAACTGGCCCACCACGCGGCAGCGTACCCGGCCGCCGCGCGGGGCGGCCCGGCCTGATGCGCGCGTACGCCCGGCTGGTGGCCCGGGCCGACGGCCGGGGCGGCACGGTCCTCGCCGAGCTGCGCGGTGAGACGCCGCTGCTGCTGCGACAGACGCCCGGCGGCGGCGGGGCCGTGACCGTGTACGTCGTCGGCGGGGCGGCCGGCCCGCTCGCCGGCGACGACCTGCGGCTGGAGATCGACGTGGGACCGGGGGCGGCGGTGCGGCTGCACACCGTCGCCGCCTCGGTCGCCCTGCCCGGCCGGCCCGGCGTCGTGTCGCGGATGACGGTCCGCGTCGTGGTGCACGAGGGCGGCGCGCTGCACTGGCTGCCCGAGCAACTGGTCGCCGCGGCCGGCTGCGCCCACCTCGCCGAGTCCCGGGTCGAGCTGGCCGCCGGGGCGAGGCTGACCTGGCGCGACGAGGTGATCTGCGGCCGGTACGGCGAGGCGCCGGGCGGCGCTGTCGTCCACACCCGGGTCGACTACGACGGCCGGCCGCTGCTGCGCCAGTCGCTGGCGGTGGGACCGGGCGCGCCCGGCTGGGCCGGCCCCGCGGTGCTCGGCGGCGCGCCGGCCACCGGGTCGCTGCTGGTGGTGGACCCGTCGCTTCCCCACGAGCCCGCGACGGTCCAGGGCACCCTCGCCCGGCTGCCCCTGGCAGGTGGTCCGGCGACACTGTGGACCGCCACCGCTCCCGACGCGCACACGCTGCGCACCCACCTCGACGTGGAGGTGGGCGGGGCGGCCTGATCCGGTACGGGGATCAGCGGCGAAGGTCGGCCGCCTCGGCGTTGTCGCGGCGACCCGCCGGGTCGAGCCGGGCGATCAGGTCGGCGAGGTGGTCGAGCAGGGCGGTGCCGGCCGGTACGCCCGCCTCGGCGAGACTGGTCCGGACCCGCTCGTCGAGGCGGGCGTGCTCGCGGCGGCCCCGGGTGGTCAGGTAGGCCCGGATACGTCGGCGGTCCAGCGGGTCGACCCGCCGGCCGAGGTGGCCGCCCAGGTGGAGGCGCCGGTGTCGGTGGGCGCGGTGCAGGGCGTAACCGGTTGGCACATCTCCTCGGTGCGGCAGGCGCTCGCGCCCGGGTCGCGTACCGCGTGCCCTACGTCTACACCGCCCTGTACGAGGGCGGTGAGCGTACCGAGGGGATCTATCTGACCAGCGAGACGCCGGACGCCCAGATGTGGCCCGCGATGCGGTTGCTCGCGGGGGGACAGGGCGTGCGCCGCTGGTTCGTGGTCGGCAACAACTACGTGTGGCTCCGGCGCACCGCGCGGGCGGCCCAGCGGTACGTGCTGCGCAGTGGTGGTCGCGTGGTGGGGCAGGCCTTCCTGCCGCGTTGATGGACCAGCGTTGCCTGCGGCTGAGCACCCTGATGGACGAGAACATGCTGCTGGCCAGCGGGGCGGGCGCGACGCGGCCGGCCTACAGCACGGCGGGCTTCTTCGCCGGTCTGGTGACGCAGGAGAACCCCGACTTCCACGGCGAGTTCGCCCGCCGGTTCAGGGTGGAGGCGCCGCCGCTGGGCAGCCTGGGGAAGTCCTGCTACCCGGAATGCGGGCCAGTGCTCCGGCCTTCAGGCCGGGGGTGAACGCCCGCGCTGGGAGGGCTGCCGGGCCCGAGCATTGCCTTAACCGGGACGGTTCTGCTGCTCGATGTACTGCTTCACGACGCTTAGCGGTGCCCCGCCGACGGAGCCCGCGAAGTACGAGCCCGACCAGAGCTTGCTGGCCCGGTAGTAGTGGCGGACGAGGTCGGGGAACTCCTGCCGCAGCCGTCGCGAGGAGACGCCCTTGAGGGAGTTGACCAGCCGGGCTTACCGCGACCTTGGGCGGGAAGTTGACCAGGAGATGCACGTGGTTGTTCTCGCCGTCGAACTCGACCAGCTCGGCCTCGAAGTCGGCGCACACGTCCCGCATGATCTCCTCCATCCGGGTCAGGTGCCGGTCCGCGAACACCTTGTGCCGGAACTTCGCCACGAAGACCAAGTGGACGTGCATTGCGAAAACGCAGTCTCTGCCGGTGCGAATGTCTGCAAGCTCAGCCATGAACCAACATGTTGGTGTTTCCCGTGCAGCTCCGGTACCAGTTCCGCGTCTACCCGACGCCCGGCCACCAGGTCGAGCTGGCCAGGGCGTTCGGGTGCGCGCGGGTGGTGTTCAACGACGGACTCAGGCTGCGCCAGCAGGCTTGGGAGGCGGGCGAGAAGTACGTCTCCGATGGAGAGCTTTCCCGCCGTCTGATCACCGAGGCGAAACTGACGCCGCAGCGGGCGTGGCTGGGCGAGGTATCGGCCGTGGTGTTGCAGCAGGCCCTGGCCGACCTGAATACCGCGTACCGTAATTTCTTCGCCTCGGTCTCCGGCAAGCGCAAGGGCCGCAAGATCGGACTACCCCGGCTCCGGTCCCGCAAGGACAGGCGGCAGGCCATCCGGTTCACCAAGAACAGCCGGTTCAAGGTCCTCGACAACGGCCGCCTGCGGCTGCCGAAGATCGGCGACCTGGACGTGCGCTGGTCGCGGACGCTGCCGTCGGACCCGTCCAGCGTGGCGATCATCCGGGATGCGGCCGGGCGGTACTTCGCCTCGTTCGTCGTCCAGACCAGCCAGGACGAGACGCTGCCGCCGGTCGACTCCGAGGTGGGCATCGACCTGGGCCTGACCCACTTCGCGGTGCTGTCGGACGGCACGAAGGTTGCCGCGCCGAAGTTCCTGCGCCGGGCCGCGCGCAAGCTCAAGCGGTTGCAGCAGGCCCTCTCGCGCAAGCAGAAGGGCTCGGCCAACCGCAAGAAGGCCGTCGTGAAGGTCGCCACGGTGCACGCCCGGGTGACCGACACCCGGCGGGACTGGCAGCACAAGCTCTCCACACGGATCATCCGCGACAACCAAGCGGTGTACGTCGAGGACCTGTGCGTCGTCGGTCTCAGCCGGACCCGGCTCGCCAAATCGGTACACGATGCGGGCTGGGCAAGCTTCACCGCCATGCTGGAGTACAAGGCCGCGAGGTACGGGCGCACCTTCGGCCGGGTGGACCGGTTCTTCCCGTCCACCCGCATGTGCTCCGACTGTGGCCGGATCAACGACAAGATGGCGCTGAACGTCCGGGAATGGGACTGCCTCTGCGGAGCAGCCCACGACCGGGACGTCAACGCCGCCGTCAACGTGCTCGCCGCTGGACAGGCGGAGAGTCGAAACGACCGTGGAGCGCAGGTAAGACCGGGACTCGTCCCGGCACCGCGCGGCGAAGCGGTAACCCACCCGGACGCCGCGTGTTCCACGCGTAGCGTGGAGGGAATCTCCGTCCTTCAGGGCGGAGAGGATGTCAAGAGGGCGTGATGCTGCTCGCCGCCGCCCTGATCGGGCAGGCCCGCACCCTCGACGTACGGTGGCGTACCACGGGCCGCGCGGTCGGCTGCGGCTGCGTCGACGGCACGTGCGCCAGCGGATCTACCTCGCCGACGCCGACGGTCTCGACTTCATCGTGCTCGCCCAGATCTGACCGCCCGGTTCCGACCCTTGACACGTCCACCCGGCCCGACCCTAAGATGCTTCCTGCCTGAAGTATCTGCCCGGAGGGCGGATACCACGAATGCCTGTCCACCGTCGGCGGAATCTGTCCGCCGACCATTGTGGTGGCAATTATTCGTCGAACCAGTCACGGTGTCAGCCGTTATCGCGTGCGCGCTTTCACGTGCGCGGGAAACAGTCAATTAAGGACTGGGAAACGTCCGCGCAATCATGTCGGTCGACGCTTTGCGTGCCCGTAACCGATGCGACGACCGTAGGCGACGTCCACCCGCCGACCTCGGCATCGCCAACTCCACCGGACCGCACCGGCCGTCCTTTCGCTACTTCAGTGCACCGCAGGGAGATTAGATGTCAGTTCTTTGGGGCCGCCGCCTCCTGGCGGGTGCCATGACCCTCGTCGCCGCGGCGGCCGTGACCGCTTGCGGCAGCAAGACCAGTGACGAGGGCGGCGCGGCCGGCGTCACCGCCGACGTCTCCGGCGACACCGTCAAGGTGGGCCTGCTCAATTCGCTCTCCGGCACCATGGCGATCAGCGAGGTCACCGTCCGCGACTCCATCATGCTCGCCGTCGAGGAGATCAACGCGGCCGGCGGCGTCCTCGGCAAGAAGATCCAGCCGGTCGGGGAGGACGGTGCCTCGGACTGGCCGACCTTCGCGGAGAAGGCCGAGAAGCTCATCTCCGAGGACCGGGTCGCAGCCGTTTTCGGCTGCTGGACGTCGGCCAGCCGCAAGGCGGTCAAGCCGGTGTTCGAGAAGAACAAGGCGCTGCTGTTCTACCCGGTGCAGTACGAGGGTCTGGAACAGTCGCCCTACATCTTCTACACGGGCGCGACGACCAACCAGCAGATCGTCCCCGGGCTCGACTACCTCAAGGCCCAGGGAACGAAATCGGTATACCTGGTCGGCAGCGACTACGTCTTCCCGCGGACGGCCAACAAAATCATCAAGGCGTACGCGGCGGCGAACGGGATGACAGTGGTCGGCGAGGATTACGCGCCGCTCGGGTCCACCGAATTCGGCACGATCGTCAACAAGGTCAAGTCGTCCGGCGCGAAGGCGGTCTTCAACACCCTGAACGGCGACAGCAACGTGGCGTTCTTCAAGGAGTACAAGTCGGCGGGGCTGACCGCCGCCGCGATGCCGGTGGTGTCGGTGTCCATCGCCGAGGAGGAGGTCAAGAGCATCGGCACCCAGTACCTGGAGGGTCAGCTGACCGCCTGGAACTACTACCAGACCACGCCCGGCGCGGCGAACAGCAAGTTCGTGGCCGCGTACAAGGCGAAGTACGGCGCGGACAAACCGACGAGCGACCCGATGGAGGCCGCCTACGTCAGCGTCTACCTGTGGAAGGCGATGGTCGAGAAGGCCGGCGCGTTCGACGTCGAGAAGGTCCGCGGGGCCTCCGACGGAATCACCTTCGACGCGCCGGAGGGCCTGGTCACTGTCGACGGCAAGACCCAGCACATCGCCAAGACCGCCCGCATCGGCAAGATCGGCGCCGACGGCCTGATCACGGAGGTGTGGAACTCCGGCAAGCCGGTCGCGCCGGACCCGTACCTCAAGACCTATCCGTGGGCGAGCGGCCTGAGCTGACGACGCCGGCCCCGGGCGGGCGCCGCGACGACGCGCCCCGCCCGGGCCCCGACCAGCAGTACGGGAGTACCCACCGTGACAGTCCTCTTCGGTCAACTCTTCACCGGCATCAGCATCGGCGCGGTGCTGCTGCTCATCGCGCTCGGGCTGGCGCTGACCTTCGGCCAGATGAACGTCATCAACATGGCGCACGGCGAGTTCATCATGGCCGGCGCCTACACCACGTACGTGCTGCAACAGAGCATCACCGGCGCCGGTTTGTCGCTGCTGGTCGCGCTGCCGGTGGCGTTCGTGGTCGCCGGCACGATGGGGGTGCTGCTGGAGATCCTGCTGATCCGCCGGCTCTACGCCCGTCCCCTGGACACCCTGCTGGTCACCTGGGGCGTGTCCCTGATGCTGCAACAGCTCGCCCGGGACATCTTCGGCAGTCCGAACGTGCAGACCCGCGCGCCGGACCTGCTCACCGGCAACGTGGCGCTGCCGGGCGGGCTGACGGTCGCCAACAACCGGCTGTTCATCCTGGCCCTGGCCCTGGCCGCCGTCGCCGCCCTCACCCTGGCGCTGCGGCTCACCCCGTTGGGGCGCCGGATCCGCGCGGTCGTGCAGAACCGCGACCTCGCCGCGGTGTCCGGCGTCCCCACCGCCCGGGTCGACCGGACGACCTTCTTTCTCGGCTCGGGCCTGGCCGGGCTCGCCGGGGTGGCGCTCACCCTGCTCGGCCCGATCGGCCCGACCATGGGCACCAACCTGATCATCGACGCCTTCCTGGTCGTCGTGGTCGGCGGGATCGGTCAGCTCAAGGGCAGCGTGATCGTCGCCTTCGCCCTCGGGGTCCTCCAGGCCACCGGGGAGTACCTCACGACCCTCAGCGTCGCCAAGGTGATCGTCTTCGTGGCGATCGTCGCGTTCCTCCAGTGGCGGCCACAGGGCCTGTTCACCCTGCGGACCAGGAGCCTCGCATGACCGCCGTGACACCCGCGCCGCCGAGCACCGCCGGCGCACCGGCCCCGGCCGGCATCGTACCTCCGCACCGGTCCGACGGCCGGTCCCGGCTGCGCGCGGCGGCGGGGTTCGCGTTCGGCGCGGCGCTGCTGTTCGCCGTCGCGCCGCTGGCGCTGTCGGACTTCCGGCTGGCCCTGCTCGCCAAGTACCTCTGCGTCGCCATGGTGGCCGTCGGCATCGGCATCGCCTGGGGGCGCGGCGGCATGCTCACCCTCGGCCAGGGCGTCTTCTTCGGCCTGGGCGGCTACGCGATGGCCATGCACCTCAAGCTCGCCGACGCGGGTCTCGGTGGGATGCCCGACTTCATGCAGCTGTACGGGCAGCTCGACGAACTGCCAGTCTGGTGGCGGCCGTTCGCCAGCCCGTGGTTCGCGCTGCCGGCCACGGTGCTGCTGCCGATGGCCGTCGCCTTCGGGCTCGGCTCACTGGTGTTCCGCCGCCGTGTGCGGGGCGCGTACTTCGCCATCCTCAGCCAGGCGCTCGCCGCCGCCATGGTGATCCTGTTGATCGGCCAGCAGGGGACCACGGGCGGCACCAACGGGCTCACCGACATCCAGGGCTTCTTCGGTTACGACCTGGACGACCCGGTCAACCAGCGGATGGTCTACTTCATCATCGCCGGCGTCCTGCTCGCGCTGCTCGCGCTGGCCCGCCAGATCGTCCACAGCCGCTACGGGGAACTGCTGGTGGCGGTGCGTGACAGCGAGGAGCGGGTCCGTTTCCTCGGCTACGACCCGGCGTCGGTCAAGCTCGTCGCCTACGTGGTGGCGGCGGGTATGGCGGGCCTCGCCGGCGCGCTGTTCGTGCCGGCGGTGGGCATCATCTCGCCCGCCCTCATCGGCATCGTCCCGTCGATCGAGTTCGTCATCGGTGTGGCGGTCGGCGGCCGGGCCACGCTGCTCGGGCCGGTGCTCGGCGCGGTGGCGGTCGCCTGGGCGCGTACCGCCCTCTCCGAACGTTTCCCGGGCACCTGGACGTACCTGCAGGGTCTGCTCTTCGTGGTGGTGGTGGCGTTCCTTCCCGGCGGCCTGGCGTCGCTGTGGGCGCTGGCCCGCCGCCGCGACGCCGGCCCGGAGCGGAGCCGGCGTGGCTGGCCGGCGCTGGGCCGACGACGTGCCGAGCGGGCGGAGGTGCCGACGGCATGAGCGAACGCACCGAGCGTAGCGAGGGCCGTGAGCGCATGCCCAGTCGGCACGGCATGAGCGAACGCACCGAGCGTGGCGAGGGCCGTGAGCGCATGCCCAGTCGGCACGGCATGAGCGAACGCACCGAGCGTGGCGAGGGCCGTGAGCGCATGCCCAGTCGGCACGGCATGAGCGAACGCACCGAGCGTGGCGAGGGCCGTGAGCGCATGCCCAGTCGGCACGGCATGAGCGAACGCACCGAGCGTGGCGAGGGCCGTGAGCGCGTGCCCAGTCAGCGCGGCATGAGCGAACGCACCGAGCGTGGCGAGGGCCGTGAGCGCGTGCCCAGTCAGCACGGCACGAGCGGCGACCGGCTGGACGGGCTGTCCGTCCGTGACGTGCGGGTCAGCTTCGACGGCTTCACCGCCGTCGACGGCGTCTCGCTGGAGGTGCCCGCCGGTGACATCCGGTTCCTGATCGGGCCGAACGGTGCCGGCAAGACCACCCTGGTCGACGCGATCACCGGTCTGGTGCGGGCCACCGGCTCGGTGTGCTTCGGCGACCAGGAGCTGCTGGGTCGCCCGGTGCACCGGATCAGCCGGCTCGGCGTCGGCCGGACGTTCCAGACGTCGACGGTCTTCGAGGAGCTGTCGGTCGTGCAGAACCTCGACATCGCCGCGGGCGCCCGCCGGAGCTGGGCCACCCTGGCCCGGCGTCGCCGGGGGATCCCCGGCGAGGTGGCCGCCGCGCTGGAGACCATCGGGCTGACCGGCCGGGCCGACCAGCTCGCCGGCACCCTCGCGCACGGCCAGAAGCAGTGGCTGGAGATCGGCATGCTGCTGGTGCAGGACGCGCGGCTGCTGCTGCTCGACGAGCCGGTCGCCGGGATGAGCCACGAGGAGCGCGACGCCACGGGCGCCCTGCTGGAGACGGTGAGCCGGGACCGCACGGTGGTGGTGATCGAGCACGACATGGACTTCCTGCGTCGCTTCGCGCGCAGCGTCACCGTGCTGCACGCGGGGAAGGTGCTCAGCGAGGGCACCGTGGCGCAGGTCCAGGCGGACCCGCGCGTGCAGGAGGTCTACCTCGGCCACCCGGTCGACGCCGGGCCGGTCCCCAGCGGTCTGGAGGCATGATGCTGACCCTTCGTGGGGTGCACGCCGGATACGGGCGTTCCCGGGTGCTGCACGGCGTGGACCTCGCCGTCCCGCCCGACGGGGTGGCGGCGGTGCTCGGGCACAACGGCGCCGGTAAGAGCACCCTGTTGCGGGTCGCGGCAGGGCTGCTGCGCCCGGCCGCCGGCACCGTCGAGCTGGACGGTGAGGACGTCACCCGTCTCGCGCCGCACGAGCGGGTGGCGCGCGGCATGGCGTACGTCCCGCAGGGCCAGCAGTGCTTCCCGCACCTGACGGCGGCGGAGAACCTGCGCCTCGTCGCCGACGCCCGGCGCGACGGCGCGGTGGCGACGGCGGAGGTGCTCGACCTGTTCCCGGCGCTGCGTCCGCTGCTGCGGCGGCGGGCCGGGCTGCTCTCCGGCGGCCAGCGTCAGCAACTCGCCATCGCCCGCGCGTTGATCACCCGGCCGCGGCTGCTCATGCTCGACGAGCCGACCGAGGGCATCCAGCCGTCGGTGGTCGCCGAGATCCAGGAGCGGATCGTCGAGCTGACCCGGCAGTCCGGCTTCGGCTTGCTGCTCGTCGAGCAGCACCTCGGGTTCGCGCTGCGGGTGGCGAACCGCTACCACGTCCTCGAATCCGGCCGGGTCACCTCGCACGGCGACGGGGGAGTGACGGCGGAGCGGGAGGTGCGCGCGGCCCTCGCGGTCTGACCCGGGGCCGGGTCGCGTCCGTCACCCGGTCCGGCGGGCCCGCACTCGGAACCGGCCTCCCCGACGCGGGGTCAGGACGACGCCTCACGTCTCGACGGCGCTCGGTCCCCGGTCCTGACTCGATCCTGGTCCGTGACGGCTGCCGCCGTTCGACCACGGTGGCGGCAGAAGCGCAGGACATCGTCGACGAGCGCCGTCGCGCGGTCTCCGGCGAGGGCGTAGTTCATCCGGCTGCCGTCCCGGTAGCGGCGGACGAGGTGGGCGTGCCGGAGATGGCGCAGCTGGTGCGAGACGTTCGGCGCCGGGATCTGAAGCGCGGTGCTCAGATCGGTGACGCAGGCGTCGGCCTGTCGGAGATGGAGCAGGATCCGGATGCGCAGCGGATGGGCGACGAGCCGGAGGATGTCGACGGCCGCCTCGATCTCGCGGTACGGTCCGCCGCGTGCGGCATCGGCGTTCATGCGGCTGCCCGCCGGGTGGCGCGCAGCCGGTCCCGCAGTGGGGCCGCGGCGAGAGAGCCGCGCAGCAGGGCCGTGGCGGCCAGGGAGATGCTCCCTCCCGCCGCGACCTCCGCGTACCAGGACAGCCGCAGCCCGCCGAGGCCACTGCCGACGCCGAAGGTCACCGCGAGGGTCGTCATCGGGGTGAGGTGATCGGTCCAGGACCGGGCGGTGGCGGCCGGGGCGACGACGAGGTCGAGGGCGGGGTGCCGTCGTCCGAGGAGCCGCAGCCGGTGGCGACGCCGAGCGCCGCGACCGCCAGGGCCGCCCCGAGTGTTCGGATGAACAGCCGCACTACCGCTCCATCTGCCTGAATGCAGGAACGGTAGCCATCCTCAACAGGACTGTCCAAGTGCGAGGTACGCATATCAGCATCGATGCATGTCCGGAGGTCTCGGCATTCCGCCCGGATGCGCCCGCCGCCGCTCGGCGGGCGCATCCTCGATGTCAGGCGGTTGCCGCCGCCGACGTGGCGGCGCGGGTGGAGCCCAGTCGGAAGTCGGGGTCGATCTGGGCGGTGAGGTCGACACCGGTGCGGTCGTTGGCCCAGGCGACCGCGTTGCGGCGGTGGAACTCGTGGGCGTGCCGGGCGAAGGCGTCCCAGTCCTGCGCGGTGTCGTCCACCGCCCGGGTGAGCTGAGCCAGGACCGCCCGGTTGGCCGCCTCCAGATGTGACAACGGCTCGACCGCGCCGCGTTCGGCCCGCCGTACGTAGGCCGAGCGGCTCACCCAGGTGAGCAGGTCCTCGCCCACGTGCTCGCGCAGGAAGTCCACGTCCGAGGCGTCCTCGACCTTGTTGCCGACCACGGACAGGGCGACGCCGTAGTCGCGGGCGTAGCCGGCGTACTGCCGGTAGACACCGACACTGCGCAGGGTCGGCTCGCAGACCAGGAAGGTGCGGTCGAAGCGGGTGAACAGCCCTGAGGCGAACGAGTCGGCCCCCGCGGTCATGTCCACCACCACGTACTCGCCCGGTCCGTCCTGCAGGTGGTTGAGCAGCAGCTCCACCGCGCCGACCTTGGAGTGGTAGCAGGAGACACCGAGATCCTCGGCGGTGAAGGCCCCGGTCGCCGCGACACGCACGCCGTTGACGTCCCGGACGCACGCGGCGTAGACGGGATTGTCGTCCACCACCCGCAGCAGCCGGGATCCGGCGCCGGGCGGGGTCGTCTTCACCATCTCGGCGGCGGAGCCGATCCGCGGGTTCGTGCCCCGCAGGTACTCCTTGATCTCGGGCAGGTGCTCGCCGAGCGGCGGCAGTTGCGCGGCGACGGAGGCGGGCGCGCCGAGGGCTGCCGCCAGATGCTGGTTGATGTCGGCGTCGATGGCCAGCACCGGGCCCCGGCCGGTGAGGTGTCGGGCGAACATGGCGGCGAGGGTCGTCTTGCCGCTGCCGCCCTTGCCGACGAAAGCGATCTTCACAGCTGACCTGCCGGGCGCGCCCAGGCGATAACCGTTTTCATGCGCATTACTGTAGATGCTCGAAGGCCCGTGCCGGCAGAAAGTGGACACGTGTCGTCGATCGGGGCGACATGGTGGTCGGCATTCGGCGCGAACCAGGCGTGGGCCGCGCGTAGCCGAGGCCGGCGTCGGCCATAACCTCGAGATATCCATCATCTGTTATGCCCTGGCCGGGCCGTCGAATCCTATGCTCGTCGTCAATCGGTGCCGATCGATCACTCTGCTACCGCGGACGGACGGTCCGGCGCCGGCCGGAGGAGGAATGCAGATGCGTCCATCGTGCAAGTCCGCGCTCGTCGGGGTGGCCGCCCTGACGATGCTGATGGCGGCCACCCCCGCCATGGCAGCCGACCGCGTCGGCGTGGTGAGGGAGGCGGGCGGCGCCACCGCCGTCGCCGACAGCTACCTCGTCGTGTTCAAGGAGACCGCGGTCACCCGGGCCCGGGTCGCAGACACCGCCCGGCGGCTGACCGGCCGGCACGGCGGCGCGGTCGCCCGCACCTGGGGCGCCGCGCTGCGGGGCTTCGAAGTGCGGGTCGACGCGCGCGCCGCCGCGCGGATCGCCGCCGACCCGTCCGTGGCCTACGTGCAGCAGAACCACACCGTCTCGATCAGTGCCACCCAGACCAACCCGCCGTCGTGGGGCCTGGACCGCATCGACCAGCGCAACCTGCCGCTGGACAGCTCCTACACCTACCCGAACACGGCGAGCAACGTGCGCGCCTACATCATCGACACCGGCATCCGCACCACGCACAGCGCCTTCGGCGGCCGGGCCACCTGGGGCACCAACACCGTCGACAGCAACAACACCGACTGCAACGGCCATGGCACGCACGTCGCCGGCACCGTCGGCGGCTCGGCCCACGGCGTGGCGAAGGGGGTGCAGTTGGTCGCGGTCAAGGTGCTCAACTGCTCCGGCAGCGGCACCACCGCCGGCGTCGTCTCCGGCGTCGACTGGGTCACCGCCAACGCGATCAAGCCCGCGGTGGCCAACATGAGCCTCGGCGGCGGCGTCGACACCACCCTGGACGCCGCGGTGCGCAACTCCATCGCCTCCGGCGTCACCTACGGTCTGGCCGCCGGCAACGACTACGGCGCGAACGCCTGCAACACCTCACCGGCGCGCACCGCCGAGGGGATCACGGTCGGCTCGACCACCAGCAGCGACGCCCGCTCGTCCTTCTCCAACATCGGCACGTGCCTGGACATCTTCGCACCCGGCTCGTCGATCACATCCGCCTGGAACAGCAGCGACACGGCGACCAACACGATCAGCGGCACGTCGATGGCCACCCCGCACGTGGTCGGTGCGGCGGCGCTGGTGGCCGGCGCCAACCCGTCCTGGACCCCGCAGCAGGTCCGCGACTACCTGGTGAACAACGCCACCGGCAACGTGGTGACCGGTCCCGGCAGCGGCTCGCCCAACAAGCTGCTCTACGTCGTCAACGGAAGCACGCCGCCGCCACCCCCGCCGACCGGCTGCACCGGCACCAACGGTACGGATGTGACGATCCCGGATGCCGGTTCGGCCGTGACCAGCGCTATCGCCATCTCCGGCTGCGGGCGCAACGCCTCGGCGACCGCAACCGTGGCGGTCGGCATCGTCCACACCTACCGGGGTGACCTGGTCATCGACCTGCTCGCACCGGACGGCACCAGCTACCGGCTGAAGAACAGCAGCGGCTCGGACAGCGCCGACAACGTCAACGCCACCTACACCGTCAACCTCTCCTCCGAGGCGGCGGACGGCACCTGGCGGCTTCAGGTACGCGACGTCTACTCCGCCGACACCGGCTACCTCAACACCTGGACGCTCACCGTCTGATCATCCCCGCTCCCGCCTCACGCCTCACGGAGCGGACACCGCGACCGGTGCGGCCGGCTCGCTGGCAGGCGAGCCGGCCGCACCGGTCCTCCCGGGCCGGCGCCGCCGCACCCCGGCCGCGGCACGCGCTCCTGCCGACGACCGAAGTGAAGGACGTCCCGGTCGAACCCGCGACACCAGCGCGGTGGAGAGTTCCCGCACCGGACCGTGGCGGCCGGCGGGGCGCCGGCCACGACGCCGGACATGCCACCGGCGGTGGGGACGAGGTTCGTCTCCACCGCCGGTGAGCGGGACGTCAGTGCGCCGAGAGCGTGCCGCTGATCTCGTTGGGGGTCGCGTCGAGCGTCACCGATCCGACGACCTTGCCGGTGGTGAGGTCGAGGCGGTGCACCTTCTTGGTGGCGGGCTCGGTGACGTAGGCGTCGTCACCGCGGACGAACAGGGCCGGGCGCGGCTCCTGCCAGTCCATCGGCTCCTTCCACGCGCCGACCACCGGCCACGAGCTGGTCAACTTGCCGGAGGTGGGGTCGACCACGTGCAGCTTGCCGTCGGTGCCGAGGATGAGGCCCTCGCCCTGGGGGCCGCGGGCCAGCGAGCGGAAGCTGTAGCTGACACCCGTGGGCATCGGTACGACCTGGAGCTTCTGGGCCGCCGTGTCGACGAGCGCGAACTGCTCGGGGAACTCGCGCTCCGCGTCCGGCTCGACCTTGTAGTCGCCGAGCAGGACCGGGGACTTCTCGCTGCCGGCCTGGGTGGCGACGGCGCCGTACGTACCCGCGCTCCTGACCTTGACGAAGGCGCCGTTCTTGAACAGCAGTACGCCGTCGGTACAGCCGAGGCCCACGACCTCGCCCTGGGCGACGGCTTCGCCGTGCACCCCGGGGCACTCCTCGCTGCGGGCGATCTCCTTGCCGTCCTTGTCCAGCGCGATGGCTCCCGGGCGGGACTCCTCGGTGCCGAGGGTCACCAGCAGGGTGCCGTCGGCGAGTTCCACGGCCACGCCGTGGTGCGGCTGCGCGGTCTTGTAGGTGCGTCCCTCGGGCTTGCCGTCGGCGAGCTTCCTCGGGTCGAAGCTGTGCACCTCGCCGGTGCCGTCGGTGAACAGGATGGTGCGGTCGCCGTGCAGCACCACGTGGCCCGGCTTGACACCCGGGTAGCTGACATCGGTCATCTTGCCGGCGGCCGCGTCGAGGACCTGGAACCCGGACTCGGTGGAGACGAACACGCCTGTGTCGTTGCCGGCCGGGTTCACCCGGTTGAAGCCGGGCAGGGTGACGTTGTGCGCCACCTTCAGCGCCTCGCCGTCGAGCACGTAGATGCCGCCGTCGTAGGTGATCGCCACCGGCTCCTTCACCGATGGCGCCGCGGACGATGCGGCCGACGGTGCGCTGCCCTCGTCCGAACCGGACGCGCACGCGGTGAGCGCCAGCGTGGCCGCCACCAGGGCGGCTGCGCCGCTGATTCCACGATGCCTCACGAACTTCTCCTCAATTGCAACTGACAACCATTTTCATTTACCTTACACGCGGGTGCGTGCTCGGCCGGTGGCGGGGTGCCTCAGCCGGAGAGGCCATCGATGATCGCCTCGGTGTTGAAGCGCATCATCGCCAGGTAGCTGGGGGCGTCGCCGTCGCTGTCACTGAGCGACTCCGAGTACAGGGCGGTCACCGTGACGCTGATGCCGGCCTCGGAGACGAGTACCTCGGCCAGCCGCGCCGGCTGCGAGGTGTCCACGAAGATCGCCGGCACCCGGTGGGTCCGGATGGCGGAGACGAGCGAGGCGAGATCGGACGAACTCGGCGATGCCAGCGTCGTGCCGCTCGGAATGATCGCGCCGATGACCCGGAAGTCGTAGCGGTCGGCGAGATAACCGAACACGTGGTGGTTGGTGACCAGGACCCGGCGCTGCGCCGGGATGGCGGCGAACCGCCGCGCGAGGTCCGTGTCCAGCTCAGCGAGCTTCTTCGCGTACGCGTCCGCGCGCTCCCGCACCACGCGGGCGTCCACTCCGCCGACGTGGTCGACGATCTCGTCGGCGAGCAGCCGTACCGCCGCGACCACGCGCGCCGGATCCGTCCAGAAGTGCGGATCGGGCTGCCCTGCGGCGTCGCCCTCCCGGTACTCCATCGGGTCGATCCGGGTTCCCACCTCGACGGTCGGGACGTTTTCGGCCTTCGCCGCCTCGACGTGGCGCAGGACGCCCTCTTCGAGCCCGAGTCCGTTGTAGACGAGCAGGTCGGCGGTCTGCATGGTGTGCGCCTCCTGGGCCGAGACGGCGAAGGAATGGGGGTCGGCGTTGCGTTTCATCAGCACCCTGACCTCTGCCTCGTCGCCGACGATCTCGGTGACGACATCGCCGAGGATGTTCGTGGTGACCACGATGCGGGAGGTGTCGGGCGAGGTGCAGGCGGTGCCCCCGGTCAACAGGGCACCCACGACGAGCATGGCGAAGAGGCCTCGTCGCCTCATCGGCCGACCTCCACGGTGAGATCCGGTCGTTCGGCGACCTTCAGCGTGCGGGCGGTGCGCAGCCGGTCGCGGTAGTCGATCTCGTGGACGACCCGGCTCTCCGGATCGGCCAGGTAGGCGCGGTCGGCGTCCAGCGTCAGCCCGGCGGCACGCAGCGGCTTCTCGGCGAGAACCCGGCCGGTTTCGAGGTCGTAACTGATCAGCTTGCCGGAGGCGTCGAGGGCGAGCACCGTGCTGCCGTCCGCCGGGGACGCGGCGGCCACCAGTTCGCGGCCGGTGACCGGCACGTACCGCAGGGTGGCCTTGGCGGCGTTCACCGACCAGATGCCGGTGCGGTCCGCCGCCGCGGCCTCGTTGCTGCGCGGCCGGTAGCCGAACCCGTCCGGGGGGACCGGCGTGCGTGGGGAGGCCAGCACCTCGGCGGTCAGCTCGTCGCCGTTCTGCTTGACCCGGACGACGCTGTTCTCGCACGCGATGACGGCGCCGCCCCGCAGGACGGCCCACCCGCGGGGCGCCGCGCAGGGCGCCTCGAAGGCGCCGGTCGGCTGGCCCTTCGCATCCATGGCGACGATCCGGTCGGCCGGACGCCGGGGGTCGTCGCCCACGGCGACGAGGAGTTTCTCGGCGTACGGTACGGCCAGCGGCGTGGAACTCCTCGAGTCGATCGTGGCCAGCTCGGCGACCTTGCCGGCCTCGAGTTCCCGTCGGTCGAGGACCGTCACCTTGCCGTCGGCGGTACCGACCGTGGTGTGGGCACCGAAGCCGGCGACCGTCCGGACCGGCGCGTCGAGCGACAGCGCGCCGACCGGCCGGGCCGGTGCCCGGTAGTAGTGGACGTGGTCGACGTGGTCGACGGTCCACACCCCGGCGTCGACGATCTCCAGGGTGCGGTCGCCGCCGTCGACGTAGACGAAGCGGCCGTCCTCGATGAGCCGCTCGGCACCGACCGACAGCCCGATCTCCTTCTCGGATCCGGTGCCCAGGTCGAGCAGACGCAACCGCTGCCCGCCGCGGGTCGCGTACGCGATGGCCGGTTGCGCCTCGGCCAGTTCCTCGGCGCCTTCCACGTAGCCGTGTGGCGCCTCCTCGACGTTCTGTGACTGTTGTCCTCGCGAGCCGCACGCGGAGATCGCGACCGCGAGGCAGAGGGCGGCCACGCCGAAGAACCGTCTGGTAGTACCGATGATCACAAATTTCCTTCCGATACGGGGTCGGGGGTGGGCGTGAGGGCCGGTGACCGACGGCGTCGCACCGCGGTCGTGACCCGACGCGCGCCGAGAATCACGAAGAACAGCAGAACGGCGACGGCCGCGATGGTCGCGCCGGCAGCGGTCGCCGCGTACCACGAGATCCACAGGCCGATCACGGTCGCGGCCGAGCCGATGCCGAAGCTGGCGAACATCACCGCCGGGAGCCGCCGCGCGACGAGCATCGCCGCCGCCGAGGGCGCGATCAGCATCCCGAAGGCGAGCAGGGTGCCGACGACGCTGAAGGCGACCGCCATCGTGAGGGTGAGCAGGGCCAGCATGACGGCGTTGGCGATCTCCGGGCGCAGGCCGAGGGTCCGGGCCTTTCGCGGGTCGAAGGTGAGCGCCAGGAACGGTCGGTAGCAGACGGCGGAGGCAACCGCGACCACGGCGACCGCGCCGGCGAGCAGCAGCAGGTCGGGCCACCGGATCGCCAGCACGTCGCCGAACAGGAACGCGGTCAGGTCGGTCGCGAACGACCGCGAGTGCGACACGACGATCACGCCGACCGAGAGCATCCCCACAAAGAGCAGCCCGATGCTGGTGTCGCGCCCGAACTCGCGGCTGTGCCGCAGGGCGTTGACGCCGACCGCCATGGCGAACGCGCTCGCGGCGGCCCCGACGACCAGGTTGCCGCCGAGGATCGACGCGATGGCGACACCCGGCAGCATGCCGTGGCTCATGGCCTCGCCCAGGAAGGTCATCCCGCGGGCGATCACCCATACGCCGACCAGGGCGCACACCGCGGCCAGCAGGACGCCGCCGATCAGTGAGCGGACGACGAAGGACACGGTGAACGGTTCGAACAAGGGCGCCATCACCGGCTGGACTATAGTGCAAATGAAAACTGATATCATTTAGGGGGAGCGTTGGACGCCGAGATCCTGACCGTCGAGAACGTGGGCTTCCGGTACGGCGGCACCCCCGTCCTGCGGGGCATCAGCCTGCGCGTGGACGCCGCCTCCACGGTCGCCGTGACCGGCGCGAACGGCTCCGGAAAGAGCACCCTGCTGCACCTGCTGGCCGGTGTCGAGGCGCCGGCCGAGGGCAGTGTCCGGCGTCGGGCCGGCTGCCGGCTGGCTCTGCTCCCGCAGCGTACGTCCGGCATCGACGCGCTCCCGCTGACCGTCGCCGAGTGCGTCCGGATCGGCCGGTTCCGGCCGCGTCGACGCCTGGACCGCGGCGACCGCATCGCGGTGGGCGCGATCATGGAGCGGCTCGACCTCGCCCACCTGGCCCGGCGGCGACTGCGCGAACTGTCCGGCGGGCAACGCCAGCGTGCCCTCGTCGCCCAGGCTCTCGTCCAGGTCGCCGACGTCTACGTGCTGGACGAACCCACGGTCGCCCTCGACGCGGCGAACCGGCGACACGTCCACGATCTGCTCGCCGAACGGGTCCGCGCCGGCGCCGCGGTGGTCATCGCCGGTCACGACGCCGCCGACGCCGCCCTGGCCGATCGTACGGTGCGACTTGCCGGTATCCAGGGCTGCACCGTCACCGACGCTTCCGGGCAGCACTGACCGTGTACGCGAGGGTCGGCCGTCCGCGTGGCCGGCGCTCGCATACGTCACGCCGCACGCCCATGTGTCCGCACCCGGGCCCGCGCGTGTGCTGGTGCCGGGAGGGGTGGGTCGGGTGGATGGTGCCCGTGCCCGTGTCGTCGCCCTCGAGACGGCTCGCTCACGGATCCACGTTGCGAAAACGAAAACCGATACCGATAGCCTGTGGCGGGACACCGAACAGAAGGAGTATTCATGGCCGTTCCGAAGCGGAAGATGTCGCGGTCGAACACCCGGCACCGGCGGGCGCAGTGGAAGGGGAGCGTGCCGCAGCTGACCCCCTGCCCGTGCCCGCGCAAGGAGATGGTGGTGCCGCACCGGGCCTGCGCGCACTGCGGCCTGTACAAGGGACGTCAGGTGGTGGATCAGCCGTGACCGGACGGCTGCCGGTGACTGTGCTGTCGGGGTTCCTCGGTGCCGGCAAGACCAGCCTGCTCAACCACGTCCTGTCCAACCGGGACGGGCTGCGGGTGGCAGTGATCGTCAACGACATGAGCGAGGTCAACATCGATGCCGCGCTGGTCCGCGACGGTGGGGCACTGTCGCGGACCGAGGAACGGCTGGTCGAGCTGACCAACGGCTGCATCTGCTGCACGCTGCGGCACGACCTGCTCGACGAGGTGGCCCGGCTGGCGCGCCTGGGCCGCTTCGACTACCTGCTGATCGAGTCCAGCGGGATCTCCGAGCCGATGCCGGTGGCCGCCACGTTCGCCTTCGGGGTCGAGGACGGGCAGGTCCTGGACGACCTGGCCCGGCTGGACACGACGGTGACCGTGGTCGACGCGGCGGGGCTGCTGGCCCGGATCGAGGCGGGGGAGACGCTGGAGGCGCGCGGGCTGGCCGCGTACGAGGGGGACGACCGGGGCGTCGCCGACCTGCTGGTCGACCAGATCGAGTTCGCCGACGTGCTGGTGGTCAACAAGACGGATCTGATCGCCCCGTCGGACCTGTCGGTGGTGGAGGCGCTGCTGACCCGGCTCAACCCGGCCGCCCGGCAGGTTCGGGCCGTCCACGGGCGGGTCGAAGCGGTGGAGATCCTGCACACCGGGCGGTTCGACCTGGAACGTGCGGAAACCGCGCCCGGCTGGGTGGCCGAACTCAACGGTGAGCACGTGCCGGAGACCGAGGAGTACGGCATCTCCAGCATCGTGTTCCGCGACCATCGGCCGTTTCATCCGCGGCGCCTGTGGGAGCTGCTCGCCGGCGGGCTGGACGCCTTCGGTGTGGTGCGGTCGAAGGGGTTCCTGTGGCTGGCCAGCCGCCCGGACGTGGTGGCGCTCTGGTCCCAGGCCGGGCCGTCCGGTCGCTGCGACCCGGCCGGTGTGCCGGTCGCGGTGTCGGGGGAATGGCCGGAGGAACCCGCCGAGCGGGCGGAGGTGGAGTCCCGCTGGCACCCGGTGTTCGGGGACCGGCAGCAGGAACTGGTCCTCATCGGCGTCGGTCTGGACGGCGACGGGCTGCGGGCGGCCCTGACCGGTTGCCTGCTCACCGACGACGAGATCGCCGCCGGCGAGCCCGCCTGGCGGGCCCTGCCCGATCCGTTTCCCGAGTGGGACCTCGGCGACCTGCGCAAACACGACCACGTCGAGCCGGTCCGGGCCTGATCATGTCGAGGATGCTCGCTCCCTCGGACGTTGCCCGACGGCGGCGCAACTGGGAGGCGGTGATGCGGCGCTACCGGCCGGGCCGGGACGAACTCCTCACCACGGTCGAGGAGATGCACGGGCCGCTGCGGCCGGGCGGGTTGTCGCTCGTCGGTGACGCGATGCGGGACGTTTCGCCCGTGGTGCCGGCGCAACCGGCGACCGGGGGAACGGAGCACCGATGAGCGCCACCCCGCCCGCCCGTCTCACGGTCGCCTACTGCGACGGCCATCGCTGCCGCGCGCTGCGCGAACGGGGACGGCACGAAGGTCCGGAGGACCCGCCGGACCACATCGAGGCTCTCCGTGCAGCCGTACGGTCCAGCCGTGGCGGGGTGCTCATCAGGGCGGATTGTCTCGGCGCCTGCCACCGGGCGCCCGCTGTCCTGCTCACCGGTGCGGCGACGGGTGGGCGGCCGGCGCTGATCGGGCCGATCGAGACAGCGCACCGTTGGCAGGCGGTTGCGGACATCATCCGAGAGGCCGGCCGATGACGACGAATCCGATTCCCGGTGCGGTCCGTGACACTCGGCAGCGGGCGGCCGGCACGGGTTCGCCGACGTCGATCCGGTCAGCGCGGTGTGCACGGCGAGGTCCCAGGCAGGTGCCGGGCGGGAAGGCCACCTTCGGCGAGCGCCAGCCGCCCGCCCCGGGCCGGCAGAGCCGCCGGGCGTCGATGCCGCGTTGCTGGTCACCGAGGTGGTGCACCACGGCCGAGAACCCGGCCACAGGCCATGTGCCGGGCCACGGCAACGGTCATGCCGGCGCCGCCGCGGCCGACGTCGACCGCGAGCCGGTCGCCGGGGGCGACCAGCTCGCGGGCGACGGCCCGGTAGCAGGCCCGGTCGGCCGTGGCGGCGTCGACGAGGCGGGTCGTGTGCGCCGCCCAGTCGATGCGCGCCCCGGTCATTGAGGTCGCTGCGATCCGTGGCGGGCGTACTTCCGGCGGAACCTCTCGACCCGGCCGGCGGTGTCGAGCAGGCGTTGCGTCCCGGTCCAGAAGGGGTGGCTGGCGGACGAGATCTGCACGTCGACCACCGGATAGGTGTCGCCGTCGGTCCACTCGACCGTCTGGTCGCTGGTTGCGGTGGAGCGGGTGAGGAAGGCAAAGTCTGCGCCCTTGTCTCGGAAGACGACCGGGCGGTACTCGGGGTGGATACCGGGCTTCATGCGGGTTGCGCTCCTTCGGTGTCGGTGTCGGTGTCGGTGTCGGTGTCGGCCGGCTCCTCCGTCCCGAGGGGGAAGCAGCCGGCGAACGGGTCGGGGTAGGTGCGCCAGGTCTGTTCACCGTCGGCGAGCTCGGCGTCGGTGAGCAGGCACCCGGCGAGGGTTCGGTGCAGGTCGACAGGGTCGATGTCGAGGCCGATGAAGACCAGGTGCTGGTGCCGGTCGCCGTAGTAGGGATCCCAGTCGAGGGCGGCGGCGAGGCGACGATGGTCCTCGACGTGCCTCCAGTGCTGCTCCGGCAGGCTCACCAGCCAGTACCCGAGGGAACCCATGGCCAGGCCGCCGCCGGCGAACTCCCAGGCGACCACGGTGTCGGGTTGGCTGGCCAGCCAGAAGTACCCACGCGAGCGGATCGCCTCGGCGTTGACCTCTTCGAGGACGTCGTGCAGGCGCTGCGGGTGAAATGGCCGGCGGGCACGGAAGACGGCGGAGACCACTCCGCAGTCGGACTCCGGCTCGTGCGCGCCGAGGGTGTAACCCTGCAGGCCACGGTTCAGGATCCCCGGGGTCTCCGGCCGATGCCGGTGGGTGTGGCGAAGCTGCCGGGTCAGCGTGCCGGCATCGACGAGGTCACCGTCGACGCGGACCTGCGCCGCCCACGGCGCCATGCGTTGCAGCAGCACCGACAGGCGACCGGTGTCGTACGCGCCCTCGCGGGACTCGCCCCACAGGACGAGGGTGTCGGCGTACTCGATCTGCCGGACGACGACGTCGGCCACCGCCCGGTCGTCGTTGTCGGCGGCCGCGATGCCGAGGGTCTTCAGGTCGTCCGTGCCGGCCAGGCCGTCGAGCAGGTGCTCGGCGTCGACCACTGTGACAAAGGAGTCGACCCGGATCAGGTCGGTGATCGGGGCACCGTCGACGAGGCAGTGCGCGCAGACGGCGGCGACCGCCTCGGGCTCGACCACCTCGGGCAGCATCAGCAGCAGGTCGCGGTGCGGCTGGGCGCGGGCCAGCCGGGCGAGGGTGGGCAGCACGTCCTCTCGCAGCGTGCAGGAGACACATCCGTGAGCCAGGGTGATCCGCTCGTCCTCGAGCACGCCGGCAGCGTCGCGCACGATTCGGTGCACGGTGCCGGCGGTCAGGTCGGCGAGATCGTGCCGGACCAGCAACAGCGCCGGGTCCGCCGCCAGCAGAGTGCGGGCGACGGCGTACGTCGCGGACGGCCAGAAGCCACTGAGCACGGTCAACGACGGGCGGGTGTCGGCCGTCGTGGCGCCGGGATCGGCGGGTGCGAGCGGTGACGTCGACATCACAGTCCTCTCGACGCGAGTTGAAAACGGTTGTCATTATAGGCACGTGATGGACGGCCGGCGGGTGGGGGTGTCGAGGGCGGGAGGCGGGTGGAAGACCCCGGTCGAACGTTGTCCGATTGGCTGATGTAAAAACGAAAACCGTTGTCGTTATCGTTCGATCGAACCAGGAGGAGTCGAGTCGTGTCCCGACGCTGTGATGTCACCGGGGCGGAGCCGAGCTTCGGCAATGCCGTGTCCCATTCGCACCGGCGCACCCGTCGCCGGTGGAACCCGAACCTGCAGAGCCACCGCTACTGGCTGCCGTCGGAGGGCCGCTGGGTGCGGTTGACCCTGACCGCCAAGGCGCTGAAGACCGTGGACCGTAAGGGCATCGAAAAGGTCGTTGCCGAGATGCGCGCCAAGGGAGTGAAGCTCTGATGGCCAAGCAGACCGATGTCCGTCCGATCGTGCGGCTACGCAGTACCGCCGGCACCGGCTACACGTACGTCACCCGCAAGAACCGCCGCAACGACCCGGACCGCATGGTGCTGCGCAAGTACGACCCGGTCGTGCGCCGGCACGTCGAGTTCCGCGAGGCCCGCTGATGGCGAAGAAGAGCCTGAGCAACCGGCAGGCCCGCCGGGAGGACCTGGTCGCTCGGCATGCCGAGCGCCGGGCGGAGCTGAAGCGGCTGATCGCCCACCCGGACACCGATCCGGTCGTACGCGCCGCCGCGGTCCGCTCGCTCAGCCGGCTCCCGCGAGACTCCAGCCCCGTGCGGCTGCGCTCGCGGGACCAGATCGACGGCCGCCCACGAGGCGTGCTGACCCGCTTCGGGCTGTCCCGGGTCCGGTTCCGGGATCTGGCCCTGCGCGGTGAGCTGCCGGGCGTCCGCAAGGCGTCCTGGTGACGGTTGCCGTCACCGGTCGGGTACGGGCCACCCGCTCCGCGTCGGCCGGCGCCCGCCCGACGGAGGTGTTGCCCACCGGCAACCCTCCGGGGCACAGGAACCACCGCGCGCAGAACCGCGCGGCGTGGAAGGGGAGGCGGGAACGCAACATCGAGGGTTCGACACGGTCACGCTCAACGCGGTGCAGCCGCCGCAGACCGAGCTGGACCACTACCACTGGTTCAACAGGTGCCCTGGCGCGGACGACCGGACCATCATCGTGGGCGAGGCGGGCGCCAAGGCCTTCACCTTCGAGGTGCTGCCCTGACCTCACCCCGGTGAACCTGGCAGCCGGGCCGACCGCCCGAGCCGGGTCGTCCGGCAACGATCCGGCCGGCGCGAACCCCCGCATCCGTCGGGGCGCCGCGCCGGCCGGACCCACTCTCCCTGCGCCTCGGCCGGGAGATGACGGGCGTGCCCAACAGCGGCAGCGTCAACGACGCCGCAGGACGTGACGACGGCCGACAGGTGCCGGCCTTCCCGGGCACGCGCTATTCGTACGGCTCGACGGGCGCGGGGATCTTCTCCCAGGTCTCCACCTGGAAGTAGGGGAGGTCGGCGTCGTTGACGGGGTCCTTGGCGGTGTGCGGGATCCACCGGCCGGTGGCGCGTGTCCAGGTGTTCGCCGGGCCCTCGGGCACGTCGCCGCGCAGGCCGACCTTGACGGGGATGCCGTCGGCGGCGCAACACGACAGCATGATGCGGGCGAGCATCGGTTTGCCGTCCGGGCCGGGGGCGAGGAACCCGATCAGCTGGATGCGTCGGCCCCGCAGCGTGCGGCCGTGGTCGTAGACGGCGCGGTAGCCGTACTCGAGAAGGGACAACTCGACCGGGTCTGCGGGCCGCAGTGGGGGATAGGCGATATCCCGGTCGTCGGTCAGGGCGGAACCGGCGCGGGCCGCGGTGTCGGCGCCGAGCGCCGGCGGGACGACGAAGAGCAGGGCGAGCGCCGGGAGCAGCAGCAACCAGCCCACGGCGGGACCGGAACGGCCGTGACCGTGCCCGTCGTCGTCCGGCTGGTCCTCGGGCCGGTTGAGATGGCGCACCTCCTGCACGAGCGCCACCAGCGCGGTGACGACCAGCAGCAGACCGGCGGCGACGAGGAACGGGCGCAGTCCCTGCTTGACGTAGCGCAGGTAGAGGTCGGTGAGGCTGGCGCGCAGGATCGCGCCGCCGAGGAAGACCAGCACCACCGCCTGGGTTCCGCGACTCACCAGATCACCGTCCCGAGTCCGGCCGCGACGAGCACGGCGAGGGCGAAGGTGGCCGGGGCGAACCGGACGGCGAACTGCCGGCCGAAGATGCCGGCCTGCATGGATATCAGCTTGAGGTCGACCATCGGGCCGACCACGAGGAAGGCCAGCCGGGCGGTCAGGGAGAACTGGGACAGCGAGGCGGCGACGAACGCGTCGGCTTCGGAGCAGATCGACAGCAGCACCGCCAGGGCGGCGAGGGCGAGCACCGACAGCACCGGCCGGGCCGCGAGGTCGTGCAGGAAACTCTGCGGCACGACCACGTTGATCGTCGCCGCAGCCATGGCACCGACCACCAGGAATCCGCCGGCGTGGATGACGTCGTGTCGGCAGGCGGTCCAGAACGCGGCCATCCGCGGCAGCCCGTCGAGGTGGGCGTGGTGCGGCAGGCGGATCCAGTCGCTGCGGCCCAGCCGCAGCCACAGCCAGCCCATCAGCAAGGCGACCAGGAGGCTGGCGCCGCCGCGGGCGACCACCATCTCCGGGTTGCGCGGGAACGCGACGGCGGTGGCGGTGAGCACGATCGGGTTGATAGCCGGCGCGGCGAGCAGGAACGCCAGCGCCGCGGCGGGGGTGACACCGCGCCGGATCAGTGACCCCGCGATCGGCACGGATCCGCACTCGCAGCCGGGCAGCACCACCCCGGCCACGCCGGCCACCGGCACCGCGAGTGTGGGATGTCGGGGCAGGGCCCGCGACCAGAACGAGCGGGGGACGAACACCGCGATGACGGCCGAGAGCACCACCCCGAAGACGAGGAACGGCACCGCCTGCACCATCACCGACACGAACACGGTGAGCCAGGTCTGCAGCCGCGGATCGGTGACCAGTGCCCCGACCTGCCGGTGCAGCACGCCGACGAGGATGAGCAGGAAGCACAGCACCTCGGTCGAGCCGACCCACCGCTCGCGGTCGGACGCCTCCGGCTCGGCGCTCGGCACGGTGGAAACCTGCGGCTCGGGCCGCGGGGGTGCGGCGGGATCGGTGGTGCTCAGGCGGATCACCTCCCAGTTTCGACGGCCGTATCTTACAGTGATCATTTCGTCACGGTGCGCTCATGTTCGGCGATGCTCGCCCTCATGGGGGCAGCGGACGGGCATCGCGCATCGGTCAGGTCACGATGCCGACGGGCACCGTGCCGCGGGCGACGACCGCGCCCTCGTGGGTGACGAGGTCGAGCTCGCCGAACAACTGCCGGCCCTCGGCCGGTGCGACGTTGACGGTCACGGCGCCGGTGACGGTGGAGGCGAGCAGGGCGGCGAAGTCCCGCCTGCCCGCCGGGATGGACGTGTCACGGGCGGATTCCTCCCAGAGCGAGCGCCCGGTGACGGGCGCGACTGAGGGGATCCTCCGCCCAAAGAAAGCCATTGTCACTAAGCGCACAAGGCGTTGTGACCAGGCCGTGACCAGCCCGCACCTCGGCGTCACACGGACACGCCGGTCGAAGAAATGGCAGGCGTGCAGGATCCCAGGCCACGCCCCGTTCGGCGGCCCGGGCGGCGTCAGTGCGGCGCGGTCGGGGTCAGCGAGAACACTGGATATATGCGCAATGCATAATGGGTACGGATGCCAGATGGCTCGCAGCGGGCGCCCACGGCGACCACCGCAGCGGATCGGCCACGCAGACGAAGGAGACGAGAAACGGTGAGCGAGGCGACGACCGGCATGATCCGCAATACCCGCCAACGTGCCGACGTGCTGGCACTGCTGCGCGAGGTCGACGGCTTCCACAGCGCCCAGCAGCTTCACCAGATGTTGCTGGATCGGCAGGCGCGTGTCGGCCTGACCACCGTCTACCGGACACTGCAGATGCTTGTCGACACCGGCGAACTGGACTCCACCAAGCTGCCGGGGGGAGAGCAGTTGTACCGACGGTGCAGCCAGAGCCGCCACCACCACCACCTGGTCTGCCGCGAGTGCGGCCGCACGGTCGAGGTCGCCGGGCCGGCCGTGGAACGGTGGGCCGACCAGGTCGCCAGCCAGCACGGCTTCACCGACGTCGGCCACACCATGGAGATCTTCGGCACCTGCGGCGCCTGCGCCACCTGAGCGCCACCGCCGGCGTCAGCCGTGCAGAACGTCGCTGCTGAGCCGGGCGATGGTGCGCAGGGTCGTTGCCCGGTCGCCGGTCACCTCGACCAGGAACAGCAGGTGGCGTACACCGGGAAGCGCGGCGGCCGCCGCGACGGCCGCCCGGCAACGTCGCGGGGAGCCGACCGGGTGTACGGCGACCAGCTTCCGAACATAGGCATCGATGTCGGGCGGACCGGCCCGGGTGCCGTCGAGGCGAACGTATTCCCGGGTGCCGGCCAGCAGTCCGGGCAGTCCGTCGCGTACGGTGCGGGCCGCCGCCGTATCGGTGTCCTCGACGTGGGCCAGATGAACACTGCCGTGCGGCGCCTGCGAAGCGTCCTGACCGTGCTCGGCTGCGACCTGCGCGTACCGGGTCAGCAGTGCCCGCTTTTCGTCGAGGTCTGCGTGCAGGCCCAGCAGGAGCGGCAGGCCGTGGCGGGCGGCGAGGTCGACGGTGGCCGGTGAGGTAGCCGCGACCCACGTCGGGATCGGCCGCCGGGGTCGGGGCACCACCTGCACCGGCCGGAACGGAAAGCGTGAGTTGCCGGCCACCGTCGCCGCACCGGACATCCACCTCAGCAGGATCTCCACCGCGTCGGCCATGCCGCCCGTGTAACGATCCTCGCCGGTGCCGAAGACCTCGACATCGACCCATGGGCCGCCACGCGCGATCCCGAGACGGAAACGCCCGCCGGACAGCTCGTCGAGCAGCACGGCCTCCTCGGCCAGGCTCACCGGGTGCCGGACCGACAGCACACAGGCGGCGGTGCCGACGGCGATCCGGCGGGTCGCCCCGAGCAGGTGCGCGGCGAAGGTCGTCGCCGAGGGGCACACCCCGTAGGAGATGAAGTGGTGCTCGGCGATCCAGACGCCGGCGTAGCCGGCGTCCTCCGCCGCCAGGCCGTAACGGTGCGCGTCGGACAGCGCCCGGGCGTGGCTGCCGCCGGCACGGTGCCCGGCGAGCAGGAACAGGTGTGTCCCGACCTGCCCGCCGGGCCACCCGGCGCCGTGGTGATCAGCAGTCACGCAGCTCGGGTGACTGGTTGAGCAGTTGCCCTCGCGGCGAGACGAACCTGCGGTAGACGTCGGAGTCGACGGCGCTCAACCGGAACACGGCCACCCGGTGACAGTTCTGGAAGGCCAGCTTCACCCCGAAGTGGCGCTCCAGACCCGAGCGGATCGCATCGCTGGCCAGAGCTCGCAGGAGCTGTCCTCGCTCCGCCTCGGTGGGCGGTGGCACCACGTTGTCGGCGAAGTCCCCCGTGGAGGACTCCAGCTCCGCGACCACCCGGCTGACGGTCTCCCAGGCGTACGGGAGGGAGTCGCGGACGCAGGCGACGAAGGCGTCGTCGTCCACGGGGCCGGCCTCGGCGGCTTCGAGCAGGGCTGACGGGACGGTGAGAGACATGATCCTCCTCGGGTAACTGAAACGACCATCATTGCCGATAGAGTTACCTGGGGAGCACACCACGTAGTCCGGCGGCGCGTCAACAGGGTCAGGTGAGTCCGACTTCGCGCGTCGGCCCACCGGCTCGGCGATGCCGGAAGGTGCCTCGACCTGGTCTGGAGGAGGCGGAGGTCGTTGCTTCGCCCCGGCGTCGGCCCGGTCGCGGGCCGCTGCCCGACAGCTGGGCGCTCCCGGCTGAGCCGGAACGTTCGCGGTCAACCACGCACGACACTCGGTGACAATCGAAGCGGAAATCATTATCGTGAAGAGGTCCGCGAGGTGGGGGGTGCCTCGGGTGAGGCGGGCCCGGCCGGCGCGGCGCTCGCTCCGGGCGTACGTCGGTTTCGTGGTGCACCTTCCCCTGCCCGGACGCGGTCAGAGCACGTCGACGGTTACTGCCGGCGGGGTGGTCAGGCTGTTGTGCACGGTGCAGTGCGACGCCACCGCCAGCAGCGCCTGCGTACGCGCCTGCGGAAACCCCTGCGGCAGCCGCAGGGACAGCCGGATGTCCGCCACCCGCGGCGGCCGGCCCGCCGCCATCCGGTACGTGACCGATACCCCGAGGCCGTCCCGGTCCAAGCCGTGCCGGGTCAGGTACCGGCCGGCGTAGAACGCCACACAGGTGGCCAGCGAGGCCACGAACAGCTCCACCGGCGTGGGCGCCGCGTCGTCACCGCCCGCCTCCAGCGGCTGATCCACCAGCATCTGGTGCCCCCGCACCGCGACTGCGTAGGACTCACCTGCCGCGAAGCGGACGTCCACCGTCCCGATCTGCCCAGTCACGGCCTGCGCGCCGGCTTGTCCCATCGCCTGCTCCTTCCCTCGCTCCCACTTCAGCCAACACCCGCAGCCCGCGTCGGTAGAAGTCCCGTCCGACCCGGATGAGAGGACCTTGGGCCCTGCGGAACCCGGGCTTCGGATCGGGACGTCGACCCGGCCGCGAGGTCTCCGGCCCACCGTTCCGTAGTCCATCGCCGTTGTCGGCAGCGTCTCGTGGTGCGGCCGGTGCCCGGCAGTAGATTGAGGCCGGTGAGCCAGGGCGAACCATCGGCGGAGGCCGGGCCGTCGGGCGAGGACGTTACGGCGAGGCTGCTGGCGGCGGCACGTGCGGGCGACGGCGCGGCCTTCAGTCGTCTGGTCGCACCCCTGCGGGGCGAGCTGCGTGCGCACTGCTACCGGATGCTCGGTTCCTTCCACGACGCGGAGGACGCGGTCCAGGACACCATGGACCGGGCGTGGCGGGCTGTCGGCCGGTTCGAGGGGCATGCGTCGATCCGGCCGTGGCTCTACCGGATCGCCACCAACCGTGCGTTGTCTCTCCTCGAGGCGCGCGGGCGGCGTGAACTGCCCACCGATTTCACCGCCCAGGGTGTGTCCCGGGCCGGAGGTGAGCTGGCTCGAACCGTATCCGGACCGCCCTGCCCCGTCTGTTCAACCGGATCCGGAGACTCAGGCGATCGCGAGCGAGAGCATCGAACTCGCGTTCGTGGCCGCGTTGCAGCATCTGCCGCCGCGACAACGTGCCGTCCTGCTGCTGCGTGACGTTCTCGGTTACTCCGCCGAGGAGACCGCCGGGATGCTGGTCACCACAGTCGCCGCGGTCAACAGCGCCATGCAGCGGGCCCGCCGGATCGTCGCCGGGCTGACGCCGCCGCGCAGCCAGCAGCGGATTCTCGCCGAGCTGGGCGACGCGGGGCAGCGGGAGGTGGCCAGGCGGTACGCCGCGGCGTGGGAGTCCGGCGACGTCGAGACGATCGTGGCGATGCTGACGGAGGACGCGCGGTACTCGATGCCGCCGCTGACCGTCTGGTACGAGGGCCGTGAGCAGCTCCGCGGCTTCCTGACCGAGGTGACGGGCGGGCGGCGGTGGCGGTTCCTGCCGACGAGTGCCAACGGCCAGCTCGCGTTCGGGACGTACCTCTGGAACGACGCGGCTGCCGCCTACCTGCCGGCGGGGCTGGACCTGCTCGTGCTGCGGGGGCGCCGGGTGGCCGAGGTCGTCTCCTTCCTCGACGCGCGCCTGCCTGCCTTCCACCTACCGGATCGGCTGCCGGAAGGTTCGCGCGGAGGCGATGAGTTCGCGGTCCGGCCGGGGTTGTAGTCCTGACGGGTTCACCAGCCACGAAGGGCAGAGCCGACATGCCGAGCAACGAAGAACAGATCCGGGCCGTGGTCGAGCGCTGGGCCGCCGCGGTCCATGACGGGAACCTCGCCGGCGTCCTGGCCGACCACGCCGAGGACATGGTGATGTTCGACGTGCCGCCGCCGTACGAGGGAGTGCGCGGGCTGGACGCCTACCGGGAGGTCTGGCCGCCGTTCTTCAGGTGGCAGGCGCAGGGCGCGTCGTTCGAGATCGAGTCGCTGGACGTCGAAGCCGGCGAGGACGTGGCCTTCGCGTACGCGCTCCTGCGCTGCGGCACGTCCGCCGACTTCGCCGCACGCCCGCAGAACCGCCTGCGGCTGACCTTCGGCCTGCGCAGGCGGGAGGGCCGCTGGGTGGTCACCCACGAACACCACTCCTTCCCGCTCGCCGACCCGCCGCCGAGCCGGCCCCGGACGCCGCCGAGGCGGAGGTGCGCCGGCTCCACCGGCGCTGGTTCGAGGGCACCGCGGCCAAGGACCTCGATGCCCTGATGGATGCCGTCGCCGACGACGTGGTCTCGTACGAGCACGACCAGCCGCTGCGACACGTCGGCGTGAACGCGGTCCGCGAGGTCTGCGCGGCGGGCCTGGCCGCGTCAGGTGACGGATCGGTCGCCTGGGACGTGCCCGACCTGACGATCCTGGTCGACGGCGACCTCGCCGTCGCGTGGGACCTCAACCGCGTCTCGGTCGGCCCGAGCGGTGGCCCGCCGGTCGAGAGCTGGTCCCGGGGCACCCGCGTCTTCCAGCGACGCGACGGAGCCTGGCTGATGACCCACCAGCACCTCTCCTACCCGTACGACCCCTCGACCGGGAAGGCGCGGACGGATCTGCGTCCGTAGCTGCGCGGGCACGACGCCGCACACCGAGCCGTCCATCGACGTTCATCCAACAGATCGGCGTGCGTAAGCTCCGCACGGTCAGATCTGGGGAACCTACGAGGAGGTTCCATGGATCGTCGAGCGATGTTGCGGGCCACTGTTGTCGGTGCGGGCGCCCTCGCCCTGCCGTTCACGGCGTGGTCGGCCGCGTACGGAGCCCCGGCGCAGAACGCGACGGGCCCCTACGGCGGGCTCCAGCCCGCCGTAGCCAACGGCATCCAGCTGCCGGCCGGGTTCACCAGCTCGATCGTCGCGCGGTCCCGCCGGACCGTGCCGGGGACGTCGTACACCTGGCACGACGCTCCCGACGGCGGCGCCGTGTTCCCCAACGGCACCGGCTGGATCTACGTGTCGAACTCCGAGGTGGCGGCCGGCGCGGGCGGCGGCGCCTCACGCCTGGTCTTCAACGCCAGCGGTGCCGTGGTCGGGGCGTCGCGGATCCTCTCCGGCACCAACAACAACTGCGCCGGCGGGAAGACGCCGTGGAACACCTGGCTCTCCTGCGAGGAGGTGTCCCTGGGCCGGGTCTTCGAGACGTACCCCCTCGGCGGGACCGCCGTGGCGCGGCCCGCGATGGGCCGGTTCAAGCACGAGGCGGCCGCGGCCGACCCGGTCCGCCGGGTCGTCTACCTGACCGAGGACGAGACCGACGGCAAGTTCTACCGCTTCGTGCCGACCACCTGGGGCGACCTGTCCGCCGGAACCCTCCAGGTCTTCCGCGCAGGCACGGCCACCTCCGGCACGTTCACCTGGGCCACGGTGCCGCCACCGTGACGGTGCCGGCGGCGGAGGCGAGCACCGGCCGTCCCCACGCCTGCCCGGAGGTCGGGAAGAGGTCGACGTCGTAGTCGTCGTGCCCCGGATAGGTGGACAGCCGCCACGTCTCGCCGCAGGCCACCGGAAGCTGGAAGTCCGGTCGCGGGCCGGGTGGCCGCACCAGCGGCACCACGACCGCCGCGGCGACGGCGAGCACCGCGAGGACGCCGACGACCAGCAGGACGCGCGGGGCGCGGCGGCGCGGGCGGCGGGAACCGTGGGGACGCTCGGTGGTCATCGTTGTCGAGCATGACAGGCGGTGCTGTGGGCAGCCTGACCGGCTCGTGTCGACGGCTACGGGCGCGGCCCGACGGTCGGCATCCAGGTCGTGGCCCACACGAGAGCACACGGCAACGCCGCGAGCCGGCAGCCGTGTCCGGCGTCGAGACCGGCCAGCAGCGGGTTGACGCCGTCGTCCGACGGCCCGGCGGAGCCGCCGAAGGGCAGAAGCGTCCCGTCGACGTCCAGGAACAGCAGCGGACGATCAGTCATCGCCCGCCGTGCCGAGGGGTTCGCGGATCCGGGTGTCCATCCGGGCCTCAGCTCAGCTCGATGACGGGCCGGGTCAGGATCTCGTCGGCGTACCCGTCGTCGGAGGCGAACCACCGGCCGAAGTCCTCGTCGCGGTACGCAGTGGCGAGGGTGAGCCAGCCCAGGAAGAAGCCGCTTCCGCCACAGGTGGCACCGCCGCCGTCTCCTCCGCACACGACGGTGCGTTCGGTCGTCGCCTCGTGCCGGTAGGGATCCTGCCCGATCGCCAGGCCCCAGAGGTTCTCCTGCCGGTGCGGGCCGGTCTTGTGGTCGTACGGATAGCCGGCGTCGGCGCAGTCGTCGCCCCAGCGGAACAGTGTCGTCGCACCGGCGCCGCACGCCCACTCCCACTCGTCCGGGGAGGCCGTCCGCAGACCGAGGCTCGCGAGCCCGGCCATCGCCTCGTCGTACGAGACCTCGCGGATCGCCCGTGCGCGCACCACCTGCCCGGTCCGGTCGAACTCGACGCTCAGCCCGTCACCGCCCGATCCGACGGTGCGCAGCCCGCCGAGCCGCCCTCCGGCCGACGCGACCAGCTCCCGCACCCGGGGGTCGTCCGGCGCCAGCGGAATCTCGCACGGGTCGAACGCGTCCACCGCGACCAGCATCGCCGGCATGTCGACGTCGCGTGCGGGCGAGGTCATCGCGTCGACGTACTCGGTCAGCGACGGAAGCCCGAACTCGGCGGTGCTGTCGGCGTAGTCGGCGGCCTGGCGCGGATGGGGCCGGAACCGGCCCGCGTCGTAGCCGAGCGCCGGCCGGCCGCCGGGTACGAGCGCGAACCGCATCCCGGCACGGTCGAACAGCGCCGTCCGGTGCGACCGCCCCGCGTACGCCGTGTGCTGCACGCCGACCACTGTCAGCTCGTGCCGCGCGGCGATGTCCTGGGCGATCCGGCGGGCAGCGCCGTCGGAGAGATCGTTCCACTGCGCGAAACTGAGATCGGCGTACGACACCGCGGAAGGATAGCCACGGGCTCCGACAAGACCGGCCGCCCCGCCTCCACCTCGGAGACGGGCCGGCGGGTGCGCGGCGGCGTGCCGCGACCGGTCGGTGGTCCGGTTGACGAGCTCACACCCGTGCCCTCACCTGGTCCGCTCGATCACGGCGGTGAGGCGGAGCCCGGCGGTCGACACGGTGCCGCTCCCCCAGAACGACGAGGTCCCCGGGATGTTGGCCAGGCCGTCCAGGCTCGGGTCGTTGCCGTCGACCTTCGGCCCGTACGCGACGCTCCATCGCCCCCCGGTGTAGCGCAGCAGCAGCGTGCCCGGGTACTCGACGTACGGCGGGATCGGATTCGTGCCGCTGATCCAGACGTTGCCGTTCGCGTCGCCCGCGACGGCGTACGCCCAGCCGGCGGGGGCCGGTCCGGCCACCCGCTGCCACGTCCGGCCGTCCCAGTGCAGGATGACCGGCTTCGGGGCGGAGTCGTAGTCCTGGGTACCGACCGCCCAGGCGTCGGTCGACGAGCGGGCCCACACGCCGGTGAGCCGGGCGCTCGGGATCGGTGGCAGTGGCGCCACCCGCCACGATCCGCCGACGCGCTGCGCGATCATCGGCTCCGGGTAGGGCGCGTCGGCGACGTACCGTTCGCCGGCGGCGAAGACGCCACCGTCCGGAGTGCGGGAGACCGCTCGCAGGACGCCGTTGAGTCCCTCCGTTCCCGGTACCGCGACCCGGCCGAACTGACCGGTGCCGCCTTCCACGACCAGGGGCCGGCCGCCGTCGTGGCCGACGAACACGGCCCGGCCGCCGCCGGTGGCGGCCACGTCCAGCAGCGCCGAGGTCCCGGTCGGGGCGGGCCACGGCGCGTGCGCCGTCCAGGTCACGCCGTCGAAGTGCCCGGCGTACGACTCGCCGACGCGACGGGAGCCCACCGTCCAGACGTCCCGGGCGCTCGCCGCGTCCACCTTGTACAGCACGTGCGCCTCGTGCGGCAGCCGCCGCTCCGTCCACGTCCGCCCGTTCCACCGCAGCAGGGCGTACGGCTGGTCGATCGAGTAGCCCGTATAGGTGGACGCCTGGTAGCCGACCGACCAGGCGTTGTTCGGTCCGGTCGCGGCCACGTCGGTCAGCCGGCTCTCGTGGATCAACGCGGGGACCGTCGCCGTCCATGTCGATGGCGTCGCGGCGGCGGCCGGCGTGACCGGCGGAAGCAGCACGCCCGCCACCAGAGTGGAGACTGTCGCTACGGACAGCCCGTACCGTGCCGGTGATCCCATGGTGACCCTCTTCCCGGGTTGGTGGCCGGACCTCAGCATCCCGTTCCGGGAAGGTCCGTGTGCGCCCGAGCGCGGTCCCGTAAGAGAGTGGTAAGAACGGCTCCTCCGAGGGGGAATCGACTGTGGCCGCGACGGCCTCGCCTGCGGTCAGGCGGCGCGGCGGGCGCGGCGACGGGCTCGGAGGAAGACGGCGTCGTGCCGCTCGTCGCCCCACCAGGCCCACGGAACGCCGGTCACGTACCGGCCGATCGACGCGAACACCGGCGCGGCCTCGGCGTCACGGCCGGTGCGCACCAGCCCGTACGCCAGGAAGTTCGCGTCGTCGAGCCAGTCGGCGTGCCGGGTCGCCGGCTGGTGGAACCACCGGTTCAGCGCGTTGTCGAGATCCGACTGCATGACCGGATCCTGTCGCCACCGCTCGCCGATCTCCTCGGCGGTACCGCCGTGGGGTTCGCGATCCTGCTCCCACAGCGCCCACTCCGCGGCGGCCCGAACCGGCAGCACGAGTAGTGGTGAGCCGGTGGGCGCCGTGGCGGCGACCGAGCGGGCGAAGCCGAACATCGCCTCGTGCGAGCCGCTCCATTTCCGGCAGTGGTAGGTCAGCTTGAAGACGTGGCCCTGATGGTGCCGGGGATCCCGCTTGGTCAGCTCACGCCACGTCTCCTCGACGTCCTCCAGTGGCGCACTCTCGTCGATCATGAGATTGAGCCGGTGCGCCCACGGGGTGGGGTCGTCCGGTGCGAGCCGCATCGCGACATCGTTCACCTGCCGGGCCAGGTTCAGCAGGCGGTGGAACTCGGCCCACTGCTCCCGACGGACGTTGGAGGCCCAGTCGCCGCCGCGCACCTCCCACGCCCGTGCCATCAGCGAACGGGCGCGGACGAGCTGGGCGTCCGGATCGGCGGGCGCGCGCGACGCCCAGCGGTCGGTCCAGGCGTCTGTGGTGTCGACGCGACCGGTCGTACGGTCGACCCGCGATCCCAGCCCACGAGCGGTCGATTCGGCCAGCACACGGACGTACCGTGCCCGGCGGTCGTAGTCGTCCCGGGTGGCGGCCAGAGCCTTCCGGGCCGGTCCGATGTCGGAGCCGTACCGCGCCTGCGTGCACGCCTCGCGCAGCGCGGCGTCGTCCTGCGCCGGGTTGGGGTCGATCTGGCGGGTGAGTATCCGCCACACAGTCGAGATCATGGTCAGGGATGGTAGATGTCAGCGAACAGGGGTGTGGGCCGCAACGTTGCCGTTCTGCCGCGAGCTAACCCGCTTGTCGTGGTGCGGGGCGCCGGAGAGGATCGGTGGATGGATCTCCGTGCTGCGGAACGGCGGCTCCAAGCCGCTCAGCGTGCCGCCGATGTCGAGTCCCTCGACGCGCTTCTGCACCCCCGGGTCGTGGGTGCCGGACCGGACGGCACGGTCTTCACCAAGGAGGACGATCTGGAGAGCTACCGCTCGGGGGCCCTGCGGATCACCGGCCTGGTGGAGGAGTCGCTCGACGTCCAGGACGACGGTGAGACCGGGGTGACCCGCACCGTCGCTGCGGTGGATGCGGTCCAGGGCGGTGCCGTCGTGTCCGCGCGGTTGCGCTACACCCGGCTGTGGGTGCGGGAGGACGGCAACTGGCGGGTGCTGGCCGCCACCTTCGTCCCGGTCCAGTGAGCGCTCCACCTGCCGGTGGCGGGGGCGACCTTCGGTCGGCCCCCGCCCTCGCCGCGTGGCCGGTCAGCCCTTGCGCCACTTCTGGTTGGCAGTGCCCCCACAGTCCCAGAGCTGGAGCCTCGCGCCGTCGTCGCCGTTCCAGTCCTTGATGTCGACGCACTTGCCGGCCTGAAGGTTGACCAGGTCTCCGGCGGCGTTCAGGGTGAACTGCTGCGCGCCGGTGCCGTTGCAGGTGTAGAGCTGCACCACCGCCCCGTTGGCGGTGGACCCGGCGTCGATGTCCATGCACTTGTTGTTCTGGCTCTTCAGCGCCGTGCCGCTGAACGTCCACTTCTGCGCGTCGGTGTTGTTGCAGTTCCACATCTGCAGCGGCGCGCGGTCGGCGAAGTTGGAGCTCGGCACGTCGATGCACTTGTTGTTCCAGGTGCTGACCACGGGCACCCCGGTGGTCGGGGTGCCGCCGCCACCGCCGGTGAACGGGCTGAGGATCAGTCCGGCCGAACGGGGGTCGCCGTCGTGCACCAGCGACTCGAATCCGCCGACGTCGTCGAAGGCGAACGCGTACGCCCGGCCGTCGGTCATGTTGGCGTGGATCAGGCGGGCGTACTGGTTGGTGGGGTTGTTGCGGTAGAAGCCGGCGGCGTTGGTGCTGGGCTGGGTGTCGACGGTGCCGAGCGTGCCCCGGTTGAGGGCGGCGCAGAGCGTACGTGAGATCGGGCCGACCACCTGGTCGTTGGGCGCGGGCAGGTCGCCGTCGCAGCCCCAGACGCTGGCCGAGGAGGGCCGGTTGAAGGAGGCGACCACCTGACCGCTGCCGTTGGTGAAGGTCATGGTGGTGCCCGAGGTACGGCCGTAGTACCGGATGCCCGGCTGGTCGGCGAAGGGCGCCACGGTCAGCGTCTTCGTGGTGTACGCGTTCCACGCGGAGGCGATGTAGGAGTCCAGGTAGGTGGCGCTCAGCAGCCCGGCACCGGCCGCCTTGCCCGGAGCCAGGACGCGCAGCACGGTCCCGTCGGAGCGGGTGTGGACGGTGCCGGCCCAGCCCGGCTGTGCCCGGATGCCGTCGATGACCGCGTTGCGCCCGTTGGCCACCACGTCGCCGGTGCGCTTGGTGACGCCGGTGGCGCCGGTCACGGTGACCGCGTGCGGGATGGCGAACATGTCGACCTGAGAGCTGTTGAGCCACAGCCCGGAGTCGTTGTAGGTGAACTCGCTCCAGTCGAAGAGGATGTCGCGGTTCGCGTCACCGGCCGCCCAGGGTGCGGGCTGTACCAGCCCGTCCGGGGTGAGGAAGAACTTCAGCTTCTGCCCGAGTGCGAAGTAGGCCCGGCCGGAGAAGCCACGGGGAAACCGGATCGTGGTGCTGCCGCCGTTGGCGGGGCCCGGTATGGAGACGTCCGGCGCGGGCGACGGCGGGATCTGCCCGCCGGTCCAGGGCACGAAGGTGCCGCCGGAGGTGACGTAGCCGAGCCGGCCGGAGGACAACTGGACGCCGATGACATAGAGGTGGACCGGGTCGCTGCGGCCGGTGGTGTTGGTGACGGTGACGGGCAGCAACGCCGGTCCGACCGCGTGGGCGGGCGTGGCGGCGACGGTGCCCGCGAGTCCGGCGACCAGGGCGGACGCGGCGGCGAGCAGCTTTCTTCGGAGACGCATGGCGACACCTCGCTGGAGACGGGACGGGAGAGCGCTCTCTCAGCAGAGTCCAATTGTTAATATTGTTTGTCAATAGGTGGTCACCTATGGAAGCGGGCCCGTCGCTCCGACGGGACACGGGCGTCTATGATCCACTTTGGACGTATCAGCGGTAGGATCGGGGATTTCATGAAGCGCGCACTTTCGATGTTGACGGTGCTGGTGACCATCGGGGCGGGCCTGACGGCCGGCGCCCCCGCCGCCCAGGCGGCCGGCTCCTGCTCGGGGACCATCACCTACAGCCAGGTGCAGTCGTCCGGGCTCGGTGAACTGGTGATCTACTACAACAGCAGCAACGGGGGCACCAACAGCGCCTGCTTCTACCACCGCGGCGCGGCGTACGGGAAGTCGGCTCCGACCTTCGTGCAGATCTACCGCTGCGCGGAGCGTTCGGGCGAGGGCGCGCACTGCACCCGATCGGGAGGCGCGGACACCAATTCCGGCGACTTCAGCTACTACGCCGGCCCGGTCGCCGTCACCGGCACGGCGACCTACTGCGTCGAGGCGGTCGGCTACATCGGATGGGCTGGTCAGCGCCACCAGATCTACAGCCGCCGCCAGGGTTGCTGACTCCCCTCGGGCAGCGCCGGGCGGTACGCCTAGGTGAGCGCGTGCACCAGTGCGGTCGCCGCTCCGGCCAGGAGCGCCACACCCGTGCCGGCACCGACGGCGGCGCTGGGCGTGAGGTCGTACCGTCGGGCGACGGCGACGCCGCCGAGCGCGACCAGGGTGACCAGCGCGGCCCAGATCGCGAGGGCCGGATACCCCAGAAGTGGCGCCAGGGGAAAGAAGTGCAGGCCGACGATCAGGGCGATCCAGGCCGGAACCAGGGGCGTGCGGCCGGTCCGCCGGAGCCAGATCGCGCCGGCGGCGCAGAGGACCACCTCGATCAGGACGATCACACCGAAGACCGGCCCCGTCCTGTCGTCCACGGAGCTGCCCTCGTGCCAGGTGCGTGCGGTGACGATGCCACCGGTGATCGCCGCGGCCAGGGACAACACCGAGCCGATGCCGAGCCACGGACGCCACGCCTTGGGCGGTGCCTCCTGCGCCCAGCCGAACCAGGCCATCCCGAAGACTCCGAAGATCGCGGCGGTGGCTGCGGCGTTGGCCGTGAATTCTGCATCCATCGGCGCAGTCTAGGGGCGGACGACAGTCGCCCCGGAGGGTGCCCGCGCAGGCGCCACGACGCCTGCCCCGAGACACCGGCCCAGGTCCAGGCGCTCCGCTGCGCACATCCGGTGGGTCCGTCACCCGGCTACGGTCCCGGTGGGACGGATCACCGCGTCGAGCCAGCGCAGCTGCCGCCGGACGTGGACGGCCTCCCCGCCCTCGTGCCCGTTGAACGGGTACGTGTGCATCTCCCGTGACGGCACCGTCGATCCGGCGGCGGCGTACTGGTTGTAGGCGGCGAAGCCGGTGCTCGGTGGGCAGACCTCGTCCCGCAGGCCGATCCCGAAGTGCGCCGGAGCGGTGGCCCGCCGGGCGAAGGTGACGCCGTCGACATAGGACAGTGTGTGCCGGACCTGCTCCTCCGCCTCGCGGTGCACCGCCAGGTAGCGGGCGATCTCGCCGTAGGGGGACGCCTCGGTGAGTTCGATGGCGCGCTGGATGTCGCACAGGAACGGGGCGGTGACCAGGAGCGCGGCGAGGCCGTCGACCAGGCCCGCCGCCGCGAGCGCGAGTCCACCACCCTGGCTGTTGCCCACCGCGGCGACGCGGGCCGGGTCCACCCCGGGCAGTACGCGGACGGCGTCGACCGCGCGGACCGCGTCGGTGATCAGGCGGCGGTAGTGGTAGTCGTCCGGGGTCAGGATTCCCCGCGTGGCGGGACTGGGCCCGCCGGGCGCGTCGTGCGGGTCCGGGGTGTCGCCGCGGCTGAACAGTCCGGCCTGTCCCCGGTTGTCCACCAGCAGGTGGGCGTAACCGGCCACCGGCCAGATGAGCCGCTCGCCCGGCAGGCCCCGGCCGCGTCCGTACCCGGGGTACTCCACCACGGCCGGCAGCGGCTCCTGCACGCCCGCGGGGCGGGTGTACCAGGCCCGGACCGGCTCCCCGGCGAAGCCGGCGAACGTCACGTCCCACACGTCGACCAGCCGCAGGCCGGTGGGTTCGGGACGGACGCGGACGAGCGGCGGGGTGGCCGCGGCGGCGGTGAGGGTGGCGCGCCAGAACTGGTCGAAGTCGGCGGGCTCGACGACGGCCGGCGCATAGCGGCGGAGCTGGTCGAGGGAGTTGTCAATCGACACTCTTGACACGCGATAACGATACCCATAAATTTCCGAAAGGCTTACGGCGTATTACCGGAAAGTTCCGGTCGATGGTCAGGCGGGAGGATGAGCTTGGCATCCCCGATCCGGCGCGGTCGCCGTACGCCCTGGCGGCGGGCCCTGCGCCGGGACTGGCAGCTCTACTCGCTGGCCGTCCTGCCGCTGCTGTTCTTCCTGACGTTCCGCTACCTGCCGATGCTCGGCAACGTGATCGCGTTCCGGCGCTTCCAGCCGGGCGGCAGCCTGTTCGGCGAGTACTGGACCGGGCTGCGGTACTTCCGGCTGTTCTTCACCGACCCCACCTTCTGGAACGTGTTCACCAACACGCTCGTGCTGGGCGCGCTGACCCTGGTGTTCTGCTTCCCGCTGCCGATCGTGCTCGCACTGCTGCTCAACGAGGTGCGCAACCGCGCCCTCAAGCGGTTCGTGCAGTCGGTGTCCTACCTGCCGCACTTCCTGTCGATCGTGATCGTGGCCGCCATGGTCCTGCAGCTGCTGTCGGTGGACGGCACGGTGAACCAGATGGTGCGCGCCGTGGGCGGCGAGCCGGTCCCGTTCATGCAGCAGGCGGGATGGTTCCGGACGATCTACGTCTCCTCGGAGGTCTGGCAGACCGTCGGCTGGGGCACCATCCTCTACCTCGCCGCGCTGACCACTGTCGACGGCGACCTGTACGAGGCGGCCCGCATCGACGGCGCCAACCGGTGGCGGCAGACCTGGCACGTGACGCTGCCGGGGATCCGGCCGACGATGGTGACCCTGCTGATCCTCAACATCGGCACCTTCATGGCCGTCGGCTTCGAGAAGATCCTCCTGCTGTACAACCCGCTCACCTACCCGACGGCGGACGTGATCTCGACCTACCTGTACCGGGTGGGCATCGTCTCCGGGAACCTCAGCTACGCCGCCGCGATCGGCCTGTTCGAGTCCGTGATCGGGCTGACGCTGGTGCTGTCGGCGAACGCGATCTCCCGGCGCACGGTGGGGACGAGCCTGTGGTGAGCACGCAGGCCCGTACCCCGGCCCGTACGCGGGAACCGGCCGCCCGCCCGCGTGGCCCCCGGCCCACCCGGGGCTACCGGGTCTTCCAGGCGGTCAACGCCGTCGTGCTGACCGGCGTCGTGGTGGTGACCCTGTACCCGTTCCTCACCATCGTGGCCCGCTCGCTCAGCGACAACGCGTACATCGTCGCGGGTGAGGTGAACCTTGTGCCGCGGGGGTTCAACCTCACCGCGTACCGGGTGGTGACCTCCGACCCGACGTTCTGGGTCAGCTACCGCAACACCGTCTTCTACACGGTGGTCGCCACGCTCATCTCCGTCGTGCTGACCACCTGCTACGCGTACGTGCTGTCGAAGCGGCACCTTCGGGGCCGGACCGCGCTGGTCGGCATCGCCGTGTTCACCATGTTCTTCACCGGCGGCCTGATCCCCAACTATGTCCTGGTCACCAGCCTGGGGCTGAAGAACACCGTGTGGGCGATCGCCCTGCCCAACGCCATCAACGTGTTCAACCTGCTGGTGATGAAGGCGTTCTTCGAGGGCCTGCCGGTCGAGCTGGAGGAGGCCGCCGCCGTCGACGGGTTGAACACGTACGGCACGCTGCTGCGGATCGTGCTGCCGTTGTCGAAGGCGATGGTCGCCACGATGGTGCTGTTCTACGCCGTCTCGTTCTGGAACTCCTGGTTCGCCGCGTTCCTCTACATGGACCGTCAGGACCTGCTCCCGGTCACCGTCTACCTGCGCAACCTCATCGCGGGCGCGACCGACGCCACGCAGACCGGCGGTGGCCTCGGCAGCGCCGGCGACGTCGTCCAGTCCGCCGCCACCATCCAGTCCGTGACGATCGTGCTGACGATCCTGCCGATCCTCGCGGTCTATCCCTTCATCCAGCGCTACTTCGTCTCCGGAGTCATGCTCGGCGCCGTGAAGGGATAGCCGCCCACGCACCCCCACCACCGGAAGGAAGAACCCATGGCCCAGCTGTCCCGGCGCCAGGTGCTGCTCGCCACCGGCGCGGCCGCCGTCGTCTCCCTGGCGGGTTGCGGCGACGACACCCCCGACAAGAAGGACCTCGACCGCAACCGTGCCGGCGCGATGGAGAAGTACGGTGTCGGGGACCAGTTCAAGGCCACCGAGCCGGTCACGTTCTCGATCCTCTACAACAACCACCCGAACTACCCGCTCAAGCCGGAGTGGCTGTTCTGGACCGAGCTGGCCGGGCGGACGAACGTCAAGCTGGACCCGGTAGCCGTGCCGCTGAGCGACTACGAGCAGAAGCGCAGCGTACTGGTCGGCTCCGGCGACGCCCCGCTGATCATCCCGAAGACCTACCACCCGCAGGAGAACTCGTACGTCTCCTCCGGCGCGATCCTGCCGGTCAGTGACTACCTCGACCTGATGCCGCACTTCAAGGACAAGATCGAGCGGTGGAAGCTCCAGCCGGAGATGGACACGCTCCGGCAGGAGGACGGCAAGTTCTACCTGCTGCCCGGACTGCACGAGAAGCCCTGGCAGGACTACACACTCGCGGTCCGCACCGACGTGCTGGAGCAGCTGAAGATCCCGTCCCCCACCACGTGGGACGAGGTGTACGCCATGCTCAAGGCGATGAAGGCGGCCCACCCGGACGTCATCCCGTTCTCCGACCGCTTCGGCAAGCCCAACCCGGCCGGCAACCTGCTGAACATGCTCGCCCTGGCACACGGCCTGCCCGGCGCCGGCTGGAACTACCAGCCGACGAGCTGGGACGCCGGGGCCGGGAGGTACGTCTTCACCGGCGCGTCGGACGGCTACCGGCAGGTGGTGGAGTACCTCCACAAGCTGGTCGCCGAAGGGCTGCTCGACCCGGAGACGTTCACCCAGACCGACGACCAGGCCCGGCAGAAGCTCGCCAGCGGCAAGTCCTTCGTGATCAGCACGAACGCGCAGACGCTGGTGAACGACTACCGCCCGGACATCGCGAAGATCAACCCGAACGCCCGGCTCGGCAAGATCCTCTTCCCGGTCGGGCCGACCGGCCCGGTCAACGCGGCGAGCCGGCTGGAGAACGGCGTGATGATCTCCAGCAAGGCCCGCGACGGCAAGAACTTCGTGGCCATGATGCAGTTCGTCGACTGGCTCTGGTACTCCGACGCCGGCCAGGAGTTCGCCAAGTGGGGCGTCGAGGGCACCACGTACACCAAGGACGCCTCGGGCAAGCGCACCCTCGCCCCGGACGTCAACGTCATCGGGCTCAACCCCAAGGGCAGCAAGCACCTGCAGAAGGACTTCGGCTTCTACAACGGCGTCTTCGCGTACGGCGGCAAGCTCGACCTGGTGCAGTCGTTCTTCTCGCCCGAGGAACTGGAGTTCCAGAAGGAGATGAACGCCCGCAAGGCCGCGCCCTGGGTGACTCCGCCACCCGCGCCGCTCAGTGACGAGGAGCGGGAGCAGACGACGCTGTGGGCGACCGCGCTGAAGGACCACGTCACCCAGAACACGCTGAAGTTCGCCCTCGGCCAGCGGCCGCTGAGCGAGTGGGACGCCTACGTCTCGGAGTTGAAGGGCAAGAATGCGCAGGCCTACACCGACCTGGTCAACAAGGCGTACGAGCGGTACCGCAAGAGCCACGGCTGACCGGCGATGCGCGGCACCGTTCCCGAGCGGCCCGTCGGCCGGCTGACCGACGCCTGGCGTACCTGCGTGGGCACCGGCCGGTTCGACCTGGCGCTGCGACGCGACTATCAGGACTCGCTGGCGCTGGTGCAGCGGGACATCGGCTTCCGGCACATCCGCGGGCACGGGCTGCTCAGCGACGGCGTCGGGGTGCACCGCCCCTACGACCACCGGGGCGAGCGCCGGGTGCGGCACGTCTTCACCTACGTCGACCAGGTCGTCGACGCCTACCTCGAAATGGGCATCCGGCCCTTCGTGGAGCTGGGGTTCATGCCCTCGGCGCTCGCCTCCGGCGACCAGACGGTGTTCTGGTGGCGGGGCAACGTGACGCCTCCCCGGTCGTACACCGAATGGGGTGACCTGGTCCGTGCCACGGTGGCCCACCTGGTCGACCGGTACGGCCTGGACGAGGTGCGCGGCTGGCCCGTCGAGGTGTGGAACGAGCCCAACCTGACGGCGTTCTGGGCGCGCGCCGACCAGAACGCCTACCACCGCCTCTACGAGGTGTCGGCGCACGCCGTCAAGGACGTCGACGCGGCGCTCCAGGTCGGCGGCCCGGCCCTCTCACCCGGGGCCGACGAGTGGCTCAAGCCGTTCGCCGAGTTCGTCACCGACCGCGACGTGCCGGTCGACTTCGTCAGCCGGCACGCCTACACCTCCGGCCCCGCCCGGCACGTGCCGTTCGGCACCCGGCAGACCCTGGCCCCGGCCACGGAACTGCTGGAGCAGTTCGCCGCGCCCCGCCGGCACCTGGCCGGCACCGCGCTGGCCGGCCGCCCGGTGCACATCACCGAGTTCAACTCCTCCTACCGGCCGGACAACCCGATCCACGACACGGCCTTCCACGCCGCCTACCTCGCGCCGGTGCTGGCCGGCGGCGGGGACCTGGTCGACTCCTTCTCCTACTGGACCTTCAGCGACGTGTTCGAGGAGGAGGGGGTGCCGACCGCGCCGCTGCACGGCGGCTTCGGCCTGCTCACCCACCGGCAGATCAAGAAACCCACCTACCACCTGTACGCGTTCATGGCCCGGCTCGGCGACGAGGTGCTCGCGCGCGGGCCGGACCATCTCGTCACCCGGCACCCCGACGGCCGGGTCGCGGTGCTGGCCTGGGCCCCGGTGGACGTCACCGGCCGGGAACCGGCACCCGAGCGGCACAGCGTGTCGCTGTCGGTTCCGATCGGCCCGCCGGGTACCGCGTCGGCGTTCCTGCTCCGCTCGTCGGTGAGCGAGGACGCCGGCAACGCCTTCGCGGCCTGGCGGGAGATGGGCAGCCCGCACTCGCCCCGCCCTCGGCAGCTCGACGCGTTGCGGGAGGCCGCCGAGCCGGCCCGTACCCACCGGGCCCTGCCGGTCGCGGGCGGGCGGGCCGACCTCGACCTCGACCTCGCCCGGCACGAGGTGACCCTCGCCGAGCTGACCCCGGTGGTGGACGAGACCCCGCCGTGGTGGGACGACAGGCTGCTCGACCCGCCCGGGGACCGACGGTGACCGGCGCGACCGGCGGGCTGCGGGAGTTCGGCGACGGGCCCTTGTCGCGGGCCGCCGCGACGGTCCACACCCTGCTCGTGGTCGAACTGCTGCTCCTGGCGAGCATGCTGCCCGGCCTGGCCGTGCTCGTGCTGCTCGAACGCGACAGCAGCAACCTTCCACTCGTCGCCGCCGCCGCGCTGCCGGTCGGTCCGGCGGTCTCGGCCGCCCTGTACACGCTGCGGCACCAACGCCCCGACCTGACCGATCTCCGTCCGGCGGCCGTGTTCCGCCGGGCCTACCGGGCCAACCTGCCGGGCGTGCTGCGCGTCTGGGCGCCGACGCTGCTGTGGCTCGCAGTCATCGCGGTCAACCTGGCGAACCTGCCCGCCGCCGCGGTCCCCGGCTGGTGGGCGGTGCCGCTGGTGGCGGTCGGTGCGGGGGTGGTCCTGGTCGGCCTCAACGCGCTGGTGATCGTCTCGCTGTTCACCTTCCGCACCCGCGACGTGCTCCGGCTCGCCGTCTACTTCGTGGCGCGCAGGCCCGGCGTCACAGTCGGCAACGTCGTGCTGCTGGCCGCCGCCGCCGGTGTCACAGCGGTGTTCTCCGAGGCGGTGCTCGCCCTGGCGGCCGCGCTCATGGTGCTGGCGCTGCTGCGGATCGGCGATCCGATGATCGACGACATCCGGGCGGAGTTCACCGCATGAGCGTTCCGGTCACCGGCCGGGCGTCCGCCGACGCCGGCGAGTCGACCTGGCACGCCGCCTGGCTGCCGCCCGCCGCGTTCCGCGACCTCGGCTCCCGCGGGGTGCTGGTGCACGGCGACGGCCTCCTGGTCGACACCGTCCTCGACGAGGTGAGCCGGGCCTGCGCCCGGTACGGCGGACGGGTCTGGCACGGTCCACCGTGGCAGGTGGACGCCGACCTGGTGCTGGCCCTGCGCGAGGCCGGTCCGGTGCCGAACGCGGCGGCGGAGGCGGCCCGGCTCGGTGCGACACCGGCGGTGAACGGCACTGGTGACGGCGCCCTCGGCGACGAGGGGTACCTGCTGGCGCGGGTGAACGGCGTGACGGTGGTCCTGGCCGACGCGCCGGCCGGCCTGCTGTACGGGATGTTCCACGTGGTCCGGCTCGGCGCGGCGGCCTTCGACGACGACCTTCCGGCGCGCCGGCACCGGCCGGTGCTGGACCGGCGCATGCTCGACCATTGGGACAACGTGGCCGTACACCCGGTGTCGGGCCAGGTCGAGCGCGGCTACGCCGGCGGCTCCCTGTTCTGGCGCGACGGCGCCGCCCGGCGCGAGCCCGCCCGGCTCCGGGACTACGGGCGCCTGCTCGCCGCCTGCGGCGTCAACGCGATCTCGGTGAACAACGTCAACGTGCACGACACCGAGGCGCGGCTGCTGACCGACCGGCTCGGCGACGTCGCGGAGATCGCCGAGGTGCTCCGCCCGTACGGCATCCGGGTGCATCTGTCGGTGACCTTCGCCGCGCCGGTGGTCCTCGGCGGCCTGCCCACCGCCGACCCCCTGGACGAGCGGGTACGGGCCTGGTGGGCCGCCGCCACCCGGCGGGTCTACCAGCGGATCCCCGACTTCGGCGGCTACCTGGTGAAGGCCGACTCCGAGGGCCGGCCCGGCCCGTTCGCGTACGGGCGCGACCACGCCGACGGCGCGAACCTGCTCGCCGAGGCGCTCGCCCCCCACGGCGGCGTGGTGCACTGGCGGGCGTTCGTCTACGACCACCGCCAGGACTGGCGGGACCGGTCGACCGACCGGGCCCGGGCCGCGTACGACCACTTCGCGCCGCTGGACGGGCGATTCGCCGGCAACGTGATCCTCCAGGTGAAGTTCGGCCCGATGGACTTCCAGCCACGCGAACCGGTGTCCCCGGTGCTGGCCGCGATGCCGGCCACCCGGCTGGCGGTGGAGGTGCAGGCGACGCAGGAGTACACCGGCCAGCAGCGGCACGTCTGCTACCTCGGACCATGGTGGAGCGAGGTGCTGCGGTTCCGGCCCCGGGGCGAGGCCGGCGGCACGATCGCCGACGTGGCGGCCGGCCGGGCGGGCACCGGCGGCGGCCTGGTCGCCGTGGCCAACGTGGGCGACGACCCGTTCTGGACCGGGCACCCCCTGGCCCAGGCGAACCTGTACGCCTTCGGTCGGCTCGCCTGGGATCCGCTGCTGGATCCCGCCGCGATCCTCGACGAGTGGATCGACCTGACCTGGCTGCCGGTCACCACAGGCGATCCGGAACCGGTGCGGCGAACGATGCACGCGATCATGGACGACTCCTGGCGCACCTACGAGCGCTACACCGCCCCGCTCGGCGTCGGCTTCATGGTGCGGCCCGGCCACCACTACGGCCCGGACGTGGACGGCTACGAGTACACCCCGTGGGGGACCTACCACTTCGCCGACCGCGACGGCGTCGGGGTGGACCGGACCCGGGCGACCGGGACCGGCTTCACCGGCCAGTACCCGCCGCCGTGGTCGGAGGTGTACGAGTCAGTCGAGCGCTGCCCCGACGAACTGCTGTTGTTCTTCCACCACGTCCCCTACCGGCACGTGCTGCACGGCGGCCGTACCGTGATCCAGCACATCTACGACACGCACTTCGCCGGGGTCGAGGAGGTGGCGGCGATGCGGGAGCGGTGGCGGCTCGTCGCCGGGGCGGTCGACCCGGCCGTCCACGACCGGGTCGCCGAGCGCCTCGACGAACAGCTCCGCAGCGCCGTCGAGTGGCGGGACCAGATCAACACCTACTTCTTCCGCAAGTCCGGGGTGCCGGACGCGCACGGTCGCCGCATCCACTGAACCGGCGCGCTCACCAGGGGTGCACGGTACCGTCCGCCAGCCGGTTCACCGGCAGGTAGGCCGGTGCGTACGGGTAGCGGGCCGCGGCCTGCTCGTCGATGTCCACCCCGAGCCCCGGGGTCTCGGCCGGATGCAGGTAGCCGCCGTCGAAGTGGTAGCCGTGCGGGAACACCTCGTCCGTCTGTTCGGTGTGCCGCATGTACTCCTGGAGGCCGAAGTTGGGGATGGCGATGTCCAGGTGCAGCGCGGCGGCCATGCAGACCGGGGAGAGGTCGGTGGCGCCGTGCGAGCCGCTGCGGACGTGGTGCAGCGCGGCGAGGTCGAAGATGCGTCGCAGATGGGTGATCCCGCCGGCGTGGACCACAGTGGTGCGAATGTAGTCGATGAGCTGTTCCCGGATGAGCTGGGCGGCGTCCCAGATGCTGCTGAAGACCTCGCCGACCGCGATCGGCGTGGTGGTGTGCGAGCGGATGAGCCGGAAACCCTCCTGGAGGTCCGCCGGGACGGGATCCTCCATCCAGGTCAACGCGTACGGCTCCAGGCTCCTGCCGAGCCGCGCCGCCTCGATCGGGGTGAGCCGGTGGTGCACGTCGTGCAGCAGGCGGAGGGTGGGGCCGAACTCCTCACGGACCCGGGCGAACACACCCGGCACGTGGGCCAGATATGCCTCCGTCGACCAGGTCGTCTCGGTCGGCAGCGCGGCGTCGGCGGGCTCGTAGAACATCTTGTCGGCGCTGACGCCGTACGTCCGGGGCAGGCCGGGCACGCCGCACTGCACCCGCACCGCGCGGTAGCCGAGGTCGACGAAGCGGGCGACCTCGGTGAGCACCTCGTCGACGGTCTCGCCGTTGGCGTGTCCGTACACGGTCACGCCCTCGCGGGACCGGCCACCGAGCAACTGGTAGACGGGCAACCCGGCGACCTTGCCCTTGATGTCCCACAGCGCGGTGTCCACGGCGGCGACGGCGCTCATCGTGACCGGACCGCGCCGCCAGTACGACCCCTGGTAGAGGTACTGCCAGGTGTCCTCGATCCGGGCCGGATCACGCCCGATCAGCAGCGGCACGACGTGGTCGCGCAGGTAGGACGCGACGGCCAGTTCCCGGCCGTTGAGGGTGGCGTCGCCGACGCCGGTGACTCCCTCGTCGGTGACGACCTTCAGCGTCACGAAGTTGCGGCCGGGGCAGGTCACGATGACCCGGGCATCGACGATTCTCATCCGGTCTCCCCTGCGGTCGGCGCGCCCGTCACCACAGAATTATCCATCATCGTCGATAAAGGAGGGGGCCGGTGCGGGGCTGGACCGGTCAGGCCGGTTCGGGCACGCCCCCGGGATCCCCGTCGTCGGGCATCGGCTCGACCGGCGCCTCGGGCAGTTCGCCGGGCGTGTCCGGGAGGAGTTCGCCGGGGTCGTCCGGCACGTCCTCACGCGGGTCGATCGGCGGGTACACCTCGGGATCGAGGTCGGGGTTGGTCATCGGCCCAGTATCCGATGCCACCGCCGGGACCGCTCGCCGGTGCGACAGCCGGTGCCAGCGGCGGGCGGACACGTCACCGGGAACGCCGGCCTCTGCCGGCCTCCGATCCGCCCGCCGTCACGGGCTCTCACCGTCGCCGGCCGAGGTCGCGGACGACCGGTCGGCCGGCTTGCGCAACCACAGCCACACCCCCGCCAGCAGGCACGCCGCGCCCCCGATCGCGACCGCGACCTCGGCCGGTTCGGAGAGGTCGTCGAGGAACGGGAAGGTGTGCGAGGCCGCCATCGCCAGAAACCCGATCAGCAACAGGAGGCCGGCGGCGATCCGCTGGAGAACCATGCGCGTCATTGGATCACGCCGTCGACCGCAGCCCGGAGGCGCCGTCGCGCCGGCCTGCCGGCGGACGCGGGTGTGGTGGACGTCCTGCGTATGCGTGCTGGTGAAACGCAACGCCGGATCGCGCTCGGCTTCGCGGCGTACGGCGTGTTCGCGCTGACCGGGGCGCGCCACCGCAGGGTCCGACCGGCCGGCGGGGGCCCGGTCGTCCCGGCGGAGCGCGTCGGCGAGGGACGCGCGGTGAAGACCGGGCGTCCCTCGCCGGGCGGCCACGTGCCGGTCAGCGGCGCCGGGAGCCGGTCATCGGCGGAACGGCCCGGTGACGCAGTAGGTGATGCCGCCGGAGGACGAGCCGGTCGTGCCGCGCTGCGACGAGAAGTACAGCCGGTCCCCCGCCGGGGTGAACGCCGGCCCGGTGATCTCCGAGCCGCTGTGCCCGGTGATCCGCAGGAAGACGGAGATCTTGTCGTCCGGCGTGATCATGCAGATCTCCATGTTGCCGCCGTCCTCCGCGACGTACAGGTCACCGGCCGTGGACCCGGTGATGTTGTCGACGCCGGTCAGCGGAGCGGTGCCGGGGCTGACCAGGTTGTCGTCGTAGGCGAGTTCGTACGTGCCGGCGGCCAGGTTGACCTGCCACACGCGGTTGTCGCCCTTCGTGGTGAACCAGACGGTGTCGTCCGCGTAGTGACACCCCTCGCCGCCGTTGAACGTCTTCGCGCCGGACACCTGCTGCCGGGTCGGCGTGGGCGAGCCGTCCGGGTCGGGGATCAACGGCTCGCTGGGCGGTCGTACGCCGGAGGATCCGGACGGGCCGCGGGGACGCGGCGGCGGCTACTGGGTCAAGATCGACCACGGCGGGAAGTGGGAGACGCAGTACCTGCACCTGCTCGAACCGCCGTCGGTGAAGGCCGGACAGCGGGTGGCCCGGGGTGACCAGCTCGGGCGCGTGGGCAGCACCGGGAACTCCGGCGCCCCGCACCTGCACTACGAGCAGCGCCGGGGCTGGGAGAAGGTGGAGGCCCACTTCGACGGCGTGCCGTCCGGGATCACGTCCGACGACCGCGAGTACTCGGTGCGGCTGACGAGCGCGAACTGCCGGCCGTCCCGCCCCTGACCGGGGCTGTCAGCGTTCGCCGGCGGACGGCCCGGCGCGGTGGGCCTTCCCGATCCGGCCGAGGTGGGTGTGCTCGAACCCCTCGGTCGTCTTGAGGCCGTAACCCAGGGCGCGGTCGACGGCGATGTGGAACGCCCACGCGACCGCGAGCACTCCCAGCCAGTCGATCCGGTCGCCGGACACGGCCGCCGCCACGGCCACCGCGCCGAGCACCGCCGGCAGCGTGTACGAGTGCGCCACGTTGTAGCAGACGGCGCCGACGCGCGGCCCGCGCAGGTAGCCGAGCATGGACAGGTCGAAGACGAGGAAGAGGGCGAGCAGCGACCACCACGGGTAACCGGCCGCGACGGTCACGACGACCGCGAGGGCCGCGACGGCGACGGCCTCCGCGCGCTGCGCCGCGACCGGGTTCAGCTGCGGCATCTCCCACCTCGATGTCTGTCCGTGGCCACCGCCCAAGGCCCGGCCACCCCGGCGGCCGAGGTGGCCGGAGGCAGCCGGCTCGCGCCGATACCCGCCCAGACAGGGTACGCGGCGGAGGCCGTGCGACGGCGACAACCGCGACGGTCAGCCGCCGAAGCGTTGCCGCAACTGGAACTTCAGCACCTTGCCGGTGCCGCCGCGGGGCAGCGCGTCGAGACGGTGGATACGCGCGGGAACCTGGTGCGGCTCCAGCCGCTCGGCGAGGAACGCGACGAGCGTCGCGTCGTCCAGGGCCGGGTCGGCGGCCACGACGGCGACGACGATCTCGCCGTGCTCCGGGTCGGGCAGCGCGACGGCTGTGGCCTCCCGTACCGCGGGGTGGTCGTAGAGCGCGGCCTCGACCTCCAGCGACGACACGAGCTTCCCGTCCGTGGTGATCACGTCGGTCATCCGGTCGAACAGGAACAGCTCGCCGTCGGCGGTGGCGCGTCCGAGGTCGCGGGTGCGGGTCCATCCGCCGGCGTGGACGCGGGCGTTGAGGGCCTGGTCGAGGTACAGCCGCTTGGGCGCCTCGCAGCGCAGCCACACCTCGCCGAGTTCGCCCGGCGGCAGCGGCTCACCCTGCGGGTCGACGACGCGCATCTCGGTGCCGCGTCCGGGGCGTCCCAGCCACATCGGCCGGTCCGGGTCGACGTTGCCCAGGATGATCGCCGGCACCGCCTCGGACTGCGCGTAGGCGTTGGCGATGGTGGCGTTCGGCATGGCGGCGAGCAGGTCACGGGCGATGCGCGGCGGCATGATCGCCGACGCGTTGCCGATGGTCTTGACCGAGCCGAGGTCGTAGCGGTCCTGCGGGCGGACGGCGGCGAGCCGGATCGCGGTCCACGGGGTCAGGATGAGCGTCGCGCAGCCGTGCGTGGCGAGCAGGCGGGCGATCTCCTCCGGGTCGTCCGGGGAGCACACGATCAGCGGCGACGGCGTCGTGGTGGCCAGCACCGCGACGGTCGTCGCGCTCGACGTGGTGCCCAGCGGCATCGGCGCGAGCAGCGGCGCGGGGTCGACCAGCTGCCCGAGGGCGGCGGACCCGCGCCCGTACGTCAGGTTGCCGTGCGGGTTGGTGAACGGCTTCGCCGGCCCGGTGGTGCCGGAGGTGTAGAGGATGTCGGAGATGTCCTCGGGGGTGACGCCGGTGTCGACGGCGCCGGTGTCGCCCTGGTCGAGGTCCGCGACGACCACCGACCAGCGTCCGGCGTCGTCCCGCCACGGGGGCAGCGCAGCGCCGCGGATCACACCGGCCACCCCGCACTGGTCGAACCGGCGGCGCAGCTCCACCGCCGGCATCGTGTCGTTGACGTGTACGGCGGTGGCGCCGGCCTTGAGCACGCCGAGGTAGGCGACCGCGTAGTCGATCCAGTCGTCGCCGCCGAACAGCAGCGCCACCCGGGCGCCCCGGCCGGTGCCGCCGAGCCGGTCGAGCACCGCGCGGGCGACGGCGTTCGAGCGCCGGTCCCAGTCGCCGTAGGTGATCGCCGTCTTGCCGCGGACGTTTATCGCCTCCTGCTCGGGCATCAGGCCGGTGCGGTGCCGGAGCAGGTCGGGCACGACGACCGCGGACGTGGGCACACTCATGGGTCCTCCTCGGATGGCGCGGTCAACTCCACCGGTACACGCGGTGGAAGTCTTCGATCCGGTCGAGCAGCAGCAGGCCCCGACCGGCCACGTGGCTGTCCAGCACCGACCGGTAGGGGCCGGTGTCCAGGACGGCGTCGCGGACGCCGAAGGCACGGTCGGCGGTGTGCCGGCTCCACTCGTCGAACTCGGCGACGGTGAGCCGGCGGCGCTCCTGCACGGCGCGGGCGAGCGGGCGGGCCGCGAGCCGGCCGGCGGCGCGCTCCGTGACGACCCCGCTGAAGAACTCGGACCCGCAGCCGGAGCCGTAGGAGAACAGGCCGATCCGGCGGGCCACTGTGAAGTCGGCGTGGTCGATCAGCGAGCACAGCGCGAGGTAGAGCGAACCGGAGTAGAGGTTGCCGATCTCGCTGGTGTACGACAGCGACGGGGCCACCCGCGCCGCGAAGTCCCGGTCGATGTCGGCCGGCGCCATGCCCTTGGTCTTGCGCAGCAGCGTGCGGTGGGCGCCCTTGACCATCCCGGCGAAGGGGATGTGGAAGACGAGGTGGTCGAACGTGGTGACGATGTCGGCGCCCTCGACGCGGTCCCGGTAGGCGGCGAAGCAGCGTTGCAGGCAGGTGAGATAGGCGAGCAGGGACAGGTCGGAGTTCACCACGTCGACGTCCGGCCGTGGTCGTAGCGTGTCCATCACCTCCTGGGTGTGGTACCCGCTGGCGCCCAGGTCGAGCCGCAGCACGTCGGGCGTACGGCTGACCAGCATCGCGACCGCGCCGGCGCCCTCCGACGGCTCGAAGTAGCTGCCGGCCGCCGCGACGCCGGCGATGTCGGTGGCGACCACGAGCGCCCGTGCGTCCGGCACCGGGCTCGCGGCGATGATCGCCGCCGCGCTCTGCAGGGCCGCGGTGCCGCCGTAGCAGGCGTGCTTGACCTCGAAGGACCGGCAGCGCGGCGGCAGGCCGAGAAGGTCGTGGACGTAGGTGCTGATCGGCTTGCCGAAGTCCAGCCCTGACTCGGTGGCCACCACCACCAGTTCGATCGCCTCCCGCTGCTCCGGCGACAGCGCGTCGACCAGCGGCCGGGCGGCGTTCACCGCGTGGGTCACCTGGTCCTCGCAGGGCAGGCTCACCGACCGGCGGCGCATCATCAGGTTCGGCAGCCGCGACGGGTCCAGGCCGCGCGCCTCGAACAGGCTCGGCACGTCGACGTACGCGCGCCCGGGATAGACGTGGAGATCCTCGATGCCGACCGCCGTGGTGATCATCCTCGGGCCTCTCCTCTTCGTGGATCCCTCACCGTCGCGGTCCCTGACGTTGTACGACCCCGGGCCGGGCGTGTCTGCTCAGAGTTGAGCGGCCGCGACCGGCCCGGCCGGTTACCATCCCGGGTCATGACGAGATACGTCGCTCTGTTGCGTGCGGTGAACATCGGTGGCGGTAGCTCGATGGTGATGACGGAGCTGAAAGAGGTCTTCGTCTCCTGCGGCTTCGACGGCGTGGCGACGTACATCCAGAGCGGCAACGTCGTGTTCGGCTGCCCCGAGACCGACGAGGCCGCGATCCTGGCCGAGATCGACAGGGGCATCAAGCAGCGGTGGGGCCGCAACGTGCCGGTGCTGCTGCGCAGCCTGGCCGAACTCGACGCGATGATCGCCGCCAACCCGTATCTCGACGTGCAGACCGATCACACGAAGCTGCTCGTCACGATGCTCAGCAGCGACCCCGGCGCGGACAAGCAGGCGGCGCTCGCCGCCCCGCCCGGCGAGACCGGCACGCTGACGCTGCTCGGCCGGGACGTGTTCGTGCACGTCCCCGACGGGTACGGGCGCAGCAAGCTCAGCAACGCCTTCGTGGAGAAGAAGACCGGCGTGGCCGGGACGACCCGCAACTGGCGCTCGGTGCTGAAGCTGCGCGACATGGCGGCGGGCTGATCGCGTACCCGTCATCGGGGGCTCACCACCGACGGGCCGGACACGGCGCCCGAGGCGCTGTCGCCGGCGTCGGCGGCCCGCCCGAACCGCTCCGCCAACGACAGCAGCGGGCCGGTGAGAATCGTCGTGACCAGCGCCATGACGAGCAGGGCGAGGAACAGCGGCGGGCTGAGGATGCCGGCCTGGAACGCGACCTGGAGCACGATGAGCTCGGTCAGCCCGCGCGTGTTGAGCAGGATGCCGATCCGCGTGGCCTCGGCGGGAGCGCAGCCGCCGAGCCGGCCGCCGAGATAGCCGCCGCCGATCTTTCCGACCAGGCCGAGGACGAGTACGACGACCACCAGCGACCACGGCGTGCTGCCGACCGCGCCGGTCAGCGCGGTGAGCCCGGCGCTCACGAAGAAGATCGGCAGCAGCGACCGCCCGAGCCGGGACACGGCGGCGGTCGGCGCGTCCCAGGGCTCGCCGGGCGGCACCGCCAGGCCGACCAGGATCGCGCCGAACACCGCGGTCAGCCCGAGGAGGTGGACGCCGAAGCCGACCACGAGAGCCACGACGCCGAGAGCCACGGCACTGGCGGCCGGCCATCGGCCGCACCACCGCGCCGCGCGGCCGCGGCGCAGCACCCATCGGATCCCGCCGGCCAGCAGCAACGCTCCGGCGAGGACCGCCGTCGCGCGGCCGAAGGTCGCCGGATCCCCGGCGCCCAGCCCGACGGCCAGGGACAGCAGCAGCCAGCCGACGACGTCGACCACCACGGCGGCGGCCAGCGCGAGGGCACCGGCCGCCGTCTCCGTCAGGCCCCGCTCGGTCAGCAGCCGCGCCAGCACCGGTACGGCGGTGATGGACAGCGTCACCGCGACGCCGAGCACGAAGGCCGGCATCGGCGCGTCGCCGCGTACGGCCGGGCCGGCGACGAACTGGACCCACAGCGCGACGAGCACACCGCAGGCCAGCGCGGGGACGAGCGCCCCGGCGGTCACCCAGGCCAGCCTGCGGTCGTCGCGCGCCGGCCCGACCCGCAGCTCACGCGCCAGGCCGACCAGGAAGAGCACCAGGGCGCCCTCGGCGACCAGGCGCAGGAGTGCGCGTACGTCCTCCGGCAGCACCGCCGCCAGCCCGTCGTGACCGGCGAACAGGACGACGGCCGGCCCGACGAGGAGACCGGCGACGATCTCACCGATCACCGGCGGTTGCCGCAACAGCCGCGCCGCGGCTCGTCCGGTCCCGCCGACGAGCAGCAGGGCCACGAGCAGCCCGGCTCCGTGCAGGAGGACCAGGGCGGCGCTCACGCCGACAGCTCCCGTTCGCCGCGCAGCAGGCGCGCGCCGTTCACCGGCCGGATCGGGTCGGCGCCCCACCGGGCGGGCTCGTACTGTCCGCACTCCACGTACCGGGTCAGCGCCGGCTCGTTGATCAGGAGATATCCGCCGGGCAGCTGATCCACCAGCTTCGCCGCGCGGAAGTGCTTGAGGAACAGCCCGACGCGGGACCGGGTGGTGCCGACCATGCTGGCCAGCTCCTCCTGGGTGATCTTCGCGTCGATCTGCATGCCGAGGTTGAGCCGCCGGCCCACCTTGCGGGCCAGTCGCAGCAGGGTCGCGGCCAGCCGGTGTTCGCTGTCCATCGTGACCAGTTGGGTGATGGCCTGCTGCTGGTCGAGCAGCTTGGCCATGAGGAACCGGGTGAAGTGCCAGTTGAGCTGCTCGTCGCTGCTCAGCAGGTCGAACAGCTTCGCCGAGTTGACTCTCCTGATCACACTGTCGCGCATGGCCCGGGCGGTGTCGTGGCGTGGTCCGCCGAGCAGGCCGAGCTCGCCGAACATGTCGCCCCGCGTGTGGATCGACAGCAGGCACTGCTTGCCGTCGGCGGAGGACGCGATGGTCTTGAACTGGCCGACCTCCACGAGGTACATCCGCAGATCGTGGTCGCCGGAGTTGTACGCTGCCCCGCCTCGCGGGACATGTGTGCGGACGGCGAAAGTCGGGTCGTCCCGGATCAGCCGATTCAGCTCGTTACGCAAACTGGTGGTGGCGCCGGCGATTCGCAAGGAGGCCTCCTGGCGCCCGATGTCGGAGCTCGGGCGTGTTGTCAGGTTCCTGAACATTCGCTGGTGAAATGCGTGACGCTATCAATCGTTGACAGTGCAGCCGCCACGCCGGCAAGTAATCTGTCAGCGCGGTGTCGGCATACTGTCGGAATTGCAATACGGCCCGTGCCGGCCGTTCGTCCCGTTGGCCGCCCTCGGCGCACCGCGTGCCCGGCAGCGAGGCGGCTCCGCCACATCTTCGCAGGTGACGGGCGTTATGCCGGGTGGAGGCATGGTGCGGCCCGCGATGTCCATCGATCTGTGGTGTCTGATTCCTTCCACGTTCGGGACGCGTTCATCCAGTGAAGCAAATGCATGCAAGGGGCCTTCCGAAGGGTGTGGGCGAGGGTTGCACATACTGCTCGATTGAGCGGTATTAATGCCCGCCGCCATCGTAACTAATTGGGTGACAGGTGTCTACGCAGAGCAATGACCAGGCATTTTGCGACCTCGGTTCGGCTCGTAGGGGGTGATTGTCAGCGGAATGGGAACCGGCTGGCCTTTTTAAGGATTTAGGTCAATTTGCCTCGCTGAGCAGGCGCTCGGTGACCAGCTCGGCGTGCCGGGACCGCCAGTCGGCCAGCGGCTCCGCCGCGACGAGCCGGTTGAACGCCCCGACGTCGGTGGAGGCCGGCACCCGGTAGTTCAGCCGCTGGCCCGGTGTGCCACGCAGGGCCGCGGTGGTGGCCTCCCGGCAGTAGGCGGCGCAGACCGACGCGAGCACGTGCCGGTCGTCCCGCCCCGCGACGCCGAGATCGGCGCGCACCTCGTCCAGCGGCCGGCCGAAGTGCGTCCGCTCCAACTCGGCGAGCCGCCGCGGACCGACGTCGGCCAGCCGGTCGTAGCGCAGGAACATCCGGTACAGCTCCTCGGCGCGAGCGGCGAACAGCGTCCCCCGGTGCGCCACCGGAGACCGCGCGCCGAGCTCGAACAGGTCCGGATCGGGCGCCTCGCGGACGTCGGTGACGTCGAGCGCGGCGAGCAGATCCTTCGCCGCGTCCGAGGTCGCGGCCTCGGCCGTGCACTGGTTCACGGTCGTCGTGACGACGAAGTCGGCCCCGAGCGCGAAGGCGGCGGCGACGGCCGCCGGGGTGCCCACCCCGGCCACCCCGATCCGCACCGCCGGCGCCTCCCGGTCGCGCACGGCCACCAGGGCCGGCACCAGCGCGTGCGCGTCCCGTTCGACGGCCACGTCGGTGGCGACCGCCTCCCGTGCCGCCGCGCCCGCTGATGCGCTGTCCAGGTGCCCGGCGGCGGCGAGCGCCCGTACCGTCGCCGGATCGGCGGGGCGCAGGAACCGGACCGCCGTGGCCAGATCGGGGGCACGGGCCAGGACCTGCCGGGGACCGTCGCCGTGCCGGAACCGCACGAGCTGCGGCGACACCACGGCGAGCGGGCCGGTGACCTCCACATGACGTACGTCGTGGGCGAGGTACAGGTCGCACAGCGCCCGCTCGTCGCCACCGGACGGCCAGGACATGCCGTACCGGCGGACGTCGCGCAGCTCGGCGAGCGCCGCCCGGATCTCCGGCGGGGCCAGACCCTGGGCGCCGAAGAAGCCGAGTAGCCCGGCCTCCGACAGCCGTCGCAGGAACGCCGGTGACGTGACGCCGAACGGCGACGACCCGGCCAGGCAGGCGTACCGGATGCCGTAGTCGGCCCGCAGCCCGGACGAGCCCGCCGGACGCGGACGCGACGCGGCGGCCGGCGGCGGCCCGGAGTCGTGACCGCGGCCCACCGGCGCGGCCGGTGGCGGTCCGGGGGCGGGACCGCGCGCGGCCGGCGGAGGCGGAACGGCAGGCGCCACCGGTGCGGCCACCGGAGGCGCGACCGACGTGGGCGGCGGGACGGGCGCGGCCCGGGTGAGCGGCCCGCCCTGGGCGGGTGCCGGCAGGCTCCCGGCGGCCCGGCGCCACATCTTGGTCAGCACCTCACCGGGACCGACCTCGACCGGCTCGGCCACCCCCGACCGGGCCAGCAGGCACATCGTGTCCCACCACCGGACCGGCTCGACGAAGTGCCGCAGCAGCGTGCCCGGTATCTCGCCCGGGACGTGGGGCGCCCCGGTCACGTTGCTCACCACCGGGATCGACGGCGGCGCCGGCGCGACCTCGCGCAGGGCCACCGCGAACGCCTCCGCGGCGCCGGCCATGAACCGGGAGTGCGCCGGCACGCTGACCGCCAGCGGCACACACCGGCCGGTGCCGTGCCGCCGCACCGCGTCGACGACCGCGCGGACGCCCGCCGCGCTGCCCGCCAGCACGAACTGGTCGGGCAGGTTGTGGTTGGCGAGGTCGACGTCCGGGATCTCGGCCAGCAGCTCCGTCACCCGCGACAGCGGCAGGCCGAGCACCGCCACCATGCCGCCCCCGGTCACGCTCTCCATCAACTGTCCACGACGGACGACCAGGCCCAGCGCGCTGTCGAAGTCCAGGCAGCCGGCGAGGTGCAGGGCGGCGTACTCGCCGAGGCTGTGCCCGGCGACCACCTCGGGCGGCGGCCGGCCGTCCGCCAGCGCGGCCCGGGCGGCCAGCACGCTGACCAGGAACACGGCGGGCTGCACGTACCGGGTACGGCCGAGGTACTCGCCCCGGGCGTCCCGGCACAGCTGCGCCGGTGGCACACCGATGATCCGCTCGGCGGTGGCGCACTCGGCGGGGAACCGGTCCAGGAGACCCTCGCCCATGCCGGGGTGCTGCGAGCCCTGCCCCGGGAAGACCCACGCGCGCACGGCGATCACCGTTCCCAGGGGTAGCGGCCGTGCGCGACGAACTCCGTGATCCGCTGCCGGACCGCGGGCGCGGACATCAGCCGGCCGAACTCGGTCACCGCGTGCTCGCGCAGCCGGTCGTCGACGCCGGAGAACGCCCGGAAGTACCGCTTGGCGTCGCCGACGACCACCGGGTCGAGGCGGTTGAGGCGGAACAGCAGCTGCCGCAGCACCGTCTCGGGACGCTCGGCCACCTCGTCGACGAGATGGATCCGGTACGCCTCGGCCGCGGAGATCGTCTGCGTGCTCAACGTCGCGGCGTACGCCTTCTGGAACCCGACCCGCCGCACCAGGAACGGCAGCACGCAGCAGGGCAGCAACCCCCACAGCGCCTCCGGCAGCGCGAACGTGCTGCGGGCGGTGGCGTGCACGAAGTCGCTCGCGGCGGCCAGCCCGACACCACCACCGGCGACCTGCCCGTCCACCTGGGCGATCACCACCCGCGGCACGGTGGTGAAGCGTTCCAGCAGGGCGAAGAACGCCGCGCCGCCGTCGGAGGCGCCATCGTCGCCGGCGGCGCTCCGGAAGTCCATGCCGGTGCTGAACACGCCGTCGCGCCCGGCGAGGACCACCGCCCGGCAGGCGGCGTCGCCCTCGGCCTCGTCGAGCGCCGCGTGCAGCTCGCGCAGTGTCTCGTCGTCGATGCCGTTGCGCCGCTCCGGCCGGGCCAGCGTGACGCGCAACAGCCCGGGCTCGCGCCGGAGCTCGATCGTGCGGTACGCCATCGGTGCTCAGGCCGTGCCGCTCGGCACCTGCGGCAGCAGCAGCGTGTCGCGGATGCTGCCCTCGATGAACAGCCGGTCCCAGGTGCCGCCGCCCTTGGACTCGTGCAGCCGGCGCCGGCCGAACACCTCGGTGGCCATCTCCTTGCCCCGCTCCAGCTCGGCCAGCTCGTGGTAGTCGTCGACGCTGCGCAGGTGGATCAGCTGGAACAGGTGGTCCTGCTGGCCCCACGTCTGCTCGTACAGCGTCGCGGTGACCCGGCCGGCGAGCCGCTCGTTGACGAAGTGCTGCCAGTGGGCCGCGTACATCCGGCCCTCCTCGCGGAACTCGTACTTGACGTCCGAGGTCCGCATGACGATCGCGCCCGCGGTCGCGGAGTTGATCTGCTGCTCCGGCGGCTGGTTGAGCTGGGACGAGGCGGGCGGCACGAAGGTCGCCGGCTCCGCGTCGTCGTCGCCGTCGTGGTCCATCCCGTGCTGCGGTACGAGCACGTCCTCGTGCAGGCTGCGGTGGACGAAGATGCGGTCCCAGTTGCCGCCGCCCTTGTGCGGCAGCCGGTCCTCGTCGGAGATCCGGCGGAACTCCAGGTCGTGGTCGACCATGTTGAGCAGGATCCGGTAGTCCTGCGGGGACTTCAGGTGGATGAACCAGTGCATCCGGTCCCGGCCGCCGAACACCTCCTCGAAGGCGAACGAGGTCGCCACGCCCTCCTGCGAGGTGTTGATGTACTGCAGCAGGTCCACGCTGAACTGGCGCCCCTCGGCGGCGAACCCGTAGGCCATCTGGCCGACCCGGTGCAGGATGAAGCCGGAGTTGAGCGTGTGCAGCACCCGCTCCAGCGGCAGCGACGATTGGTTCAGCGCGCGGTACGGCTCGACCGTCGTGGTCATCGGTTCGCTCCTCAGGTGAGATCGCCGGTTCCGGCCCGTTTCTACGGGGACGGCCGACGGCGTGTCTGCTCACGGTTGAGCGGGCGCCGCAAGCAACCGGCCTGCTCAACGTTGAGCAGGCGAAGCCGGTACGACTGCCTAGCGTGATGTCTCGGCCGGGATCCACGGCCGTCGACCCTTCCCAGGCGGGCAGGTGCCGTGACGCAACAGACCGATCCAGCCCACGCCGTTGTCCTCTCCGCCGCCGATCCGGAGCGGCTACGCCGGTCCGCGTACCGGCTGCGCGAGCACGTCTCCACCACGGAGCCGGCGCTCGACCTCGCCGACGTGGCGTACACCACGCAGGTCGGCCGGATGCCGTTGCCGCACCGGCTCGCCGTGCGGTGCGCGAGCGTCGCGGACCTGGTCGGCGGACTCGACGCCTATCTACGGGGCGAGGCCCGCGACGGGGTGCTGCACGGCGTCGCCGGGGCGCCGTTCGCGCCGGCCGCCGCGGCGACCGACGCCGACGCCGCCGCGGACTGGGTCGGCGGCGGCCTGGTCGACTGGCGGCGGTACTGGCCGGCACCACGCCCGCGGGTGCCGCTGCCCGGCTACCCCTTCGGCGCGGCGCCGCCGGCCCCGCCCGCCGCACGGCCGCACGACCCGGCCGGGTCGCTGCGGGCCTACCTGGTCGAGGTGTACGCCGAGGTGTCCGGCCTGCCCGCCGAGTCCGTCGACCCGCTCCTGCCGCTGACCGAGCTGGGCCTGTCGTCGTTCCTCGTCACGCGGCTGACCGCCCGGCTGGAGAGCGACCTGGGCGAACGGTCGCGGACGCTGTTCTTCGAGCACGCCACCCTCGCCGAGGTCGCCGCGGCGCTGGCGGCGGCCGGCCGCACGGCACCCGCCGGCGCGGTTCCCGCCGAGCCTGCCGAACCCGCCGCGGCACTCGCCGCGCCCGCGGCACCTGCCGCGCGGCCCGCCCCGGCCGTCGTGCCGGCCCCGGCCGTCGCCGTGGAGCGGGAGCCGGGGGAGGAGCGCGAGACGGAGATCGCCGTGATCGGCGTCGCGGGACGCTACCCGTGCTCGCCCGACCTCGACGCGTTCTGGGACAACCTCGCCGGCGGCCGCGACTGCGTCACCCCGCACCCGCCGGACCGGGCGCGACCGGGATGGCCGACCCACCTCATGGACGGCGGGTACCTCGACGACGTCGACCGGTTCGACCCGCTGCTGTTCGGCATCACCCCCCGCGACGCCGCCCTGATGGACCCGCAGGAACGGCTGTTCCTCGAAGTGACCTGGGCCGCGCTGGAGAGCGCCGGGTACACCCGCGCCCGGCTCCGGGAGCGGCACCACTCCTCGGTCGCCGTGTACGCGGGCGCGATGTGGAACGAGTACCCGCTGTTCGGGGCGGAGCGGACCCTGCGCGGCGTCCCGCAGGACTCCGGCGCGACGCTCGGCGGCATCGCCAACCGGGTGTCGTACTGCTTCGACCTGCACGGCCCGAGCCTCACCGTGGACACGATGTGCTCCTCCGCGCTGGTCGCGCTCGACCTCGCCGTGCAGAGCCTCCGGCGCGGCGAGGCCGAACTGGCGGTGGCCGGCGCCGTCAGCCTGTCGCTGCACCCGAACAAGTTCATCCAGCAGCACCGGATGAAGCTCACCGCGAGCGACAGGCGCAGCCGGACCTTCGGCGCCGGCGGCGACGGGTTCGTACCGGCCGAGGGAGTCGGCGCGCTGATCCTCAAGCCGTTGCGGCGGGCGCTCGACGACGGCGACCCGGTGCACGCCGTGATCCGCGGCACCGCCGTCGTGCACGCCGGACGGACGAACGGCTACATCGTGCCCAGCCCGGTCGCCCAGGCCGACGTGGTACGGCGGGCGCTGCGCGACGCCCGTACCGGACCCGCCGAGATCGGCTACGTGGAGGCGCACGGCGCCGGCACGGCACTCGGCGACCCGGTCGAGATCGACGGCCTGACCCGGGCGTACCGGGACGCGGCCGGGACCGACCTGCCGCCCGGCGGCATCCCGATCGGCTCGGTGAAGTCGACGATCGGGCACACCGAGGCCGCCGCCGGGCTCGCCGGTCTCACCAAGGTCATTCTGCAACTGCGGCACGGCGTGCTCGCGCCGTCGCTGCACGCCGAGGAACTCAACCCGAACATCCCCTGGGACGCCGTGCCGTTCCGGGTGCAGCGGCAGCGGGCCGAGTGGACCGGCCCCCGGGTCGCGGGCGTCAGCTCGTTCGGCGCCGGGGGCACCATCGCCCACGCGATCGTCGCCGCGCCACCCGCCCGTACCCGGCCGGTCGCGCCGCCCGGCCCGCAGCTCGTCGTCCTGTCCGCCTACGACGAGGACCGCCTCGACGAGGTGGTGCGGCGGCTCGTCGCGTACCTGCGCCGGGACCGCGGACCGAGCACGGCGGACCTCGTCGCGGCGGTCCGGCGGATCGCCGCCGGGGAGCACCCCGGCTCGGCCGCCGACCACGCCGCCGCGCTGCTGGCCCACGACGGGCCGGCCCTCGCCGACATCGCCTACACGCTCCAGGTCGGCCGGGAGCCGCTGCGGCAACGGCTGGCGGTCGTGGTCGAGGACGTCGCGACGTTGTGCGAACGCCTCACCGCCTACCGCACCGACCCCGCCGTGCTGCGCGGCCGCGCCCCCGCGGCGCCGGACCCGGACGCCGCGCCGCCGGCCGGCGCGAGCCTGACCGACCTCGCCCGGCACTGGGTGACCGGCGGAGCCGTCGACTGGGCCGCGCTGCACGGGCCGGGCCGGACCGTCGTGGACCTGCCGGCGTACCCGTTCGCCCGCATGCGGTGCTGGGTGCCCGAGGACGTACCGGCCGGCGCCGGGCCGTCCGGCACGCAGACGCCGATCGCCGAGCCGTCGCCGGCCGCCGGGGCGTCGCCGGCGCCGATCGCCGAGCCGGCGGCGGCCGCCGAGGTGCCGCTCTACGCCAAGGGGTGGGAGCCGGACCCCGATCCCGGACCGGCCACGCCGCCGGTGGCCGGGGTGATGCTGTGCGTCGGCGGCAGTCCCGATCTCGTCGCCCGCCTCGGCGGCCTGGCCGTGCACGACGTGGCGGACCTCGCCGCCGTGCTGTCCCGTGTGCCCGGCGTCGGCGGGCTGGTCGGCCTGCCCGGCGGACCCGGCTGGGAGACCCGGGTACGGATGGTGCAGCGGCTGCTGGCCGAACGTCCCACCACGCCCTTGCGGATCCTGGAGACGAACGTCGACGACGTCCGCACGGCCGGCTTCGTCAAGGTTCTCGGCGCCGAGTACGCCCGCGTCACCTCCACCGTGCTGCACACCGACCGTCCCGGCGACGACACCGACCTCGCCGCCCGGATCCTGGCCGAATGGGTACGGGCCGACGCCTACGGCGAGGTCCGGTACGCCGACGGCCGGCGGTACCGGCCGCGCCTGGACCTCGTACCGGCACCTCGTGCGCCGCTGCGGTGCGACCCGGCCGGGGCGTACCTGGTGACCGGCGGCACCCGGGGCGTCGGCGCGCTCGTCGCCCGGCACCTGGCCGCGCACGGGGCCCGGTCGATCGCCCTGATCGGCGTCCACGCGGACACCGGGGTCGCGGACGACCTGCGCGCCCGCGGCGTGCGCGTGCTCCAGCACGCCGGCGGGTTCCCCGGCGTCGAGGAGTTCCTGCCGCAGGTTCGCGCCGAACTCGGCCCGCTGCGCGGCGTCGTGCACTGCGCCGGTGTGGAGAGCCGGGGCAACCCGGCGTTCCTGCACAAGGACCTGGCGGACGTACGCGCGGTGATGGCGCCCAAGCTGGACGGCTTCGAGACCCTGGCGCCGCTGTGCGCCGCCGACCCGCTCGACTTCTTCCTGGTGTTCTCCTCGGTGTGCGCCACGGTGACCGGGCTGGCCGCCGGGGTCTCCGACTACGCCGCCGCGAACATCGCCGTCGACGAGCTGGTCCGCGCGCGGATCGCCGCCGGCCGCACCGAGTTCCGCTCGGTGGACTGGCCGCAGTGGGCACAGACCGGGTCCACGAGCGGACGCCCCAACCCGTGCGCTCCGGCCGGGCTCGCCCCGCTGGACGACGCCGCCGGGCTACGCGTCGTCGACCGCGTGCTCGCCCTGCCGGCCGGCGCGGTGGTGCTGCCGTGCCCGCCGCTCGGCGACGCCCCCGACCCGGACGCCCTGCTGCGGGTGCGCCCGCGCCGTCCGGCGCCGACGCCACCCACCGCCGTGACAGCCGCTCCGGCCGCCGGTACCCCCGCCCCGGCCTCGACCCCGGCCCCGGCCTGGTCCTCGGCCCCGGTCCCGTCTTCGGCGTCAGCCCTGGCCTCGGCGCCCGCCCTGGCTACGGGCACGGCCACGGCCCCGGTGGCGGCGGGCGGGCCGGCGGCCCCGCCGGGATGGCTCGTGGGCATCTTCTCGGCGGCGCTGGGCATTCCCGAGCGCGACCTCGACCCGACCGTCGAGTTCGGCGACCTGGGTGTGGACTCGGTGCTGCTCGGCGAGCTGCTGGTCCGCATCGAGGAGCGGCTCGGCACCCACCTCGACCCGGCGACGCTGCTGCTGCACCCCACGCTGGAGCGGCTCACCGCCCACCTCGGCGTGCAGGCCGCGACTCCCGAGCCCGAGCCGGAGACGGCGCCCGAGGCGGTGACCTCACCCGAAGCGGTGACTGCGCCCGTACCCGTGACTGCGCCCGTACCCGTGACCGCGCCCGTACCCGTGACTGCGCCCGTACCCGTCGATGAGCCGGCGGCGGCGCGGGCGGCGGGCGGCCGGACGCGGCCGGACCCGGACGGGCGGGTGGCCGTGATCGGCATGGCCTGCCGGTTCCCGGGGGCGAGCGACGTCGCGACGCTGTGGGACAACCTGCTGCACGGGCGCTGCGCGGTCACCGAGGTGCCGGCCGAGCGCTGGGACCACCGCCGCTGGTACTCGCCGGAGCCCGGCCTCGGGCGGTCGATCAGCAAGTGGGGCGGCTTCGTCGAGGGCATCGAGTGGTTCGACCCCGGCTACTTCGACATGGGCGACGACGAGGCCCGCTGCCTGGACCCGGCGATCCGGATGTTCCTGGAGGGCACCGCCGAGTGCCTGGCCGAGGCCGGGTACGCCCCGGACGAACTGCGCGGCCGGCGCGTCGCCGTCGTGGCCGGAGCGCGGCTGTCCGACTACGGCCGGCGCGTCCCGATCCGCACCGACGTCCTGCGCTCCGACCAGAACTTCATCGCCGCCCGCGTCGCACACCACTTCGACCTGCGCGGCCCGAACCTGGTCGTCGACAGCGCCTGCTCGTCGTCGCTCGTCGCGGTGCAGGTCGCCTGCCGCAGCCTGCTCGCGGGGGAGTCGGAGCTGGCGGTCGTCGGCGGCGTCGAGGTGCTGCTGGACCCGGAGACGTACCTCGACCTGAGCGCCGCCCGGGCGCTGTCCCCGACCGGCCGGTGCTGGACGTTCGACGAACGCGCCGACGGCTTCGTACCCGGCGAGGGCTGCGGCGTGGTGCTGCTCAAACCGCTGGCGGCCGCGCTCGCCGACGGCGACCGCGTCCACGCCGTGATCGACGGCGTGGCGGTGAACAACGACGGGCACACCATGGGCGTCACCACCCCCAACCCCGCTGCCCAGGCCGACGTGGTCCGCCAGGCGCTGGCCGCCGCCGGCCGGCGCCCCGCCGACATCGCGATGCTGGAGGCGCACGGCACCGGCACGCTCATCGGCGACCCGATCGAGCTGCGTGCCCTCAACGACGTCTTCGGCGACCGGCCCGGCGGCCGGATCGAGATCGGCAGCGTGAAGTCGAACCTGGGCCACCTGCTCAGCGCCGCCGGCATGGCCGGACTGTTCAAGGTGGCGCTCGCCCTGGAACACGGCACGATCCCGCCGACGCTGTTCTGCGACACCCCGAACCCGCGGTTCGACTTCGACCGCTCGCCGCTGCACCCCACCACGGAACCGGTCGGCTGGCCCGCCGGATCCGAACGCGTCGCCGGCGTCAGCTCGTTCGGTCTCGGCGGCACCAACGCCCACCTCGTGCTCAGTGGCGCGCCGCCGGGGCCGGTCCGCCGGGCGCCGCTGCCCCGGCCGGTGTTCCGGCGCCGGCGGCTGTGGCTCGACGGCGACGCGCCGGCCGAGGCGCCACCCCCGGCCCGGCCGGACGCGGGCGAGCCGCTCACGGCGTCCCTGCTGCGACTGCAACTCGTCACCACCGACTGACCAGCGAACCGGAGGCAGGTTCCCGATGGCCGACGTCCAGAGCCGGTTCCGGCTCACCCATGACGACTTCGTCATGCGGAACCACCGGCTGCACGAGGTGTCGGTGCTTCCCGGCGTCGTCTTCTTCGACCTCGTCTACCGCACCGCCGTCGCGGCCGGCTGGGACCATCGCCGCCTCTGCGTCCGGGACACCGTGCTCGCCGAGGCGATCGTCACCACCGACGGCTTCGACCGCGAGGTCGTGCTCACCATCGGGGAGCAGCGGGACGCCGGACGCCCGTTCACCGTACGCAGCCGCTGGCTGCGCGGTGACGAACCGGTGTCCGGCTGGCACGACAACGCGCACGGGCTGGTCTGCTTCGCCGACGAGCCGGTCCCGCCGCCGCTCGACCTGGCCGCGCTGCGGGCCGGCGCGGACCGGCACGACGACGTGGGGGTGCTCTACCAGCGGGCGGTACGGGAGCACATCCGCCACGGCACGGCGATGCGCTGCCGCGGCACCCTGCACATCGGCGGCGGCGCGCTCCTGGCCGACCTGACCCGCGAGCAGCATCCGACGGACGCGGACGCCGGGTTCCACCTGCACCCGGCCTCGCTGGACGCCTCGACGCTGGCCGGCTTCGGGCAGGTCGAGATGCCGACCGACGACCCGTTCGTGCCGATGTTCGTCCGGGAGTTCCGGGCGCCCGAGCCGCTGCCGCCGGCGTGTCACGTCCACGTACCGCGCCCGGAACGGCTCGCGCCGTCCGGCGACGTGATCACCACCGACTACACGATCCGCGACGCGGACGGCCGGTTCCTGGCCGGTTTCACCGGCCTCACCTGCAAGCGCATCCGCGAATCCGGCCTGGTACGCCGGCTGCTCGCCGACGTGTCGGCCGACGCCGCACCGGTCCGGCCCGGCACGCCGGCGGCAGCGCCCGGGCAACCGGCGGTGCCCTCGCCCGGCGCCGCGAACGGCTTCACCGACACGCTGCGCGCCGCCGTCGCGGACATGCTCGGCCGGCCGCCCGCCGAGGTGGCGACCGGGGCCGGGTTCTACGACCTCGGCTTCGACTCGGTCGCGCTGCTCCGGCTCACCGAGCGGGTCGAGCACCTCGTGGGCCGCAAGCTCTACCCGACGCTGCTGTTCGAGCACACCACCATCGACGCGCTCGCCGCGCACCTGTCCACCGGGCAGGCCCCGGCCGTGCCCGCCTCGTCCGACGCGCCGGTGGCCGACGCGGTCCCGGCTCCGGCCGCCCCCGAACCGGCGGTGCTGTCCTTCGTCGACACCTGGGTGCCCGCGGACCCGGTGCCGGCGACCGCCCGTACCCCGGAGGCGCTGGTCGTGGGCGGCACGCTCCCGGCCGGGCTCGCCGCCGCCCACGTGGACTCCGTCGACCGACTCCGCGACACCCCTGACCTGCCGCCCGCCGTCGTCCTGCTGACCGACGACCCGGCCGCCGACCTGTGGCGCGCCGCCACCGCCCTCGTCGACGCCGGACCGCGCGACCTGCTCGTCGTGCACGCCGGCGAACCCACAGCCGAGCAGGCGGCGACCGCCGCGCTGGCCCGTACCGTGACCGCCGAGGTCCCCGGCCTGCGCTGCCGGTTCGTCCAGGTCGAGCACGCCCGCGACCTCGCCACCGCGGTACGCGCCGAGCTGCGCGCGGCCGACGCCGAGCCGGAGGTCCGCCATGCCGGCGGCCGGCGCCTGGTGCGGCGCTGGCGCGAGGTGGACCTGGCCGCCGGGGTTACGGCCGGGGAGCCGTTCCGCGACGGCGGCGTCTACCTCGTCACCGGGGGATCCGGCGGTCTCGCCGCCGTCCTCGCCACGCACCTCGCGCGCCGGCACCGCGCCCGGATCGCCCTGCTGTCGCGCACCGCGCCCGCGGCGGCGCTCGTCGACCGGTGCCGCGCCGCGGGCGCCGAGGTGCACGTCGCGATCGCCGACCTCACCGACGCCGCCGCCGTGGACGCGGCGGTGACCGGCGTACGGGAGCGGTTCGGCCGGATCGACGGGGTCCTGCACTGCGCCGGCGTCACCCGGGACGGGCTGTTCTTCCGCGGCGATCCGGGCGACCTCGCCGCCGTCGCCGCCCCCAAACTCGACGGCCTGCGCCACGTCGACGCCGCCACCGCCGGTGACGCGCTCGACTTCCTGGTCGCCTTCTCCTCCGCCTCGGCCGACGTGGCCAACCCCGGCCAGGCCGCCTACGCGTACGCCAACGCCGGCCTGCGGCACGTCGAACGCCGGGGCCGCGGACGGACCGTCGTCATCGGCTGGCCGTACTGGGCCGAGGGCGGCATGCGCGCGCCCGCCGACGCCCTGCGCCGCTCGACCGAGCGCACCGGCCAGGAGCCGATGCCCACCGGGACCGCGCTCGGCGTCCTGCGCGACGTGCTCCGCGGTCCGTACGACGCGGTCCTGGTCCTGCACGGGCAGGCGGACCGGCTGCGGCAACTCGTGCCGGCTGCCGGTGCGGCCGGGGCCACCGGAACCGCCGCCGTCCCGCGCCCGGCCGGTGGCGCCACCACCGTCTCGCGCCCGGCTGTCCTGTCCGACCGCGGACCGGCCGTCGGTGAGTCGGCCGCGGGCGGGCCGGGTGACGACCCGGTCGCGGTGGTCGGCGTGGCAGGCCGTTACCCCGGCGCGGACGACCTGGACGCGTTCTGGCGCAACCTGGCCGACGGGGTCGACGCGATCACCGAGGTGCCCGCCGGCCGCTGGGACCACGCGGTGCTGTTCGACCCGGAGAAGGGCACGCCGGGACGGACGTACGGCCGGTGGGGTGGCTTCCTCGACGGCGTCGACCGCTTCGCGCCGGCCTTCTTCGGGGTGTCCCGGCGCGACGCCGAACGGATGGACCCCCAGGAACGGCTGTTCCTCACCACCTGCTGGCACGCGCTGGAGAACGCCGGACATCCGCCCGAGACCCTGCGCGGCGAGGTCGTCGGCGTGTACGCGGGCGTCATGTGGAACCACTACCAGCTCGTCGGCGGGGCCACCGACGGCGTCGCCCCGACCGCGATGCACTGCGCGATCGCCAACCGCGTCTCGCACACCTTCGACCTGACCGGGCCGAGCCTGGCCGTCGACACCGCCTGTTCGTCGTCGCTGACGGCCGTGCACCTCGCGGTCGAGAGCATCCGGCGGGGCGAGTGCACGCTCGCGCTGGCCGGCGGGGTGAACGTGACAGTGCATCCGCAGAAGTACCTCCAGCTCGCGCAGGGTCAGTGGCTGTCCACCGACGGCCGGTGCCGGGCGTTCGGCGCCGACGGCACCGGCTACGTGCCCGGCGAGGGGGTCGGCGCGGTGCTGCTCAAGCCGTTGTCGCGCGCGCTCGCCGACGGCGACCACGTGTACGGCGTCATCCGCGCGACGTCGCTGAACCACACCGGACGTACCGCCGGGGCGACGGTGCCGAGCCCCGGATCGCAGGCCGCGCTCGTCCGCGCCGCCCTGGAGTCGGCCGGCTGGACCCCCGCCACAGTGGGCTACGTCGAGGCACACGGCACCGGCACCGCGCTCGGCGACCCGATCGAGGTCGAGGGCCTCCGGCAGGCGTTCGACGGTGCGGACCTGCCGGCCGGGGCGTGCGCGATCGGTTCGGTCAAGTCGAACATCGGGCACCTGGAGGGCGCGGCCGGCATAGCCGGGCTGACGAAGGTGCTGCTGCAACTGCGGCACCGCGCGCTCGTGCCGTCGCTGCACGCCGAGGAACTCAACCCGCACATCGACTTCGCCGCCGTACCCCTGCGGGTCCAGCGCACGCTGGAGCCGTGGACCCCGCCTCCCGGCGTCCCGCGGCGGGCCGGCGTCAGCGCGTTCGGCGCCGGGGGCACCAACGCGCACGTGCTGGTCGAGGAGTTCGCCCCCGCCGCCGCGCCCGCGCCGGACGGACCGGCGCTCGTGGTGCTCTCCGCGCCGACCGCCGGGACACTGCGGGCGTACGCGGGCGCGATGGCGGCCGGCCTGCCGGCCTCGACCGGCCCGACCGCGGCGGTGGCCGACCTCCTCGGCGTACCCGAGGATGCGCTGGAACCGTCGGCGACCCTCGGGGACCTCGGGCTGGACCCGGCGCGGCTGGCGGACCTGGTCGGGGTGGACGCGATCGGCCGGCTGAGCGTGGCCACGCGCCTCGACGAACTCGCCACGGACCGCGGCGTCCGCGACATCGCCTACACGACGCAGGTGGGACGGGCGCCGCAGGCGGTCCGCGTCGCCGTCGTGACGTCCGGCACCGACGCGCTGCGCACCGCGCTCGAACGGTTCGCCCGGGGTGAGGACACCACGGACGTGGTGGCCACCGGCGCGCCCGCCACCGGCGATCCGGTGGCGGCGTTCCGGGCCGGTGACCTGCACGAGGTGGCCCGGCACTGGGTCGGCGGCGGCGCTGTCGACTGGTCCGCCTGCTACCCGGACGGCCATCCCCGCCGCGTCCCGCTGCCGGCCTGCCCGCTGCCGGAGGAACCGTGCTGGCTCGGCGGCTGGGACGCCGCCCGCGCCGGAACGGCCGTCGCCGGCCTGACCGGCACGCAGGTCGACCGCGCCGACGCGGTCGCGTCGGCGGCGGGCCCGCCACCGGCGGCCCACGGCGACGTGGTCGTCCCGGACGGGCCGGAACTGGACTTCCGCGTCCTGGACCAGGGCGTCGCGCTGGTGTCGATGCGCGCGCCGATGTTCACCGACGGGCTGCTCGCGGCGCTGGGGGACACGTTCGCGGAGATCGAGCGGCGCGACGACGTACGCGCCGTGGTGATCACCGGCCACGGCTCGGTCTTCAGCATGGGCGGCACGCCCGAGGCCCTGCGGGCGCTGGCCGAGGGCGAGGGCACCTTCACCGACGCCGCGCTCGTCTACGAGGGGATCCTGCGCTGCACCCGGCCGGTCGTCACCGCCGCCGCCGGGCACGCCTCCGGCGGGGGACTGGCGTTCGCCTGCTACGGCGACGTGGTCGTCCTCGGCGACACGTCGGTGTACAGCGCGAACTTCACCCGCTACGGCTTCACCCCCGGCATGGGCGCCACCTACATCCTGGAGCAACGCCTCGGCCCGGCCCTGGCCGCCGAGATGATGCTGACGGGACGGTCGATGACCGGCGCCGAGCTGAGCCGGCGCGGGGCCGGCGTGACCGTGCTGCCGCCGCACGAGGTCGTTCCGGCCGCGCTGGACCTGGCCCGGTCCATGGCGGACAAGCCACCGGCGGTGATCCGGTCACTCAAGAACGAACTCGCCGGCCGGATCCTCGACCGACTGCCCGACGTCATCGCCAGCGAGGTCCGCATGCACGGCAACGTCCTCGGCGCGGAGTCCGCCGCCCTGGTGCGGGAACACTTCTCCAAGGTCGACGAGTTCCGTAGCGGTGCGACGCCTGCCGCGCAGCCGGAGCCCGGCCCGGACGACGGGGCGGTGAGCGACGCGGTGACGGAGATCGTGGGCGGCCTGCTGTACCTGCGCCCGGACGAGGTGCTGCCCTCGCGTACCTTCGCGGACCTGGGGCTGGACTCCATCGGTGCCGTCGAGCTGGTGCGGGACCTCAACCGCCGGTTCGGCACCGACCTGGACTCGGCCGCCGTGTACGACCACCCCACAGTGCCCGACCTCGCCGAGGCGGTGCGGCGCAACCTGGCCGAGTCCGCCTCGCTGCGCGCCCAGGCCACCGCACCCCCGGCGCCGTCCGTCGTGGACGAACCGGTCCCGGCCGCCGCGCCAGCATCCGTCGCAGCCGCGCCCGCCGCACCCCCTGTCACCGAGGCCGCCGCCACGTCGGCCGCCCCCGAGGAGGCTGTCACCTCGCCGGCCGCCGCGGGCCCGCCACCACTGGTCCTGACCGCACCCACCGCGGCGTCCGGGACCGCTCCGGCGCCCAGGGCCGTCCCCGCCACGGCGCCGGAGCCGCCGCCGCTGACGTTCGCGGTCCGGCCGCCCACGGTGCCGCCTTCGCATCCGGAGCCGGCACCGGCCGCCACACCGGCACCCACCGCGCCGACCGCGCCGACCGCGACACCGGCACCGGGCACGGACACGGCACCGGCCTCGGACGCGCCCGCCGCGATCGCGGTGATCGGCATGGCCGGGCGGTTCCCGGACGCCCCGGACCTCGACACGTTCTGGGACAACCTCGCCGCCGGGCGGTCCGCCATCCGGGAGGTTCCGCCCGAGCGCTGGGACCTGACGGACCTCTACGACCCGGACCCCGCCGTACCGGGCCGTACCCGCAGCCGGTGGGCGGCGCTGCTGGACGACGTGGACGCCTTCGACGCCGGGCTGTTCCGCGTCTCGCCGCTCGAGGCCGAGGCGATGGACCCGCAGCAGCGGATCTTCCTGGAACAGGCGTGGGCCGCGCTGGAGGACGCCGGGTACGCCGGGCGGCCGATGCGGTGCGGCGTCTTCGTCGGCTGCGGCGCGGGTGACTATCCCCGGCTGCTGGAGCGGCACGGTGGCGGCGACACCAGCGAGGCGTTCCTCGGTGGGGCCAGCTCGATCCTGCCCGCCCGGATCGCGTACCTGCTGGATCTGACCGGGCCCACGATGGCGATCGACACCGCGTGCTCGTCGTCGTTGACGGCGGTGCACCTGGCCTGCGAGAGCCTGCGCTCGGGCGACTGCGACACGGCGCTGGCCGGCGGCGTCGCCGTCATGTGCACGCCGCAGATGCAGGTCTGGACCAGCCAGACGGGGATGCTGTCGCCGACCGGCCGGTGCCTGCCGTTCGACGCCGCCGCCGACGGCATCGTGCTCGGCGAGGGTGTCGGCGTGGTCGTCCTCAAGCGGCTGGACCGGGCGCTCGCCGACGGCGACCACGTCCACGGCGTCATCCTCGCCGGCGGCGTGAACGGCGACGGCCGTACCAACGGCATCACCGCGCCGAGCGCGGTCTCCCAGGCCCGTCTGCTGCGTGAGGTCCACGCCCGGGCCGGCGTCGAGGTCGGGTACGTGGAGACGCACGGCACCGGCACCGCGCTCGGTGACCCGATCGAGGTGAAGGCGCTGGCCCAGGTCGTCGGCCCGCACTGCCGGATCGGCTCGGTCAAGGCGAACATCGGCCACACCACGATGGCCGCCGGTGTGGCGGGCCTGATCAAGGTGCTGCTCAGCCTGCGGCACCGGCAGTTGCCACCGACCCCGCACGCCACCGAGCCGATCCCCGGGCTGCCGGTGGTGCGGGAACTCACCGGCTGGCACGACGACCGGCTGGTGGCCGGCGTCAGCTCGTTCGGCTTCAGCGGCACCAACTGCCACCTCGTGGTCGCCGAGGCGCCGGCCCCGACGGCGGGCACCGGCACCGGGCCGGTAGTGGTGCCGGTCTCGGCCCGGACCGCGTCCGCGCTGCGGGAGCTGACGGACCGGCTGGCCGAGCGTCTGCGTACCGAACCGGCCGACGTCCACGACGTCGCCGCCACCCTCGCGCGGGGCCGGGCGCACCTGGCGGTCCGGGCCGCGTTCGTCGCCGCCGACACCGCCGACCTGGTCCGGCAGCTGGCCGGCGGGCCACCCGCGCCCGACGCGCCGTCCGGCCTGGTCGCGCTCGCCGAGCGCTGGGTGGCCGGCGCGGACGTGGACTGGACGACGATGCCGACCGGCCGTCGCGTCCCGCTGCCCACGTACCCCTTCGCCCGCGACCGCTTCTGGACCGGCCGCGACCGGCGGGAGACGGCCCTCACGCCGGCCGACCCGCTCGTGGCCGACCACACGCTGCACGGCGTCCCGGTCCTGCCCGGCGCGGCGTTCCTGCGCCAGGCCACCGCCGGTGGGTCGGCCCGCGCCGCCGACGTGACCTGGCTGCGGCCCGTCGTGGTCACCGGGCCGGTGACGGTGGTCGTGACCCGGGACGACCGGATGACCCTCACCGTCGGCGGGACGCCGCACGCCGTCGCCACCCGGCGGGCCGCCGACCCGGCCCCGCCGGGCCGGGTGGACCTGCCGTCCGTCGAGGCCCGCTGTCCCGGCCGCCGTCCGGTCGACGACCTGTACGCGGGGTTCGCCCGGGCCGGTCTGCGCTACGGGCCGTCCTTCCGGGTGCTGACGGAGCTGCGGCTGGGCGCCGGTGAGGCGCTCGGCACGCTCACCGCCGGCCCCGACGGCGACGTCCCGCTGCTCGACGGGGCGTTGCAGGCGGTCGCCGGGCTGGTCGATCCCGCGGACCGGATGCTCGTCCCGTTCGCCGTCGAGTCGGCCTTCGTCGCGGACCGGCTCCCGGCGACCGCCCGCGTCCACGTGGTGCGCCGCGACGACGGACGGTTCGACGTGGTGGTCACCGACCTGACCGGCGACGTCCGGGCCCGGCTCGACGGTGTGGCGCTGCGTCCCTACGACCCGTCCGGCACTCCGTCCGCCGCCGAGAGCCGGCCGGTCGTGCCGGCGCCACCGGCCGCCGGGGATCCGGGCCTGCTGTACGTGCCGGCCTGGCAGCCGGCCGGCGCACCTCCCGGAGAACCGCCGGCCGGGCGCGTCCTCGCCGTGCACGCCCCCGGCGACGCCGAGCTGGCCGCCGCGCTCGGCGCCGACGACAGGATGCGGCTCGGCGACCTGCCCACCGGCCGGTACGACAGGGTGTACGTGCTCGCCCGCACGGCCGATCCGGCCGCCCCGCCGCAGGACGACACCGCGACGCTCGACGCGTTCCGCCTGCTGCGCCGCCTGCTCGACCTGGGCGCGGACCGGGGACCGCTGACACTCACCTTCGTCGTGTCCGGGGTGGCCGGCCTGCCCGGCGAGCCGGTCCACCCGCACGCCGCCGGCCTGGCCGGCCTGGCCAGCGCGATCGCCGCCGAGTACCCGCAGTGGCGGGTCACCTGTGTCGACGCCGGTCCCGGCGACGCCACCCCGGCCGAGGCGATCCGCCGCGAACACGGCAGCGACCGGTTCGTCGCGCTGCGCGGTGACCGCCGCCTGGTCCGCCGCCTGGAGCCGGTGGCCGGACCGGCGGGCGTGGCGCCGCTGCGCGACGGCGGTGTCTACCTCGTCGTCGGCGGCACCGGCGGCATCGGGTTCGAGGTCAGCCGCCACCTGGCCCGGACCCGGCGTGCCCGGCTCGTGTGGCTCGGCCGGTCCCCGGAGGACGAGCGCGTCCGGTCCCTGGTGACGCAGATCGAGACGCTCGGCGGGCAGGCCGTCTACCTGCGCGCCGACGTCACCGACGCGGTCGCGGTCCGCCGCGCGGTGGCCGAGGCACGGCAGCGGTTCGGGCCGGTCGACGGCGCGTTCCACGCCGCGCTCGTGCTGCGCGACCGTGCCCTGTCCGCGATGGACGAGGCGGCGTTCACCGAGGTGCTGCGGCCGAAGGTCGCCGGTGTCGGCGTGCTCGCCGACGCGCTGGCCGGTGAGCCGCTGGACTTCCTCGCGCTGTTCTCCTCGGCGCTGTCGTTCGCCCCGGCCCCGGGGCAGGCCAACTACGCCGCCGCGAGCACGTTCGAGGACGCGTACGGGCTGGCGCTGCACCGCCGCGGACGACCGGTACGCGTGGTCAACTGGGGCTGGTGGGGCAGCGTCGGCGTGGTCGCCGACCCCGGATACGCGGCCCGGTTCGCGGCGCTGGGCATCGGCTCCATCGAGCCGGCCGAGGGCGTCGCCGCGCTGGAGCGGATCCTCGCCGGCCCGCACCCGCAGGTGGCAGTCCTCAAGGGCACGAGGGACGGGCTCGCCGCACTCGGCGTCCACCCGTCCACGCCCGCCGAGGAGGCCGTCGTGGCGCCGCCCGCCACGGGAGACACGGACCCGTCGCTGGACCGGTCCAGCGCGGCCTTCCGTACCCTCGACGGGCTGGCCCGCGACCTGCTGCGCGACCGCCTCCGGGACCGTTCCGTGCCGGCCGCCGGGCCGCTGGCGGCCGCCGTCGCCGCCGCCGTGTCCGCGCCCCCGGCCGGACTGTCCACCGCCGGTGTGCTCGCCCGGCACCCCGACCTCGCCCCGCACGTGGCGTTGCTCGCCCGGTGCGTCGACGCCCTGCCCGGCGTCCTGGACGGCCGGACCGCACCGACCGAGGTGCTCTTCCCCGGCGGCAGCACCGACCTGGTCGCCGCCGTCTACCGGGGGCAGCGGGCCGCGGACTACTACCACCGGCTGGTGGCGGCCGAGGCCGCCGCCGTACTCGGCCGGACGGACGGGCCGGGCCGCGTGCTGGAGATCGGGGCCGGCACCGGCGCCGGCTCGGCCTTCGTCCTCGACGCCTGCCCGGGCGTACGGTACGACTTCACCGACCTGTCGACCGCGTTCCTCCGCGAGGCCGAGGACCGCTTCGGCGGACGCCACCCGGGCCTGCGGTTCGGTGTCCTCGACATCGAACGGGAACCGGCCGGGCAGGGCTTCGCGGCCGGCTCGTACGACGTCGTGCTCGCCACGAACGTGCTGCACGCCACCGAGGACGTGGTCCGCAGCCTGCGCCATGCGCGGTCCCTGCTGCGCCCCGGCGGCGTGCTGCTGCTCAACGAGGTCACCCGCGCCTCCGACTTCCTCACCGCGACGTTCGGCCTCCTGCCGGGCTGGTGGCGGTTCACCGACGCCCACCGGCGGCTGCCGCACTCCCCGCTGCTGTCACCGGCCGGGTGGCGTGCGGCGCTCGCCGAGGCGGGCCTGACCGGCCGGATCCTCGGCATGCCCGGTGTCCCCGGCGACGAGCAGGAGCAGTGCGTGCTCGTGGCGACGGCGGGCGCGCCGCCGGTGGACCGGGTGCCGGCCCGCGCCGCCCGGGAGTACGTCCGCGCGGTCTTCGCGGAGGTCCTCAAGTACCGCCCCGACCAGCTCGACGACGACGTCACATTCGACAACTTCGGGGTCGACTCGCTGGTCGGCCAGCACCTCGTACGCCGGTTCTCGGCCGACCTCGGCGACCTGCCGGCCACCCTGCTGTTCGAGCACCTGACGATCGAGCAGCTCGCCGACCACCTGGCCCGGGAACGGCCCGGCCCGCTCGCCGCCACGCTCGGCACCGCAGCGGTGGACGCCGTGCCGCCGCCCGTGCAACCGGCGGAACCGGAGCAACCGGCGCCCTCGACCGCCCCGGCCGTCTCCGTCGCCCCGGCCTCCGCCGCCCGGGGCGACGCGGACGCGGACGCTGTCGCGGTCGTCGGCCTGGCCGGCCGCTACCCGGGCGCGCCGGACCTGGAGCGGTTCTGGCAGAACCTGGTCACCGGCACCACCTCGATCACCGAGGTGCCGCCGGAGCGGTGGGACTGGCGCGAACACTTCGACCCGCGGCGCGGCCGACCGGGGCACACGTACAGCCGGTGGGCCGGGTTCCTCACCGACGTCGACCGGTTCGACCCCGGATTCTTCGGCATCCTGCCGAAGGACGCGGCCGCGATGGACCCGCAGGAGCGGCTGTTCCTGGAGACCGTCTGGCTGATGCTGGAGGACGCGGGCGCCCTCGGGGGAGTGCTGCCGCGCGACACCGGCGTCTTCGTCGGCACCATGTACGGCTCGTACAGCCGCATCGCCGCCGCGCAGGGCTGGCCGGAGGGCCGCTACACCGACGGGCACTCGGCGTACTGGTCGATCGCCAACCGGGTGTCGTACACGCTCGACCTGACCGGGCCGAGCTTCGCCGTCGACTCGGCCTGCTCCTCCTCGCTGACCGCGGTCCACCTGGCCTGCGAGAGCCTGCGCCGCGGGGAGTGCTCGGCGGCCGTCGCCGGTGGCGTCAACCTGGTCCTGCACCCGGCGCACCTGATCGCGCTGTCGTCGATGACCATGTTGTCGGGCGACGGCGCCTGCAAGGTGTTCGACGAGCGCGCCGACGGATTCGTGCCGGGCGAGGGCGTCGGCGCGGTGCTGCTCAAACCCCTGTCCGCGGCCCTGCGCGACGGCGACCGGATCTGGGGCGTCATCGAGGGCGGCTTCGTCAACGCGGGCGGCCGGACCGCCGGCTACACGGTGCCCAACCCCACGGCCCAGGCCGACCTGGTGGTCCGGGCGCTCGCCGCGGCCGGGGCGACACCCGGCGACGTCGGCTATCTGGAGGCGCACGGCACCGGCACGGCCCTCGGCGACCCGATCGAGATCGCCGGCCTCGGCCGGGCGCTCGGCGCCGCGCTGCCGGACGACCGGCGCATCCCGGTCGGCTCGGTCAAGGCCAACATCGGTCACCTCGAAGGCGCCGCCGGCATCGCCGGCCTGACGAAGGTGCTGCTGCAACTCGCGCACGACACGATCGCACCCTGCGCGAACCTGTCCACAGTCAACTCCCGCATCGACCTGTCCGGGTCGTTCCTGCTGCCGACGAGCGCGCAGCCGTGGACCGCGCCGCGCCGCGCCGGGGTCAGCTCGTTCGGGGCGGGCGGCGCGAACGCGCACCTCGTGGTCCGCGGGCATCCCGCGCCGCCGCCCCCGCCGGTCCAGCCGGGGCCGCACGTCGTCGTGCTGTCGGCGCGGACCCCGGAGCAGCTGCGGACGCTCACGGCCGCCGTGGCCGACCTGGTCGAGCGGACGCGCCCGCGCCTCGACCAGCTCGCGTACAGCACCCAGGCCGGACGGGCGGAGTTCGACCACCGGCTCGCCGTCGTCGTGTCCGACATCGACGAGCTGGTCCGCCGGCTGCGGTCCGGTGAGGTCACCACGGGCACCGCCGGCACCGATCCGCTGTTCGACGGCGACGGCGGCGCCGAGATCGCCGCCGACCTGCTGCGCCGCGGCCGGCTCGACCAGTCGGCGAAGCTGTGGGTACGCGGCGTCGCGGTCGACTGGGCGGCCCGCTGGCCGGTACGGCCGGGACGGGTGTCGCTTCCGCCGTACCCGTTCGACAGGCAGCGGCTGTGGCTGCCCGAGCCGGCCGGTACCGCACGGCCACCGGCGGCGTCGTCCGTACCGGAGGGTGACCGGACCGCGGACGACCTGACCGCCGACAACCTGACCGTCGACGGCCGGGCCGCCGTGTCGCCGGGCCCGGCGGTCCCCGAGGCGGTGGCGCGGGCCAACGCCGTGCCCGAGGCGGCGATGCCGGTGAACGCCGTGCCCGAGGGGGCGGTGCCGGTGAACGCCGTGCCCGGGAAGACCGTGCCGGGGAGCGTCGTGCCGGAGGCGGCAGCGCGGGAGACCGGCGTGCCCGCGATCGGCGTGTCCGAGAGCGACCCGTGCGTGTACCTGCGGCCGCAGTGGCGGGCCGAGCCGCCCCCGGCGGGCGGGCGACCACCGGCCCGCATCCGGGTCGTCGGCGAGGGCCCGACCTTCGGCGGCCGCCACGACCAGGCCGACCCGGACGTGGTCGTGGTGCACCTGCCCGCGCGTGCCGGCGGGCTCGCCGACGAGGTGCGCGAGAGCCTGCACACGGTCCTGCGGACCGCCGTCGAGCTGCTCACCCCGGATCCGGCCGCGCCGCTGCGGATCGTCGTGGGCTGCCCGGACGAGCGGCCCGCGTACACCGCCGTGACGGCGGCGCTGCGCACGCTCGCCCTGGAGCACAGCGGCTTCTCCGGGGCGGTGGTCCGGGGTGGCGTGACCGCCGAGGCGGACCTGTGGCACGTCTCCGGGCCGCCGGAGCAGCGGGTGGACGACGTCCGCTGGAGCGGCGGCGTCCGTGAGGTACGCCGGATGGTGCCGTTCCGGCCCGGTCCGGCCGTCCGGCGCACCGACGGCGTGTACGTCGTGGTCGGCGGCACCGGCGCGGTCGGCCGGCACCTCGCCGAGCACCTCGCCGCGACCCGCGCGCCGTCGGCTGTGGTGCTGGTCGGCCGGACCGCGCCGGCCGACGAGACCTTCGCCTTCGTCCGCGCGGACGTTACCGTCGAGTCCGACGTGCGCGGTGCGGTGGCCGAGATCCGCCGGCGCTACGGGCGCATCGACGGCGTCGTTCACGCCGCCGGTGTGCACGACGACGCCCGCGCCCTGACGAAGCCGTCCGCCGCCGTCGACGCGGTGCTGGCCCCGAAGGTGCTCGGCCTGCGGCACCTGGTGGACGCGCTCGGCACGGAACCGACGGAGTTCCTCGCGCTGTGCTCGTCGATCGCCGGGCGCACCGGCAATCTCGGGCAGGTCGACTACGCCTACGCCAACGCGTTCCTGGACGAGTTCGCCGCCGGCCGGCCCGGCACGGTGTCCGTCTGCTGGCCGCTGTGGGCCGACGGTGGCATGGCCGTCGACGACGCGACCCGCCGGTTGTTCGCGCGGCGCTGGGGGAGTGCCCCGCTGCCGACGGTCGAGGCGGTACGGGCGTTCGACCGCGTCGTGTCAGGCACCGAACCGGTGGTGGCGGTGCAGCGTCCCGCCGACGTCGCGCCGGAGGCACCGGAGAGCGGCCCGGACCCGGAGCTGGACCTGGACGCGGAGCTGCGCGCGCTCGCCGCCGGTTTCCTGCTCGTCGAACCGGACGAGGTCGACCCGGACATCCAGCTGCTCGACCTGGGCTTCGACTCCATCTCGCTGACCGGGCTGGTGAACGAGACGAACGAGCGCTTCGGCGTCGACCTGCTGCCCACGGTCCTCTACGAGCACCCCACGCTCGCGGCCTTCGGCGCGTACCTGCGCACCGTACTCCCGGCCCGGCCGGCTTCGGCCACAGTGGACGCCGGGCTCGCGGCGGACCGGCCCGCGGCGGACGTCGCCGAGCCCTCGGCGGACCTGCCGGCCGACGCGGTCGCCGTGGTGGGAATGGCCGGGGTGCTGCCCGGCTCGCCGGACCTCGACGCGTTCTGGCGGCACCTCGCCGCCGGTGACGACCTCGTCCGCGCGGTCCCGGCCGACCGCACCGACCTGCTCGGTGACCCCGCCACCGCGGGGGTCCGCGCCGGTTTCCTCGACGACGTACGCTCGTTCGACGCCGACCTGTTCGGCATCGCGCCACGCGAGGCCGCGCTGATGGACCCGCAGCAGCGGTTGTTCCTCCAGACCGCCTGGCACGCCGTCGCCGACGCGGGCTACCGGCCGGCCGACCTCGCCGGCACCGACACCGGGATCTTCGTCGGCGTGTCCGCCTGCGACTACGACGACCTGCTCCGCGCGCACGACGTACCGGTGGAGGCCCACACCGCGAGCGGCCTCGCCGACTGCATCCTGGCCAACCGGGTCTCCTACCTGCTGGACCTGCGCGGCCCCAGCGAGGCCGTCGACACCGCCTGCTCCAGTTCGCTCGTCGCGGTGCACCGCGCGGTGCGGGCGCTGCTGGCCGGGGAGTGCTCGACCGCGCTCGCCGGTGGGGTGAATGTGCTGCTGAGCCCCGGCCTGTTCGTGGCGTTCCAGTCATCGGGCATGCTCAGCGCCGACGGCCGGTGCAAGACGTTCGACGCGTCCGCCGACGGGTACGGCCGCGGCGAGGGCTGCGGCGTCGTGCTGCTCAAGCCGCTGCGCGCGGCGGTCGCCGACGGGGACCAGGTGATCGCCGTCATCCGGGGCAGCGCGGTCAACCATGCCGGCCGCGGGCCGTCGCTGACGGCGCCGAACCCGCAGGCGCAGGCGCAGGTGGTCAGCCGGGCGTACCGGGCCGGCGGCGTCGACCCGGCCGACGTCAGCTACATCGAGGCACACGGCACCGGCACCCGGCTCGGCGACCCGATCGAGATCGAAGGGCTGAAGAAGGCGTTCGAGGGCGTGGACGCCAGGATCGCGGTCGGGACGGTGAAGACGAACATCGGCCACCTGGAGGCCGCGGCCGGCATCGCCGGGCTGCTCAAGGTGCTGCTGAGCCTGCGGCACGAACGGCTGCCGCGCACGCTGCACCAGCACCGGCGCAACCCGTACCTGAGGCTGGACGGCACCCCCTTCACCGTGCTGGACCGCGACGTGCCCTGGACCGGCGACCGGGTCGCCGGGGTCAGCTCGTTCGGGTTCGGCGGCACCAACGCCCACGTGGTCGTGCAGTCGCCGCCACCGCTGCCGGCGTCCCCGGCGCCGGGCCCCTGGCGCCTGGTGCTGTCCGCGTCCGGTCCCGCGGCCCTGACCGAGTACCGGCGCCGGGTCGCGGACCACCTCGCGGAGGGCGCCGACCTGGCCCGTGCCACGTACACGCTCCAGGTGGGACGCGACGCCCTGGCCCACCGGTTCGCCGCTGTGGTCGCCGACGCCGCCGAGGCGGTGGCCGTGCTGCGCGGCGAGGCCCCGCCCCGCCTCGACGCGGGGACCGAGACCTGGCTGGCGGGCGGTGACGTCGACTGGGCGGCGACCTGGGAGCACCGGCCGGTCCGGATCTCCGTGCCCGCCCCGCCGCTGGCGGCCCGGCCGTTCTGGTTCGACGAGGGCCCGGCCCGCGCCGCCGCTCCGGCCCGGCCCGCCCCGGCGGAGCTGCCCGCCCCGCGTGTTCCGACCGCGCGGCCCGCCCCGGTCCGGCGCACCGCCGCCGACCGGATCGTGCTGCGTGATCCGGCGGCGTCGCGCCGCAACGGCGCGGGCCCGCGCACGACCGCCGGCGCGGGAGCGGGGATCGGCGGACACACGCCGAACGGCGCGGCCCCGGTCGGCGTCCTCGCCCGTCCGGTCACCCACCCGGCCGGAGCCGGTTCCGCCGCTACGGCGCCACCCGCCGCCGCTGTGCCACCGGCCGCACCCGCGCCGACGAGCCCCGCCGAACCGCACGACCGCGTCGACCGGCCCGACCCCGCCGATCCGCCGGGCCTCGTCGAACCGCACAACCCCGCCGAACAGCCGCTCCCCGCCGGACGGCCGGTCGCCGCCGTCGCCCACGAGCCCGCCGGTACGGTTCCGGCCGCGCCCGCCGAGGTGGCCGAGGCGGTACGGGACTGCGTGGCGCGGGTGCTCGGCGCCGACCGTACGGAGATCACGGCCGACCGGGCGTTCGCCGACCTCGGCCTCGACTCGATCTTCCGGATGGAACTGGCCCGGCTGGTGGTGGCGACGTTCGACGTGGAGATCACCGCCGCCGACCTGTACGAGCACGACACGGTCGAGGCCGTGGCGGCGCTCGTGGCCGCCGGCACGCGGGCACCACGCCCGGCCACACCCGGCGACGGTGTCGAGGAGATCGTGGCCGGGGTGCTGGAGCGTCCCGTCGAGCCCGGGCGGACGTTCGCCGACAGCGGCCTCACCTCGTTCGACATGCTGCGGGTCGTCGGCGCCCTGGAACAGCGCTACGGCGCGCTGCCCAAGACGCTGCTGTTCGACCACCCGACGATGGCCGACCTCACCGCGTTCCTGGCCGGGCGGTCCGCCGGGACCGGCGTCCGGACCGAGCCGGGCGACGGTCCACAGGCCACCGGCCGGACGATCGAGAGCGGCGCCGAGGTCGACGGCGAGCCCGTCGTCGTCCGCAAGCGGACCCTGCCCGGCCGCCCGGCGCTGCGTGACCTCCTGGCCGGGCTGGACCGCCGCCACGCCAAGGAGGGCGGGCTGGCCGGCCGGGACATCGCCCCGTACGCGTTCGTCGACTCGGCGCGGGCCGGCTACGTCAACTTCTCGGTCCGCGGCGACGACGTGTTCGCCTGGAGCTTCGTCGGGCACCACGACCACTTCCACAACCTCGTCGCGGAGTGGATCGCGTGGGCGCGGCGCCACGGCCTGCGGCCCAACTTCCTGTCCCTGGCCCACCTGACCGAGGTCGCCGGGGAACCGGTCACCGCTACCCCGTTCGGGGCGGTGCAGCGCCTGACGGACCTGGCCTCGTTCACCGTACGGGGCGGCCGGATGCAGCGGCTGCGCAGCCTCCTGCACCGGTTCGAGCGCGCCGGTGACTGCCGGATCGAGGAGTACCGGGCCGGCGCGTCGCCGGAGACCGACCGGCAGATCGTCGGCCTGATCGACTCCTGGGGCCGCCGCAAGCAGATGGTGAACCCGTACGTCGGCGTGGTCCGGGAGGAGATCGGCGGCGGCACGCTCGACCCCCGGCACCGGGTCTTCCTCACCCGGGTGGACGGCGTCCTCGTCAACGCGGTCATCGTGACCCGGATCCCGTCCGAGCGGGGATACCTGCTCGACCTGGAGTTCTACGCCGACGAGATGCCCGCCGGCGGCCTGGAGTGGGCGATCGTGCGGATCATCGAGCTGACCGCCGCCGAGGGATGCACGTCGTTCAGTTTCGGGGCGAGCTTCGGCGTCGCCATCACGGAGTCGCCGAACGCCGACCCGGCGGTCGCGGACGCGTTGGCGGAGCTGCACTCGGTGGGCGTGTTCGGGCCCGGCAACTTCCAGTTCAAGAACAAGTTCCGGCCCGAGAACACGCCGATCTACCTGTGCCAGCCGGCGACCGGGGACCGTACGTCGGTCACCGACATCATCCTGATGATCGCCAATCCGGACCTCGTGGACGGCGCCCCCGCCGATCCCGCGCGGCCGCCGGACACCGCCGCGCCGCCGTCGCGCGCCACCGTGCCGCCGCCGGACACCGCCGCGCCGCCTCCGGACACCGCCGCGCCGCCTCCGGAGAAAGCCGTGCCGTCGGACGCCGCCGCGCCGCCGGAGGACGCGGGACCGCCGCCGGACCCGGCGCTGCGGCCGGGACGTGCCGACCTGCTGGCCGCGCACGGGTACAACGCGCTGGCCCTGCCGACCGAGCTGGTCCCCTTCGACCTGCTCACCGACTCCTGGGCGGAGCGGGCGGACGGTTTCGTCGCCGCCCGGACGCGGCTGCTCGCCGAGCGGTCCGACCCGCCCGAGCTCACCGCGCACGACTGGCTGCCCATGCCCGAGGTGGTGCCGACCCGGTCCGGGCGGACGGCCGAGGAACTGCTCTGCCGCTGCCACCCCGGCCCGCGCGGGGTCGTGCTGCACGCCGCGGCGTTCCCGACCTGGCTGTCCACGCTCGCCGACCTCGGCTACGAACCGGTGGCCGTCGGGACGGGCCGGCTCGACCCGGAGACGATCGAGGCGTTCGCGGCGGAGCTGACCCGGCGGCCCGAAGGGTCGGTGTCGTTCGTGGTGGTGGAGGCGGCGAACAACGCCTCCGGGGGCGTACCCGTCGAACCCGCCGCCCTCCGGGAGCTGCGCCGCGTCACCGCCGCGCACGGGGTGCCGCTCGTCCTGGACGCCAGCCGCGTCGTCGACAACGCCGTCCAGCTCGCCGGCCCCGGCGGGGATCCCTGGACCGTGGTGCGGGACATGCTCGCCGTCGCCGACACGGCGACGCTCAGCCTGTCCAAGGACTTCGGCGTCACCGCCGGCGGGCTGGTCGCCACCCGCGACCCGGAACTGGCGGCGCGGCTGCGCGAGCACGTGGCGCGGCGCGGCGCCGAGGTGGACCGGGCCACCCGGATGACGCTGCGGGCCGCGCTCGCGGACCGCGACGGCGTCACGGAACTGGTCCGGCGGCGCGTGGCCGCCGTCGCGGTGCTCCGCGACGGCCTGCGGGCGGCCGGCCTGCCGGCCGTGGACGTCGACGGCGCCCACTGTGTCCTGCTCGACCTCGCCCGGATGCCCGGCCTGGCCGGTCAGGAGCACCCGACGATGTCCGGGCTGGCCTGGCTCTACGCCGGCGCCGGCGTCCGGGGCGGCCCGCACCTGGCCGTCGGCGGTCCGCTCGCCGGCACCGTCCGGCTCGCCGTGCCGGTCGGCTTCGGGCCCGGCGACGCCGAGGCGGTGGTGGCCGCCGTCGCCGCGCTCACCGCCGCACCGGGCGAGGTTCCCGAACTGGTCACCGGCGGGATCCGTACGGCCGGGGAGGCGGCCCGGGCGGTCTACCAGCCCGCCGACCGGGTGCCCGAGGACGTCCGGCAGGCGCTGCGCGACCGGGCCCCGGCCGACGACAACGGCACCGTGCTGCGGGAACACCAGCCCGCCGTGCGCCGGCGGGTGGTGCCGGTGGCCGGCGCCCAGGTGGAGGTCTTCACCGCCGGCGACGGCCCGCCGCTGCTGCTCGCCCACCCGTTCAACATCGGCGCGGGCGTCTTCGCGCGGCAGTTCGAGGCGCTGGCCGGGCGGTACCGGGTGATCAGCGTCCACCACCCCGGCGTCGGGGCGAGCACCGCCTCGGCCGACCTCACCCTCGACGGGATCGCCGCCCTCCAACTGCGGGTGCTGCGGGAGATCGGGGTCGACGGGCCGGTCCACGTCGCCGGCGCGTCGTTCGGCGGGCTGGTCGCGCTCACGTTCGCCCTCAACCACCCGGAGGACACCGCGTCGCTGATCCTGCTCGGCAGCTCCTACAAGATCGGCAACCGGGTCGGTGAGATCAACCGGCTGGCCGTCGTGGCGGCCCAGGACCTCGACCGCACGATCGAGGGGTCCGGCGCCGACCGGCTGCGGCACGAGCGGGCCGCCGTGGAGGCGTTGCTGCTGCGCTGCGAGAGCATGGACCCCCAGACGGGGCTGCGCTACCTCGACGTGTTCGCGGCCCGGCCGGACCTCCGCGACCGGCTCGGCGAGCTGGACCTGCCGGCGCTCGTCGTGCAGGGCCGGCACGACACGGTCATCCCGTCGGAGACGGCGCGGCTGCTGCACCGGGGCATCCGGGGCGCCCGCTACGAGGAGATCGCCGACGCCGGCCACTTCCCCTATCTGACCAGCCCGCGGGAGTGCAACCGGATCCTGACCGACTTCCTGCGCGGCGCCGGAGGGGAGGGGTCGTGACCGTCCTGACTCCCGAGCTGGAACTGCTCGGTCCCGACGCGACGACGCGGACGACTGTGGTGCGGCCCGGCATGTGCGGGCCGGGGTCGCTGTTCGTCGGCCAGGTGGGCGACTGGACCTGGGACACCGTCAGCGCGCTCTGCGACACCAACGTCTACACCGCCCGCGACGCCGACGGGATGCCGACCTACCTGGCGTTCCACTACATCCACCTGCGCGGCGGCGCCGACCTGCACGTGCGCGGGATGACCTTCGGCGACGTGCTGCGGGTGGACTCGCGGTCCTTCGCCTCCGGCAGCGAGTCGGTGCTGACGCTGCACGAGATCCGGCGCGGCGACCGGCCCGGCCGGGTCGTCGACCCGGACGAGTTCTACGCCCACCCCGACCCGGCGTGCCTGTACGCGCAGAACTTCAACCGCTGGGTGGTGCGGGGCCCGTCCGGCGGCAACGGCGACCTGCGCAGCGCGTCCCCGCCCGGGTTCCGCCACGCGCACCTGCCCGTGCTGCCCGCGCGGCACTCGCCCCGGCGCGCGTACGCCCAACTGCGCGCCCTGGGCGCCGAGCCCGACCCGTCGGACCCGCTGGACCGGCTGGCGCTGGACTACCCGGTCGACCCGAGCCGCGACCTCAACGGCGTGGGGCTGCTCTACTTCGCGTCCTACTTCTCCATCGTGGACTGGGCGTCGCTGCGGCTGTGGCGGCACCGCGGCGGCACCGACGCCGGTTTCCTCCGGCGGATCGTGCTGGACCAGCGGATGAGCTACCTCGGCAACGCCGACGTGGGCGCCGTGCTGCGGGTGCGGGTGTCCCGGTGGCCGGGCGGCGACGTGACCGGCGCCGACGAGACGGTCCGGGTGGTGCTCGCCGACCGCGACACCGGACGGCCGCTCGCGGTGGCCCTTGCGCAGACCCGGACGGAGGCGACGACGTGAGCGCGAATGACGAAGCGGTCCGGCGGGTGGTCCACGAGGTGATCACCGAGATCCTGCCGGCGGTGCCCGGCGACCGGATCCCGGGCGGCGCGCACCTGCGCGACCTGGGCGCCGACTCGATCGACCGGGTCGAGATCATCCTGGCCCTCCGGGAGCGGCTCGGCGTCGACGAGCCGCTCGGCAGTTTCAGTGACCTGCCCGACATCGACCACCTGGTCGCGTACCTCTGCGAGGTGACGGCATGAACGTGGGCATCGAGGCCCTGAACGTGTACTGCGGGGTGGCCTCCGTCGCGGTGCCGGTCCTGTTCGAGGGGCGCGGCCTGGACGTGACCCGCCTGGGCAACCTGATGATGACCGCGAAGTCGGTCGCGCTGCCGTTCGAGGATCCGGTCACGCACGCGGTGAACGCCGCCAAGCCGATCCTCGACGCGATGGACGAGGCCGACCGCGACCGGATCGAACTGCTGGTGACCTCCAGCGAGTCCGGCCTGGACCTGAGCAAGTCGATCGCCTCGTACGTGCACCGGCACCTCGGGCTGAGCCGCCGCTGCCGGATGCTGGAGGTGAAACAGGCCTGCTACGCCGCGACCGGGGCGCTCCAGCTCGCCTGCGGCTACCTCGCCGCCGGCCTGTCGCCGGGCGCCAAGGCGCTGGTGATCGCGACGGACGTGTCACTGGTGAACGAGAACGCCTCGTACACCGAGCCGGCCATGGGCACCGGCGCCGCCGCGGTGCTGCTCGGCGACGACCCGCGGGTGCTCGACGTGGACCTCGGGGCGTTCGGGACGCACAGCTACGAGACGTTCGACTCGGCCCGGCCGGGCCCGACGTTCGACGTCGCCGACGCCGACCGCTCGCTGTTCGCCTACCTGGACTGCCTGACCAACGCCTACGCCCACTACGCGGAGAAGGTCGCGGACGTCGACTTCGCCACCACCTTCGGCGGGCTGGCCATGCACACGCCGTTCGCCGGCATCGTCCGCGCCGCGCACCGCAAACTCGCCCGCGAGCACCGGCTGCCGGACGCCGACGCGGACTTCGCCCGCCGCGTCGCGCCCGGCCTGGAGTACCCGCGACTGGTCGGCAACCTCTGCTCCGGCTCGGTCTACCTGGCCCTGGCCAGCCTGATCGACCACCTGCGGCCCGACGATCCGGTACGGGTCGGGATGTACTCGTACGGCTCCGGCTGCGCCGCCGAGTTCTACAGCGGCCTGGTCGACGCGCGTTCCACCGCCGAGGTCGGCCGGATGCGCATCGGCGAGCACCTCGCCGGCCGGTGCGAGCTGACGTTCGACGAGTACAAGCGGATCCTCGCCGACAACGCCGACTGCCTCGTGCCGGTGGCGGACAAGCGGATCGACCCGGGGCGGTACGCCGAGGTGCTGGACCGGGTGGCCGGCGCGCGCACGCTGCTCGCCTGCACCGGCGTCCGCGCCTACCACCGCACCTACGAGTGGATCGGAGCGGGCGCGTGAGGCCGGGGCTGGGCACGGCCGCCGCGCTGCTGGCGGCGGGCCCGTTGCTGCGGGTGCTGCCGCCACCGGTACGGGTGCGGTGCGCCGACCCGGCCGCCGCCGCCGCGCTGGCCCGGCTGTGCGAGCGACTGGACGTGCCGGCGCCGGTGCCGGTGACCGACGCCGCGGATCTCGGCCCGTTCGAGCGGGTGCTGAGCGACCTGCTGGACCTCGACGCGAACCCGGCACCGCCGGCGGCGGAGGAGGCAAGCGTGGTCGCCGAGGCGCGCGAGCGGGACTTCACCTGCCGCTTCCGGCGCACCGACGTGCGTACCGGCGACGGGGCGGTGCTTCCGACCTACTCCGGCGGCGACCCGGACCGGCCGGCGGTGCTGCTGGTGTCCGCGTGCGGGATGCCCGCCCGGCTCGCCGAGGGCTGGGCCGACCGGCTGTCCCGCGACTTCCACGTGCTCGTCCCCGAGACCCGGGGCCTGTTCGCGGACGTGGACGGGTTCACCGGCGACACCGGTGTGGTGGCCCAGGCCGACGACCTCCTCGCGGTGCTGGACCGGTTCGGGCTGCGCCGCGCGCACCTGATCGGCCTGTGCGGCGGCGCGGTGCTCGCGGTCCTGGCGGCCGCGCGGGCGCCGGAGCGGGTGTCGTCGCTGAGCCTGTGGCACGGCGACTTCGACCTCGGCGACGAGAGCCCGAAGACCGACCACCAGCAGAACCTGCAGGCCCTGATGGCGATGGCCGCCCGCGGCCCGCAGCAGGCCGCGGCGGTGCACGCGGTGCTCACCAACACCATGCTCGGCGTCGCCCCGCCACGGCTGGCGCACCTGGTCACGTACCCGTACGCGACGCCCGAGCTGCTGCGCCGCTACTGCCGGCTCAACGGCGCCATCATGGGCACGGACCTGCGCCCGTACCTCGCCGGGCTGGCCACGCGCACGCTCGTCGTCACCAGCGAGGACGACCACACCGCGCATCCCGCCGGGTCGCGGGCCGTGGCCGCCCGGATCGCCGGGTCCGTCCTGCACGTCGCCCCGCACGGCGACCACCTGTCGCTGTTCCACGCCGAGGACCGCCTCGTCGACCTCGCCGCGCGATTCGTCGCCGGCGACGACGCCCTCGGCACACGATCTCCCGCCGAAGCCGGCCGGCGGGTGCCCCCCGTCCCGACGAGAGGTGGAGAGGAGGTGTTCCCATGACCAAGGAGACCGCGCCCAAGAAGTCGCTCCCGGTGCGCAAGCTGGAGTCCATCAAGGCCAGCACCGTCGCCCCGTGCGCGCCCGCGCTGAACTGAACCCGGTGACACGGGGGCGGGGGTCCGGCTGCCGGACCCCCGCCCCTGCGCCCAGTCCCGCACCGTCAGAGGAGAGGTCCCACAGTGACCGAGTTCGCCCTCGACGCACCGGTCCTGGTCCGGCCGTACACCGCCCGCAGAGACGGTGACTTCGCCGTGATCGGTGACGACAGTCGTCAGGTCTACCTGTCCATCCCGGCCGAGGGCCTCGACCTGCTGGAGTGGCTGCGCGACGGCGCCACAGTCGGTGAGGCCGTCCGCCGCTTCGAGGCGGCGCACGCGGCGTCACCGGACGCCGACGCGTTCCTCCAGGCGCTGGCCGACGAGGGATTCCTCGCCCCGGCCGGTGCGCACGACCCGCCGCCGGACGCCGAACCCGCTCGGCCGCCACGCGCCGGGCATCTGGAGTGGTTGTCCCCGCAGGCCGCCCGGCGCCTGCTGAGCCGGCCCGTGCTCGCCGTCTGCGGGGTGGTCGTTGGAGTCGCGGTCGCGATGGCCGTCGACCGGCCGGGGCTGGTGCCCGGGCCGTCCAGCCTCATGTTCCACTCCCACTTCTGGGCCTACCTGCTGGTCGTCCTCGGCATCGCGGTGATCGGCGTGTGGCTGCACGAGCTGGCCCACGTCGTGGGGGCGCGCGCCGCCGGCACGTCGGCCCGCATGACTGTCGGCAACCAGATGTACGCCATCGTCGCGCAGACCGACCTGTCCGGCATGTGGATGGCGTCCAAGCGTGAGCGTTTCGTCGCGGTGCTGGTCGGGCCGCTCGTCGACGTGATCGGCGCGGCGCTGCTGTTCATCACGCTGTGGCTGAACGACGTCGGCGTCCTCGGGCTGCCGGAGCCGGTGCGGCTGGTGGTGGCCGGCGTGCTGTTCACGTCGTTCATCCGGCTGCTCTGGCAGACGTTCCTGTTCCTGCGTACCGACTTCTACTACCTGATCACGACGGCGCTGGACACCCGGAGCCTGATGGCCGACACCGGCGCCTACCTGCGCAACCTCGTCCGGCGGGTGCTGCGCCGCCGGCTCATCGACCAGTCCGGGGTCGGGCGCGGCGAGATGCGCACCATCCGGATCTACGCGGTCGTCTGGGTCCTGGGCCGCGTCGTGGCCCTGGCCGTCCTGTTCACCGCGACCATCCCGCTGCTGTGGTTCTACCTGGTCCGGGTCGTCGGCTTCTTCCGCGGTGACGAGATGACCGGCCAATTCACCTGGGCCGACGTGCTCGCGCTGGCGATGCTGTCGTTCCTGCTCGACGGCGGCGGCACCCTGATGTGGCTGCGGTCGCTGCGACGTTCCAGCCGGCTGCGCCGCCGCGCGCCGGACCGCGTCCTGGTGGAGTAAGGCCCCCCACGGACGACGACTCCGCCCGTGCCATCGGGCGGAGTCGTCGTCGTGCCGAGCGCCTCAGCGCCCGGCGGACCTGCGGAACTGGGCGATCGCCAGCGGGATCGACAGGGCCAGCAGAGCGCCGATCCACAGCCCGGATGCGGCGACCGGGTGTTGCAGCGGCCAGACGTCCGGTGCGGTGGACGGGTCGACGTTGCCGAACTGGACCCGGACCGCCTGGACGATCGCCGAGACCGGGTTCCACTCGGCGACCGGTTGCAGGACACCCGGCATCGAGTCGATCGGCACGTAGGCGTTGGAGAGGAAGCCCAGCGGGATGGCGATGGTGAAGCCGGTGCTGCTGACCGCCTCCGGCGCCCGGGACGCCAGCCCCACCACGGCCATCAGCCACGACAGCGCGTACGCGAACGCCAGCAGGATTCCGAACCCCAGCGCCGCCTCGGGCACCGACGTACGGCTGCGCCACCCGACGACCAGGCCGAGCAGCGCGGTGACGGTGATGACCACGCCGCTGTTCACCAGGTCGCTCGTGGTGCGGCCGACGAGTACCGCGGACCGCGAGATGGGCATCGACATCAGCCGGTCGACGATGCCGTTGCGCAGGTCGGCGGCGATCGCGGTGCCGGTGTTGACGGCGCCGAAGAGGACCGCCTGCACGAAGATGCCGCCGAGCAGGTACTCCCGGTACGGCACCCCCTGCGCGTCGATCGCGCCGCCGACGATGAAGCCGAACAACAGCGTCATCATCGCCGGCGCGATGGCCGCGTTCAGCAGCATCTCGGGTACGCGCAGGATCATCCGCAGGTTGCGCTTCGCGACGACGACGCCCTCACCGAAGGCCAGTACGACGGCGTTCACTGCTTCTCCTCCACGGTCTCCTTGACGGGCTCGTCGCCGGTCCGCCGGCCGGGGCCGGTGAGGGCGAGGAAGACGTCGTCCAGCGTCGCCGTGCGCAGCGCGGCGTCCCGGACCGGTATGCCGGCCTGGCGCAGCAGCCGCGCGCCGGCCAGGAGCGTGTCCACTCCGTCGCCGGCCGGTACGGAGATCCGGCCCGCGGTCTCGTCCACGCTGGCCGGTCCGGTGCCGAGCGAGGTGAGCACCGCCTGTGCGGCGGCCAGGTCGGCGTCCGGCCCGAGGGTGATCTCCAGGCTGGTGCCGGAGACCCGCCGCTTCAGCTCGTCCGGCGTGCCGCCGGCGACCACCCGGCCGTGGTCGATCACGACGATCTGGTCGGCCAGCCGGTCGGCCTCCTCGAGGTACTGCGTGGTCAGCAGCAGCGTCATGCCGCCGGAGACCAGCTCGCCGATGGTGTCCCACAGCGCCGTCCGGCTCCGGGTGTCCAGGCCGGTGGTCGGCTCGTCCAGGAACAGCACCCGTGGCGTACGGATCAGCGCGGCGGCCAGGTCGAGGCGTCGCCGCATGCCGCCGGAGTACTCCTTCGCCCGGCGGCCCGCGGCGTCCACCAGGTCGAAGCGTTGCAGCAGCTCGTCGGCCCGCTGCCGGCTCTGCCGGGAGCCCAGGTGCAGCAGCCGGCCCAGCATCTCCAGGTTCTCGAACCCGGAGAGGTTCTCGTCGACGGCGGCGTGCTGCCCGGACAAGCTGATCACCCGGCGTACCTCGGCGGCCTGGGTGACCACGTCGAACCCGGCCACCTCGGCCCGGCCGCCGGTCGGGGCGAGCAGTGTGGTGAGCAGCCGGACGGCGGTGCTCTTGCCCGCGCCGTTCGGCCCGAGGATCCCGGTGATGGTGCCCTCCGGCACCACCAGGTCCAGGCCGTCCAGCGCGGTCACCTTGTCGAACTGTCTGCGTAGCCCGTCAGCGACGATGGCGTTCGCCACGTCGTCTCCTCCCTCTGCGGTTCGGTCGGATGCTCACCGGCCGGCCGGCCGAACCGCAGTGGGAGCCGGTCGCGCCGGCCCGGTCAGAACTCGACCGTGAGCGCGGTCAGCCCGCGCAGCGTGAGCCCGGGCCGCCAGGGCGTCTCGTCGAGGCTCTCCGCCGGGCGCAGGTCGGGCATCCGGGCGAGCAGCGTGGTGATGGCGACCTGCCCCTCGACGCGGGCCAGCGGCGCGCCCAGGCACATGTGGGCGCCCCGGCCGAAGGCGAGGTGCCGGTTGGGGGTCCGTTCGATGTCGAGCCGGTCCGGCTCCGGGTAGCGGCCCGGATCGCGGTCGGCGGCCGCGAGGACCCCGATCACCATCTCGCCGCGGCTGATCGGCACGCCGCCGATCTCGGTGTCCTCGGCGGCGAACCGCGGGAAGCTGATCTCGATCGGGCCGTGGTAGCGCAGCATCTCCTCGACGGCGCCGGGCGCCAGCTCAGGCTTGTCGCGCAGCAGCCGCAGCTGGTCGGGGTTGCGGAACAGCGCCAGGACCATGTTGCCGATCAGGTGCTGGGTGGTGCCGAGGCCGCCGACCACGAGCAGCGCCACCATCTTCAGCAGCTCGTCGTCGCTCATCCGCTCGCCGTCGGCCTCGGCCAGGGCCATCCCGGAGATCAGGTCGTCGCCGGGCTCGGCGCGCTTGCGCTGGATGAGCGCGTCCAGGTAACGCACGAACTCCTCGATCTCCGCCATCACCTGGGCCGGGCTCATGCCCTGCGGCGCGGACTGCGCGGAGGTCGGGTCCAGCGACAGCAGCAGCTCCGACCAGAGCCGGAACCGGTCCCGGTCGGCGCGGGGGATGCCCAGCATGTCGGACATGACGGTGAGCGGCAGCGGCACCGCGAAGTCCTCGACCAGGTCGAAGGTCCGTCCCTCGCGTTCGAGCAGCCCGTCGACGAGCTGGTCGGTGATCTGCTGGACGCCGGGGCGCAGCCGCTCGACGTACTGCGGCGTGAACGCCTGCTGCACCAGCCGGCGCTGCCGGGTGTGCTCGGGCGGGTCGACGCTGCCCATGCTGCCGCCGAGCAGCCGTACCACCGCCTCGGGCAGCGCCGGCGCCTCCATGCCCTCGGGCATCACGGTCGGGCTGGTCTTGAACCGGTGGTAGTCGGTGAGGAAGCTGGTGCACTCGTCGTAGCCGGTGACCAGCCAGACGTCCTGGCCGGTGGGCATCCGGACCCGGGAGACCGGGTCGGCGTCGCGGAGGGCGGCGTAGGTGTCGTAGGCCGTCTCCCGTGCGGCGGGCGACATCAGGTCCGGTTGTTCGGAGGTCGTCACGTCGGCGTCCCCTCTCCAGCGTTCGGCCGCACCGGTCGGCGCCGGCTCCGGATGAGCATTTCCGGGCCATGGCGACACCTCTGCTCAGAGTTGAGCACCGGCCACCCTGCGCACTACTGCGCAGACGTCACCGGCCCTCTTCCGGTGGACTGCGTGCTGTTGTCCTGGTTCCCTTCGATGACGGAGCGCCGACGCATGGACCTCGAAACCACGGAGACCGAACGCCTGCGCACGCTGGACCAGCAGCGCGTGTGGCACCCGTACACCCCCACCGACGCCTACCTCAACGCCAAGCCCCTGGTGATCACCCACGGCGAGGGTGTCTACCTGGTGGACAGCGACGGCAACCGCTATCTCGACGCGGGTTCCTCGCTGGGCGTCAACATCCACGGCCACCAACGTCGGGAACTGAACGAGGCGCTGGCCGCGCAGGCGGCGAAGATCGCGCACACCACGCTGTACGGCATGACCCACCCCGGCGCCGCGGAACTCGCCGACCGGCTGGTCCGGCTCGCCCCGGAGGGCATCGACAAGGTGCTGTTCCTGGAGTCCGGCTCCAGCGCCGTGGAGACGGCGATGAAGATGGCGTACTCCTACTGGGTCTTCAAGGGATCGCCGCAGCGCAACAAGTTCGTGTCCATGGGCGGGGCCTTCCACGGCGACACCATCGGCGCGCTGTCGGTGGGCCAGATGACGATCCTGAAGAACTTCTACCAGCCGCTGCTGCGCGAGACCAGCTCGTTCGCCCAGCCGTACGCGTACCGGTGCGGGTTGTGCAACAACAACTGCAACCTGGCCTGCGCGGACACGCTGGAGGAGGTGCTGGAGCGCGAAGGCGACGAGGTAGCCGCCGTGCTCGTGGAGCCGCGCGTGCAGAACGTCAGCGGCATGATCGTGGCGCGCGACGGCCACCTGGCCCGGGTCGCCGAGATCGCCCGCCGCTACGGCGTCCTGCTCATCGCCGACGAGCTGGGTGTGGGCTTCGGCCGTACCGGCCCGATGTTCGCCTGCCAGGCCGACGGCGTCTCGCCCGACATCCTCTGCGTCGGCAAGGGCCTGACCGGCGGGTACATGCCGTTGACGGCGACGATGGCGTCGGCGGAGGTGTTCGACGCGTTCCGCGGCGACGGCAAGATGCTGCTGTCCGGGCACACGTTCTCCGGCAACCCGCTCGCCGTCGCCGTGGCGCTGGCGAGCCTGGACCTGTTCGAGAAGGACGACCTGATCCGGCACGGCCAGGCGCAGGCCGTGGTCCTGGCCGAGGAGCTGGACAAGTTCCGCAGCGTCCCGCACGTCGGCGACGTCCGCCAGTGCGGCCTGCTGGCCGCCGTCGAGCTGGTGGCCGACGTGGAGACCCGCGAGCCGTTCCCGATGGAGCTGGGCGTCGCGACCCGCATCACCGAGCGGTGCCGGGAGCTCGGCATGATCATCCACTCGGCGCCGAGCGACACCATCGTCATCGTGCCGCCGCTGGTGATGACCGAAGAGGAGCTGCGCACGATGTCGCGGATCCTGCTTCAGGCGACGCAGGAGGTCGTGGCCTCGCTGTCCGCCTGAGCGCGGGAGAACGGGAACGGGACGGGCGCGGGCCCGTCCCGTTCCGTCGTCTCCGGCCCCGGCTCAGGACCGCACGGCGAGATCGGCCAGGAGCGCCTCGGCCAGCTCGGCGGGCGGGCCGGCCAGATAGAAGTGACCGCCGCTGAACACCCGCAGGCTGAAGCCGGCCGACGTGACCTCGGCCCAGGAGCGCATCTCCACCACGTCGACCTCCGGGTCGGCGTCGCCGGTGAACGCCGACACGGGACAGCGCAGCGGCGGGCCGGGCAACTGCCGGTACGTCTCGTTGACCGCGAAGTCGGCGCGCAGCCCCGGCAGGAACAACGCCATCAGGTCGTGCCGTCGCAGCACCTCGTCCGGCGTGCCGCCCAGCGCCGCGACCGCCGGCAGGAACTCGTCCGCGCCGAGCGTGTGCCGGTTCGGCCGGCGGGCGGGCAGGTGCGGCGCGCGCCGGCCGGAGACGAACAGCCGGGACGGGCCGCCCGGCCCGGCCGACAGCCGCCGGGCGGTCTCGTACGCGACCACCGCGCCCATGCTGTGGCCGAACAACGCGTACGGGCGGTCCGCGTGCGCGCCGATCGCGGCGGCCAGCGGCGGCACGACGTGCTCGATGCTGGTGTACGGCGGCTCCGACAGCCGGGACTCCCGGCCGGGCAGCACGACCGGGCAGACGCCCAGGTACGGCTCCAGCGCGGCACGCCACGGCCGGAAGAACGAGCCGCCGCCCCCGGCGTGCGGGACGCAGTACAGCAGCATCGGGGCGTCCGGGTCGGCCGGGCCCTTGATCCACCGGTTGCTCATCGTTCCTCCTCGTCGGACCGCAGCACCACGTGCCCCACCGTGCCGGTCGCGCCGACCGCTGTGACGAGCGCGCGCAGCGGGACGCCGGTCCACGGCTCGGACCGGCGGACGAACCGCACCGGCAGCGCGCCGAGGTCGACGAGCGGGTGCGGCGTCTCCGCCACCAGGGTCGGTACGAGCCGGCGGTGCCGCAGCTGGAGGAGCACCTTGGTCAGCTGCGCGAGCCCGGACGCGGCCTCCGCGTGGCCCAGGTTCGGCTTGACGGTGCCGATCGGCACGCGTACCCCCTCGGGACCGGGCGCGGCGGCGGCCAGGAACCGGCCCACGGCCTCGATCTCGGCGGCGTCGGACAGGGCGGCCCCGGAGGCCGCGCACTCGACGTAGCCGATGTCGGCGGGGGTGAGCCCGGCCCGGCTCACCGCCTCGGCGAGAGAGCCGGCCAGGGTGGCCGCGTCGGGCGTGCCGAACCGGCTCGTCGCGCCGCTGTGCCCCACCCAGGTGCTCTCCACCACGGCGTCGACGCGGTCGCGGTCCCGGCGCGCGTCGCCGAGCCGCCGCAGCAGCAGCGCGCCGGCGCCCTCGCCGGGCGACCAGCCGCCGGCGGCGGCGTCCAGCGCCCGGTACGGCGTCTCGGCGACCAGGCCCAGCCCGCGCAGCACCGCCACGTGGTACGGATGCGCCAGCAGGTTCACCGCGCCCACCACCGCGGTGTCGCAGTCGCCCCGGTCGAGGCTCTCGGCCGCCTGGCGCAGGGCGGTCAGCGCGGAGGAACAGGAGGTGTCCACCGCGACGCTCGGGCCGCGGAAGTCGAAGGTGTGGGAGATCCGGTTGGCGATCTCCGAGCCGGTGCCGGAGATCCGGGCCGGGCCGCCGTCGCGCCACCGGTCCGTGCCGGCCAGGCGGTGGTCGTGCCACATCACCCCGACGAAGACACCGACCCGGCCGAGGGACGCCGGGGTGTGGCCGGCGTCCTCCAGGCACGCCCACACCACTTCGAGCAGGACGCGTACCTGCGGGTCGAGGACGGCGGCCTCGGCCGGTGCGATCCCGAAGACCATGCTGTCGAACGTCTCCAGGCCGGACAGGTAGCCGCCGGCCGGTCCGGCGCCCCGCCCGGGCGGGGGCGGCGTGATCGCGCAGTGGCCGGCGTCGAGGTTGCGCCAGAGCGTCCCGACGTCGTCCGCGCCGGGGTAGCGGCCGGCCACCCCGACGACGGCGATCTCGTGCGGCCCGGCGGCGGGTGGCGGACCGGCGGTGGGAGCGGCGGGCGCCTCGGCCTCGTCGTCGCGCGTCACCGGCCCGCACAGGAACGCCTGCTGGAACACGTGGTCGTCGTCGAGCCGCAACGCGGCGCGCACCGGCGCCTCGGCGACCGCGCCGACCGGGCACAGCCCGAGGCCGTGGTCGGCCTGGGCGCCCATCAGCACCTGGCCGAGGTAGCCGGCCTCCAGGGCGAGGTACCGCTCGGCGTCGTCGCCGTAGAGCGGGCGGATCGCCCGCGTCTGCCCGACGAGGAGGATCTGGAACGCCGCCCGGTCGTACACCGGCCGGTTGTAGACGAAGTGGGCGGTGCGGTCCAGGGCGGCGCCGTCGCCGATGCGGCGCAGCGTGTGCTCGTCGGGGTGGTGGTAGTAGACGCCGGCCGGCAGCCCGGTGACCCGGTCGCCGGGCACGTGGACGTAGACCTGCACGGCGTAGGTGTCGCCGGCCGACGGGTACAGCCGCCGCGTCCGGTCGCCGTCGGGCAGCGGCCGCAGCAGGCCCAGCAGGTCCGCCACGGTGGACAGCGGCACGGGCCGGTCGAGGAGGTCGCGGCGCGAGGCGCGCCGCCGGTACCGCCGCCGCGCGGGGCGCTCCCCGGACAGCGGCACCGCCTCGCCGTCGTCGCGCAGGTCCAGCCGGGCCGCGGCGAAGGCGGACCGTTCGGCGGGGGAGAGCACGTCGACCGTCCGCGGCGGCGGCGCGGCGGACGGGGGCGGGTCCGCGGGTACGGGTGCGGGCGGGCCGGGCGACAGGTGCGCGGCGATGCCGTCGATCGTCGGGTTCTCCAGCAGCGCCGCCACCGGCACCCGGGTGCCGAGACGCTCGTGCAGCCGGGCCGAGACCTGGACCATGGTGAACGACGTGGCGCCCTGGTCCCACAGGTCGGCCGCCGGGTCGACGGTCTCGCCGAGCAGGTCGGCGAACAGTTCCGTGAGCACCTGACGGACACCCGGCGCGTGCGGCGCGTCCGCCGGTTCCGGCGGACCGGCCGGCGTGTGTGCAGAGTCCGGCGTGGGTGGCGTGGCCGGCGGCAGCGGCCACGGCAGGCCGGCGCGGTCCAGCTTGCCGTTGTCGGTGGCGGGGAACTGCTCCAGCACGGCCAGGTGGCTCGGCACCATGTAGTCGGGCAGCGTCTCGGCGGCGAAGGCCCGCAGATCGCGTACGGCCGGGGCGGCGCCACCGGAGGACAGCAGGTAGGCCACCAGCTTGCGCTCGCCGCCCTCCTCGCGGGCGACCACCACCGCGTCCTTGACGCCCGGATGGCCGCGCAGCCGGTGCTCGATCTCGCCGAGTTCCACCCGGAACCCGCGGATCTTCACCTGGTGGTCGGCCCGGCCCAGGAAGGTCAGGTTGCCGTCCGGCAGGAACGCCGCCCGGTCGCCGGTGCGGTACATCCGGTCGCCGGGCGGCCCGTACGGGCACGGCACGAACCGGTCCTCGGTGAGGTCCGGCCGGTTGTGGTAGCCGACGCCGAGCACCTCCCCGGCGATGTAGAGGTCGCCCTCGACGCCGGGCCGGCACGGGCGCCGGTCGTCGTCCAGGACGTAGTAGCGGGCGTTGTCGATCGGCCGGCCGTACGGGATGATGCGCCACCCGGGGTCGACCGTCCCGACCCGGTAGAAGTTCGACCACACGGTGGCCTCGGTCGCCCCGCCGAGGTTGACGATCTCGGCGGCGGTGAAGCAGGCCCGCAGCTCGTCGGGCAGGGACAGCGGCGTGTGGTCCCCGCTGAGGAACACCAGCCGCAGGTCGGTGGTGCCGGGCCCGCCGCGGTGCGCGGCGGTCAGCGGTACGACGTGCGCCAGGGTGGTCGGCGCGGAGTTCCAGAACGTGACCGGTTCCCGCAGCAGGACGTCCAGCAGCAGCGCCGGGTCCTTCTGCTGCTCCTCGTCGGCCACGTAGATCGAGGCGCCGTAGCCGAGCAGCCCGAGGATGTCGAACACGGACAGGTCGAAGCCGAGCGACGTGACACACAGCCCGGTGTCCTCCGGCCCGAAGCGGAACGTCCGGCGCGCCCAGTGCAGGAGGTTGTGCACGGCCCGGTGGGTGACCGCGACGCCCTTGGGCCGGCCGGTGCTGCCGGAGGTGAAGATGACGTACGCGAGGTCGTCCTCGCCGGTGCACGGCTCCGGGTCCGGCACGGCGGCCGAACCGACCCGGTCGGCGTGGACCACGGCGATCCCGTCCGGCCGGCCCGCCGCGGGCAGGTCCAGGTCACCGGTCGTGACGAGCGCGATCGCGCCCGCGTCGGCGAGCATCAGCGCGGCCCGCGCCGGCGGCAGCGACGGCTCCACCGGCAGGTAGGCGCCGCCGGCCTTGAGCACGCCGTAGACGGCGGCGACCATGAGCGGCCCCCGGGCGACGCTGATCCCGACCACCGATCCGGCGCCGACGCCCGCGGCGCGCAGCCGGACCGCGATCCGGTTCGCCACCGCGTTCAGCTCACCGAACGACGTGGTCCCGCCGCGCCCGCGTACGGCGACCGCCTCGGGCCGGGCCCGGGCCTGGGCCTCGAACAGCAGGTGCACCGGCCCGGCGTGCGGGAACTCGACGGCGGTGTCGTTCCACCCGTACAGGACGTCGCCGAGGTCCGCCAGTTCGGCCAGCGCCGACCGGTAGGCGTCGAAGATCCGGTCCAGGTCGTCGTCGCCGATCGCGTCCTCGGTGGCGTCCCAGAACAGCCGCAGCGTGTCGTCGCCCTCGTCGATCGCGATGCAGTCCAGCGCCACGTCGGGGGTGCACGTCAGCCACGGGCCGGCTGTCACACCGTCCGGCAGCGGCACGTCGCCGAGTTCGAGCAGCCCGGTGCACACGACCGGGTAGCCGGCGCCGCCGTCGCGCATCCGCCGCAGCACCAGCCGCCGCAGCTCGGCCAGGCCCGACGCGCCGTCCGCCGCCGCGTCGGCGGTGATCTGCCGGTCGTAGCGCTCGGCGAGGTCGAGCAGGCCCTCGCCCGGCTCGCCGGCGGCCAGCCAGCTCAGCGCGGTCAGCTCGGCGGGCCGGAACGGCTCGGACCGCGGCGTCCACCGCACCAGCGGCACCGCGAAGCGGTCGTGGTGGCGGGTGCCGAGCGCGGTGGTGAGGGCGGCCATGAGCAGCGCGTCGAGCGCGAGGCCGCGTTCCCGGGCCAGCCGCCGGATCCGCGTCCAGCCCGGCACCCGGGCGGTACGCCGCCGCCGCGGCCCGGTGTGCGCCTCGATCGGCGGGCCGGGCGGAAGGTCGGCCAGGCGGTCCTGCCAGTACCGGCGGGCGTGCGGGTCCGGCGGTGCCTGCGGCGCGCGGGGCGGCCCGGCCACCGGCGTGCCCGGGCCGGCGTAGCGGCGCATCAGCTCGCGCAGCAGCAGGTGGATGCTGCGGCCGTCGGCCACCAGCAGGTCCAGCGCCACGTGCACGGTCGCCGCGCCGGACTCGTCCACCTGCACGCGCAGCTCACCCTGGGGGAGACGGCCGAGCGGGAAGGCCCGGCCCACCATGTCCCGCTGCACCGCGTCGGACGACGGCCCGCCGGGTCCGGTCACCGGGATGTGCCACCGGTCCGGCACGTCCTCGCGGGTGACCAGCCGGCCGTCCGGGGTGACGACGGTCCGCAGCGGCTCGTGCGTGGCGAGCAGGCCCAGCCAGGCCGCCTCCAGCCGGGGCAGGTCGAGCCGGTCGACGGCGAAGGCGTGCACCACCTGGCAGCCGCTCCACGGCCCGGTGCCGCCCGTGGTCCGGGCCACGAAGTACGCCTGCTGGAGGTCGTTGAGGGGACGGCCGGCGTCGTCGGGCACGGGCCGCAGCCAGCGCAGCGTGTTGACGAACCAGGCGAAGGTCGCGGCGACGACGCCCGGGGCAAAGGCGTCCTCCGCCACGTCCCACCGCACGCGCAGCTCCCCGTCGCGCTCGCCGATCTGGGCGTCGAGCGTGACGCCAGTGGTCTGGCTGACCGCGTACCGGCCGTCGGCGCCGGTCCCGCCCACGTCGAGCAGGCTGGTGAACACCACCGGGAGCTGCGCCGGGACCGGCAGCCGGCGGGACCGCAGCTCGCGCAGCGCGGCCACGCCGGGCACGTCGGCGTGTTCGAGGTCGCGGCGCAGCCGGTCGTGGACCGCCCGGGCGGCCTCGGCGAACGGCCGCCCGGCCGTCGGCTCGGCGACGAACACGGTGGTCGAGGTGAACGGCCCGGGCACACCTGCCGCGCCGGCGGGCAGCCAGAGCCGGCTGTTGGTGGTGAGCACGAGCGAGAACGCCGCGTCGGCGCCGGCCCGCCGCAGTGCCTCGGTGAAGGCGGTGAGCACCACAGCGGTCGGGGACACGCCGAGGTCGCCCGCGTACGCGGTCACCGCCGCCCACTCGCGCCGCGTCAGCGCCGCCGTGTACGGCACCCGGACCGGGCCGGGCTCGGCGCCGGAGGTGGGCAGCGCGGGTGCGGGCGGCAGGTCGCGCAGCGCGCCGGCCCAGTACTCCAGGCCGGCGCGGTACCCGTCGCCGTCGCGGTGGGCGGCGAGGGCCACGCCGAGGTCCCGCAGCGTGACGCCGGGGGCGGGCAGCTCGCGCCCGGGGTCGTCGTAGAGCGCCCGGAGCTGCTCGACGAGAAGCTCCAGCCCGGCGCCGTCGACGATCGCCGCGTCGACGCTGAGGTGCAGCACGCCGCCGCCGTCCGGGGCACGGGTCACCTCGACCGTCCACAGCGGCTCGTCGGCCGGGCCGTAGGAGTGGTGGGAGAGGCGCCGGCGTACCTCCTCGGCGTCGGTGCCGACCGGCATGGTCCAGTCCGGCGGCCGCTCGGCCACCCGCTGACGCCCGTCCGCTGTCAGCACCAGCCGCAGCGCCTCGTGGTGCCCGACCAGCCGCCCCCACGCCGCGCGCAGGCGGTCCACGTCCAGGTCGGCGACGTCGTACTCGCGGTAGAGGTGGCAGCCGGGCCCGCCGGTCGCCTTGGCCAGCAGGTAGCCCTCCTGGAGCGGGGTGAGCGGGAACGGCTCGTGCCGCCGCCCGGGCTCCGGGCGTACCTCGGGTCGCAGCCCCGCGCCGGCGGGCGCGGCCCGGGCGGCCAGCTCGGCCAGCTCCCGGGCGGTGGCGCAGCGGCGCAGCGCGTCGGTCGGCAGCTCCGTGCCGAACGCGGCACCGACCTCCAGCAGCACCCGCGCGGCGGCGAGGGAACCGAGTCCCAGGTCGCCCAGGTCCGTGTCGGCGTCCGCGGTGACTCCGGCCGGCAGCACGCCCGACAGGACGTCCAGGACGATCTCCACGCGGTCCGGGATGGCGGTCTGCTCGTTCATGCGCTCCCCGCTCCGAAGGCCGGCCCTGTCGCCGCAACCTAAGCGGCGCCGGACCGGGCGTGCTGCTCAACTCTGGGCAGCCAGTGCGTCCGCCGGGCCGGACAGTCCAAGTCGTGTCCTCCAGACCGAAGTCCGCCTGGGTGTTCCCGGGGCAGGGCGCGCAGCGCCGGGGCATGGGCGGTGACCTGTTCGACCGCTTCCCGGCCGAGTGCGCCGCAGCCGACCGGATCATCGGCGTACCGGTGGCCCGGCTGTGCCGCGACGACGCCCTGCTGGGCGACACCCGGTACGCGCAGCCGGCGCTGTTCGTGGTCGGCGCGCTCGCCTACCTGGCGGCACGCGACGAGGAGCCGCCGCCGGACTACCTCGCCGGGCACAGCCTCGGCGAGTACGCGGCCCTGTTCGCGGCCGGCTGCCTGGACTTCGAGGAGGCGCTGCGCCTGGTGTGCCGCCGCGGCGAGATCATGTCGCGCGCCGCCGGCGGCGGCATGCTCGCCGTCCTCGGCGAACGGCTGGACCGGCTGCCCGGGGTGCTCGCCGACGCCGGTGTCGACGACGTGGACGTGGCCAACGACAACGCCGACGGCCAGGTGACGCTCTCCGGCCCGCGCGAGTCGCTGTCGGCCGCGGCGCGGGCGGTCACCGCCGCCGGTCTGGGCCGCTGCGTCCCGCTTCCGGTGGCCGCCGCGTTCCACTCGCGGTACATGCGCGCCGCCGCGGCCGAGTTCGCCGACGTGCTGTCGCAGGTCCGGTTCGCGCCGCCGCGGGTGCCGGTGATCTCCAACGTGACCGCCCGGCCGCACGACCCGCTGCTGCTGCCCGACCTGCTCGCCGTGCAGCTGCGCCGCCCGGTGCGGTGGCGCGAAACCATGGCGTACCTGGTCGGCCGCGGCGTGCGCACGGTGCGCGAGCTGGGTCCGGGCCGGGTGCTGACGGACCTGTTCCGCCCGGTGCTTGCGGCGGCGCCGGCCGTGCCCGACGGCGGCGACCCGGGACCGGCGGCGCTCGGCTGTCAGCGGTTCCGCGCCGACTACGGCGTCACGTGGGCCTACCTCGCCGGCTCGATGTACCGCGGGATCAGCTCGGTGGCGATGGTCGCCCGCCTGGGCAAGGCGGGCCTGCTCGGCTTCTTCGGCGCGGGCGGCTTCGACCGTGACGAGGTCGAGGCGGTCCTGCGCTCGCTCACCGTGGATCCCGGTCCGGGCCGCTTCGGCATGAACCTGCTGGCGATGCCGGACAACCCGGCGCTGGAGTCGGCGCTGGCGGAGCTGTACGTCCGGCACGACGTCCGCTACGTCGAGGCGGCCGGGTACACCGGCGTCACCGCGGCGCTGGTACGGTTCCGGTTCGCCGGAGCGCACCTGAGCGCCGACGGCACCCCGGTCGCCGTCCGGCACGTCGTGGCGAAGGTGTCCCGGCCCGAGGTCGCGGCCGCGTTCCTGGCCCCGCCGCCGGCAGCGATGCTCGCCGCCCTCGTGGCCGAGGGGGCGCTGTCCGCCGGGGAGGCCGCCGCGGCGGCGCGGCTGCCGGTCAGCGGCGACCTGTGCGCCGAGGCCGACTCCGCCGGGCACACCGACGCGCGGTCCGCGCTGACCCTCGTGCCGGACCTCGTCCTGCTGCGTGACGCGGAGATGCTCCGGCACCGCTACCCCGAACGCATCCGGGTCGGCGCGGCGGGCGGCCTGGGCACCCCGGAGGCGGTCGCCGCGGCGTTCGTGCTCGGCGCCGACTTCGTGGTCACCGGGTCGATCAACCAGGCCACCCCGGAGGCCGGGACGTCACCCGAGGTCAAGGACCTGCTGGCCCGCGCCGGGATCCAGGACACGGCGTACGCGCCGGCCGGTGACACGTTCGAGTTCGGTTCCCGCGTGCAGGTGCTGCGCCGCGGCACGATGTTCGCGGCGCGGGCCACCCAGCTGCTCCAGCTCTACCACCGCTACGACACCTGGGACGAGGTGCCCGCCGCGATCCGCGACGCCGTGGAACGAACCACCTTCCGCCGGCCGTTCGCGCAGGTGTGGCGGGAGACCGAGCGGCACTACCGGGCCACCGGCCGCGCCGCGGAGGTGGAGCGGGCCGACCCGCGACGGCGGATGGCCCTGGCGTTCAAGTGGTACTTCGCCCACGCCACGGACGTGGCGCTGCGCGGCGACACCACCGAACGGGCGAACTTCCAGGTCCACACCGGACCGGCGATGGGCGCCTTCAACAGGTACGTGCGCGGCACCGAACTGGCCGACTGGCGGCTGCGGCACGTCGACGTCGTCGCCGAACTGCTGATGCGCGGCGCGGCCGACGTCCTGCGCCGGCACTGTCCGCCGGTGGCCAGTAGTGAGCAGAGCGGCTGCTCCGATGCTGACTAGCGTGTCCGGGCGCCCACCGAACCAGCCGAAGCGAAGGAGTCTCCGATGACCACCACATCGAGTCCGCCGTTCGTGTTGCCGACCGCCCAGGCCCAGACCTCGATCGACCGGGCCGCGATCCTGCACTCGGGCAACGCCGGCGTGATCGTCGAACGGGTCGGTCAGTTGCGTGCCGAGTTCCGCTCCGAGGCCCGGCAGTTCGCCCGGGAGCTGTCGGAGTACCTCAACACCAACTACGCCGGCATCATCACGGTGTTCGTCTACGAGGAGACCTTCGGCACGAAGGACCGCCTCCACTGGCTGATGCACCTGAAGTCGCTGCACGCCTACGAGACGCTGATCGAGATGGGCAGCCGCGACGCCGGGTGGCGGGACATCATCATGCGCCAGCGAATCGACCCGGCGCGCGGCGGCGGCACGTGGGACCGGATGTTCCTCGACGGCGACCTGCACGAGACGGTGCTCATCCCGTCGGCCTTCGGCATGTACGGCACGTCGGACGAGACGCCGGACTCGGTGCGGACCACCGACGGCGCGGCCACGTTCACCGTGCCCACCGCGCAGCTCCAGACCGACGTGCCGGTCGAGGACCAGCTCAACTCCGCCACCTGCGGCATCCTCATGCACCGCACCGGCGAGCTGCGCTACGAGTTCCGGGCCGAGGGGCGCGCGTTCGCCCGGGCGCTGTGCGAGAGCTGGAACCGGGCGCTGGCCGGCCACGCCACCATCTACCTGTACGAGGAGGCGTTCGGCCGGTCCGACCGCATCCACCACTTCATCCACCTGAAGTCGCTCAGCTCGTACTACACGCTGATGGGCGTCCGCGCGATGAGCGACCCGGCCACCCGCGAGGTGTTCACCCGCCAGTGGATCCCGGAGGAGAAGGGCGGCGGGGGCTGGGAGCGGATGTTCGTCCAGTCCAGCCTGTCCGACCTGTCGCTCACGCCCCAGCACTGGGGCATGTACGCCACCAAGACGGAGCGGTGACCGATGCCCGTGAGTGACTGCCTGCACACGATCTTCTCCCGGCGGGCGGCGGAACAGCCGCACCGGATCGCGGTGAGCTGCGGCGACCACCGGTTGTCCTACAGCGAGCTGGACCGGCTCTCCGGTGAGCTGGCCGAGCGGTTGCGCGGGTACGGGGTTCGCCCCGGTGTCCACGTCGGCGTGTGCGTCGACCGCTCGGTGGACCTGGTCGTGTCCGTCCTGGCGGTGCTGAAGGCGGGTGGCGCGTACGTGCCGGTGGACGCCGAGCATCCGGCCGCGCGGGTCGCCGCGGTGCTGGCCGGCAGCCGGGTTCCGGTGACGGTGGCGGTGACCCGGACCGCCGACTCGCTCGCGGAGTGGTCGGGCCCGGTGCTGTGGGCCGACGACAGCGAGGACGACGACGACACCGACGACGAGGACACCGACGGCGACGGCACGGGCGTCGAGGCCACGGCCGGCGACGGCGCGGCGGAGCGGGCCGGCGGCACGGGCGCCGTGCGGGAGCCCGCCGCCGAGGCCGGGCCGGACGACCCCGCGTACGTCATCCACACGTCGGGTTCCACCGGGGCGCCGAAGGGCGTGGAGGTGACCCACCGCAGCGTCGTGGCCCTGCTGGAGCACGGCGCCGGACGGTTCGGCTTCGGCAGCGACGACACGTGGACGCTGTTCCACTCGATCGGCTTCGACTTCTCCGTCTGGGAGCTGTGGGGCGCGCTGCTGTCCGGCGGCCGGCTCGTCGTCGTACCGGGGCGCGTGGCCCGGACCCCGGCGCTGATGCTGGACCTGGTGCGGCGCGAACAGGTCACCGTGCTCAACCAGACCCCGTCGGCGTTCCGCCAGTTCGCCGCCGCCTACCTGGCCGACGAGGGCCCGGACGAGCTGCGCCTGGTGGTGTTCGGCGGCGAGCGGCTCGACGTCGGGGCGCTGGCGCCGTGGATCGCCCGGCGCGGCGACGAGCGGCCCGAGCTGGTCAACATGTACGGCATCACCGAGGTGACGGTGCACGCCACCGCCCGCCGGATCGTCGCGGCGGACCTCGACCGGCCGTCGGTGAGCCCGATCGGCCGGCCCCTGCCCGGCGTCCGGATCGAGCTGCGCGACGAGACCGGCGCGGTGGTGCCCGACGGCACGCCGGGGGAGCTGTACGTGGCGGGCGCCGGGCTGGCTCGGGGCTACCTGCACCAGCCGGAGCTGACCGCCGAACGGTTCGTCACCTCCGGCGGTGAACGCTGGTACCGCTCCGGGGACCGGGCCGTGCGGACCGACGGCGACCTGGTCTACCTCGGCCGGGTCGACAGGCAGTTGAAGGTCCGCGGCTACCGGATCGAGCCGGGCGAGGTGGAGGCGGCGGTCCTGGCCCACCCCGGCGTCGGCACCGCACTGGTGACCGCCCAGGACTTCGGCGAGGGCGACGTACGCCTGGTCGCCTACGTCGCGCCCCCGCCCGGCGCGGACCCGGACACGCTCACCGAGACGGACCTCGCCGCGACCGTGGCGGACCTGCCCGGCTACCTGCGGCCGTCCCGCTTCCACGTGGTCGCCGACATCCCGCTCACCGTGCAGGGCAAGGCCGACGTGGCGGTCCTGGACCGCCTGGCCGAACCGGCCGGCGACGACGCCGTGTCCGGGGTGAAGGCCATCGCCGACGAGGTGCTGCGCCGCGACGTGCCGGTCGACGGCGACCTGTTCGACCTCGGCGCCACGTCGCTGGCCCTCACCCGGATCGTGGCCATGGTGAACGACCGGTTCGGCATCGCGCTGACCGGCGCCGAGATGGAGGAGCCCACGGTCGGGTGCCTCGCCGAGGTGGTGGACGCGTCCCGACGCCACCATTCCCTGCAACAGGTAGGAGGCTGACATGGAGGACGACTACACGCTCACCGACGAGGAGCTGGCCGACTTCCACCGCAACGGGTACTTCGGCCCGTTCCCGGTGTACGAGGTCGAGGAGATGCAGCGGCGGTGGCGGCGGGAACGGCTGCGCCTGCTGGACCGCTCGCACGCGGTCTACCAGGACGAGGCCGCGCTCTCCGGCAACACCAACATCTCCAACTACGACCGGCACCTGGACAACGAGTTCCTGGCCGACCACATCTGCCACCCGCGGATCGTCGACCGCGTCGTCAGCGTGCTCGGCCCGGACGTGCAGTGCTGGCGGTCGGAGTTCTTCCCCAAGTACCCCGGCGACGAGGGCACCGACTGGCACCAGGCCGACACGTTCGCCAACGCCTCCGGCAAGCCGCAGATCCTCTGGCCCGGCGACGCGAAGGACTTCGGCGGCACGATCACCGTCTGGACGGCCTTCACCGAGGCCAACGAGGAGACCGGGTGCCTGCAGTTCATCCCGGGCACCCACCGGACGATGTTCTACGACGAGACCAAGAAGATGCACTACGACCCGTCCTCCATCAACAGCACCGACAAGGACGGCGTACGCCGCGGCTTCTTCGGCTACGACTACCGCGAGCTGCAGATCGACCCGGACTGGAAGCCCGACGAGTCCAAGGCGGTGTCGATGGTGATGCGGCCCGGCGAGGCGATCATGTTCTGGTCCACGCTGATGCACGCGTCGCTGCCGCACGCCGGGCGGACCGAGGAGATGCGGCTCGGCTTCGCCGGCCGGTACGTGCCGGTGTCGGTGGACGTCTACCCGGACACCGACGTCATCGAGGAGTACGGCGGTGCCGTGTCGCTGGACCGCTGGGGCTCGGTGCTCGTCGCGGGACACAACGGCAATCCGCACAACCGGATGGCGACCGAGACCACGCGGGGTCACCGGTTCACCCGGCGGGACCGCTCCGGGACGCGGGTGTCACCGGCATGACCGTCTTCGAGGTCGTGAAGGCGAGCCTCGTCGAGGTCGTCCCGGACGTCGACCCGGCGAGTGTCACCGCCGGGCGCACGCTGAGCGACTTCGGCTGCACGAGCATCGACCGGGCCGAGGTCGTGACGCTGGCCATGGAGCGGCTCGGCATCGTGGTGCCGATCTCCGAGTTCCGCGACGTCAACGACCTCGACCGGATCGTCGAGCTGCTGCGGACACACATGTGAGCACGGTCGCGGTGACCGGCACCGGGATCGTCTGCGCGATCGGGGCGGACGTCCCGTCGTTCACCACGGCGCTGCGGGCGGGCCGCAGCGGTGTCGTCGGCACCGCTGACGGCCTGGCCGCGCCGATCACCGGGTGGTCGTTCGACGACGCGGTGGCCGGCGCGCCCGAGCCGCTGCGCCGCCGGGCGGTCCGGGCCGCGGCCCGCGCGCCGCAGCCGGTACGGGCCGCCGTCGCGGCGGCGCTCCAGGCGTGGACCGGGGCCGGCCTGCCCGGCGCCCGGATCCCCGGCGACCGGGTCGGCGTCGTGGTGGCCGGGCACAACCTGACCGCGCGCTACACGCACGAGCTGTACCGGACCTGGCAGGAACGTCCGGCGTACCTGCCGGCGCGGTTCGCCCTGCACGTCCAGGACACCGACCACGTCGGCACGCTCAGCGAGGTGCTGTCCGCGACCGGCGAGGGGTTCACCGTCGGCGGGGCCTCGGCCAGCGGCAACGTCGGCATCGTGCACGCCGCCCGGATGGTCGCCGCCGGCGCGGTGGACTGCTGCGTCCTGGTCGGCGCGGTCACCGAGCTGACACCGATGCACCACCGGGGCTTCGCCGTGCTCGGCGCGCTCGCCGAGCCGGGCGGCGACCCGGCCGCCGCCTGCCGGCCGTTCGACCGGGACCGGCGCGGTTTCGTGCACGGCGAGGCCGCCGCGGCGCTGGTGCTGGAACACCCGGCCGCCGCGGCCCGGCGCGGTGCGGAGGTCCTGGCGACGGTGCCCGGGTACGCGCTCGGCCTGGACGCCAACCGGCTCGCCGATCCCGACGCGGCCGGGCAGGCCCGCGTGATCCGGGCCGCGCTGGCCGCGGCGGGGCTGGCCCCGCACGACGTGGACTACGTCAACGCCCACGCCACCGGCTCCCGGCTGGGCGACGAGACGGAACTCGCGTCGCTGCGCGACGTGCTCGGCGTAGCCGCCGGCCGGCCGTGGGTGAACGCCACCAAGGCGCTGACCGGTCACTGCCTCGGCTCGGCCGGGGTGGTCGAGGCCGTCGCCACAGTCGCGCAGCTCACCGGCGGTTTCGTGCACCCCAACCCGAACCTGGCCCGACCGATCGACGCCCGGATCCGGTTCGCCGGCCCCGGCCCCGAGCCCGCCCGGCTGCGGTACGCGCTGTCCACCGGCTTCGGCTTCGGGGGCATCAACACGGCCGTGGTCCTCGCCCGTACCGCCGATGGAGGTTGAACGATCATGTACGACGTCGTCGTCGTCGGGGCCCGCTGCGCGGGCGCGCCGACCGCCATGCTCCTGGCCCGCCAGGGCCACCGGGTGCTGCTGCTGGACCGCAGCGCCTTCCCGGCCGACAAGCTCTCCACGCTCTACATCCAGCAGCCGGGCGTCGCGCGGCTGGCCCGCTGGGGTCTGCTGGACGCGCTGCGGGCCACCGGCTGCCCGCCGCTGGACCACGTCGTCTACGAGCTGGGTGACGTGCGAGTCGAGGGCTGCTGCAGCGGCATCGACGGCATCCGCGCGGCGTACGCGCCCCGCCGCTCGATCCTGGATCCCCTGCTGGCCGGCGCCGCGGTCGACGCCGGCGCCGAGTTCCGCGACGACTGCCGGGTCACCGGCCTGCTGTGGGAGGACGACCGGGTCGTCGGGGTGCGCACCGACCGCGGCGACGAGCGGGCCGCGCTGGTCGTCGGCGCCGACGGGATGCGCTCCACCGTCGCCGGGCTCGTGGACGCGCCCACGACGACCGCCCACCCGCCGCTGACCTGCGCGTACTACGCGTTCTGGGACGGGCCGAAGACGCACTTCGAGATGTACGAGGGCGAGACCGGCTGGGTGTCGGCGGTGCCGACGAACGACGGCGCGGTGCTCGTCGCCGCCTACTACCCGCAGCAGCGCTTCGACGAGGTCCGGCACGACGCGCGCGCGGCCTACCTCGACAACGTCCGGACCAACGCGCCGCGGCTGTACGAGCAGATGGAGCGCGGCCGGCAGATCGGCGCCGTGCACGGCACCGGCGACCAGCAGAACTTCTTCCGCCGCGCGCACGGCCCCGGCTGGGCGCTCGCCGGCGACGCCGGCCACCACAAGGACTCGCTGACCGCGCGCGGCATCTCCGACGCGTTCATGCAGGCCGACCTGCTCGCCGAGTCGGTGGGCGAGCACCTGGGGGACCGGACGCGACTCGACGCCGCGCTGGCCGAGTACGACCGGGAACGCGAGCAGCGGCTGATGGAGAACTACCAGGCGACCCTGCTGGTGGCCCAGGCCGAGGCGCGGGACAAGCGCCGCGCGCTGCTGCGCGCCGTCGGCAGCAGCCCCGAGCTGACCACCCGCTACTTCGACGCGGTGGCCGGCATCGTGTCGCTGCGGGAGCTGTACACCCCGGAACTGATGGCGCTGATGTCCGCCCCGACGGCCACCTGACACCGCGCCCTATTGAGCAGACACCCGTGCCGATGATCGGCGACCGTCAGATCCGCAGACGTCTTGCGATCCGATTTCACCGGCACGACTTTTTGTGGAGGAACCATGTCGCCCACCCCGTACGACTCGCCGTTCAATCGCCGCGCGCTGCTCCGGATGGGTCTCGTCGCGGGCGCCGCGGTGGCCGGCGTGCCGCTGCTGTCGGCCTGCGGCGAGGACGAGGAGCCGTCGCCGGCGGCGGCCGGCGGGGGGTCGCTGGCGGTGCTGAAGGTGGGCGCGCCGAACGCGGTCACCGACGCCGAAGCCGGCAACCCGCTGCTGACCAGTATCGGCGCGACGCTCATCGTCATGCGGCACGTGTACGACTCGCTGATGGTGCTCGACAACGGCGAGTACAAGTACCAGCTCGCCGAGTCGGTGCAGCCCAACGCCGACGGCAGCGTGTGGACGATCAACCTGCGTTCCGGGGTGACGTTCCACGACGGCAAGCCGGTCACCGCCGCCGACGTGGTGCACAGCATCCGTACGCTCGGCGCCAAGCCCAGCAACCGGGCCTCCGTCTACGCCAACGTCGACCTCGCCAAGGTGACGGCCGTCGACGACCGCACGGTCACCGTGCCGCTGCTGACCCCGCGCGGCGACTTCAAGGAAGCCGTCCTCGTCGTCTTCTCGCCGGTCTTCCCGGCCGGCATGACCGAGTTCAGCAAGCCGATCGGGTCGGGCCCGTACCGGCTGGCCGAGCGCAACGGCACCACCACCCGGCTGGTCGCCAACGAGCAGTACTGGGGTGGCAAGCCGAGCGTCGCCGAACTCCAGGTGGTCGGCATCCTCGACGCCGGCGCCCGGCTGTCGGCGCTGAAGGCGGGGCAGGTCGACTACGCCGTCAGCATCAGCTCCACCGGCGCGAAGACCGAGGCGGCGAACAGCGAGCTGACAGTCGTCCGCGGCGGTCCGGCGAACGCCAACGCGCTGTCGTTCGCGATGAACCAGAAGCTCGCGCCGTTCGACGACGCCCGGGTCCGCCAGGCGGTCCGGCTCGCCGCGGACCGGCAGGCGCTGGTCGACAACGCGCTGCTCGGGCTCGGCTCGACCGCCGACGACGTGGTCGGCAAGAGCCTGCCCGGCTACGCCGACCTGCCGGCGCGCGCCCGCGACCTGGAGCAGGCGAAGCGGCTGTTCACCGAGGCCGGGATCACGAAGCTGACGCTGCGGACCGGCGAGCTCGTCCCCGGCATGCTCAACGCCAGCCGGCTGCTGGCCCAGCAGCTCAAGGAGGCGGGCGTCGAGCTGACCCTCCAGGAGATCTCGCCCGACGCCTACTACGCCGACCTCACCACGCTGGCCACGCACCCGTTCCAGGCGTTCTACTACGTCAACCGGCCGGCCGCCGTGCACCTGTCGGCGGTCACCCACGGCAAGGCGCCGTTCAACGTCACCGGCACGTCGGCCGCCTACCAGGAGCGGCTGGCGAAGGCCCAGGCGACAGTCGACGACAACGCCCGCGCGGAGGCGTTCAAGGCGTTGCAGGAGGAGTTCTACAAGGAGGGCGGCGACCTGCTGTGGGGCTTCCAGGAGCAGCTCGACGCCGCCCGTAAGGGGATCAGCGGGGTCCGCACGATGCAGTCGGTCCAGCTGTTCGACCGGGCGACCGGGCCGGCGTGACCGCGCTCGGGTTCCTGGCCCGACGGCTGCTGGCGACGGTGGCCACGCTGTTCGCCGTGGCGGTGGTGCTCTTCGCCGGCTCGGAGGTGCTCCCGGGTGACGCCGCGTCGGCGTCACTCGGGCCCGACGCCACCATCGAGGAGGTCGCGCAGCGCCGGGCCGAACTCGGCGTCGACCGGCCCTGGCCGGTGCGGTTCGTCGAGTGGGGGACCGCGGTGCTGCGCCTCGACCTGGGCACCAGCACCTCGATGCACCGGCCGGTGGTGGACGTCGTGGCCGAGCCGCTGGCCGCCACCGGCCTCCTGGTCGGCCTCACCGCGGCGGTGACGGTGCCGCTGGCGATGGGACTGGGGCTGCTCACCGGGCTGCGGCCGGGCGGCCGGGTGGACCGGGCGGTGTCCGCGGTCGCGGTGGTGGCGGTGTCGATCCCGCAGTTCGTCACCGCCGGCCTGCTCGTGCTGGTCTTCGCCGACCTGTGGCCGCTGCTGCCGGCGATCTCGCTGCCGCCGCTGGGCGGCGGACCGCTGGACCGGCCGGAGATCCTGGTGCTGCCGGTGGCCGCGCTGACGCTGTTCGGCGCGGCGTGGGCGAGCCGGATCGTGCGGGCCACTGTCATCGACGCGGACGCGATGCCCCACGTCGAGGCGGCCCGGCTGGCCGGGCTGCCCGAGCGGGTGGTCGTGGCGCGGCACCTGCTGCCCGCGGCGGCGCCGCCGTGCGCCCAGACGTTCGCATGGCTGCTGTCCGGGCTGTTCGGCGGCACCACAGTGGTCGAGGTGGTCTTCAACTACCCGGGCCTGTCGCAGACGCTGGTGGCGGCGGTCCGCAACCACGACACCGCCGTCCTGGAGGGGGTCGGGCTGCTCCTCGCCGCGATCATCCTCGTCTCGTTCATCGTGGCCGACCTGCTCGTCCTCGCGGTCGACCCCCGGCTGCGGGTGGCCGCCCGATGAGGGCCGCGCGGTGGCTGCTCGCCGGGACGGCCACGGCCGTGGTGCTGCTCGTGCTCGGCGTCGCGCTGTTCGGCCCGCTGTTCGCCGGCGAGCCGGAGCGGATCGTCGGGCTGCCCTACAGCGCGCCGACGGCGGGCAGCCCGCTGGGCACCGACAGCGCCGGGCGGGACGTGCTGGACCGGGTGCTGGCCGGGGGCCGGCCGCTGGTGGCCGTGCCGGTCGTGGCGACGATCCTGGCAACCGTGCTCGGCCTGGTGCTGGGCCTGCTCGGTGGCTACTTCGCCGGGATCACCGACGCCGTGGTGTCCCGGCTGGACTACCTGCTGCTGGGCCTGCCGCCGGTGCTGATCCTGCTGGTGCTGCTGCACGGCTGGGGGTACAGCGCCACCACGATGATCATCGTGGTGGTGCTGACCGGCACGCCGTTCGTCTCCCGGGTGACCCGGGCCGAGACGCTCCGCGCGGTCGAGGACGGCTACGTGGTGGCCGCCTACGCCGGCGGCGACTCGCACCTGTCGGTGATCGTCCGGGAGATCCTGCCGAACATCGTCCGGCCGGTGCTCGCCGACTTCGGCACCCGCCTCGCCATCGCGGTCACGCTGACGGCGGCGGCGGCGTTCCTCGGCTTCGGCTCCAGCGGCCCGAACTGGGGGGCCATGATCAGCCAGAACGTCGAGGGCATCCAGCTCACCCCGTGGGGCGTGGCGGTGCCGGCGGTCCTGCTCGGTGTGCTCACCGTCGCCGCGAACCTCGGCATCGACCGGATCGTCGGGCGGGTGCTGCGGTGATCGAGATCAGTGGGCTGCGGGTCGAGGACACCGCGGGGCGGGCCGTCCTGGAGAACCTGTCGTTGCGCGTCGCCGAGGGCGAGCGGGTCGGCGTCGTCGGCGAGTCCGGGGCGGGCAAGACGACGCTGGCGATGGCCCTCGTCGGCGCGGTACGGCGCGGACTACGGGTGGCCGGAGGCACGGTCGTGGTCGACGGGCACGACGTGCTGACGGCCTCCGGCGCCGAGGTGCGGCGGGTCCGGCGGCGGGTGCTGGCGTACCTCCCGCAGGATCCGCCGTCGGCGCTGAGCCCGACGTTGCGGGTGCGGGCGCAGATCCGCGAGCTGGCCGCGGACCGGTCCGACGCGGCCGTGAGCCGTGGGCTGGTCGAGGTGGGCCTGCCCGGCGACCGGGCCTTCCTGCGCCGGTACCCGCACCAGCTCTCGGGCGGTCAGCAGCAACGCCTGGCGCTGGCCCGGCTGCTGGCCGGCGACCCGCGCGGCCTGGTGCTGGACGAGCCGACCACGGGTCTGGACGGGCTGGTGCGCAAACAGGTGCTCGACCAGTTGGACCGGCTCTCCGCCGATCGCGGGCTGGCGGTCGTGCTGGTCACCCACGACCTCGCGGCGGCGGCTCGGATGACCGATCGCCTGATCGTGCTGCGGGGCGGCGTCGTGGTGGAGCAGGGACCGACCGCGCAGGTGCTCACCCGGCCGGCCGCCGCGTACACCCGGGACCTGCTCGCCGCGGTGCCGGACCTGCCGGCGGAGATGCGCCGTCGCGCCGCCACGCCGCAGCGGGGCGCGGAGGTCCTGACCGTGTCCGGGCTGTCGGTGCCGCGGGGTGGCCGGGTCGTCCTGGACGACGTGTCCCTGCGGTTGCGTGCCGGCGAGGCGTTGGCCCTGCTGGGCACGTCGGGCTGCGGCAAGACGACGCTCGCCCGGGCCGTCGTCGGCACGCTGCGCCCCAGCTCGGGCCGGGTGACGCTGTCCGGCGAGGTCCTGGAGCCGACGCTCGGGCGCCGGCCGGTGCACCAGCGACGCCGCTTGCAGCTCATCCCGCAGGACTCCGGCGGGTCGCTGAACCCGCGGCGGCCGGTGGGCGCGGCGATCGGCCGGGTGGTCCGCCTGGCCGGTGGGATGACGGCCGAGGCGGCCGCGGCGGAGACCCGACGGCTGATGGGGCTCGTCGGCCTGCCGGGGGAGCTGGCGTCGCGGCTGCCGCGGGAGCTGTCCGGCGGGCAGCGGCAACGCGTCGCGATCGCCCGCGCGCTCGCCGCCGGGGCCGACGTGCTCGTCTGCGACGAGATCACGTCGAGCCTCGACGCCCAGGTGGCGGCCTCGGTCCTGGCGCTGCTCGACTCGCTGCGGCGGACCCTGGGCCTGGCGGTGCTCATCGTGACGCACGACCTCGGTGTGATCGCCCGCAACGCGGACCGGGTCGCCGTGCTCAGCGGCGGGCGGATCGTCGAGGAGGGCACTGTCGAGCAGGTGTTCGGCGACCCGCGCCACGAGGCGAGCCGGATGCTGCTGGACGCCGCGCGGCCCGTCACCGCGGCGGCGGACGTGCCGTGACCGGCCGAGGCGGAGGGCCGCTACCGACTTCCGGCAGCGGCCCTCCGCCTCGGTCTCGGGGCGTCAGACGAGTTCGTCGAGGAGCTCGTAGTTCAGCGTGAAGGTGTGGCTGCCGTCCTCCAGCTTGCGCATGGTGGCGGTGCCCTGGATGCCGGCGAGCCCCTCGGTGCCGGTCCCCGGCACGATGTGCCACTCGGCGCCGCCCTCCTCGTCGCTCATCAATCCGACGGCCTGGTGCTGGAGCATGAAACTGCCCTTGGAACCGCCGATCGACACTTCGATCACCTCGTGACCGACGTATCCGGCGCCGCCCTTGCCATAGGCGAACAGGAACTGCGCGCGGCTGGTGCCCTCGAGTTCACCGGAATACGTCTTGGTGACCGAGGCCCGCGAGAATTTCATGCCGTCGGGGGTCTCCTGCCACTCGTCTTCGTCCCAGGAGTCGAGCGTAAATGAAGCGGTCGCGGTGCTCACCTTGTCTCATTCCTTCCGTGGTTCTTTTTCAGTCCCAAACCGAGGCGCAGAACGGGTGACCGGCCGGGTCGAGGAAGACCCGCCACTTCGCGTCGCCGGGCTGGTCGGCGGGTTTCGTCGCACCCAGGCGCAGCAACTCGGTCTCGGCCGTCTCGATGTCGTCGACGGCCAGGTCGAGGTGCAGTTGCTGGGGAACCGTCTGCCCGGGCCACTCCGGACGCCGGTAGTTCTCCACCCGCTGCAACGCCACGGCGACGCCGTCACCGTTGCGGAGGAACGCGCCCGACTCCGACTCGTGCACCGGCTCGAGGCCGGCTGCTTCCCGGTAGAAGGCCACCAGCGGGGCGATTTCGGAACAATCCAGTGTTACCGCCGCCAAGCGACCGACAGCCATTCACGTCTCCTGAAGATTTGTCGTCCGATCGAAAGCGTGGCCCGAGCCTAGCAATACGCCGTCGTCCACGCCACGGTTACCGGGTGTGTCGCGACCTGCCTGCTCATTAGACGGTTGCAAATGGACAGCACACACCGAAGGTTCCGCAGCATACCGGGGCAACCGTCGGCGGCGCCACCGTCACGCCAATCGAGTTGCTCTCACTTCGTGCTCAGAACAGCGCAGCGTCAGGCGCACCCGTCCGCCACGATTCGCCGGTACCCCAATGACCGGCGTGGAGGAGAACACGGTGGAAGGCTTCGAGATCTTCACCTACGGGGACGCCGTCGCCGACGTCTTCGACGGGACAGGTTGGGCCGGTGACCCGGGCGACACCGAGGAGACGATCGAGTGGCTCGCCGAGAACTCCGGCGGCGGGCCCGTCCTCGAACTCGGCGTCGGCACCGGCCGGGTCGCCGTCCCGCTGGCCCGCAGGGGCATCGAGGTGCACGGCATCGACGCGTCGGAGGGGATGCTGACGCAGTTGCGCGACAAACCCGGCGGCGAGCTGGTGCACGTGCACGTCCAGGACTTCACCGACTTCACGCTGCCGTACAAGTTCTCCCTGGCGTACGCGGTCTTCGACACCCTGCCGTTCATCACCGACCAGGAGGAGCAGATCCGCTGCTTCCAGAAGGTCGCCGACGTCCTGGAGCCGGGCGGGCGGTTCGTGATCCAGACGTCCATCCCCGACCCGGCGCGGTACGACCGCAACCAGCGCACCCAGACCGTACGGGTGGAGAAGGACCACGTCGTGATGACGTTCACCCGGCGCGAGCGGATCTCCCAGTGCTCGTCGATCCAGTTCGCGGTCCTGCGGCCCGACGGCATCCGGTTCTTCCCGATGCGCATCCGCACCGTCATGCCGTCCGAGATGGACCTGATGGCCCGCCTCGGCGGGCTCACCATGGAGTCGCGCTGGGGCCACTGGGACGGACGACCACTGCGCGACTCCGACGAGCGGCACATCACCGTCTACCGCAAGTAGGGCGGCGGATCGGTGGAGCACAGCCAGACGAACGCCGGCGACGCTGACCGGCACCTTCGGGTGGTCCTGGTGCAGCAGGGCGTCTGGGACATGCCGCTGGAGTCGCTGCCGCTCGCCTCGGCGTACCTCAAGGCGATGGTGTCCGGCGACGCCGAGCTGGACGCCCGGGTGTCGGTGGAGATCTGCAACTTCCGGGGGCGGGTGACGCACGGGGAGATGGCCGCCCGGCTGTTCGCCGGCCCCCTGCCCGACGTGATCGGGTTCTCCGTCTTCGGCTGGAACCAGCGCGCCTTCGGCGCGCTGGCCGCCACCTACAAGCAGCTCAACCCGCAGGGGTGGGTGCTCTTCGGCGGCACCCACGTCAGCGCGCAGGCCGACCGCGTGTTCCGGCTCTACCCGGAGATCGACGTCGTGGTCAACGGCGAGGGTGAGCTGACCTTCCTCGACCTGCTCCGCGCCCGGCTGGCCGGCGTGCCCGCGGACGACCTCGGCGAGGTGCTGGGCATCTCCTGGCACCGCGCCGACGGCAGCGTGGTCACCAACCCGGACCGGCCCCGGATCGAGGACCTCGACGTCATCCCGTCGCCGTTCCTCACCGGAGCCGTCGAATTGCTCGACGCCGACGGCCGGTTCCGCTACGACGTCGCGCTGTTCGAGACCAACCGCGGCTGCCCGTACAAGTGCTCGTTCTGCTACTGGGGCGGCGCGGTCGGCCAGCGGGTACGCGCGTTCTCCCGGGAACGGCTGCGCGCCGAGCTGGAACTGTTCGCCCGGTGCGGCGTGCACACGGTGGTCGCCTGCGACGCCAACTTCGGCATGCTGCCGATCGACCTGGAACTCGTCGACGACCTCATCGACATCAAACGGCGTCACGGCTTCCCGCTGGCCTTCGAGAGCTCGTGGGCCAAGAACAAGTCGAAGGTGTTCTACGAGATCGTGCGGCGGATGAAGGAGGCCGGGCTGCGCAGCTCCTTCACCCTGGCCCTCCAGTCGCTCAACCCGGACGCCCTGACGCTGATGCGCCGGCGGAACATGAAGGTCAACGACTGGCGTGACCTGGTGCGGTGGCTCAACCGGGAAGGGCTGGACTGCTACGCCGAGCTGATCTGGGGTGCGCCGGGCGACACCGTCGAGTCGTTCCTGGCCGGGTACGACGAACTCGCCCAGCACGTGTCCCGCATCGCCGTCTACCCGATCATGCTGTTGCCGAACACCGAGTACGCGGAGAACAAGGAGCTGTACGGCATCGTCGCGCTGCGCGGCGACAACGACGACTTCGAGTACGTGCTCGCCCACCGCACCATGACGTTCGAGGACAACGCCGTGATGCAGCGGTTCCTGTTCTGGGCCCGGGTGATGGCCGAGAACGCCGTCCTGCGTCACTGCTGGCTGCCGCTGCGGCGGCTGGCCGGGTGGGAGCAGTCCCGGGTCCTCAACAGCCTCGCCGACTGGGCGGACACCACCTCGGCGCGGGAGGCGATCCCGTTGCGGGAGGCCGCGATGCGGGGGCACGGCGGCGGCGCGCCGGCGTACGCGGCCGCCATCGGCTACCTCTTCACCGAGGCGGACGGGCGGCGGGCGCTGGAGCTGTGGTGGCAGGAGGTGGTCTCGCGGCAGCTCGCGGACGACGTCCGCCCGTTCCTCGACGAGGTGTACCGCTACGACCTGCTGACCCAGCCGGTCTGCGATCCCGACGAGCTCCCCGTCGTCGAGATCGGCGGTGTCGAGTACTTCCACCGCCCGGACGTGACCCTGGCGTACGACGTGCCGGGCGTCCTCGCGCGGATGCGCGCCGACGAGCCGGTCTCACTGGAGCCGGACCCGGTCCGGGTCGACATCTACTACCGCACCGGCGCCATGACCGCTGTGATGTCGACGAACCACGAGGAGATCCTGCACTTCATGGGGGAGGTGCGGAGGGCAGGCAGCCCGCTGACCGTGCCCTGACCGATCGTCGGTGTCCGGAGTGGACCGGGCGCTGCCATACTCGGCACGATGGGGTCGTCGTCGACGTGACTGTGCAGTTCCGTGTGCTGGGCCCGCCGGAGGTCGTCCGGAACGGGCGGGTCGTGCCCCTCGGCGGGCCGAAGCAGCAGGCGCTGCTGGCCCTGTTCCTGCTGCGGCCGAACCGGTTCGTCGCCGCCGACTGGCTGGTCGACGCGCTCTGGGACGCGCGACCGCCGGCCAGCGCGCCGACCACGCTGCGCACGTACGTCGCCGGGCTGCGCCGGGCCGTGGAGCCGCAACGGTCCCACCGCGAGCCGGCGCGCGTCCTGCGCAGCCACCCGCGGGGGTACGAGCTGCGGGTCGACTCCGACGCGGTGGACGCGATCCGGTTCGCCGGCCTGGTGGACCGGGCGGCGGACGCGCTCGCGGCCGGGCAGGCGGCGGCCGCCGAGCGGACGTACACCGAGGCGCTGGCGTTGTGGCGCGGCGAGCCGCTGGCGGGCGTGGCCGAGCTGGCCGCGGTGCGCCCGGAGGCGGCCCGGCTGGCCGAGCTGCGGTTGAGCGCTGAGGAGGGGCGGTTGACCGCCGCCGTCGCCGCCGGACGGCACGCGACGCTGCTGCCGGAGCTGCGCCGGTTCGTGTCGGCGAACCCGCTGCGTGAGGGCGCCCGGGCGCAGTTGATGCTGGCGCTGTACCGCTCGGGGCGGCAGACCGAGGCGCTCGCCGTCTTCGACGAGGGGCGCCGGATCCTGGCCGGCGAGTACGGGCTCGACCCCGGTGAGCAGATCCGCGCGGTGCACCGGCTGATCCTGGAGCAGGCCGTACCGCCGGACCGGAGCAGCCCGGCGGAGGTCGCCGGCCCGGCGGCGGCCGGACGCCCGGCCCCGCCGGAGCGTGACGGCGGACCGCTCGTGGGCCGGGACGCGGAGCTGGAGCGGCTGCGGGAGACGCTGGACGCGGCGACCGGGCACGGCGGGCGGGTGCTGACGCTGGTGGGGGAGGCCGGTATCGGCAAGACCAGCCTCGCCGCGGCGCTCGGCGCGCGGGCCGCCGCGACCGGCGTCCCGGTGGTCTGGGGCCGGTGCCCGGACGTCGGGCAGGCGCCGCCGTTCTGGCTGTGGAGCCAGGTGGTACGCGCGCTGGTGGCGATGCCGCAGACCGGCGCCACCGGCTCGGCGGGCCGGCTGGGCGGGTTCGCCGCCGGCGCGCCGACCGGGCCGGCGGACGGTCGCGGTCTGGACCCCACGGCGCGGTTCCAGGTGTACGAGGCGGTGGCCGAACTGGTGCACGCGGCGGCCCGGGAACGTGGCCTGCTCGTGGTCCTGGACGACCTGCACGCCGCCGACCCGGACTCGCTGCTGTTGCTGCGGTTCCTCGCCGCCGCCCTGCCCGCGTCCCGGGCGCTGGTGGTCGCCACGCTCCGGCCGTACGACGACGACCCGGCTCTGGTGGCGACCGTCGCCGAGCTGGCGCGCGGGAGCGGCTTCGGTCAGGTCCGGCTCGCCGGGCTGGACGCCTCGGCGGTCGCCGACCTGGTCCGGGACCGCACCGGCGAGGCGCCACCGGAGCCGGTGGTGACCCGGCTGGTCACCCGGACCGGGGGGAACCCGTTCTTCCTCACCGAGCTGCTGCGGTCCCGGACCGGCCCGGCCGCCGGCGCGGAGCTGCCGCCGAGCATCCGGGACACCGTGCGGCTGCGGCTCGCCGGACTGCCCGGCCCCACCCGGCGGTGCCTCGACCTGCTCAGCGTGGCCGGGCACGACCTGGACCTGGCGGTGCTGGCGGCGGCACTGGACAGCACCGCCGAGGCGGTCGCCGAGGACCTCGCCCCGGCGTATCCGGCCGCGCTGGTGGTCGAGACCGGGCCGGGCGCGCTCGCGTTCCGCCATCCGCTGATGGCCGAGGTCACCTACGCCGAGCTGGTCCCGCCGCGCCGGGCCGCGCTGCACGCCCGGCTGGCCGCCGCGTACGAGCGGACTGCGGGCACCGCACCGGCGGAGCTGGCCCACCACTACGGCGAGGCCGTCGGGCTCGGCCACGGCGAGGACCATCTGCGGTGGTCGCTGCGCGCCGCCGACGACGCCACCCGCCGGGTCGCCTACGAGGACGCGCTCGGCCACCTGGAACGCGCCGCGCTCCGGCTGGCCCCGGCCGCGCGGGTCACGCCCGGCGCGGCGGTCACCGAGCTGACCGTCCAGTTGCACCGCGCGGCCCTGCTCCAGATGACGGTGGGCGTCGGCAGCGACGCGGTCGACCGGGTCTGCGCCCGCGCCCGCGAACTGCTGACGCTGGTGGGGCCGGACGCCGACATCCGCCACGCGCTCTGGGCGCTCGGCGAACTGGCCGCCAACCGGGCCGAGTTCGCCATCTGCGCCGACCTCGCCGGGCGGCTCGTCCGGGCACCGGACGACGGCAGCGGGCTGATCGCCGTCGCCGGTGAGTACCTGCTCGGCGCGGTCGGCTACTTCACCGGCCGCCAGGCCGAGGGCGAGCGGCGGCTCACCGCGGGCATCGAGCGGCTGCGTACCGTCGACCGGGCGCTGCTGCGCCGCGAGGTCGGACGGCGCCCCGTGCTGGCCTGCCACAACTTCCGGGCGCTCGTGCGCTCGATGCGCGGCGACCCGGCCGGGGCGTGGGCGGACATCGCCGCCGCCGAGGCCCTCGCCGAGGAACTCGACGACCCGTACGGCCGGGCCAACGCGGCGCTCTACGCCGCCTGGCTGGCGATGCAGGAACACGACGTCGCCGCGGCCGACGCGGCGGGGCGACGGTGCCGGGACATCGGCCGGGCCACCGGCCTGCCGCACATGACGGCGACCGGCGCGTACTTCCTGGAGTGGGCGGCCGCGCGCGGCGGCGACCACGGCCGGCTCGACGCGATGCGCGCCGCCGCAGAGGAGTTCTACCGTCCCGGGCTGCGGTCCACCCGGACCATCACGCTCTGCGCGATGGCCGAGGCGTACCTGACCGGCGGCCGTCCGGACACCGCGGCGACGCTGGCCGAGGAGGCGCTGGCACTGGCGGACCGGGTGGGCGAGCGCGTCTTCGTCGCGGAGCTGCACCGGATCCGCGGCGCGGCCCGGCGCGACCGCGCGGAGTGGGACCTCGGCGCGCGGATCGCCGCCGGCCAGGGCGCGGCTCTGCTGCTGCCCCGGTTCGCCGCCTTCTGACCGGTGTGGAGGCCCGCCTCCACGCCGCCTCCACACCCCTTCCACAGCGGGCTGGTGCCCTGACCGGTGCCGGGCGGCGGAGAACCGTCCGGGACCACGTTCCGAAGGGGCACCATGATGGACTCAGTTCAGCCGCCGGCTCACCAGGAGGTCCAGGAGGTCGAGGTCGCCGTCATCGGCTGCGGGCCGGTGGGCGCGCTCACCGCCAACCTGCTCGGCGCCCGCGGCGTCACCACGCTCGTCGTCGAACGCAGCGCGGCCCCGCACGGTCAGCCGCGGGCCTTCTCCTGCGACGACGAGGCGCTGCGCATCTACCAGCAGGCTGGCCTCCTCGACGAGGTACGCGACGAGATGATCGCGCCGCCGCTGGTCGAGTACGTCAACCGCGCGGGCCGGGTCTTCGCCCGGATGAAGCTGTCCGAGACGGACTTCGGGTACGGGCACGCGCCGCTGCGTTTCTTCGACCAGCCACGACTGGAACACACGCTGCGCACCGGGCTGGACCGCTTCCCGCACGTCCAGCTCGCGCTCGGCACCGAGCTGGTCGGCCTCACCCAGGACGAGGACGGCGTGACCGTGCTGCTGTCCGACGTGGCCGGCGGGCAGCGGCGGGCGGTCCGCGCCCGGTACGTGCTCGGCTGCGACGGCGCCCGCAGCGCCACCCGCGCCGCCGTCCGGATCCCGCTGTCCGGGGCGAGCTACGCCGAACCGTGGCTCGCGGTCTCCGGCGACGTGCCGCCCGACGCGGTACGGGTGCCCGACACCACGTTCGTCTGCGACTGGCGGCGCCCGGCGTTCGTCTCTCCGGGCGCGGCCGGCAGCTACCGGATGGAGTTCATGCTGCGCCCGGGCGAGACCGAGGACGAGATGCGGCGGCCGGAGAGCATCGCCGCGCTCGTCTCCCCGTACGTCGACCCGGACCGGTTCACCGTCACCCGGGCGGTGGTCTACACCTTCCACCACCTCGTCGCGCGGCGGTGGCGGGAGGGGCGCGTGTTCCTGCTCGGCGACGCGGCGCACCAGATGCCCCCGTTCATGGGCCAGGGCCTGTGCAGCGGCCTGCGCGACGCGGCGAACCTGTCGTGGAAGCTGGCGCTGGTGCTGTCCGGCGCCGCCGACCCCGCCGTGCTCGACACGTACGAGACCGAGCGGCGCCCGCACACGGTGGAGATGGCGCGTACGAGCGTCCGGCTGGGACATGTCTTCCTGGCCCGCAACCGGATCACCGCCGGGCTGCGCGACACCGCGCTGCGGGCGGTCCAGACGATTCCCCGGGTACGGCGGTTCGTCGAGCGCTTCGAGTTCAAGCCGGTCCCGGCGTACCGGCGGGGCCTGATGGCCGGCGGGCGGCGCGACGGCGTGGTCGGGACGATGTTCCCCCAGCCGCGCGTCCTCGTCCCGGGTGTGCCCGGCGAGCGCCTGCTCGACGAGGCGCTCGGCGACGGCTTCGCGGTGCTGGGCCGCGCCGGCGTGGCCGACCCGCCCGGACCGCTGTGGCAGGGGCCGCCGGTGCGGTTCGTCGCGGTCCACCCGCCCGGCACGCCGATCGCCGGCCTGCCGGACCCGCTCGCCGCGGCGGGGGACGACCGGCCGGGCCGCGTCGACGTGGTCGACGCCGACGGGGTGCTCGGCGGGTGGCTGCGGCGGCACGGCGCCGACCTCGTGGTGCTGCGGCCGGACCGGTTCGTGTTCGCGCTGGTGAGGAACGGCGGCCCGGCGGCGTCGATTGTGGCGCCCCTTGCCGGGATCCGTTCACGAGCGTAGGAAGAACACCACCGTCCGATGTCGAAGGAGACACGCGTGCCCACCCCCAGACGGCTCCGTCTCGCCGTGTCCGCGTTGGTGACCGCATCGGCCGTGCTGCTCGGCTCCGGCGCCGCCGCGGCGCCGTCCGCGACTTCCGCGCCGGCCGGGCAGCGGTCCTGCGACCCGATCGACCCGGCGGCCTGCCTGCTGCCGTTCCCGAACGACTACTTCACCGTCCCGGACCGCAGCACCCCGACCGGCAAGCGGGTCCGGTTCGCGGCCTCCGCGATGCCCGCCAACGTGCTCGGCGTGCCGATCGACCCGGCCGAGTGGAACCGGCAGGACGGGTTCAGCCCCGGCTCGCCGATCCTGGCGCGCGTACCCGGCCTCGACGCCGCACGGACGCGGATCGCGCCGGTCACCGACGTCGGCCGCTCCCTGACGCCGGACGCGCCGATCGTGCTCCTCGACGCCCGCACCGGCCGGCGTACGCCGTACTGGGCCGAACTGGACGCGCACGCCGCCGGCAGCCCGGACCGGCAGGTGCTGATCATCCGGCCGGCGGTGGCGCTGACCGAGGGCGCCCGGTACGTCGTCGCCCTGCGCGGCATGCGCGACGGCGACGGAGCGCTGATCCCGGCGCCGAAGGCGTTCCGACGGTATGTGACCGGCGCCGGCCTGGACCATCGGGACTCCCGCGCGCCGCAGATGAAGCGGATCCTCGCCGACCTGAGCCGGGCCGGCGTCGAGCGGCGCAGCCTCTACCTGGCCTGGGACTTCACGGTCGCCAGCAGGCAGGGCCTAACCGGGCGGATGCTGGCGGTCCGGGACGGCGCGTTCGCCGCGCTCGGCCGCCGTGCGCCCTCGTTCACCGTCACCCAGGTCACCGACTACACGCCCGAGCAGGACCCGCTGATCGCCCGGCAGGTGACCGGCACCGTCGCCGTACCGTCCTACCTGACCGGTGACGGCGGGCCGGGCTCGCGGCTGCACTACGGGCCGCCCGGCGGCGACGGCACCCCGCCGACGCCGAGCGCCCTGCCCACACCGTCCGGCACGACCGTGGCGGCCGACTTCGTCTGCAACATCCCGCGCAGTGCGTCCGCCGCGCGACCGGCCCACCTCTCGCTCTACGGTCACGGCCTGCTCGGCCGGCCCACCGAGATCAACGCCGGCAACGTCAAGACCATGTCGCAGACGTACGACTTCACCTTCTGCGCGACGAGCTGGATCGGCATGGCCGCGGCCGACGTCCCGTACGTGGCGGGTGCCTTCACCGACCTCAGTGCCTTCCCGGCGGTGGCCGACCGGCTCCAGCAGAGCTTCCTGAACTTCCTCTTCCTGGGGCGGACGATGATCCACCGCGACGGCTTCGCCGCTCACCCGGCGTTCCGTGACGCCGCCGGGCGGCCGCTGATCGACGTGAAGGGCGGACTGCACTACGACGGCAACAGCCAGGGCGGCATCAACGGCGGCGCACTGACCGCCATCGCCCAGGACTGGACCCGCTCGGTGCTCGGCGTGCCCGCGATGAACTACTCCACGCTGCTGCAACGCAGCGTCGACTTCGCCCCGTTCCAGACCGTCCTCGACGGCTACTACCCGGACAAGATCGACCAGCAGATCGTCTTCGGTCTGCTCCAGATGCTGTGGGACCGGTCGGAGGCCAACGGGTACGCCCGGCACATGACCGACCGGCCGCTGCCGCGTACCCCGGCGCACCGGGTGCTGATGCACGTGGCCTTCGCCGACCAGCAGGTCTCGACCGTCGCGGCGGAGGTCCAGGCGCGCACCATCGGCGCCCGCCTGCACACCCCGGCGCTCGCCCCCGGCTGGTCGCCGGACGTTGCGCCGTTCTGGGGCATCGCGCCGATCCGCAGGTACCCGTACGCCGGCTCGGCCATGGTGGTCTGGAACAGCGGTGCGGCCTACGCGCCGCCGCCGACGAACCTCGCACCGGCCGGACCGGAGTACGGCGAGGACTCGCACGAGTTCCCGCGCGCCCAGCCCGGCGCCCAGCGGCAGAAGGCGGTGTTCCTGCTCACCGGCAAGGTGATCGACGTCTGCGCGGGCGGCCCCTGCCCGTGACGGCCCGGCCGGGCGTGCCGCTCGGCACGCCCGGTCGATCCGGCGGGGGAGTGTCGCCCCCGAGGTGACCGAGCACCCGGCGGAGTCGGGCGGCGTACGCGTCGAGGAACTCGGGCGAGTCGGCCGCCAGGCCGGTCAGCCGCCGGACCACCTGTGGCAGCACGGTGGGCGCCATCGCCGCCGCGAAGAACGTCAGCACCACGTACGCCGGGTCCAGGTCGGCGGACAGTTCACCGCTGCGCAGGCGGCGGCGGACGTCGTCGACCATCGCCGTGAAGTACGCCCGGGTCTCGCCCTCGGTGGCTCCGAGGTCCCACCGGGCCGGTCGACACGCTGCGCGACCGCGGGCGGCCGCCGGGGGTTCCGGCCCCGCCGGTGGTTCGGGGGGAGGGCCGGAGCGCGACGCCGAGGCGTGAGCCGCCCGCGCTCGTCCCGCGAGAGACGCCACGGAGATCGCCCCCAGAGGGAGAACGATCGGTCTTGACGCGGGGCCGCCACGAGGTCATGCTTATGTGAGACAGAACGTTCGTTCTCTCTCGCGGCCCGGCGGCCGCCGGACGTTCGCGCGCGCTCAGGAACCACCGAGAGGATGTCCATGACCACCTCCGTCACCACCCCCCCCCCGCGTCCCGGCCGCGGCGGCCGGACTGCGGCGGCTGTACTTCGTCCGCTTCGTCTTCGCCGCCGTCTGGGTCGCGGTGACGCTCCCGCTCGCCGGGCACCTCGACCCGGTGACCGTGACGCTGCTCGTGATCTACCCGCTGTTCGACGTGGCCGCCGCCGTGGCCGACATCCGCGCCTCGCGGGCCGCCGGATCGCCGGCCCCGCTCTACCTGAACGTCGCGGTGAGCCTGCTGGCCGCCGTCGGCCTGGCCGTCGCCGGTACGTCCGGCGTCCCGGCCGTGCTGCGGGTGTGGGGCGCCTGGGCGGTCGTGGCCGGACTCGTCCAGTTGATCGTGGCCGTGCCGCGCCGCCGGCTGGGCGGTCAGTGGCCGATGATCCTCAGCGGCGGCATCTCCGTCCTCGCCGGGGCGTCGTTCGTCGCGGCCGCGTCGGCCGACGATCCGGCGCTGACCGGCGCGATCGGCTACGCCGTGCCCGGCGCCGTGTTCTTCCTCGTCTCGGCCGTCCGCCTCGGCCGCGCGGCGCGGGCGGACGCCTCGCCCGAGGTGGTCTGAGCGCCGGATCAGCCGGCGGATCCGGCCGGCCCGTGCCCGGTGTTGACGCACAGGAGCCCTTCGACCCCGCGCAGGAACGTCTCCGACACCAGCGCGGGGTCGAAGAGGCAGCCGGCCGCCATGGCGCCGTCGCGGAGCATGACGAAGTGGCGGGCGGCGGCGTCCGCCGTCGGCTCGTGGACCTGCGCCATCTGGGCGGTGAGCGTGTCGAGGAACCATTGGCGGTGGGCGATGATCTCCCGGTGCACCGGATGCTCGTCGTCCGGATATTCCGCCGCCGCGTTCAGGAATGCGCAGCCCCGGAATCCGGGGGACCGGATGCCCCTGGCGACGGACTCGGCGACGGCCAGCAGGCGATCGACGGGAGACGGGTTGTCCGCGATCGCCGCTTCCACGGCGGCGCGGTCCATTTCGTGCACCCGCCGCAGATAGGCGAGAATGAGATCGTCCTTACCGGGAAAGTGCCGGTAAAAGGTGGCGCGGGTGACTCTCGCCTCCGCGATGATCCGGTCGACCCCGACGGAATGGATACCTTCGGCGTAGAAGACTCTGGTCGCCGTGTCGAGAAGCCGGATTCGTGCCTCCGAGGGCCGGGTGCCAGAGCTCTCACGCGCCATGACCCCATGTTAACGAACAGAACGTTCGGTCCGGGACGTGGCCACCGGCCCTCGCCGGCCGGGTTGGTTCTCAGCATTCTCTCAGCCGGGCGTTCGTGGGAATCGGTTGCGGGGTTCGGGCTCCTCGGATAGCGGCGGAAGGGCCGGTGTGACCATTCACCGACGTGTCCGCATTCCGCTGACAGCGATTCCGCGCGTGTCCGATATTGGAGTCTCCGCCGGGCCTGTCGAAAGGAATGTCAGATGAGCGCCGCACCCATGCCGGAGACCGGAATGCCGACTGTCGTGCTCGTTCACGGGGCATTCGTGGACGGGTCGAGCTGGAACGGGGTGATCGCCGATCTCCAGCGCCGCGGCTATCCGGCCATCGCCGTCGCGAACCCGCTGCGCAGCGTGCAGGGGGACGCCGCCTACCTGCGCGCCCTCGTGGACAGCCTGTCCGGACCGGTCGTGCTGGCAGCCCACTCCTACGGCGGAGCGATCATCACCGAGGCCGCGGACGGCGCCGCCAACGTCCGGGCCCTGGTGTACGTCGCCAGCTTCAGCCCGGATGTCGGCGAATCGGTCGCCGACCTGAACGCGAGGTTCCCCGGCAGCCGGCTCGCCGACAACGTCCAGGCGGTGCCGATCCCCGTGCAGGACGGCGGCGCGGACATGGACCAGTACGTCAAGCAGGAGACCTACCCGGACTTCTTCGCCCCCGACGTCCCCCGGGAGACCGCCGCGGTGATGGCGGCCACGCAGCGGCCGGCCGCGGCGAACACGCTGACCGACAGCGTGACGCGGGCCGCCTGGAGGAGCATCCCGTCCTGGACGCTCGTGACCACCCAGGATCTGGCGATCCCGCCGGATCTGCAGCACTTCCTGGCACAGCGGGCCGGGTCGACGACGGTCGAGGTCGACGCGTCCCACGCGGTGACCGTCTCGCAGCCGGCCGCCGTCGCGGACCTCATCGACACCGCGGCGCAGGCCACGTCGAGGTGACGTTCCGCAGCCGGATCGGACTGATGTCCTAGGACGGTCAAGAGGGTGTGCCGGCCGCGTCGGCCGGCACACCGTGCAGAGGCGTCGCGCGGGGAGGTCTGCGTCTCACGGCGGACGCGGGGCGCGGTGACGCCGCGTCCGTACCGTCCGGCGGGCCGCGGTCGTCGCGTCCGTACCGCTCGCGCTGACGCCGCCGGCCCCGGCGCCGGCGTGGCCGCACAGCCGGGGCCGGGACCAGCTCGTGGCCGTCGTCGACTCCGGTGTCACCGGCGGCCTTCCCGGACCGTCCACGACGGACCGGGGCCGCCGGGGGTGGCGGCGAGACGGTACTCACCTCGGCGGGGCCGGCATCCGCTGCCGGCCCCGCCGAGGTGGCTCAGCTTCCGGCGCAGGTGACGGTGGCGCCGCCGCCGGTACCGGTGCCCTGGAATCCGAAGGTGGTGGCCTGCCCCGCGGCCAGCCGTCCGTTGTAGCTCTGGTTGGCCACGGTGACGGTGCCGCTGGTGCCGCTGGGCACGCCGTTCCACAGCGAGCTGATCGCGGCGCCGCCCGGCAGCGTGAGCGTCACGCGCCAGCCGGTCAGCGCGGTACCCCCGGCGGTGACCGTCACGTTGGCGACGAAGCCACCGTTCCACTGGTCCTGGACGGCGTAGACGGCGGTGCAGGCGGCCCCACCCGGCGGCGGTGTGGTCGGCGGGGGCGTGGTGGGCGGCGGGGTCGTGGGCGGGGGAGTGGTGGGCGGCGGGCCGTCCAGCGTCAGGTTCTTCTGCTGGACGCTCCACTGGCTGCGGCACAGACCGCAGTCCGGGCCGACGAAGTTGGCGCCGGCGCTGACGTCGCCCTTCAGGCGCCACTTGAGGTAGAGCACCGCGACGCGGCCGAACTCGCCGCCGTCGGGCTGGTCGTAGGTGCCGCCGTGTCCGACGTTCAGGTTGCCCATGAAGGCGGGCAGCCCGGTCGGCAGCTTGCCCCAGTCGTCCATCGCGTTCGGGTACGCGATGTCGCTGGGCCCGCCGATGAAGTACGCGATCGGCTTGGTCAGTCTCCGCAGCTGGTAGTCGTCGGCGTCGTTCAGCAGGCCGCTGCTGAAGATGCCGGTGGTGGTGACGCGCGGGTCGTTCGAGACCGCGTACGCCTCCAGGCCACCGCAGGAGAAGCCGGCCACGGCGATCTTCGTGGTGTCGATCCGGTTGTAGTACTTGCTGCCCGACCGGGAGTTCTCCGCCACTGCCCAGTCGATGGACTGGGTGAGCATCTGGGAGTTCGTGGAGCCGGAGCCGTTCGGTGCGCCGTTGGCGATGGCGAGGAAGCCGTGGGAGGCGATCTCGCGCAGGAAGTTGCCCTGCGACAGGCCGTTCGCCGAGCAGGCGCCGTTGCCCCACACCAGGACGGGAAGGCGCTCGGACGGGAGCGTCTGGGGCCGGAAGATGGTGTGGCCGGGCAGGCTCGACGAGGTCTCGTAGTCGGCGGGGTAGGGCCCCGAGCCGCCGATCGCGGCACCGGCCGGTGCCGCGCCGAGCGCCACGACCACGGCGGCGAGCGGGACGAGGGCGGCCGCCAGCCCGGCGTAGATCTTCGATCGTCTTCTCATGCGCCCTCCAGGGGACGTCGTGACGGCGCTCCCTGGATGGTGGTGGTGGCGGTGAGTCGACACGTCGGTGTGGCGCCGCCGCGATGCGTCCCCGCGGAGGGACCGGCGGGAGCTTTGCAGTTACTATCACCGCCGTAACGAAATGTGTCAATATACGTCGGTCGATGTTTGCCGCCGACTTGATTGACAACTCAACCTTTCTGCGGCACCGTTGGCATCGATGCGCATCGCTCCTGACGGGGCGGGAAACCGCCGCCCCTCCCTGGCCGACCACCGTCCCTGGAGGACAGAATGCGCACGTCCGTCCTGCGAGTCGCCGCCGGTCTCGCCGCCGCGGCCCTGACCGTCCCGCTGATCGCCGCGCCCGCCGCAGCCGATCCGGCGTCGATCCCGAACCCCGACACGGGTCTGGTCTTCTACTCCAGCAATCCGCTCGCCGTGGTCGCCCGGCAGGCCGCGCCGGACGACCTCTGCCGCCCGTTCCCGGCCGACGCCGACTGGCTGCTCGGCTGGAGCGGCGGTTTCCAGAACGTCATCGGCTACCACTCCAGCGACTGCAGCGGGCACGGGTACGGGCTCGGCCTCTTCCGGGGCTGGACGACGCGCGGCACGTTCGGCTCGTACCGGACGCTCTGACGAACCCCGCGACGCCGGTCCGCGGTACGCCCTGTGCTGCGTACCGCGGCTACGGGGCGGCGGCCGGCGAATCGGCGGTGGCGGCCGTCGACTCGGCGCCCGCCGCCTGCGGGTCGGCTGCGTCGTGGGCGGCCATCTCGTCCTGCCGGGCGGGCTCCTCGCGCAGGATCGCGGCGTGCAGCCACGCATCCGGGATGGCGAAACCGTCCACGAGCGTGCGCATGTACGGGCGCAGCTCCTTGAGCAGCCCGTTCACCACCCCGGTGATCGCCTTCGACCGGGCCGGGGTGAGCCGGCCGTGCTCCAGCAGCCAGCCCTTGTTCGCCTCGATGACGCTCAGCGCGTACAGGTCGCAGACCCGCGACAGCAGCTCCTTGACCCCCGGGTCGGCGGTGGCGTCGATGCCGGCGACGAACGCCTCCAGCGTGACGCGGTCGACGTGCGCGGCGGCGACGGCGAGGACGTGGTCCTGCACGTCGTTGAAGATGTCGAACGGGCGGTCCTTCTTGCTGGACGCGCCACCACGCAGGCGGCGGACCGCGCTGTCGAGCAGGTGCTCCTCCCGGTCCTCGAACACCTTGAGCTGCCAGCCCCGGTCAGTGACGGCGACCTCGTCGTCCCGGCCGGGCACGGCACCGACCAGCCGCGCGATGAGTGCCCGGGCGGCGGTGCGCTCCAGCACCATCTCGCGTACCTGCTCGGCGACGAAGGACGCGCGTCCCCAGCCGTCCAGCGAGCCGAACTCGTCCCGGTAGCCGGTCAGCAGCCCCTTGGCGACGAGCTGGAGCAGGACCGTGTTGTCGCCCTCGAACGTGGTGAACACGTCGGTGTCGGCCTTGAGGCTCGGCAGCCGGTTCTCGGACAGGTAACCGGCGCCGCCGCACGCCTCCCGGCACGCCTGGATGGTGCGTGTGGCGTGCCAGGTCTGCGCCGCCTTGAGCCCGGCGGCCCGCGACTCCAGCTCCCGCTGCCGGTGCTCGTCGACCGGCCCGTCGCCGCCCTGGATCTCGTCGAGCGCGGCGACCAGCTCGGTCTGGGCGAAGTGCAGCGCGTACGTGGTGGCCAGCGCGGGCAGCAGCTTGCGCTGGTGGGCCAGGTAGTCGTTGAGCAGCACCTCGCGGTCGCCCTCGGCGTCACTGAACTGGCGGCGGATGTCGCCGTACCGCACCGCGATGGCCAGCGCCGCCTTGGTGGCCGCCGACGCGGCGCCACCCACGCTGACCCGGCCCCGCACCAGCGTGCCGAGCATGGTGAAGAAGCGGCGGGAGTCGTTCTCGATCGGGCTGGAGTACGTCCCGTCCTCGGCCACCTGCGCGTACCGGTCCAGGAGCATGTCCCGCGGCACCCGTACGTGGTCGAAGCTGAGCCGCCCGTTGTCCACGCCGAGCAGTCCGGCCTTGGGGCCGGCGTCGCCGATCGTCACGCCGGGCATCGGGTTGCCGTGCTCGTCGCGGATCGGCACCAGCCACGCGTGCACCCCGTGGCGGCGCCCGCCGGTGATCAGCTGGGCGAAGACCACAGCCATCCGCCCGTCCCGGGCCGCGTTGCCGATGTAGTCCTTGCGCGCCGCCTCGTGCGGCGTGTGCAGGTCGAAGGTCTGCGTCTGCGGGTCGTACTCGCAGGTGGTGCGCAGTTGCTGCACGTCCGAGCCGTGGCCGGTCTCGGTCATCGCGAAGCAGCCGAAGATCCGTCCCTCGACGATGTCGCGCAGGTAGGCGTCGTGGTGCCGCTTCGTGCCGAGGGCGGCGACCGCGCCGCCGAACAGGCCCCACTGCACGCCGGCCTTCACCATGAGTGACAGGTCGACCTGCGCCAGCATCTCGGTGGCGACGATCGAGGCGCCCACGTCGGACCGGCCGCCGTACTCGGCCGGGAAGCCCGCGGCGATGCCCAGCTCGACCGGCAGTTCGCCGAGCAGCCGGGTGATCCGCTCGCGCGCCTGGTCGCCGGTCTCGCCGTAGACCGGCAGGAAGCGCTCGTCGAGGTGTTTGCGGTGAGCCTGACGGACCTCGGCCCACGGTCCGTCGAGCGTATCCTGAAGGCGGGCGATGTCGATGCGGCCGGACGCGTGATCGAGCATGGTCGCTCCTCGGGGCAGCGGACATATGGGTGCACTCTCGGCCTGATCAACATTACCGGCGGTCACCGTGCCCCGCTGGCGGAGACCGTGGTGAGCCGTGCCACCCGACTCGGCCACCGAGGCTGAGGTTAGGCTGTCCTCACTTCGATCACTGGAGGCATCTCCTCGTGTCCCCGCTCCCCGCCGGCAGCGCCGTCACGGCCCGGCACGTGCTGCGTCAGGCGTTGCGCCGCCAGCGACGGCCGGTGCTGATCGGCGTGACGCTGCTCGGCCTGCACCAGGTCGCCGAGGCGCTCGTGCCGGTGGCGATCGGCGTCATCATCGACCGCGCCGTGGTCACCGGCGACCCGTGGGCGCTGGCGTACTCGGTCGCCGGCCTCGCGGCCCTGTTCGCCGTGCTCGCGTTCGCCTACCGCAACGGCGCCCGCCAGGCGTACGCCGCGGTGGAGCGGGAGGCGCACCTGCTGCGGGTGGAGATTGCCGAGCGCGCGCTCGACCCGCGCGGGCACCGCTCCGGCCTGCGCGACGGCGAACTGCTCTCGGTCGCCGCCTCCGACGCCGAACTCTCCGCGCTCGTGGTGCGGGTGGCCGGGTTCGGTGTCGCCGCGGTGACCGCGCTCACCGTCGCGGCGACCGCGCTGCTGGTCATCGACGTCCCCCTCGGACTCGGCGTGCTCGTCGGTGTACCGGTGCTGGTCCTGGTGCTGCAACGGATGGCGCCACTGCTGTCCCGGCGCAGCACCTCCCAGCAGGAGGCCCTCGCGGAGACCACGGCGCTCGCCGTGGACCTCGTCTCCGGCCTGCGCGTGCTGCGCGGCATCGGCGCCCAGCACCACGCCGCCGGCCGGTACGCCGCCGCCAGCCGCAACGCCCTCGCGGTCACGCTGCGCGCCGCCAACACCAAGGGACTGCACCTCGGGCTCACCACCGCCGCCAACGGCCTGTTCCTCGCGGCGGTCGCCGGGGTGGCCGGCTGGCTCGCCCTGCGCGGCCGGCTCACCATCGGCGAGCTGGTCACGGTGGTCGGGCTCGCGCAGTTCGTCGCCGAGCCGGTGCAGACCATGGGCTGGTGCGTGCAGCTGTTCGCGATGGCCCGCGCCTCCGCCGCCCGGGTGGCGCGCGTGCTCGGCGCCGAGCCGCTGACGCGGCCCGGCGACGCACCGGCCCCGGCACACCCGGACGGACCGCGGCTGGCCCTCGACGACGTCGGGCACGCCGGCCTGGACGGGGTGAACCTGCGCGTCGGCCCCGGCGAGGTGGTCGGTGTGCTCGCGTACGACCCGGCGGACGCCGAGGCGCTGGTGGCGCTGCTGTCCGGGCGGGTGCCGCCGGATGCGCGCCGGGGCGCCGTGCGTGTCGACGGCGTGCCCGCCGACGAGCTGCACGTCGACGCGCTGCGCGGCACCGTGCTGGTCGAGCCGCACGACGTGACGCTGTTCGAGGGCACGGTGGCGGCCAATCTCGCCGCCGGTGCCCGTACCGACCAGGCGCGGCTGCACGCCGCAGTCCGGGCGGCCGCCGCCGAGGACGTGGTGGACGCGCACCCCGACGGTCTCGGCCACCGCCTCGTCGAGCGGGGCGTGAACCTCTCCGGTGGACAGCGCCAGCGGCTCGGGCTGGCGCGGGCGCTGCACGCCGACCCGCCCGTGCTGGTGCTGCACGATCCCACCACCGCCGTCGACGCGGCCACCGAGGCGCAGCTCGCCGACGGACTCGCCGAAGCGCGCCGGGTGGCCCCCCGGGGCACGCTGCTGATCACCAGCAGCCCGGCACTGCTGCGGATCACCGACCGGGTGGTGGTGATCGCCGACGGCCGGGTGGCCGCCGAGGGACCGCACGAACGCCTGCTGGCCTCCGACGCCCGCTACCGCGAGGAGACACTGCGGTGACCGCTGACCCGCGTACCCCCGGCCGGACGTTGCTGCCGGTCGCGTCCGCCCGGCAGACCTGGACCACGCTCGGCGCCCAGTTCCGCGACCGGCCCGGCCTCAGCGCCGCCGCCGCGACGGTGCTCGTCGCCGCCGCCACGGGCGGCCTGGTCGCGCCCTGGGTGCTCGGCCGCCTGGTCGACGACGTCATCGCCGGCGCCCCGGTCTCCCGGATCGCCGGCCGGGTGGCGGTGATCGCCGCCGCCGCCGTGCTCACCGGCCTGCTCACGGCGCTCGGCGCCGCGCTCGCGTCACGGCTCGGCGAGACGGTGCTGGCCCGGCTGCGCGAGCGCGTCCTCGACCGGGCGCTGCACCTGCCGTCCGCGACGCTGGAACGGGCCGGCACCGGCGACCTGCTGGCCCGCGTCGGCGACGACGTGGCGGTGGTGACGAACGTGATCGCGGTGAGCGGCCCGGCGTTCGTCGGCGCGCTGCTGTCCGTCGTGCTCACCGTTTTCGGGCTGGTCGCGCTGGACTGGCGGCTCGGCCTCGCCGGGCTGGTGGCCGCGCCCGCGTACGCGCTGGCGCTGCGCTGGTACCTGCGGCGCTCGATGCCGTACTACGCCCGCGAGCGGGTCGCCACCGGTGAGCGGACGCAGGCGATGGCCGGGGCGCTGCGCGGCGCGGCGACGGTGCGCGCGTACCGGACCGAGGACGCGCACGTGGCGGCCATCGCCGAGCGTTCGGGCGTGGCGCGCGACCTGTCGCTGGAGATCTTCAACCTGCACACCCGCTTCGGGCTGCGGATCAACCGGTCGGAGTTCCTCGGCCTGGCCGCGGTGCTCGTGGCCGGGTTCTTCCTGGTCCGCGACGACCTGGTCACCGTCGGCGCGGCGACCACCGCCGCGCTCTACTTCCACCGCCTGTTCAACCCGATCGGCCTGCTGCTGCTGGAGTCCGACTCGGTGTTGCAGGCCGGCGCGAGCCTCGCCCGCCTGGTCGGCGTGGCGAGCCTGCCCGACACCGCACCGCCCACCGCGTCCGGCCCGGCCACCGCGCCGGCCGGCCCGCGCGGCCCGGCGGCGCTGGACGTCACCGTGCGCCGGCACCACTACGACGACGGGCCGCTGGTGCTCGCCGACGTCGAGCTGCGCCTGGCGCCGGGGGAGCGGGTCGCGCTCGTCGGCGCCAGCGGCGCCGGCAAGAGCACGCTCGCCGGCATCGCCGCCGGGATCATCGCCCCCACCGACGGATCGGTACGCCTCGGCGGCGTGCCGCTGACCGGGGCGGGCGAGGCCACCGCCCGGCGCGACGTCGCACTGGTCAGCCAGGAGGTGCACGTCTTCGCCGGGCCGCTCGCGGAAGATCTGCGCCTGGCCGCCCCGGACGCGACCGACGCCGAGCTGCTCGACGCGCTGGAGCGGGTCGGCGCCACCGCCTGGCTGCGTGCCCTCCCGGACGGGCTGGCGACGCCGGTGGGCGAGGGCGGCCACCGGCTCACCGCCGCGCAGGCCCAGCAGGTCGCCCTGGCCCGGCTGGTGCTCACCGCGCCCGCCGTCGCCGTGCTGGACGAGGCGACCGCCGAGGCCGGCAGCGCCGGGGCCCGCGACCTGGACCGGGCGGCCCTCGCGGCCACGCGGGGGCGTACCACGCTGATCGTGGCGCACCGGCTCAGCCAGGCGGTCACCGCGGACCGGATCGTCGTGCTCGACCACGGCCGGATCGTGGAGCAGGGCACGCACGACGAGCTGCTGGACGCCGGCGGCCGGTACGGCCATCTGTGGCGCTCCTGGCGCGTCCCGGTATGATCACCGACCGCTTTACCGCCCAGGCGAGGTGCCCATGACCGACCTGCCGACCCGCTTCGTGCTGTTCCCGGGACGGCACCACCTGCTGACCCGGTTCCAGGCCGACTACCTGAGCCGGCTCGCCGGCGACGAGGCCACAGTGGTCTGGGCGGTGACGTCGGCCAACCACGACAACACCCGGCGCAACCCCGTCGCGTACCACAGGCGGGAGGCCGCGATCGAGCGGTTCAGTGTGCTGACCGGGCTGCGCTCGCTGGCCGTGCCGATCTTCGACACCGCGTACACCGACGCGTTCGCGGAGGTCACGCTCAAGAGCATCGCGGTGGCCACCGGGCTCGAACTCACGCCCGCCGACACGGCGGTGGCCTGCTCCACACCGGAGGTCGCGAAGCTGTACGAACGGCTCGGCTTCGCGATCGCGCAGGTCGAGGCCGACCCCGACCTGCGCGAGACGCCCGAACGGCCGTGGGACGTGCTGCTGCGCCTGGCCGCCGGCGACGAGACCTGGCGGACGCTCACCCACCCGGCGACGATCGACGTGTTCGAGCGCTACCGCCTGGTCGAGGCGATCCGGTCGGTGGTGAACGACCCGCTCGTCGGCGACGAGGGCGGCCTCACTGTCACCCGCGACTACCGGACGTACGTGGAGGCGTTCGCCTCGGCCGCGCACCGCAAGTGGGACTCGGTGCGCCGGTACGTGCAGCCCGGACGGATCGTGGACATCGGCTGTGGCGCGGGCGCGGTCCTGGAGCTCGCCGACCGGGAGGCCACGCTGCGGGAGAGCGACCTGATCGGCGTGGAGGTGGCCCGCCACCTCTACCAGGAGTGCCTGCACAAGAAGGCGCAGGGCGTGTTCCGCAACGCCAACGTCTACTTCTTCCACCGCAACGTCCTGGGCGGCGCGGTGTTCAAGGACCGGTCGGTGGACACCACGCTCACCTTCGCGCTCACCCACGAGATCTGGTCGTACGGGCGGCAGCGGGAGTCGCTGCTCCAGTTCGCCCGCCGCATCCACGACCACACGGTTCCCGGCGGCGTCTGGATCAACAGCGACGTGTGCGGACCGGACGAGCCGGACCGGCCGGTGATCCTGCGGCTGACCGGCGACGACGGCGACAACCCCGCCTCGCCCCGCCGTGATCTGGCCGGCCTGTCCTCGGCCGAGGTCAAGCGGTACGTCTCCGGACTGTCGACGCGGGCGCGACTGGACCAGTTCGCCGTGGACTTCGCGTTCGGCTTCGACTACGAGCCGCTCGACGACGGCGCGGTACGCCTCGGCCTGGGCGCGGCGATGGACTACCTGACCCGCAAGGACTACACGGACAACTGGCTGTCGGAGACGAAGGAGCAGTTCTGCGGCCTGAGCTTCGCCGACTGGACGGCGCTGCTCACCGAGGCGGGCTTCGAGATCGGCCCGGCCTCGGCCCCGGTCCGCAACGACTGGGTGATCGACAACCGGATCGCGCCGGTCGCGTCCCTCACCGACCTGGACGGCCGGCCGCTGGACTGGCCGACCACCCACGTGCTCACCGTCGCCCACCGCCCGCGCAACGCCTGAGACCACCGCCGCCCGCCGGACCGGCTGTACGCGGCCGGACCGGCGGGCGCCCGTGGTGCGGCTCAGTGGCTCAGCGCGATCCGTACCGCCAGGACGATCAGGATCAGCCCGGTCAGCCGTTCGATCACCAGCAGCACCGACGGCCGGGTCAGCCAGGGCTGCAACCGGTCGATGAGCAGGATGTAGCAGGCCCACCAGAGCACCGCGAGGCCGATGAACGTGGCGGCCAGCACCGCCGTGCGGGCCGCCGCGCCGTCGCCGGGCTTGACGAACTGCGGCACGAACGAGACGTAGAAGACGACCACCTTGACGTTCAGCAGCTGGCTGGTGACGCCCATGACGAACGAGCGCCGCGCCACGTGCGGCTCGTCGGGGGCCGGGACGTCACGGACCGGCGCGGCGGCGTCCGTGCCGGCACCGGCCCCACCCGCGCCGACCGGGACCGGCTGCGCCACCGGGACGGTCCGGCGGGGCCGGGTGGCCCAGAGGATGGTGCCGCCCAGGTAGAGCAGGTACAGCGCACCGGCGACGCGCAGCACCGTGTAGAGCGCCGGCGAGGAGACCAGCAGGGCGGACAGGCCGGCGGTGGCGAGCGACGCGTGCACCAGGGCGGCGGCGAACAGCCCGGCCAGCACCACGAACCCGGCCCGCCGCCCGTACCGGACGGTCTGGCGGGTGACCAGGGCGAAGTCGACGCCCGGCACGATGATGATGAGCAGGCTCGCGGCGACGAAGCTGACGATCTGGATGTCAGACACGCTGCTCCTCCCTCGCCTCGACGCGGGCCGGGGCGGCCTCCTCGATCACCGAGACGCCGCTGTCGCGGCGCGGCCCGTGGCGGCGCCACTGCTCACGCAACCGGATCCGGCCGTCGGGCAGCCGCTCGGGCCGGGACTCGCACTCGCCGACCACGATGCTGCCGTCGGTGAGCACCTCCAGGTACGCGAAGCGCACCACACCCTGCGCGTCGCAGGTGCCGGCGAGCCGGCCGTGCCGTACCGGTCCGCCGGAGATCTCCGCCCAGACCAGATCGCCGCGCTGGTGGTAGTGCCCCCGCAGCGGGTCGGCGTCACCGGCGTGGTCGACGGAGACGAAGATCCGGTCGTCGTAGTCGAACGACGTCATCGCGCTCACGCCCATCGGGTGCTCAGGTAGTCGTCGCGGAACCGGCAGACGGTGCGGCCGGCGATCGAGTTGAGGATCATCGCGCTGCGGATCGGCAGGATGCTCAGGTTGGAGTCGACGAGCCCCTGGACGTACCGCCCCCGGTTCAGCACGAAGATCTTGTGGTCGTCGGCGTGCTTCCACCGGATCGAGTAGTCCGACTCGATGACCGGCTCGCCGCGCTCGTCCAGGTCGATCAGCGCGGTCAGCTCCGGGTCGAAGGGCAGCGGCGCCTGCCGGCGTCCCGCCGCGACGACCAGGTTCACCGCCCGGTGCCGTTCCTCGCCGCTGCCGGCGGTCAGGCACTCCAGTTCGACCTCCCCGTCGAGCTGCCGGGCGCCGGTCACGGTACGGCTCGGCATGATCGTCACCGGGAACCGGCCGGTGCGCAGCCGCTCCTCGTAGTTGTGCTGGTAGACGCCGCGCAACGTGCCCGGCGAGATGCCGTCGCTGGTCAGGATCTGGCCGGAGACGAGGCGTTCCCGCACGTCCCGGGAGAGGGTGAGGAACGCCTCCTGGTAGGCGGGCCGGTACAGGTCGTTCGCCGACGGCGAGTCCTCCAGCGGGGCGAACCACGACCGCCGCCCGATCCACCTGATGTCGCGGCACCCGCGGGTGAGCAGCGCCGCGACGCACTCCGCGCTGGTCTGGCCGCTGCCGATCACGATCCACGGCAGGTCCGGCTCGTCCGGCACGGTGGCGAGGCGCTGGTGCAGCTCGTCGGCGACGAACAGGTGCCGGGGGTCGAGGGCGTCCAGGAACTCCGGTACGAAGGGGACGGTTCCGCTGCCGAGCACCAGGTGCCGGGAACGGGCGACCTCCGCACCGCCGCTGCGGCTGACCAGCGCGCCGTCGAACTCGACCCGGTCGACGCGGGTGCCGTACGTGATGCGCGGCAGTTGACCCGCCGCCCACACCAGGTACTGCTGGTACTCGATCCGGGGGATGGTGTCGAACCCGGCGCCCAGCAGGGCGTACACCCGGCCGGTGGTGACCAGGTAGTTGAGGAACGACAGCGGGTGGGTCGGGTCGTAGAGCGAGACCAGGTCCTTGACCCAGCCGGTCTGCATGCGGACGCCGCTGTGCAGCATCCCGTCGTGCCAGCCCGGCCGGTCCCGGGCCTCGAACAACGCGATGTCGTGCGGCGCGAGGGTGTCGTACATCGCCGCGAGGCTCAGGTTCGCCGGCCCGGCGCCGATTCCCACTGTGTGATAGGTCTGCGTCATCAGTCTGCCTCTGTCTGGCCGTGGGGGACAGGGATCGCGGTTCGGGTGTTCAGCAGGGCGGTGGCGGCGAGCCGGCTGGCGGCCAGGACGGTCTTGGCGGCGCCGCCGCTGCCGCCGGTGAAGGTGTGCACCGTGCCGGCCACGTGGCGCAGGGCCAGGCCGGCGGGCGCGCTGTAGCAGTCGGCGGCACTGACCGCCGGGCCGGCCGGTCGCGGGTCCAGGCCGGGCAGCCGCTGTGCGGCCACCGCCCGGACCCGTGCCGCCAGCGCGGCGTCCGGCTCGGGGGCCGGCGGGTCGACGTCCCACCTGTCGCTCGGCAGCCCGAGCAGCACGCGCCCAGGGCCGGCCGGCCGGCCGTAGAGGCCGCTGGTCTCGTCCACGAAGCACGGCAGGTCACCGCGGGCGGTGACGTGGTGGGCGTACTGGATGTGTTTGGTGCGCAGCGAGGTCGGCCACCCGGCGGCGCGCAACAGCCGCGGGGTCCAGGCCCCGGCGGCCACGACGACGAGGTCGCCGGTGAGCCGGCGACCGTCGCGCAGCTCGACCGCGCGGTCGTCGAGGCGGGCCACCGGTGTCGTCTCGGTGCCGTCCAGGCCACGCAGGACGGTCCGGCGCAGCCGGTCCGGATCGAGGTAGCCGGCCCGGCGTTCCCAGATCCCCACGGTGCCGTCCGGGAGCCCGGCGAAACCGAACCGGTGGGCGACCTCGTCCCGGGTCAGCACCTCGGCGCCGTCCACGTCGGCCGCCGCGGGGGCGTCGAGCAGGTAGAGCGAGCCGGTCCGCCGCCAACCGGCCGCTGTCGCGAGGGACGGATCGGCCAGCAGCTCGGCGAGGCTCGCGGCGGCGAGGGACCGGGCGGCCGGATCGGGCTCGAAGGCCCGGACCAGCCCGCCGGACGCGGCCGTCGCGTCGGCGGGCCGCCCGTCCGGACCGGTGCCGTGCGGGCCGATCAGGACCGCGTCGGCGCCCGCGTCCCGCAGCCGCCGGGCCAGCAGGACGCCGCTCACGCCCGCGCCGACGACGAGCACGCGCGGCTCACCCATCCGAACCCGCCGGTTCCGTGCCGCCGACGACGCCGAGCAGGCGGGTCGCCCGCTCCGGCGCACCGGGGTACGCGGCCAGCGCCGCCCGGACCGCGGTGGCCGGGTCGAAGTGTTCCGGCCGTAGCGCCTGCTCGCCGCGCGTCAGCTCGGTGTCGGCCAGGACGCCGTCCAGGCCGGCGGTGGTGCCGGCCAGGGTCGCGGCGTACCGGGCGGCGAACGCCTCGTACGCCTCCGGGCGGAAGTCCGACTCGTAGCTGTCCGGCCGGTCCCAGCTCAGGAACGCCCGGACCACCGCCGGGTCCTCGGTGGACAGGAAGTCGTGTGCCCAGATCGCGTGCTCGCGGCTGGTGGAGAACTTGGCGCCGGTGAGCCGGTAGAACTCGTTGACCACCAGCCCGGTCGGCCGGTCGGGCAGCCCGGCGGCCAGGTGCAGGGCCGGGATGAGCAGCGCGTAGTAGAAGGCGTTGTCGATCCCGAGGAAGATCCACTGCTCGTCCACGTCGCGCCACGCGTCCAGGTACCCGGTCAGCGTGTCCGCGTCCGGCCGCAGGTGGCGGGCGGGCAGGACCAGGTTGGCCAATGCCATCTCGGCCCAGACGTCGATGCGCAGGCCGTCGTCCCACTCGATGCCCCAGTCCGACGGGTACGCCAACGGCACCTCGGGCAGCCCGCCGTCGAGATACGACGCGACGAGGCGCCGCAGCCGGGGCGGCAGCACCGCGCGGGACCAGAACTCGGCGAGCCGTTCCCGGTGCTCGTCCAGCCGCAGCACCGGCACCGTGCGGGTGACCGGTTCGGGCGCCGCGTCGCAGCAGGTCGAGCGCGCGTCGACGAGGTTCGCGGCGGTGCAGAAGCCGCCGCACCCCTCGCAGGTGCCGCCGTTCGCGCCGGCGCCGCAGGCCGGGCAGCGCCCGGCGACCCGGACGTGGTGCAGGGTCCGCCCGCAGGCCGCGCACGCGCGCAGCGACACCGGGGCGACCTCCACCACCTTCGCCTCCACCAGTTCGGTGAGCAGGCTCGCGACCGCCCGGCGGTAGCCCTCGTCGGCCAGCGGGTCGGCCATGACGTCGTACCGGACGCGCGCGGCGCGCAACGCGGCGTGGATCGACGAGCCGTACCGGGCGACCGTGTCGGCCGGGTTCTCGCCGTGCGCCTGCGCCCGGGCGAGCACGTAGTTCTGGTGCGCGTCCAGGCCGCACTGGGTCACCACCCGCCGGCCGGCGGCGCGCAGCGCCCGGGCCGCGATGTCCCCGGCGACGTACGGGCCGCTGAGGTGCCCGAGGTGCAGCGGCCCGTTCGGCGTCGGCGGCGGCGTCACCACCAGCACCACGCCGGTGGCGGCGTCAGTCACGGCCGGCTCCGTCGTCCGCACCGGCCTGCCCGCCGTCCGCACCGGCCTGCCCGCCCTGCCCGGCCTCGTCGGGCCGGGGCATCCAGTAGATGCTGAGGATGGTGAGCGGCTGCTCCGGCGAGGGGTTGTGGATGACGTGCCGCTGCTCGGGTTCGAGCAGGATCACGCCGCCGGTCGGCACCTCGACCTTCTCGCCGCCCGCCTCGTAGATGGCCGTGCCGCGGGTCACCACGGCGAACTCGACCTCGGGGTGGACGTCCTCGCTGCTGCTGCCACCGGGCGGGATCACGCACCACATGGCGTCGAACGGCAACGGGCCGAGATCGCGGTACTGCGTCCAGCGGCCGATCCGGATGCCGTACTCGTCGGTGAGTTCGGCGGTGTCGCTGACGTACCTTCGCATGTTCGTCCTCCTGGTCGGCGCGCTGCCCGCCGGGCCCGCGCCGGACGGATCTGAGGTTTGCGGAGAGTGACCGGAAGTGCTGCTTCTGCGACGCTGCACCGATGCCGGGAAGGGCCCGTCTCGTCGACCGTCGATTCGACTCCGGTCGATAGCGTCGGACCCACTGTGGACTTAACCTCGTCTGGCCAACAGGAGCTTCACCGGCAGATCACCGGCAATGTCGCCGCTGACTGCCCGCTCAGCGGCCGCGGCTTCGGTGGTCCACCGGCATGAATCCACCAGAACCGGTACGGAGACGACGCTGTGATCGGCTACATGGATACGTTGGGTCATGAAATCGCTACCGCGCGGCGACTGGCCAACCTCACCCAGGAGGAGTTGGCCGCCCGTACCGGACTGAGCGTGCGGAGCATCCGCAACCTGGAGTCGTCGCGGGTGACCCGGCCGCGGCCCGCGACCGTCCGGCTGCTCCGCGAGGTCCTCGGCCTGCCCGCCCACCCGGCGCCCTCGGCCCGGATCCGCCCCATGCAGCTGCCGCTGGAGATCCCCGGCTTCACCGGCCGTTCGGCACAACTGCGGCAACTCGACCGGCTGCTCGACGGCGGACCACGGCGGATGTCGAGCGTGGTCGTGTGCGTCCTGTCCGGCCGGTCCGGCATCGGCAAGACGGCGCTGGCGCTGCGCTGGGCACACCGGTCGGCCGCCCGGTTCGCCGACGGGGTGCTGCACGTCCAGCTCGGCGGCAGCGACCCGGGCAGAGCGGCGGTGGCCCCGGCGGAGGCGCTCGGCGGCCTCATCGAGGCGCTCGACGTACCCGGCGGCGTCCCGTGCGGTCCGGCGGCGCGCACCGGGCTCTACCGCAGCGCGCTCGCCGGACGCCGGATGCTCATCGTCCTCGACGACGCCCGCGACGCCGACCAGGTACGGCCGCTGCTGCCCGGCGTACCCGGCTGCATGGTGGTCGTGACCAGCCGGGACCGCCTCACCGGCCTGGTGGTCGGCGAGGCCGCGTGCCCGGTCGTGGTCGACGAACTGGCCGCCGGTGAGGCGTGGGACCTGCTGGCGGCGCGGCTCGGCGAGCGCCGCCTCACCGCCGAACGGCCGGCGGTGCGGGAGATCATCGCGCACTGCGCCGGGGTGCCCCGGGCGCTGGCAGTGGTGGCCGCCCGCGCGGCCGTCCAGCCCCGGCTGCCGCTCGCGGAGGTGGCCCGCCAGCTGCGCTAGCCGGATGGGGGGCCGCCCGGCCGGTCAGACCTGGTCGGCGCGGGTGCCGGCGCGCGCGGCCACGTGCGCCGGCACCGGCGTGGCCGGCGGCAGCGCCGGGTCGGTCACCGGCTGTTTCCAGCGCGCGACCAGCGGAAGCTCGCCGGCCCACAGCCCGAGGGCGGCGTCCGGGCCGTCCCCGTCGTCCGGCGGACCGCTGCGCGTCTTGACCGACGCCTCGGCCAGCGGAAGCGCCAGCAGCGCGGTGGCCGCCAGCTCCCGCCGGTTCGGCCGGCGGGCGTGGTCCCACTGCCCGGGGGCCACGTGCTCGGTCAGCAGCCGCAGGCCGTGCAGCTTCTCCTCGGCGTCGGTCACCCACCGGGGCCGGCCGTAGATCATCGCGCTGCGGTAGTTGATCCCGTGCTCGAACACCGAGCGCGCGAGGACCAGGCCGTCGACCACTGTGACCGTGACGCAGACGTCGGCGTCGGTGGTGAGGCTCCGGCTGGCCACCGAGCCGTGCAGGTAGAGGTGCCGGTCGTCGAAGCCGTAGACGGTCGGCACCACCATCGGGCCGCCGTCGACGAGCACTCCGAGATGGCAGACGAAGGCGGCCCGCAGCACGTCGAAGAGGGCGGCGCGGTCGCGGTGCCCCTTCTCCTTCATCCGGCGCAGGGTCGTACGCGGCGTGGCGGACAACCGCCCGTCGGTATCGGTCATGGCTGATCTCCTGTCGGCCCGGCCGTTTCTACCGGGTCGGGCCGCCCGCGGCAAGGACCGCGGGGCTAGGGGAGCAGCGTCCGCAGCGCCTCGGCCAGGCCGGAACCGGCAGTGATCGGGCGGGCGAAGGACAACCGGGTGTCGGTGTGACCGTCCGGCCGCTCCGCGCGCAGCACGATGCCCTCGGCGTCGAGCGCGACCGGGACGATCCGCGTCGCGTCGGCGGCGTCGACGAGCGCGGCGAGCCGGTCGAGGACGTCGCGGTGGCATCGCGTCAGGTGCGCGAGGTGGGCGGCCTCGCCGACGGCGATCGGATCCGGCCGGGCCGCACGGTACGCGCCGAGGTCCACCGCGACAGGGCCGGCGGCCCGGTCGAGGACGACCTCGTCCGGCGCGATCGCCCACAGCGCCACCGGGGGCAGGTCGAGCAGCGACATCACGGTGGCCGGATCGCAGGCGTCGAGGGCGGCCGGGTCGAACCGGCGGGCGGTGCCGAGGATCCGCAGCCGGGACCGCACCCGGGAGCGCACGGCGACCGGGGCGAGGTGGGTCACGTCGAGGCGTACCGCGCCGCGGTGGCCGCGAGCGGCGACCAGCAGGCCACCGGTGCGGCTCATCGCGTCGACCGCGAGGACGACCGTGCCGTCGGGAAGGAGGGCGTGGGCGGAGAGCAGATCGGCGGTGGCGTCGCCGAGCGTGAGCCGCAGCGAGGAGGCGGCGGTCAGCACGCACCGGGCGGCGACGGCGTCGCGGGGCGTGGAGGTGCCCGTACCGCCCGCCGACGGCCCTGCGGCGACCGGGACGACACCGGCCGGCGGAGCCGGACGCCCCGCGGGGTGCAACGCCATGTCTGTCTCCTCGGCCGGGAAGGGGTGAAGTCGGCCCAGGTCAGACGGTAGTAGGTAAGGCTTACCTGTGCAACGGCGGGTCGGGTGCCGCAGACGCGGTACGGGTCACGACGGTGACCGTCGTGACCCGTACGGACGTGCTGTCCGGTTTGTCAGGCGGGCTGGTAGGTGAGGCAGTCGCTGACCGTGGCGCCCGGACCGACCGTGATCGACTCGGCGGTGCAGGCGAGGTTGGTGTTGAACACGCACTCGGCCCGCGCGCACGCGCCCACCGCGCCGGTGACCTCCTTCATCCCGCCGCTGAGCGACGACTCGACGAACGTCGCGCAGGACGCCGCGTCGGCGGACGCCGCCACGGTGATCGCGGGAGCGTGACAGCCGTTGTCGTTGAAGCTGCACGCGGTGGCGGCGCATTCACGTACCGGCGGAGACTGCAACAGGGTCTTCATGGTGCCTCCAAGTCATGCGGGCCGGCGGACACGAACGGCCGGCCTCGTGGTGCTCGAATGCCATCTGGTATTTGCCGTGCGGCCCGGTCCTCAAACCGCCGGCCGCCAGTGAGGATCATGCTCACCTTAACAACGGAATGCGCGGTTGGCGGCCGTTAGGAGCCGTTTCCGCGCGGAATCCCGAACGACGAAGATAAGGCTTGCCTTGCTTAGGTGAGTCTTTCTTTACCAGCCGGTGGAGCGCGTGCGGATGGTGATCGTCGCTCGCCGCACCATGGCTCACCTGCGGATGTGTTCGCTGCCGCCACGCCCCGCCCTGGCGGAGCCGGTGGCCACGGTGGAATGGGTGAACGCGTGACGACAATGGCCTCGAAAGGACGGCACCATTCCGGCCGCGCCGAAATGCCGGCCGGGAAATCAGCGATCGACGGGGATTCGCCGCCGGCCCGGTGCCGGAATGCGAATCCGGTGACAGCGGGCACGGGCGCCGCGTACGCGATGCCGTCCGGGCCGGGGCCGCCGGTCGGCGCGGCCGTGGCACCCTGAGCGGACCGCGGGCCGGTGAGGACCTGGCGGATGGGAGCGGAGGCGGCGTGATCGAGGGGTGGCACGGCTGGTTCGGCACGATCAACGGGGTCGTGCTCCTCACCGTGGCCGCGTTGCCGGCGGCCGCGCTCGTGGTGTGGCTCCTGGCCCGCCGGCGCGGCGGCGCGGGTCCGGCCTGGCGGAGATCGCTGGCCGAGGTGGGCGTCGTCTACGGGACCGTGCCGTGGGTCTGGATGATCATGCTGCCGGGTGACGGTGCCGGAGTGGTCCCCGGCCGGGTGAGCCTGGTGCCGCTGCGGGACCTGCTCACCGTCCTCGCGAGCGGGCCGCTGACGGTGACGGTGCAGATCGTCGGCAACCTGCTGGTGTTCGCGGCGCTCGGGTTCTTCGCCCCGCTGCGGTTCGCGGCGCTGGCGTCGGTGCCGCGGATCCTGGCGCTCGCGGCCTGCTGCGCGGTCCTGGTCGAGGTGGCGCAGTACGTCCTGCGGCTGGACCGGGTGTCCTCGGTCGACGACGTCCTGCTCAACACCGCCGGCGCCGGGCTGGCCGCGCTGGCGTCGCGCCGCTGGTGGCGCGAGCCGGCCGAGGTGCCATCGGCCGCCACCGGCCCGGCGCCGGTTCGCTGAGCGGGCGCGGCGCAGGTGACGCGGACGGCACGACGGGCCGGGCCTGCCGGCCCGGCCCGTCGTGTGCGTCAGGTGGACGCGATCAGTCGTCCGCTCAGCAGATCTTCTTCGCCAGAGCGGTGGTGGCGCCGCCGTGCTCGTACGAGACGAGCAGCGAGGTGCCGGCCGGAAGCTTCCCGCTCAGCGGCAGGACGAGGGTGCCGTCCTTGCGCAGCTGGGCCTTGGCCTCCGCCACGACCCGGGTGCCGTCCCACAGGAAGGCCCGGGCGGTGCCGGCCTTCTTCACCTGCAGCTGCACGGACACCTTGCTCGCGCTGCGGGTGACCTTCTTGATCTTCACGGTGTTGTCCGCCAGCTTGGCGTAACCACCCGGTGCGACCCCGTCCGAGACGGACTGCAGCAGGGTCTGCGGCGAGTCGACGCTCAGCGCCGCCGTGTCGGGCATGATCGGGGCCTTCGGCGCCGACGGCTTCGCCGCCAGGTCCGGCAGCGTCGCGTTGCCCCAGCGCCACGGGTCGGCCCGCACACCGCTCCAGGTCGACCAGCCGACCCGGGTCTGCGCGGTCAGGTCCTGCGTGTCCGAGTCGTTGACCAGGATGTTCAGGCCCATCCGGTTCGGGTCGACGGCGTCCGGCAGCACGCTGAACGGAATCTTGACCTCGATCCGGTAACCCGTGTACGGGTTGCTGGTCACCACGGAGGCGATCTCCACACCCGGCGCGGTCTCCGGGCCGCCCTGGTGGTTGTCCCGCTCCCGGGCGAAGCACGGCGGGTTCCCGTTGGCCGGGTCGTTCGTGGCCGGGAAGAGCGCCATGTTGAACACGGTGGAGGTGTTCGCCGAGTTGCCGCGCGGGTCGATGCCGAACTCGATGTTGTCGTTACGCCGCGGACGCTTGCAGTCCTCCGGCGGCAGGACGGTGCCGAGCACATCATCGGTGATGGTGAAGATGGCGTACAGGGCGTCGTCGGTGTGGGTGAGCTGGGCGGTGCCGGAGATGTCCGACGCCGGGGCGGCGGTGCCCTCCCAGCGCGTCGAGATGTCGATGACCTCGCCGGTGTACTCGTGGTCGTGGCCGTGGCCGTCCACCGTCGGCGCGGTGGCGGCCTTCGGGATCGTGGTGACCGGGACCAGGTTGAACGCACCCGGCTCGCTCGCGCTGCCACCGGTGTAGCTGGTCTCGATCTGCACCCGGTACGCGCCGTTGTCCGGGGCCCGGTTGGCCGTCGGCAGCGACGTGTCGGTGTTGGTGACGGTGAACGTCACCGAGGTGCTGGCGCCCGGCTGGAGCCCGCTGTACGGCACCTGCTGCTCGGCCACCGAGAAGCCGGCGGGGACGTTCAGCTTGACCGCGCCGGACTCGACCCGGGTGCCGTGGTTGGTCAGGTTGACCTTGACGCTGCGGGTGCCACCGCTGGGGATGTTCAGCAGGGACTCGATGAGCGCGTCGAGCTGCTGGGTCTTGTTCCGCACGGTCCACGCGCGGAAGTCGGCGATCTCCTCCAGCGGCTCCAGGGTGCCGCGCACCGGCGCGGTGCCCTGAACCCGGGCGCTGCTGGTGCCGCTGCCGTCCTTCTTGCTGGTCAGCGTGGCGTCGATCTTGAAGCGGGTACCCACCTCGACCTGGGCGGGCGGCGTGACGGTGAAGGTCTTCACGACCTCCTTGCCCGGGGTCAGCGTGCCGACGTCGCCGTTGCCGCTGACCTTCCAGCCGGCCGGCACGTTCAGGGTGACCTTGGCGCCCGGAACGGCCTTCTCGGCGTACAGGACGGTGTCCACCTTGATGGGCTGACCCGCGACGGCCTCCCAGGTGCGCGGACGCACGTGGACCTCGGTGCCGAGCGGCAGGCCGCCGGGGGCGCGCAGGGTGGCGCCCTGCAGCGCGCCGGTGCCGGCACCGACGTTCGGGTCCGGGTACGGCGTGCGGGTGTCGATCAGCGTCAGCCGGTTGCAGCCGATGGCGTCGGGGTTGGTCGTCGGGAAGGAGCTGTTGCCCCAGCCCTGCGACACGTACTCCCGGCGGGCCCAGGTCTGGACCGTGTTCCACCGGTTGCCGTCGTGCCGCGCCGACTCGTACCCCTGCCAGGTGCCGAAGACGACGTTGCTGGCCTCGGCCGGCGTGAACGTGGTCTCGCAGGCGGGGCCGTTGCTGGAGGTGCCGCTGCCACCGGTCTGGAAGATGCGGGAGACCCGCCAGGGCTTGAGCCCCTCCTTCTTGATCTGCTCCGGGAACGCCTTCGGGTCGGCCGCCGCGTAGAAGGCTTCCACGGCCAGCATGGCCGCCTTCTGGTGGTTGCCGTGGTTGCCCTGGGTCGCCGAGGGGTTCATCGTGAGGATGACCTCGGGCTTGGTGGTCCGCAGGACCCGTACGATCCGGGACAGCGTCTCCTGGTGGCCCCAGACCTCCTCGGTCAGGGGGGCGCTGGCGGTGTACCAGAAGTCCAGCGCGTCCAGGTTGTAGATGTGCTCGACGCCGGCCCAGCCGACGGCCTTGCGCTCCTCGGCCTCCCGCAGGATGCCGAGCTCCGGGCCCTCCTCGAGACCGGTGGCGTTGCCACCGCCCTCGCCGCGGGTGGTGGTGATGACGCCGGCCTTCATGCCGTGATACTCGTTCCAGTATCCGAGCATGCCGAGCTGGCCGGCCTCGTCGTCCGGGTGGGCGCCGATGAACATGATGTCCAGGTCGACGGGCTTGTCGGACTTCTTGGCCTGGGGCTTCGGTGCTTGCTGGGGGTTGGCCTGGGCCGGAGTGGCCAGGCCCAACGACAGCAGACCGCACATGGCGATCGCTGCGCTGGTGCGCCATCTCATGGGCATACCTCTTCGTCTCGAAGCGAGAGTGCTGCGGCTGGGGACGGTCGGCCCGGCACGGGCCGGCTGACACGTGGCTCGTGCCGGGCCGTGATGCAGACAGCTGTCCACTGAGGACTGTCAGGTCCTCGGGGGTCGTGGTGCTCGACAACGGGATGGTGGTGCTCGCGCACCGTCACGGGGGTGAGCGGTACGCACGGTGGCGACGTCGGTCCACCGGAAGGCCTTCGGGCCGTAACCTAGGGATCTTGCGGAGGCGTCGTCAATAGCTCCGGACGACTTTCTTCCTTATCCGAATAAACGATCGTGCCTGCTCAGGGCGATCACCGGGAGGGCGGCCGTGGCGCGGGGACAGCCTTTGTCCAGGTTTGGCACCCCAATGTGGACCACAGGGCTCGGTTTTGCGCGTCATGTCGGGCTGGCCCCGGCCCGACCGGCTTGTCGGTCGCAGAATTCTCCCTGGTCGGAAGACCGAGATCATCTCGTTACTTGACGGCAGAATTTTTTCTCACTAGGAAGAAAGTGTGTCTGACAAAGCCCCGACCAGCCCGGTCAGCCGTGAGCGGTCCCGTGAGATCAAGCGTCTCTCGGTGATCTTGGCCGCCCGGCAGGCCCGGCGGCTGTCCCGCGTGGACCTGGCCGAGATGACCGGTCTCTCGGCGGCCACCGTGACCGCGCTCGTGCGGGAACTCGTCGCCGAGGGCTACCTCATCGAACGCGGGCCCGGCGCGCCCACCACCGGCCGGCCCCGCGAGATGCTGGAGTTCAACCCCCGCGCCGAGCTGGTCGCGGCGGTGTCGCTGGAGCCGCCCCGGATCAGCTGCGAGATCGCCGACAGTGAGGGCGCGGTCATCGCGCACCGCGTCGCCCGGCTCGGCGCGAACGTGGTGGAGACCGTCTGCGAGTTCGTCCTCGACCTGGTCGGCGACAACCTCCCGTCGCTTCGCGGCGTCGCGATCGCGGTGCCCGGGGTGTCCAGCAACGGGGCGGTACGCCTCGCGCCGTCGGTCGGACTGGTCGAGGCGTGGCCGATCGGCGAATCGGTGCAACGGCGGCTCGGCGTACCAGTGGTCGTGGACAACGACGTCAACCTGATGGCCGCCGGCGAATGCGTCGCCGGCGCCGGCGCGGACGTCGCCAACCTGCTGCTGATCCACGTCGCCGACGGCATCGGCGCCGGCCTCGTGCTCGACGGCAAGGTCCGCCGCGGCGCCAGCGGAGCCGCGGGCGAGGTCGGCTTCCTGCCGCTGGGTGGCGCGACCGAGCGCCGCTACAGCGGCGTCGGCGAGTTCGAGGCCCGGTGGTCGGTCAACGCCATCGCGGAGCGGGTCGTCGCGCTCAACCCGGGCCGCCGGCCCGAGTCGCCGGTACGGGAGCTGAGCCGGCTCGCCGCGACGTCGGCGCCGGCCCGCAGCTACCTCGACGAGGTCCTCGGCGCCTGGGCCGGGCTCATCCTCTCCTGCGCCTGTGTGGTCGATCCGGGGCTGGTGCTGCTCAGCGGCGCCGCGGCGGAACTCGACGACCCGGCGCTCGACCAGCTCCAGACCCTCGTCTCCGCCCGGACCCCGGCACCCACCGAGGTGCGCCGGGCCACCCTCGGCGACCAGGCCGTGCTGCACGGAGCGATCAGCTACGCGCTCTCGGCAGCGGTGCCCCGCCCCTCGCTTCCCTGACCGAACCCGGCCCCCCGACGACCCCCGACCCCGACCTCGCACCCACCACCCACGTCACCGAACGCCGTCGCGGCGACCCGCGTCCGTACCCACTGACGACAGGTCGCGGCGCGATGCGTCGCGCCCTGGTACGGCGCGACGCGCTGATCTTCCTTCCCCGCTTCCGACAGTTCCCCCGCGAAAAATGGAGGTACCAATGAAACGTCGTTTGGCCCTGGCCGTCGCGTTCAGCGCGCTGCTGGCCGTCAGTGCGTGCGGCAGCAGCGACGACGACAAGGACACCGGCTCCTCCGGCTCCGCGTCGGCCGAGAAGGTCGTCATCTACAGCGCCCGCGACAAGTCGGTCACCGACTACGTCGTCGAGCAGTTCACGACCAAGAACCCCGAGTACAAGGGCAAGGTCGAGGTGCTCAACATGGGCGCCCAGGAGGTGCTCGAGCGGGTCCGCGCCGAGAAGGCCAACCCGCAGGCGTCGGTCTGGTGGGGCGGCACCCAGCAGGGCCTCGCCGCCGGCGCGTCCGAGGGTCTGCTGGAGTCCTGGCAGCCGTCGTTCGCCTCGAAGATCGACGCGCGGTACAAGGACGCCGAGGGCCGCTGGTTCGGCGAGATCCTGCTGCCCGAGGTCATCATGTACAACAACAAGGCGCTGACCCCGGAGACCGCGCCGAAGGACTGGGACGACCTGGTCGACCCGAAGTGGAAAGACAAGATCATCATCCGGGACGTGGCCGCCTCCGGCACCATGCGCTCGATCTACGCCTCGATGATCCAGCGCTACACCGCCGACGGGTCCAACCCGCAGCCCGGCTACGACTGGCTGCGCAAGCTCGACGCCAACACCGTCGAGTACGCCGCCAACCCCAGCGACCTCTACCTGAAGATGTCGCGTGAGCAGGGCGTGGTGAGCGCCTGGAACCTCCAGGACATCCTGCTCCAGGCCAACGAGAAGATGCCGTTCGGCTACGTCATGCCGGCCTCCGGCGCCCCGGTGCTCGTCGACGGCGTGGCCGCGGTCAAGGGCGGCAACAGCGAGGGCGCGAAGAAGTTCCTCGAATTCCTGTTCGACGACTCGCTGCGGGCCAGCCTGGCCAAGGACTACTTCCAGATCCCCGCTGTCGACATCGCCGAGAAGCCCGAGTGGCTGACCAAGCTCGACCTCAAGCCGATGGACGTCGACTGGGACGTGATCGGCAAGAACGAGACCGCCTGGATCACCCACTGGAACGCCCAGATCAAGGGCAAGGGCTAAGACGCTCGGAACCGGGCCGTGCTCCGGCACGGCCCGGCTTCGTCCTGGAAGGACCCACGAAATGATCGATGTCCGACTGACGGCGGTCAGTAAGCGCTTCGCCAAGTCGAGCGACTCCGCGGCGGTCGATGACGTCACCGTCACCATCGGAGCCGGCGAGTTCTTCACGCTGCTCGGACCGAGCGGTTGTGGCAAGACGACGACGCTGCGCATGGTGGCCGGCTTCTACTTCCCGACCTCCGGTCACATCCACTTCGGCGACGACGACGTCACGCACTGGACGCCGAACAAGCGGGACACCGGCATGGTGTTCCAGAACTACGCGCTGTTCCCGCACATGACGGTGGCGCAGAACGTCGCGTACGGGCTCAAGGTCCGCCGGGTCTCCCGTGCCGACCAGGCCCGCCGGGTGGAGGAGGCGCTCGCCCAGGTGCACCTCGCCGGGTACGGCGAGCGGCGCATCGACGCGCTCTCCGGCGGCCAGCAGCAGCGCGTCGCGCTGGCGCGGGCCCTGGTGATCCGCCCCCGCACCATGCTGCTCGACGAGCCGCTGTCGAACCTCGACGCGAAGCTGCGCGAGGAGACCCGCGCCGAGATCCGGCGCATCCAGCGGGAGAGCGGCACCACCTCGATCTACGTCACGCACGACCAGGCCGAGGCGATGGCGATGTCGGACCGGATCGCGGTGATGGAGTCCGGCCGGGTCCAGCAGGTCGGCACCCCGCACGAGGTGTACTACCAGCCCGCGAACGCGTTCGTGGCCCGGTTCATCGGACGCAGCAACGTGCTGAGCCTGCCGGTGACCGGCGCGGCGGAGCAGCGCGTCCAGGTACGCCTGCCCGGCGGCGCCACGATCGAGGTGGGCGCTCCCGCCGGACACGGGCTCGCCGAGGGCGACACCGCACTGGTCTCCGCGCGTCCCGAGCACATCGCGCTCGGCGGCGACGACGACACGGCGGCCATGCGTGGCCGCGTCAGCCACGTCGAGTTCACCGGCATGGCCACCCACGTCACCGTCGACGTCGACGGCGACGAGGTGATGGCCGCGCTGGTCGACGCGCCCGCCGGTATGGCGCTCGGCGACGTCGTGGGCCTGCGGCTCGTACCGGAGCGGCTCTGGGTGGTCAAGCCGTGACCGCTGCGACCCCGACCGCCCCCGGCTGGGCGGCGGCCCTCGGCCGGCGCCTGGCCGGCGGGGCGAACTCCCGATGGTTCCCCTACCTGCTGGTGCTGCCGCTGGTCCTGGTGCTCTGGGGCTTCGTCGTCCAGCCGATGTTCGCCACCTTCCGGGAGAGCGTCAGCGCCAACGGCACCGACAACTACCTCCAGTTCCTCTCCTCCTCCGGGGTGGCCCGCGAGTCGCTGTTCACCTCGCTGTTCATCTCCGCGGCGAGCGTGTTGCTCTGCGGCATCGTCGGCGTGGCGATGGCGTTCCTGCTCAAGCGGTTCCACTTCCGCGGCCGGCGGCTCATCGAGGCGTTCATCCTGGTGCCGGCGGCCCTGCCGCCGCTGATCGGCGCCGTCTCCTTCCAGCTGCTCTACAGCAACATCGGCATCGTGCCGCGCGGCCTGCAGGCGCTGCTCGGCACCGACAAGCCGGTCCTGGCCTTCGACGGCATCGCCGGTGTGCTCGTGGTGCACACGTTCACCATGTACCCGTTCTTCTACCTGGCCGCCTCCGCGGCACTGGCCGGAATGGACCCGTCGGTCGAGGAGGCGGCGTACAACCTCGGCGCGGGTCGGGTACGCGTGTGGCGCACCGTCCTGCTGCCGATGCTCACCCCGGCGCTGATCTCGGCGTCGCTGCTGGTCTTCATGACGTCGCTGGCGTCCTACACCGCGCCACTGCTGTTCAACGTCAGCCAGACCATGACGATGCAGATCTACATCAACCGCACCAACGGCGACCTGCCGATGGCCTCGGCGTACGCCTCCGTGCTCGGCATCGTCTCGATCATCTTCCTGCTGGCCATGCGCTGGTACGAGGGGCGGCGCAATTACCAGTCGCAGTCCAAGGGCATCTCGGCGGTGCGACGGGAGATCACCAACCCGATCGGCCGCTGGCTCGCCCCGCTCGCCTCGGTGCTGGCCACGCTGGTCCTGCTCGCCCCGGTCGGCGCGATCGCGCTCGTCGCGTTCTCCGAGGACCGGTCCTGGACCACCGAGGTGCTGCCGCCGACGTACACGTTCGAGAACTTCGTCACCATCTTCACCGACCCCAAGGCGTTCCAGCCGATCCTCAACTCGGTGCAGATGAGCCTCCTCGCGGTCGTCGGCTGCGTGGTGATCGGCGTGCTCATCGCGTACGCGGTGCGGCGGCTGACGTTCGTCGGACGCGGCCTGCTCGACGTGGCCGTGATGATCGCCTGGGCGCTGCCCGGCACGGTCGTGGCGATCAACCTGATCTCGGCGTTCAGCACCGGCAACGCGTTCAGCTTCGGGCAGGTGCTGGTCGGCACGTTCTGGATCCTGCCGCTGGCCTACTTCGTCCGCTTCCTGCCGATCGTGTTCCGGTCCAGCTCCGCGACGCTGGCGCTGATCGACCCGTCGCTGGAGGACGCGGCGCGCAACCTGGGCGCCTCCTGGCTGCGCGCGTTCTACACGATCACCGTGCGGCTGATGCTGCCCGGCGTGCTCGCCGGCGCGCTGCTGGCGTTCGTGCACGGCGTCGGCGAGTTCGTCGCCTCGGTGCTCATCTACACCTCGTCGACGGTGCCGATCTCGGTCGCCATCAACAACCGGATGTACAGCTTCGAGCTGGGCACCGCCGCCGCCTACGGCATGCTCCAGGTGCTGCTCATCTTCGTGGTGATGTGGTTCTCCGGGCGGCTGGAGAGCAGCCGGACCGCGACCCGGAGGGCCGAGCAGTGGACGAACTGATCGAGCGGTGGCGGACCGGGGGAGGGCTGCTCCCGGTCACCCGGGTACCCGGGCACGCGTTCGCCGCCGTGACCGGGTCGGCCGACCTGGCGGTGCTGCCGGTCGGCGCGGTCGAGTGGCACGGTCCGCACCTGCCGATCGGTACCGACCTGATCCTGGCCGAGGGCTTCGCCGGGGAACTGGCCACCGGGTCCGCCCGGGCGGTGCTCTTCCCGGCCACGCCGTACGCCGCCTGCCCCGGCCAGACCCGGCCCTGGCCGGGCACGGTGTCGCTGCGGCCGGAGATCGCCGTCGGCTATCTCGCCGACGTGCTCGCCGGCATCGTCGAGGCGGGCTTCACCCGGGTGCTCGTGGTCAACGGGCACGACGCCAACATGTCCACCGTCCGCGCCGCGATGGAGTGGGTGTCCGGGCGGCACCGGGCCAGCATGATGCTGGTGAACTGGTTCCAGCTCGTCGGCCCGGACGAGACGGCCGGGATGTTCGGGGAGCTGCCCGCCCGCGGGCACGGCGGGGCGTACGAGAGTTCCGCGGTGCTCGGTTTCGACCCGGCCGCGGTGCGCCTGGACGCGGCGCCGGACCTGCCGCCGAAGCCGAAGCTGCCCACCCCGTACCCGTACGTGCTGGTGGAGTCGCGGCCGGACCCCTGGCAGGGCTGGTCGGGCCACATCTCGTTGGCCGGCGAGGAGGCCGGCCGCCGGATCCGGGTCACCGCCGGCGCACGCCTGCGCGAGCTGGTCGGGGCGTGGCTCGCCGCGCCGCTGCCCGGGCCACCCGGCGCCGACGGGCCGGACCAGACGACCGGATGACCACGCGCGGCACGCCGCACGACAACGCACCACCTCGGGAGGCCACCATGAGCCCGTCACTGACCGTCTACCAACAGCACCATCTCCGCGTCGTGTTCGACCACCACGTCGCCCACCTCTACCCGGCGATGGTCACGGCCAGCAAGGCCCACGTCGTCATGCTCGCCGAGCAGGGACTGATCTCCGACGAGGCGGCCGCGACGATGCTGCGCGGCTTGGTCGCCCTCACCGGCGACCGGCCCGAGGAGCTGGAGTACGACGGCAGCGTCGAGGACGTCTACTACACGCTGGAGAAGCGCCTCGCCGCCGCGGCCGGCATCGAGGTGTCGCAGCTGAGCGTGCAGCTCGCGCGCAGCCGCAACGACCTCGACGCCGGCGTCTTCCGGATGGTGCTGCGCGACCAGCTGCTCCAGGTGCTCGACGCGCTGCTGGCCACCGGCCGTACCGTGCTGGACCGCGCGGACCGGCACGCCGACGTGGTGGTCACCGGCTACACGCACCGCCGCCCGGCCCAGCCGACCAGCATCGGGCACGTCTTCGCCGGCTACGCCGAGGCGCTCGCCGGTGAGGCCGCCGCGTACGCCGGCCTGCTGGACGAGATGAACCGCTCGCCGCTGGGCTCCTGCGCCTTCGCCGGCACCGACCTGGACATCTCGCCCCGCCGGCTGGCCGACCTGCTCGGCTTCGACCAGCTCATCGTCAACTCGTACGAGGCGGTGGCCGGCGCCGACCACCTGGTCCGGGTCGCCACGCTCAACGCGCAGGCGCTCGCCACCGGCGCCCGCCTCGCCCGCACCCTGATGGACTGGCTGAGCTGGGGCTGGGTGGTCACGCCCGGCGAGTTCACCCAGGGCAGCAGCATCATGCCGCAGAAGCGCAACCCGGTGGTGCTGGAACACCTCGTCTCGATGGCCGGCGCGGCCGCGGCCGACGCGGCGAGCGTGCTCAACAACGTCGGCGCCGCCTGGTGGGAGGACTCGAACAACGCCACCACCGACGTGCAGGCCCGGCTCTGGGAGGGCGACGACCGGGCGTACCGGTTCTTCTCCCTGCTCGGCGGCCTGATCGACAAGCTGGACCCGCAGCGCCCGCCGTCCGGCGAGGAGATCGTCGCCTCCGGCGCCACCACCACCGCGGCGGCCGACGCGCTGGCCCGCCACGGCGTGCCGTTCCGGGGCGCCCACTCGCTGCTCGGCCGGCTGGTCCGCGGCGGCGCGCCGGCGACCTGGACCGAGGAGCTGGTCCGGTCCACCGCCGCCGACCTCGGTCTGACGCTCGGCGACGCCGCGGTGCGGGACCTGCTGGCCGCCGCGGTCCGCCCCGAACTCGTGCTGCGCCGCGCCCAGGCGGACGGCCCCGGCGAGGCGGCCGTCCGGGACCAGGTCCGACGACTGTCTACAATGCTCGACGCGGTGCAGGAGCGGGCGCAGGGGTTGCGCGAGCGGCTGACCCGTGCCGACGCGGCTCTCGCCGAGGCGGTCGCGGCGAGGGTAGGCCCGTGACGGGGCGGCAGACGCAGCTGGCCGTGGTCGCGAACGTCGTGTCGCGGCGACCACGTGATCTGGACCGACGGCCCGAAGGGCGATCTGACATCACCATGGAACGACCGGCAAATCCACGCCTGCTCGGCATCGACTTCGGCGGCACCAAGATGGCGATCGGCGTGGGCGACACCGACGGCCGGCTGCTCACCTCCGAGCGCCTGCCCACGATCGCCGAGCAGGGCGCGCAACAGGCCCTCACCCGGGCGCTGGACCGGGCGTGCGAACTCGCCGAGCAGACCGGCGGCACGATCGTCGCGGCCGGCATCGCCTCGCCCGGCGTCGTCCACGACGACGGCATCGAACTGGCGCCGAACGTGCCCGGCTGGGAGGAGCTGCGGCTGGCCGACGCGGTCCGCGCCCACCTGAACCTCGCGCACGTGCGGGTGACGAACGACCTGAAGGCCGCCGCCTACGCCGAGCTGCGGCTCGGGGCGCTGCGCGACGCCGAACCGGGACTCGTCGTCGGGCTGGGCACCGGGGTGGCCGCGGCGGTCACCGTCAACGGCGAGGTGCTGCCGGGCCGCCACGGCGCGGCCGGCGAGATCGCCTACGGACTGACCGACCTGAGCTGGCCGCCCCGCCTGGAACCGATGCTCGAGGCGACGTTCTCCGGCCGGGCGCTGGACGAGCTGGCGCAGCGGCTCGGGGTGGACGGCCGGGCCGCCGGCCTGTGCGCCGCCGCGGAGCAGCCCGGCCCGGTACGCGACCAGCTCCGCCTGCGCGTCGACGAACTGGCCCGCCAGCTCGTCACGTGCTGCCTGCTGCTCGACCCGCAGCGGATCGTGCTGGTCGGCAGCGTCGCCGGCAACGACCTGGTACGGGAACTGCTGACCGAACGGCTCACCGACACGCTGCCGTACCCGCCGGAGATCGTGCTGTCGGACTTCGCGCAGGACGCCGCGCTGCTCGGCGCGCTCGTCATGGCCACCGAGGCCCAGCCCGCCGTGGTCTGACCGGGCCGGGCGCCGGGCGGGGTGCGGTTGGCGCCCCGCCCGGTGTCACGGTTCAGCCGGCGGACGCCTCGGCGCGGCGTACCACCTCGGTGGCGGCGCGCACCACGGCCCGGTCCAGCAGCCGTCCGTCGGCGTCGGTGGCCACCCCGGAGCCGCCGCGTTCGGCGCGCTCCAGCGCCTCCAGCACGGCCCGGGCCGAGGCCACCTCGGCCTCGGTGGGGGTGAACACCTCGTTGATCGTCGCGATCTGCCCGGGGTGGACGGCGCTGCGGGCCCGGAAGCCCTGTCGCAGCAGCGCCCGGGTGGTCCGCTCCAGCCGCTCCGGGTCGCGCAGCGTCGTCTCCACCGGCCCCACCGCGGGGGCGATGCCGGCGGCTGCCGACGCGAGGACGACCTGGGCGCGGATCGGGGCGAACTCGGCGCGGTCCGGTCCGGGCTGCAACCCCAGCTCACCGGCGAGGTCCGCCTCACCGAGGCCGAGCCGCAGCACCCGCGGCGCGGCGGCCACCCGCGGCGCGGTGAGCACGCCCCGGGCGGTCTCGATCAGCGCCACCACCCGGAACGCCGGGGCGTCCGGGCCGAGCCGCCGCTGCACCCGGGTCAGCGCGGCGTCGACCTCGGCGAGCAGTTCCGGCTCGGCCTTCGGCACCCACACCCCGGCCGCGGCGGGGGAGAGCACGTCGACGTCCGCCTCGACCCGGTCGCTGTTGATCCGCACCCAGAGCTCGGGTGCGGACGGCGCGGCGGCGCCCAGGAACCCGGCGACCGTCTCCCGGGCCTGCGCCTTGTGAGCGGGTGTGACCGCGTCCTCCAGGTCGAGCACGAGCGCGTCCGCGCCCCGCCCGGCCGCCTTGTCCAGCAGGTCCGCCCGGTCGCCCGGCACGTACAGGTAACTGCGCGCCACCGCCATCTGTCGCTCCCCCTACCGCTGCGGGCGGGCGAGGTAGCGGCCGGCCGGCTCGCCGGCGACCTTGCCGTCGACGAGCACGTGCTGTCCCCGGACGAAGGTGTCGGTGACCCGGGCGGTCAGCTCGAAGCCCTCGAACGGCGTGTACTCCTGCGTCGACTCGGAGTCCTCGGCGCGCACCGTCCAGGTCGAGTGCGGGTCGACCAGGCAGATGTCGGCGTCGTACCCCTGCACCAGCGCGCCCTTGTTGCGCAGGCCGAAACGCTGCGCCGGGTTCCACGAGGTCAGCTCCGCCACCCGCTGGTACGACAGGCCGCGCCGGTTGCCCTCGGTGACCAGGCCGGGCAGCAGGTACTCGGCGCCGCCGAAACCGGACTTGGCGACGAAGATGTCGTCGCGCGGCTCACCGAACTTGACCTCGTCCCGGCAGCAGGCGTGGTCGCTGACCACCCAGTCGATCTTGCCGTCCAGGACGTACCCCCAGAGCGCCTCGACGTCGGCGCGCGGGCGCAGCGGCGGGTTGACCTTGCCGCCCAGGCCGTGCGCGGTGTCGATGTCGGCCACCAGGTGGCCGATGGTCACCTCGCGGCGGAAGTCGATGTGCGGGAACGCCCGCGCCATCCGCAGCGCCGCGTCGACCGCCTTCTCCGACGACAGGTGCAGCAGGTTGATCTTCGGCAGGCCGGTCTCGTGCGCCAGGTACGACGCGATCGACACGGCCAGTCCCTCGGAGTGCGGCGGCCGCGACGCGTGGTACGCCTCCAGCCCGCGCAGCGTGCCGTCCTGCTCGACCTGCTTGGTGTACGCGCTCATGATCTCGGCGGTCTCGCAGTGCAGCGACAGCGAGATCTCGTCGGCCAGCTCGGGGAAGCGCTCGCGGGCCGCCTGGATGCCCCGCATCACGAACTCGAAGTGGGCGTAGTCGTACCGCTCGCCCTCCGGGATCATCAGGAACGAGTTCTGGTCGGCGGAGCGGCCGTGCAGGCCGTGGCTGCCGTAGAACATGAAGATCTTGAACGAGGTGACCCCGTGCTCCTCGACCAGCGACGGCACCTCGCCGATGTGCTCCCGGGACATCGGCGCCAGGTGGAAGCCGTAGTCGATGTAGGAGCGGCCCTCGGTCGCGGCCAGCACCTCGGGGAAGAAGTCGGCGTACCGGCCGCCCCGGTTGAGGTAGTACTGCCCGGTGCGCATGTAGTTCAGCGCGGTGGTGACGCCGCCCTGCACCGAGGCGCGGCTCTCCGAGACGGCGTCCTCGCTCAGCGGGTTGTAGATGCCCCAGTGCTGGTGTGCGTCGACCACACCGGGGAAGGCGAGCCGGCCGCCGCCGTCGACGACCTGGGCGGCCTCCGCCCGGTCGATCTGCGGGGCGACGCGGCTGATCCGCCCGTCGGTGACGGCGATGTCCATCAGCTCGGGCTCGGGCCGGTCGTGCCGGACCACGCGGACGTTCGTCAGCAGCAGGTCGTAGGTGCTCATGGTGTTGCTCCTCGTGCTCGGTTCAGCGGCGGTTGATCAGGCCCATCAGGCCGTGGACGTCGGGGGCCCGGTCCAGCCGGTGGACCTCCTCGGTGATGCGGTCGGCGGTCGCCTCCGGCAGGGCGGCGGCGTTGGTGCGGAACTTGACCGCCAGTTCGGCGTCGCTGAGCGGACGCTGCGGCCCGCCCCGGTTGGCGAGCACCTCCTGCACCCACTCCCGCCCGTCGCGGGTGACCACCCGCAGCACGGCCGGGAACTGGTGCGGGAAGATCGCGTCGCACCGCTCGTCGCCCACCACGTCGACCCGCGCCATCAGCGCCCGCCGCTGCGGGTCGTGTGCCAGGGCGTCGGTGAAGTCGGCGAGGTCCACGCCGAGACCGCCGCCGCCGACCAGGCCGGCGACGACCGCGTACGGGCCGCTGAACTGCGCCTCGTAGCCGGTCTGCGGCGCGCGCTTGCGCTCGATGGGCTGGCCGATGGTGCGTACCGTCGGCGTCGGCACGCCGAGCGTGATCGACTCGATGTCGTCCAGCGGCAACCCGCGCTCGCGCAGCGCGATCGCCGCGTCGATGGCGGCGTGGGTGAAGTGGTTCGCCGGGTACGGCTTGAAGAAGATGCCGGGTACCGCCCACTCGGTGCCGAGCCCGCGGACGATCTCGTCGCCGTCGAACTCGCCGCGCAGGAACGCCTGGAAGAAGCCGAAGCGTCCCTCCAGCACTGTCGGCGGCCCGGTCACACCGTGCCGGGCCAGCTGCGCGGCGCTGACCGCCGCGTGCGCCGCCCAGCCGCAGTGGATCCGCTTGACGGTGCCGCCGTTGCGGTTGGACTCGATCAGCCCGGCCGCCATCGAGGCGGACACGCCGAGCGCGTCGAGCGCGCCGCCGGCGTCCAGCTTCAGCAGCCGGGCCGCCGCGACCGCGCCGCCGAGCGTGCCGCAGATCGAGGTGGCGTGCTGCCCGTGCTCGAAGAAGACGGAGTTGCCGGCCGCCGGGTCGTAACCGGCCATGCCGAGCCGGACGCACACCTCCAGGCCGACAGCGATGGCCGCCACGGTCTCCCGCCCGGACGCCCCGGAGGCCTCGGCGGCGGCGAGCGCTGCCGGCACCACCGACGCGCTGGGGTGCAGCACCGACGGCAGGTGCGTGTCGTCGTAGTCGAGCGAGTGCGCCAGCACGCCGTTGGCGAACGCGGCCAGCGCCGCCGGGACCTTCTCGTCCAGTCCGACGGCGGTGGCCTGGCCCCGGCCGCCCTGCTCGGCGACGTAGTCCAGGGCGGCCTGGCTGGTCGGCAGCGGCCGGGCCGCCACGCACAGGCCGAGCACGTCCAGGACGCGGGCCCGGACGCTGGCGACCACCTCGTCGGGCAGCGTCTCGGCGGCGGTCTCGGCGGCGAAGGCGGCCAGGTGGCGGCCCAGGGTCGGCTCAGCCACGGCTGATCACCGCCAGCGGGCGCACCGGGGAGCCGGTGGCGCCGTACAGCGGCAGCGGTGCCATGACGAAGGTGAACTCGTGCACCTCGTCGCGGGCCAGCTCCTCCAGCGCCATCGTCTCGATCAGGTAGACGCCGTGCTCGACGAGGAGGATCCGGTGCGCCGGCAGCGAGCTGTGGCCCTTGCCCGGCGGCAGGCACTCGAAGGCGATCGTGTCCGCGCCGGCGGCGTGCACCTGACGCTGCGCCAGCCACGTCGCGCCGTCCGCGCCGACACCGGGAACGCCGGAGTCCTTGCCGATGTACTGGTTGCGGTCCTCGTGGTCGAACAGCCGGCCCCACCCGCTGCGGATGAGCACGACGTCGCCCGGGCCCACCGGCGTGCCCTGCCGGGACACCGCGGCGTCCAGGTCGGCGGGGGTGATCTCGTAGCCGGGCTCGCAGCTCTGGACGCCCAGCGCGGCGGGCACGTCCAGCAGCACGCCGCGGCGGACCATCGGCGCGACCGTGTGCACGCCCAGCTCGTCGAACCGGCCGCCGATCTGCGCCGCGGCGGCGTCGGCGCCGCCGTGCAGCCGGCCGTCCTGGGAGACGTGCGCGAGCGCGTCGACGTGCGTGCCGACGTGCGTGCCCATCACCAGCAGGTCGTTGGCGGCGGAGCCGCCGTCGGCCCGCACCATGTCGCCGTGGCGGCGCGGCAGGGTGAGCCCGAACGCCGGGTGGTTCGGCGACTGCGGCATGCCGGCGGTCAGCCGCCGGCCCAGGTCGTAGATCGTGACGCCGGCCTGCACGGCGTCGAGCAGGCGGTCGGCGGTTCTGGCAGTGGTGCCCACGGGGTTCCTCGCGTTTCGGCTGTCGGCGTCGTCAGGCGACGACGCCACGGGCTTTCAGGTCGGCGATCTCGGCCGGGTCGCAGCCGAGCTCCTCGACGAGCAGGGCGTCGGTGTCGGCGCCGGGGGAGCGGCCGGTGAACCGGATCCGGCCCGGCGTCTCCGACATCCGCCACATGACGTTGTGCATCCGCATCGGGCCCAGGTCCGGATCGTCGACCGTGGTGATCATCTCGGTGGCCCGGACGTGCGGGTCCTCGACGATGTCCTTGGCGCTGTAGACCGGGGCGACAGCGGCGCCGGCCTCGGCGAACGCCGCCGCCACCTCGTCGCGGGTCCGCTCGGCGATCCACGAGCCCACGTACTCGTCGAGCAGGTCCGCGTGCGCCACCCGCCCGACGCCGGTACGGAACCACGGCTCGTCGATCACCTCGGGGTGGCCCACCAGCCGCAGCACCCGTTCGGCGATGGCCTGGGCGCTGGTGGAGATCGCCACCCACGAGCCGTCCTTGGTCTGGTACGTGTTGCGCGGCGCGTTGTTCGTCGAGCGGTTGCCCTGCCGCTGCTCGACCACACCGAGCTGGTCGTAGACGGTGGGGCCGGGACCGACAGCGGTCATGATCGGTTCCAGCAGGCTCATGTCGACGACCTGGCCCCGGCCGCCGGAGCGCTCCCGGTGCCACAGCGCCATCATCACCGCCGACGAGGTGGCGATGCCGCAGATGCTGTCGGCCAGCCCGAACGCGGGCAGCGTGGGCGGGCCGTCGGCGGTGCCGGTCAGGTGGGCGAAGCCGCTCATCGCCTCGGCCAGCGTGCCGAACCCGGCACGGGAGGCGTACGGGCCGGTCTGCCCGAAGCCGGTGATCCGGGCGATCACCAGACCGGGGTTGACCCGGTGCAGCTCCTCCGGGCCGACACCCCAGCGCTCCAGCGTGCCCGGGCGGAAGTTCTCCACCAGCACGTCGGCCCGCTCGGCCAGCCGCAGCAGCAGCGCCGCGCCCTCCGGCGCGGACAGGTTCAGCCCGACCAGCCGCTTGTTGCGGGAGATCTCCTTCCACCACAGGGGATGGCCGTCCTTGGCCTTGCCGTGGCCGCGCATGCTGTCACCCATGGTCGGGTGTTCGATCTTGATCACGTCGGCGCCGTAGTCGCCGAGGATCTGACAGCACAGCGGCCCGGCGAGGATCGTCGAGACGTCCAGCACCCGCAGGCCCGTCAGCGGTCCGTCACTCACCTGTTCCACCTCCCCAGTTCTGTTCCTGACCCGTCCGGCCGGGGACACGCTGCGCCGGCGGCCGGAAACCCAGTTCGGCGGAGATCTCCGCCGCCGCCGCGGCGACCAGCGCACCGTGCGCGGCGCACACCTCCGGGGTGAACCGGTTCTGCGGCCCGCACAGCGATATCGAGCCGAACACCTGCCCGGTCGCGTAGCGCACCACCGCGGCGACGCTGCCGGCGCCGTTCTGCCGTTCGCCCATGCTCACCGCGTACCCCTGGCGGCGGACCCGGGCCAGCTCGGCCCGCAGCTTCGCGGTGGAGGTGATGGTGGCCGGGGTGACCGCGTCCAGCGGGTGGTGGCCGAGGTAGTCGTCCACCTCGGCGTCCGGCAACGCCGCCAGGATCGCCTTCGACGACGACCCGGAGTGCAGCGCGTGGCTGGTGCCCAGGGACACCGACATCCGGACCTCGTGCGGCGAGAGCACCTGGTCGATGTAGACGCGCGACCAGCCCTGCCGCACCGACAGCGTGGCGGTCTCGCCGCTGTCGCGGACCAGCCGGACCAGGTACCGGCGCGCGATGTCCGGCACGTCCAGGGCGCGCAGCGCGGCCAGGCCCACCGCCAGCGCGCCGGTGCCGAGGCGGTACCGCTTGGTCTCCTCGTTGAAGGTGAGGAAGTTGTCGGCCACCAGCTCCTTGAGGATCCGGTGGGCGACCGCCTTCGGCAGGCCCAGTTCCCGCGCGATCGTCGACACGCCGAGGGTCTCCGGTGCCCGTTCGGCGATGATGTTGACGATGTCGAGGGCGCGTCCCAGACCGGAGCGGGTCCGGCCGGCGCTGCTCTCGACGACCGTTGTCGTGATCATCTCTGTTCCTCCAGTGTCGACGTACGTGGGCGGGGTCGCCGGGCGTCAGGCGGGCGCGACGGGGGTCTTCCCGGGCGGGAGACCGCCGGCCTGCCGGGGTCGCTCCCGCGCGATGACGAGCGCCACCGAGGCGAGCACCACGGCACCGGCGAGCACCTGTCGTCCGGACAACGATTCATCCAGCACCATCATGCCGAGCAGGACCGCCACCACCGGGTTGACGTACGCGTAGGTGGACGCGAGCTGGATCGGCGCGTTGCGCAGCAGCCACGTGTAGACGCTGAAGCCGACCACTGTGCACACCAGCATCAGGTAGGTCCACGCCAGCCAGGACCGGCCGGTCACGTCGGCCGGGTCGAACCGCCCCAGCTCACCGCTGACCACGCTCGCCACCGCCACCGCGACGCCGCCGACGAGCATCTGCCAGCCGGTGCCGACCAGGTGGTCGGCCGGCATCTGCAGCCGCTGCGACAGCGTCGAGCCCAGCGCCCACACCATCGTGGAGACCACCAGCAGCAGCATCCCGCCCAGGTGCCCTCCCTGCGTCGGCACCGAGAACAGCAGCGCCAGCCCGGCCACCCCGCCGAGCACACCGACCGCCGCCAGCGCCGACGGCCGCGGCCCGACGGCCAGCCGCAACACCAGCACCCACAGCGGCATGCCCGCCACCAGCAGCGACGCCAGCCCCGTCGGCACGTACTGCTGGCCCAGTGCGAGCAGCGCGCTGCCCGCACCGACCATCAGCAGCCCGCTGGCGCCCACCCCGCCCCACTGCCGCCGGGGCAGCAGCAGCCCGGCCGGTCCCCGGCGCAGCGCCGCCACCGCGAACAGCAACAGCGCGGCGGCCAGGAACCGGGCCGAGGTGGCGACCAGCGGCGGGATGCTGTCCAGGGCCACCCGGTTGCCCAGGTAGGTCGAGCCCCAGATCAGGTAGACCGCGCCGAGCCCGACGGCCAGGGCCATCGGGCCGGCGGGCCGCTGCGGATCCGCCGGGTGGCGGACCGCTGCGGGCCGGGTCAGGTCAGCGGTGGCCATCGACCCGGATCGCCACCGCGGTGTTGCCCCGCAGGGCGTTCGAGTAGGGACACATCCGGTCGGCCAGCTCCACCGCGCGCTCCAGGTCCGCCTGCGGGCACTGCGGCGCGGACACGTCCAGCACCACGGCGATCGCGTACCGGCCGTCCTGCGTCTGCCCGAGGGAGACCGAGGCGGTGACCGAGGTCGGACCGGGCCGGATGCCGGCCTGCCGGGCGGCCACCGTGAGCGCGCTGTCGAAGCAGGCCGCGTACCCGGCCGCGAACAGCTCCTCGGGATCGGTGCCGGGCGCGTCCGGTCCCCGCTGCGCGGGACGGGTCAGGTCGACCCGCAGCGACCCGGTCAGCGACCGGGCGCTGCCGCCCCGGCCGCCGGAGACCTCGACTGTGGCGGTGTAGAGCGTGTTCGCCGGTACGACCTTCGCCTCGGCGGCCGGGGTGCCCGCGTTCATGCCGCCACCTCCCGCCCGAGGTCGGCGTGCACCTGCGCGGCGACCGCGTCGGCGAACGCCTCCGGCTGCTCGTCGGCCACGAAGTCGGTGCCACCGGGGATGGTGACCAGCTCGGCGCCGGGCAGCGCGGCCCGCACCTGCGGCGTCATCCGGTCCAGCAGGTCGTCGGCGCCGTGCAGCAGCACGATGGGCAGCGCGTCCAGGGCGGCGGTGTCGACGTGGTGGTCGAACACCGCCCGGTACGCGGTGGCGTAGTCCGGGCCGGTCAGCAGGTACTCGGTGACCTGGCGGTCCGCCTCCTCCGGGGTCAGGCGCGGGTACAGGCCGTACACCCGGTCCCAGATCACCGTCAGGTGCCCGCCGTCGCGAGCGGGCACGTAGCCGGGCGCGTACGACCGCTTCTTCTCCGCCCGCTCCTGCTCGTCGTAGAGCGGGATGCCCTGCAGGATCAGCCGGTGCACCCGCTCCGGCGCGGACATCAGCGCCTCCGCGCCGACGATCGCGCCGGTGTGCTGCCCGAGCAGGTGCACCCGGGACAGTCCGAGGGCGTCGGCGAACTGCCAGACCCCGGCCGCGTACTCCGGGACGGACCACGGGCGCGGCGGCGCGTCGGACATGCCGAAGCCCGGCGTGTCCGGGGCGATCACCCGCAGGCCGCGGCGGGCCAGCGGCTCGATCACCGCGTCGTAGGTGGCCGAGGAGAGCGGGGACTGGTGCAGCATCAGCAGCACCGGGGCGTCGGCGTCGCCGCCGTGCCGGTAGTGCACCTGGCCCCACGGCACGTCGACGTAGGCGCGGCGGGCCACGCCGCGGGCCCGGGTCACTCCGCCACCGCCAGCGCCGCCATGACCTCGATGACGTGCTTGATGCCGGCCTTGTAGTCGTCGAGCCGGATGTTCTCGTTCGGGCCGTCCACGCCGGAGTCGGCCCGGGAGACGCCGACGCCGACGATCGGCCGGTCGGCGATCACGCCCTGGTTGCCGATCCACTGCGTGTACGGCTCGATGACCGGCTCGGTCCCGTACACCCGGCGGGCCGCGTCGGCGACCAGCGCGACGAACGGGTCGCGGTGGTCGGTGAGGTTGGGCCGGCTGGTCGCCATCACCTCGATGCGCAGGTCACCGAAGCCGGTCGCCGCCAGGTGGTCGCGGATGCAGCCGAGCACCCGGTCCGGGTCCTGGCCGGGGACCAGCCGGATCTCCAGCTTCGCCGAGGCGGTCGACGGGATGCCCAGCGTCACGTCGTCGCGCATGTCGCCGCCGGCGAAACCGGCGACGGTGAGCGTCGGCACGGTCCGGATGGCCACCGCGGCGGCCTGGTCGTCCAGGTCACCGGTGAACCGGTCGACCTGGGCCCGCTTGCGCAGGAAGTCCCCGTCGAACGCCACCTTCTCCAGCAGCGCCCGCTCCTCGTCGGTCGGCGGCCGGGCGTCGTCGGCGAACCCGGGGATCGTCACGGTGCCGTCGGGCCGCTGCAACTGCGCCAGGGCGGCGGCCAGCCGGGCCGTGGCAGCCGGCAGCAGCGCGGTGTTCTGGCTGGTCAGGTCGCGCGGCAGGGTCTGCGCGGTGAGCCGCAGGTAGAGCACACCCTTCTCGGCGAGCTTGAGCAGCAGCCGGTCCTCGCCGTCGAGCCAGGAGTTCTCCCACAGCGCCGCGTCGCCGGCGAGCCGGTCGGCGTGCGCCTGCACGAACGAGCCGAGACCCGGGCTGTGCAGCCACTTCTTGCCCTCGAAGATGATCCGGTTGGTCACCGGCGGGGTCAGCCCGGCCAGCTTCCAGGCCGCCGCCGCGTGGATGCGGGACATGACGACGCCCTTGTCGTCGGCCACGCCCCGGGCGTACAGCCGGCCGTCGTGGATCTCCGCCGCGTACGGCGGGCTGATCCAGTCGGCGTCGTCACCGGCCGGCTCGACCTCCACGTCGTAGTGGGTGAAGTGCAGCAGCGCCTTGTCACCCTCGCCCGGCACCTCGGCCAGCACGTACGGGTACGACTGCTCCCACGGGATGATCTCGGCTTCGCCGCCCCAGCGGCGGACCGACCCGGCGATGAACTCGGCGGTGGCCTCCATCTGCTCCGGCTCCTGGCGGCGGCTGCGGATGCGGCACAGCTGCTGGAGCTCCTCGACGAACTCGTCGAAGTGCGCGTCGACGGCCGCGAGAGCGGCCGCGGTATCCGGTTTGGGCATGGTGGTCCTCACAGAAGGGGTCGGAGAGGGGGAGAGTCAGTGGATGGTGACGCCGCCGTCGACGAAGATCGTCTGCCCGGTGGTCATGGCGGCGGCGTCACTGAGCAGGTAGGCGACCGCGTTGGCGACGTCCTGCGGCTGCGCCATCCGGCCCAGCGGGATCGACGCCATCTTGTCGGCCAGGTACGCCTCGTCGCCGCGTACGTCGGAGGTCATGTCGGTGGGAACGATCGTGGGCCCGACGGCGTTGACCCGGATCCGGTCCGGCGCCCACTCCAGGGCCAGCACGCGCGCCATGTGCATCACGCCGGCCTTGCTGACGCAGTACCCGAGCGTGTTCAGCACCGCGATGTGCCCGTTCGTGGAGCCGATGTTCACCACCGCGCCGCGGGTCTGCCGCAGCGCCGGGTACGCGGCCTGGCACATCCGGAACGTGCCGGTGAGGTTGACGTCCAGGACGGCGGTGAAGTCCTCCTCGGACATCGTCGCCGCCGGTCCGCGCCGGACGATCCCGGCGTTGTTGACCAGCAGGTCGAGGCGGCCGTGCGAGGCCAGGACCTCGGCCACCAGGTCGGTGCAGGAGGCGGCCGACCGGACGTCCACCCGGTGCCGGGTGTGCGCGCCGCCGGTCAGCTCGGCCTCCGCCCAGTCGTCGAGCAGGTCGGCCTGCGCCACCGTCGCGCCGCGCTGAGCGAGGGTCGCGGCGATCCGGGCGCCGATGCCGCGGGCCGCGCCGGTGACCAGTGCCACCCGCCCGTCGAACCGGTTCGGGTCGGTGTTCATGTCTCGTGTCCTGCCTTTCCCGTTCGGCCACCGGCCGGGCGGGCGTGAACCACGCCCGGCCGGTGCTCCGCACGCGTGACGACGGTCCCGTCAGCTGTCGTCACGCGCCGATCACCTTCGTGTCCTCGGCCCAGAAGGCGAGGCGCTTCTGCAGCAGCCGGATCACGAAGTGCGCCACCAGACCCATCACCGACAGGACCACCAGGACGGCGAACATGCCGGCGATGTCGAAGTTGTAGTTGGTCTGCAGCAGCAGGTAGCCCAGGCCCTCCTTGGCGCCGATGAACTCGCCGACGACCGCGCCGAGGATGGCGAAGACGATGCCGATGTCCAGGCCGGCGAAGATGAACGGCAGCGCGCTGGGCAGCCGGACCATCCGGAAGATCTGGGTCTTGCTCGCGCCGAACACCGTCAGCATCTGGATCTTGTCGGCGTCGGCCGCCCGCAGGCCCTCGATGACGTTGACCAGCATCGGGAAGAACGAGATCACCGCGGCCATGACCACCTTGCTGGTCAGGCCGAAGCCGAACCAGACCACGAACAGCGGAGCCAGGGCGACCTTCGGGACGGTCTGGAAGGCCACGATGTACGGCATCAGGGTGGCTTCGACGATCTTGATCTGGGAGATGAACGTGCCGAGCAGCAGCGCGGCCCCGACACCGATCACGAACCCGAGCAGGGCCTCCTGGGTGGTCACCCAGAAGTGGCCCCAGAACTGGTCGTCGCCGAGCTGCTGCCACAGCGACTCGACCACGCTCGACGGCAGCGGCAGGACGTACTCGTCGACGCCGATGAGCTGGACACCGTACTCCCAGGCCAGCACGACCACGACGAAGACCGTCGGGACCAGCCAGAGCTGGGGCTTCTCGCGGAGGTCGAACTTGCGCCGGGCGGGCCGGGCGGACGGCGCCGGTGGCTTGGCCGGCTCGCGGACCAGGTTGCTTGTTGCCATGGCTGTCCCTCGTCAGTCGATAACGCCGGCGGCGTTGAAGTGTCGGCGGATCCGCTCCACGTAGACCCCGGCCCGGTCGGACGACATGACGCCGAGGTCACGCGGCCGCTCCAGGTCGATGTCCATGACCTCCGCGATACGGCCCGGCCGGGGGCTGAGCACGACCACCCGGTCGGAGAGGAACACCGCCTCCGGGATGGAGTGCGTGACCAGCACGATCGTCTGGTTGCTCTCCTGCCAGATGCGCAGCAGCTCCACGTTCATGTACTCGCGGGTCATCGCGTCGAGCGCGCCGAACGGCTCGTCCATCAGCAGTACCGCCGGGTCGTGCACGAGGGCCCGGCAGATGCCGGCCCGCTGCTGCATGCCGCCGCTGAGCTCGTGCGGGTACTTCTGCTCGAAGCCGTTGAGACCGACCATCTCGAGCAACTGCTGTGCGCGTTCCCGGTGCCGGCGGGGATCCAGTCGCTGGATCTCCGCCGGCACCATCACGTTGTCGAAGATGGTGCGCCACGGCAGCAGCGTCGGTGCCTGGAACACCATCCCGACCTCGGGAAGGGGCTTCGTCACGTCCCGCCCGGCGATCCGTACCGCGCCGCCGGACTTCGGGCTGAGCCCGGCGAGGATCTTCAGCAATGTGGTCTTGCCGCACCCGGACGGTCCCACGACCGAGATGAACTCGCCGCGACGTACCGTCAGGTTGATGTCGCTCAGCGCCTGGGTCGGTGCCGACTTCCGGGGCCGGTACTCCTTGTCCAGCCCGTCGATCTCGATCCAGGAGTCCTCCGACACCGATGCCGGAGCCTGCGTCTGCGCCCGGCGGGCCGTCGCCTTGATGGCCATCGAAATCCCTTCCGCTGTCCGCTGCCTAGGCGGTGTAGTTCGCGGCCTTGCTCAGCACCGCGGCCTTGTCGAAGTCGTTCGCGCCGGAGAGCAGGCTCGGATCCCACAGCTTCTTCAGGTCGACGTCGCCGGTGATCTGCCCGGCCTCCTTGGTGTACGCCTGGGTCTTCGTCCACTCCTCGTCGCTGATCGCGCCCCAGTCACCGAACTGCTCCGGGTCGCCGCTGGCCGGGGTGGCCGTCTTCAGCCAGGCGGTGAGGCTCTCGGTGTCGGCCTTGAGGCGCTCGTCGGCGGACTTGCCGGCGAGGATCTGCGGGAAGACCTTGTAGCCGATCTTCATGGCGGCCTCGGGGTTCTTCGCCGAGAAGAGCATCGCCTTGTACGCCGCGCGCAGGAACCGCTCGTACGAGTCCTTCTTGGCGTCGAAGTCACGGGCGCCGACGCTGAAGGTCAGCGACCGGATGCCGGTGAACACGTCCGGGTTGGTCAGGTACTTCAGCGCGGTGCCGGCGTTCTCGATGACCGCGTACGCCTGGGTGTAGAGCGCCAGCATGTCGACCTTGCCGTCGTTGAGCGCGGCGGCGGCCTGCGCGCCGACGCCCACCGGCAGCAGCTCGACGTCCTTGGCCGGGTCCAGGCCGGCGGCCTTGACGTAGGCGCGGGCGTACGGGGCCGAGCCGGAGGCGAGGCTGATCACGCCGATCTTCTTGCCGCGCAGGTCCGCGCCGCCGGTGATCGGGGAGTCCGGCTTGACCGCCATCACCCACGGCCAGTTCTGCACCAGGCCGCCGATCGCCTTGATCGGCACGTTCTTCTCCGCCGCGCCGAGCGCCGAGCCGGCGTCGGCGGGGGTGATGTCACCGCTGCCGGACGCGACCGCCTGGAGGGCGGCGACCGAGCCGTCGGCGTTGATCGTCTCGACGGTCAGCTTCTCCTCGGCGAAGTAGCCGAGTTCCTTGGCGACCGCGTAGACGGCCACCTCCTCCTTCGGGCCGATCACGGCGGAGGCGATGGCCATGGTCAGCTTTGCCTCCTCGCCCTCGCCGCCGGCGCCGTCGTCGGAGCCGCCGCCGCACGCGGACAGGACCAGCGCGGCGGCCAGCGCCGCCGGGAGCAGAGCCCACTTCCGTTTCATATGCACACACCTCGTCATGAGTCGGGGGAGACCACCTCCGCCGCCGGAGCGGCGGAGGTGGGGGAATCAGCTGTCGCGCTGCCGCGCGACCAGTGCCGGTCAGGCGTCGCGCTGCCGCGCGACCAGTGCCGGTCAGGTGTCGCGCTGCCGCGCGACCAGTGCCGGTCAGGCGTCGCGCAGCGACGCGACCAAGGCCAGATCGTTGTAGACGTGCTGCTCGACGATCAGTCCGCCGTCGAGCACGAACACGTCCGCGTAGCGGATGTCCTCGAACGGAGTGCCGTCGAGCCATTCCCCGTACAGCCGCCCGAGCGAGGTCACAGTGACCCGCCCGTCGGCGTCACCCACCAGGTAGCGGTCCCGGTGCTTGCGCACCCACCGGTAGGTTCCGGTCGACGCGGCCGCCATCTCCCGCAGCGACGAGTACTCCCGGCCGCCCGGGAAGACCAACCGCGCCCGCGCCGCGAGAAAACGCCCCGCTTCGTCGAGCTCGCGGTCCTCGCACAGTTGCAGGTACCTGTCGATCAGGCCGGGCGCGTCCGGTGTGCTCATCAGCCGGTCTTCTCGCTCAGCGCCGCCTCCCACTGGTCCCGCAGCGGGTGCTCCGCGGGGCCGTGCTCGGTGAGGATGCGCATGAGGCGGGCCAGCAGCTCGTCCCGCTCCCGGTCGAGGATCTTCTGCTCCTCTGCGGTGGAGACGAACCCGTCGACGGCGCCCGCGGTGAGCGCGCCGGAGCGGGTCAGCAGCGCCTCGACGACGCGTACCCGCTGGCGGGTCACGTGCAGCTCGGTGGAGAGCTGCAGCACCAGGTCGAGCAGCTTGCCGACCTTGGGGTCCCCGAAGTAGTCGAACTCGGTGCTCATCACGCCTCCGGCTTCGTCGCGGCCAGTACGGCCCAGGGGAAGTGCCACTCGGGACGGTCGCCCCAGCCCTGCGGCTGGACGCCGTTGCGGCGCTCGTCGAACGGGGTCCACGACACGTCGGTCAGGCCGGCCTCGGTGCAGACCTCGATCAGGTCGGAGCCGAACAGGTCGTGGAAGAACGGCTCGTTGTTGCGCTCGGCGTGCTCGTAGACCGTGGCGTCGCGCAGCGGGTCGCCGGTGAGCATGAACTCCAGGAAGCGCAGCGAGCCGCCGGGCTTGAGCAGGCGTGCGGCCTCCAGGATCGTCTCCCGGATCGCGGCGGCCGGCATCTCGTGCAGCACCATCGTGCCGGTGACCACGTCGCAGCTGTCCGACTCGATGCCGGTGGCCCGGCCGTCGGCCTGCCGGTAGTCGATCGCGACTCCGGTCGCCTCGGCCTCGGCGTGGGCCAGGCGCAGACCGGGGGCGGCCAGGTCCACGCCGATCACCTGGGCGGTCGGGTACTTGGCGGGCAGCGGGCGGGTGCTCTTGCCGAAGCCGCACCCGATGTCGGCGATCCGGGTCGCCGCGGGCAGCTCGGGCAGCGCGGTCGTGGCGAACAGCGTGTGGAACTTGTAGCCGTCGTTGTCGCGCAGCATGACGATGCGCGCGCCGAACTCGTACACGTAGGCCGACATGTCGTCGGAGAAGAAGCTGCCGGGCTGGATGTGGATGTCGTAGTCGGTGTACCAGTCGGGCAGGTCCAGGTCGGGGTTCAGCTCCAGCGAACCCTTCGGCTGCTCGGGCAGCGCGGTGAGCTGGTCGGTCAGCTCCTCGCGGCGGCTGAGCACCGCGTCGCCGGCGACCTTCCACAGCATCTTCTGCTGTACCCGCTCCAGGTGGCTGAACCACGGGTACAGCGGGAGACCACGCAGCACCTGACCGGCGTCGGCGATCGTCGTGGCCGACGCCCCGGTGGCGCCGTACTCCTCGCGCAGCGCCGGGTAGACGGTGTCCGCCCAGCGCTTGCGCAGGGCGAGGACGAAGTCCACGGCGGAACGCTCATCCAGGGTGAGGCGCTCCTCGATGTCCAGCATGCTTGTCTCCTCTGCAGGTGGGGGAGGTCCGGTCCGCGGTGCACCGCGACCGGGGTGGACGGGTCAGTGGGCGTACCGCACGCGCTGGGCGGACGCGGTGTCGTAGGCGCCGAGGAACGCGCCGGCCATCCGTCCCTCGTAGACGGCCTCGAAGGCGGTGCGGGGGGCGTTCGCGTCGCCGACGACGTGGACGCGAGGGCCGTCGGGCAGCGCGTCGAGCTGCCGGTACAGCTCGTCCGCGGCCTGCGCCGAGCCGCCGTCGACGACAGTGGTGACGTCCTCGACGATCGTCTCGCCGCCGGCGAGCGGGCCGCCGAGGGCCACCGCCGTGGCGCCCGCCGCGCGGGCGGTCCGCATCGGGTGGACCGCGATCCCCAGGTCCGCGAAGCGCTTGAGCAGTGCCAGCCGCGAGTACGTGGTGATCTTGGCGCTCACCGTGGCGGTGGGGGAGACGAGGTGGACCCGGGCGCCCCGGCGGGCGAGTGCCTCCGCGACCGAGGCCGCCGACCAGGTGCCCTCGTCGTCGAGCACGACGACGGCGCCGGCGGGCCGGTAGCCGGGGTCGGCCAGGTTGTCCACGGCCTGCCAGATGTCGATCACCGGCGGGCCGCCGGGCAGCTCGCGGCGGGCGGGCCGGGAGCCGGTGGCGAGGACGACGTCCTGGTAGTCGCCGGCCAGCACGTCCTCGACGCCGGCGCGGTGGCCGAGCCGGACCGGGATGCCGGCGGACGCCACGTCGCGGGCCAGGTCGCGGGTGAGCAGGCCGAGCCGCTCCCGCCCGGGTACGCGCGCGGCCACCTCCACCTGCCCGCCGAGCCGGTCGCGCGCCTCGACCACTGTCACCCGGTGCCCGGCCCGGTGCGCGGAGAGAGCGGCCTCCAGGCCGGCCGGCCCGCCGCCGACGACGAGGACGTCCCGCGCACCGGAGGGCCCGGGCAACTCCGGCCAGGCGTCGGCCCACTCCCGCTCGGCGCCGACCTCCGGGTTCACCACGCAGGAGATGGGCAGGCTGGTCTCCAGCCGGCCGATGCAGCCCTGGTTGCAGGCCAGGCAGGCGCGTACCTCGTGCTGGCGGCCCTGCTCGGCCTTGCGGACCAGGTGCGGGTCGGCGATGTGCGGGCGGGCCAGGCCGACCAGATCGGCCTCGCCGGCGGCGACGAGTTCGGCGGCCTCCGGCAGGCTGTCCAGCCGGCACACCGCGAGCACCGGCAGGTCCGGAAACTCCTTCTTGAACAGCGCCGCGTGGTGCCGGAACGGGGCGTGGCCGAAGCTCATGTCCGCCATCTGCGTCGCCAGCGACCAGCTGCCGTGGTAGGCGGAGTGGCTGACGTGCACGTAGGCGAGGGGGAACTCGGCGCGCAGCTTCCCGACGATCTCGAGCACCGCGGCCGGGTCGAGGCCGCCGGGCAGGAACTCGTCGGCGCTGACCCGCAGCCCGACGGGCAGTTCGGGGGCGGCGGCGAGCACCGCTGTGAGCACCTCGCGGGTCAGGCGCATCCGGTTGTCGAGGCTGCCGCCGTACGCGTCGTCGCGGGTGTTGGTGTGCGGCGAGAGGAACTGCTGGAGCAGGTGGCCGTGGCCGGCGTGCACCTCCAGGCCGTCGAAGCCGGCCGCGCGCATCCGCCGCGCGGCGGCGGCGAACGCGGCGACGACGACGGCGATGTCCCGGCGGCCCATCGCGTGCGGCACGTGCGAGCCGGCCGCCCACGGCACCGGCGACGAGGACCAGGCGGCGGTACGGGTCGCGTCGCCGTTCGCCTGCCGTCCGGCGTGCATGATCTGGGCGAACATGCGTGCCCCGTGCTCGTGCACGGCCGCGGTCACCGCCGCGTACGCCGGGATCGACGAGTCGTCGAAGCTGCCGAGGCTGATGCTGCGGCCCGCGCTCGTGGGGTGCACGCGGATCGCCTCGGTGATGATCAGGCCGGCGCCGCCGCGCGCCCGCTCCGCGTGGTAGGCGACGTGACGGCGGGTGGGCACATTGTTCAGTCCGAAGTTGGTGGTGTGGCCGGGGATGAAGACCCGGTTCCGCAGTGTGAGACGACCGAGCCGGGCGGGGGAGAGAAGAGCGAGAAGCTTGTCGTCAGGCATGCCTCGGACTTCCTGTTTCGGGCCGCACTCGGCGAGGCCGAGAGCGTTCGGATGAACCGTACGCCGTTCGATTGAGTGGAACGGTAGGGCCGGGTTCACATGCCGTCAACGGGCTACCGATCAGTAACTTAGCGCGCCGCACCGCCCCTGAGCTGCTGTTCCACTAGGCGGAACGGTGACCGACGATGACCGTCGATGCGGCGGTCGATCGTTCGGTTCCTCCTGATCGGACGACAAGGCCGGTCGCCGGCCCTCGGTCGGCGGCCCGTGCCGATCGTTCGGACGGCTGTGCCGGACCGTGTCGGCGGGTGTCCTCCGGGAACGCGGGGGCGCCCCCGGGCGCCGCCCCGGGACGCGCGCCGGCCGGGGCCGCCGCCGGGGCGCGCCCCCGTGGTGCGGCTGCCGGCGCCGACCGGGTCCGTCGTTGTTCAGCAGGTGTGGCGATGGCCGGGCGCAGTCGCGCCGCGCCGGAGTTCAGGGGCGGGCGGTCAGCCCGCGTCCGGGCGCAGGTACGGCGTGAGCAACTCGCGGGCGAGCCCGGTGGCCGCCGGAAGGCCGAGACCGTTCTCGATCATCCGGCTCAGGGCGTAGACGACCGACTGCACGAGCTCCGCCATCCGGTCCGGGTCGCTCGCCCCGTGCTCGGTGAGCGCGGCGCGCAACGGCGCCTCGAGGCTGTCGTGCAGCAGCCGGCTGGAGGTCGCCAGCACCTCGCTGTCGCCCGCCGACGCCAGCGCCCGGGCCAGCGCGTGGTCACCCCGGGCAACCAGTTGCAGGTTGGCCTCGACGTACGCCAGGATCCTCGCCCCCGGCGTGCGGGCCTCGGCCATCTGCTTCTCGACGAAGGCCGACCACCGGGGGAAGGTGTCGGCGACCAGCACGTCGAACATGTCGGTGCGGGACTTGAAGTACGAGTACGCGCTGGACCGGGCCAGCCCGGCGTGCCGGGCCACGTCGGCCAGGCTCGGAATCTGCTCCGGATGCTCGGAGAGCAGGGCGCGGGCGGCGTCGAGCAACGCCGCCCGCTGCGCGGCCCGGTGTTCCGCGACGGTCGAGGCTCGGATCTTCGGCACACCGACCTCCCCGTGTCTCCCGCCGCCCGTGTCCGGCCCGCGTCGCTGCCTGCTCGTCGCGGTTCAGCTGCTCGTCGCGAGCTTGCCGTCGATCATCTCGTAGATGGTGTCACAGTATTGCAGCACGTCGTGATCGTGAGTGACCATCACGACGGCCACCGAGCGCTCCCGCGCCTCCTGGGCGAGCAGCCGGACGATGTCGTGGCTGCGGGCGCGATCGAGTGCCGCTGTCGGCTCGTCCACCAGCAGCACCGAGGGCTCGGTCATCAGCGCCCGGGCGATGCCGACGCGCTGGCGCTCGCCGCCGGAGAGCTGGTGCGGCCGGCGGTCGGCCTTGCCGGCCAGGCCGACGTGCGCGAGCATCTCCAGCGGGTCGCGCCCGGACCGCTCCCGTCGCCCGCCGAGCCGCAGCGGCAGGCGCAGCTGGTCGGCGGCGGTCAGCGCGGGGAGCAGGTTACCCGACTGGAACACGAATCCCACGTGCTGGCGGCGCAGCTCGGTGCGCGCCCGGCGGCTGGACACGGTCATGTCGTGCCCGGCCACTGTGACGGTGCCCTCGTCGGGGCGGGCCAGCCCGCCGGCGACGGCGAGCAGGCTGGACTTGCCCGCGCCGGAGGGCCCGACGATCGCGGCCAGCTCGCCCGGCGCGACGGTCAGGTCCACGTCGTCGAGCGCGTGCACGGTCTCCGCGCCGTCGCCGTGCCGCAGGTGCACGCCGCGCATGACCAGGCCGAGGTCGGCCGCGGTGGTGCCCGGCGCCGCGGGGGACGGTGTGGTCCGGCTGCTCATCGGTTGCCTCCCAGGGCGGTCGCCGGGTCGATGGAGGTGAGGCGGACGACTGCGGCTGCCGCGCCGACCAGGCCGAGTACGAGCAGTCCGGCCGCGGCGGCGGCGATGCTCTGCGGGTGCAGCGCGAACGGCACGTCGCCGCCGGAGATCAGCGCGCCGAGGCCGAGGCCGATCCCCATGCCGACGGCGATGGCGACGGCCAGCAGGATCAGCGCCTGGGGGAGGGCGTCGCGCAGCACCCAGCGGGTCGAGGCGCCCAGTGCCCGCAGCACGGCGACCTCCTGCTTGCGCTGGATCGCCCAGACCGCGAAGAACGCGCCGGCCACGAGCGCCGAGATGGCGTAGAGGAAGCCCTGGATCAGCTGGAGCGTGGTCGTCTCGGCGGTGTAGCCCGGCGAGGCCCCGTAGGACTCGTCGAGCGTCAGGCTCTCCGTGCCCGCCGCCTTGTCGCCCGCGGCCAGGTCCACCGAGTCGCCGTCGGCCGCGCGGACCGCGACGGCGGTGATCTCCTGGGCCGCCTGCGCCGGCGTCTGCGCGCCGGCCGGGGTGCCGGACTTGACCGCCTGCCACGTGGCCAGCGGCACGTACGCCACGTCGACGTGGCCGAAGGTGTCCTGCTGCTCGGTGACGCCGACGACGCGCAGCCGCGTGCCCAGCCGGTCCACCGTCACGGTGTCGCCGACGCGCAGCCCCGCGTCGATGGCGGTGGGGCTCACCACGATCCCGTCCGCCGGGCCGAGCCGGTCGCCCTCGCTGACGGCGGGCGACAGGAACGAGTCGGTCTCGACGCCGAACAGCGCCAGGTCGACCTCGGTGCCCCCGTCGGTACGCCCGTTGACCAGCGTGTTGCCGAACGGGGTCGCCTCCGCCACGCCCGGCTGGTCCCGCCAGGTGTCCACCGCCGAGGCGTCCACCACGCTGCGCGAGAACGCCGAGTCGTGCTGCACGCCGTGGGCGAAGGCGAACGAGGTGACCGGCAGGTTCTGCAGGCCGGAGACGCCGTCGCGGACCAGCCCGACGGACAGGCCGGACAGCATCACCATCAGCACCGAGATCAGCGCGATCACGGCCCCCATCAGGGCGAATCGCAGCCGCGCGAACCCCAGCTCGCGAATGGCCAGGAACATCAGCCGCCACCTCTCAAACTTGTCGACACCATGTCGCGATGTTAGCAACACGATGTCGGCAAAAACGGCCGGTGGTGGCTGTCTACCCGGCCACACCCGGTGACGGCGGGTGGGCGCGGCCGGTCGCGCCCGGCGTCAGGCGGCGACCGGGCCGGCGGCGCGGCGTGCGCGCCGGCCGAGGGCGGTCGCCGCGACGACGACGATCGGGGCGAGCGTGAGGTGGCACGCCGCCAGCGTGATCGTGCTGGTGGTGTCCAGGTCGGCGGGCAGCGTCATGGTGGCGATCGTGAGCACCGCGAGCGCCGGACCGACGATCAGCGCCGCCCGGACCGCCCAGGCGAACCGGGACGCCAGCAGGGCGACGGCGGTGAGCCCGAGCGCCAGCGGCAGCGCGCTGAAGCCCGCGACGGTCACCGCGTCGACCTCCATCCGCCGGCCGTCGGCGGTGAACAGGAAGGTGCCGCCGGCCGCCCGGCCGATCGCGTACACGATCAGGTTGACGACCACCGCGACGGCGGTGGCGAGCGCGACGACGGCGGTGCGGGACAGGTCAGCCACGGGAGGTCTCCTCCGCGTGCTCCCGGATCAGGTACGCCTCGATGCGGGCGAACGCGCCGGTCCAGACCTCGCCGACGAAGAAGTCGCGCAGCTGCGGGGTGGGGAAGCCGCTCTGCACCACTGTCATCAGCGTGCCGCCGTCGCGCGCCTCGAAGGTGACCTCGATGCGCGTGGTCATGGTCGTGCCGTCCGGGCCGGTGCCCGTCGACTCGGTGACCAGCCGGTGCGGGCGGTCGATCTCCAGGAACGTCTGCGTCTCGCGGAACAGCATGTCGGGGGAGGGGCCCCAGACCGCGGTCTGCCGCCCGCCGACCCGCAGGTCCACGTCGATCTCCACGATGCCGGGCTCCTCGTCGAGGATGCCGAACCAGATCTTCTGTTTGCCGGCGTCGGTGTAGGCGTCGAACGCCTCGTCAGGAGTGCCCGGCAATTGTCGTGTCACCCGCATGTGGAGCGTCATGGTCGCGGTCCTCCGTGGTGAGTGTGAGATAGGCGTCGAGGCCGTCGAGGCGGCGCGCCCAGAGCCGCCGGTAGAAGGCGATCCAGGCCATGGCCGAGTCCAGCGGCGCCTCGCTGAGCCGGCACTGCCGGGACCGGCCGACCTTGCGTGTCACCACGAGGCCCGCGTCCTCCAGCGCGCGCACGTGCTTGCGCATCCCGGTGAGGCTCATCCCGGTGGGTTCGGTCAGCTCGCTGATGGTGGCCGGGCCGGCGCCGAGCCGGATCAGGATGTCGCGCCGGGTGGGGTCGGCCAGGCTGGCGAACACCCGGTCGAGCGTCTCTTGCTGAACCACGAGGTTCACCGTATGACACTGAACCATTTGGTTCAACGTTATGCCGCAGGTGGGCTTGTGTACGCGTGAAACGGCCCCGCGACCTCTCGGGTCGCGGGGCCGTCCCCGGCGCCGTGGGAAGAAACGCCGGAGTGCGGGGTGCCGGTCAGGCGATCGTGCAGGGTGAGCCGTTGAGACTGAACGAGCCGGGCCGGGCGGTGTTGCCGGTGTGCGTGGCCTGGAAGCCGATGGTGGTCGAGCCGCGGGCCGGGATGACCGCGTTGTACGCGAGGTTGCGCGCGGTCACCTGACCCGAGGAAGGGGAGTAGGACGCGTTCCAGCCCGAGGTGATGGTCTGGCCGCCGGGCAGCGTGAACGCCAGCGACCAGCCGTTCACCGCGGTGGTGCCGGTGTTGGTGACGGTGATGTTCTCGGTCAGCCCGTTGTTCCAGGCGTTCAGCTCGATGCTCACCGAGCAGGCGCCGGTGCCGGGCGGCGGGGTGGTCGGGCCCGGCGTCGGCGAGAGGGTCGGGCTCGGCGAGACGGTCGGGCTCGGCGACACCGTCGGGCTCGGCGAAGTCGTCGGGCTGGCCGTGGCGGTCGGGCTGGGCGTGCTGGTCAGGCCGAAGAACGCCACCGCGGCCGCGGCCATGCCGGCCGACGGCAGGCTGTGCCCGGCGCCCTGGATGCTGTACGCCTCGACCTGGACGGTGCCGTTGCCGTCGGCGTAGCGCCGCCGGTTCCAGCCGGACTGCGGCGTGTCGGTGGACGTGGGGTTCTGGCTGAGGCCGAACACGTTCGTCCACTGCTCGATCGTCTCCTGGAGCAGCGAGTACGGCACCAGCGTGTCGTTGGTGCCGTGCCACAACTGCACCCGGGGGCGGGGCCCGGTGTAGCCGGGGTACGCCTGGCGGACCGCGTCACCCCACTGCTGCGGGGTGCGGTTCATGTTCCCGCCGGTGCACTGGCTGGAGCCCGGGGGATAGTCGGCGGCGCCGGCGAAGCAGTTGAACGGCACGCCCATGAACGCCGCGCCGGCCTTGAAGACGTCCGGGTAGAGCGCCAGCATGTGGTTGGTCATCATGCCGCCGGACGAGCTGCCGGTGGCGTAGACCCGGTCCGGGTCGGCGCCGTACTGCTGCTGGACGTAGCGGACCATCGAGATGAGCGACACCGGGTCGCTGCCGCCGCCGCGCCGCTTGGCCGCGTCGGACCAGGTGTCGAAGCAGTTGCCGAAGCCGGCCTGCTGGGTCGCGCTGGGATAGATCACGATGAACCCGTACCGGTCGGCCAGCCCGGCGAACTCGCTGCCGGAGTAGAAGCCGGGGCCGGAACCGCCGCAGCCGTGCATGGCCACCACTGTGGCCGGCCGGGCCGGGCGGGCGTCCGGAACGTAGACGTGCATGCGCATCCGGCCGGGGTTGTCGCCGAAGCTGGTCACCTCGGTCAGCGACGCCGCGTACGCGGGTTGGACGGCGGGGATCACCAGGCCGGCCGCCACCAGCGACGCGGCCAGGGCCACCACCATCTTGGCTCTGATTCTCACGGAGACTCCTTCGATCGCCCTGTGCGGGCGGGGACGGGCGGGTGCGCGCCGCGCCGGCGACCCGGGCCGCCGCGGTGTCGCGCCTCACCCACTGACGTGGATCGCCCGGCCCGGCTCCGTCGTATGGCACATAGTGTTCCGGCCGGACGCCGAAGTGTCAATCGATGTGCTCCGATGAGCTGCGGCGGCGTTCGTCTACAGTCGGTGCACCGTCCCTGAGCCGAGCCCGGAGCGCGTGTGGCAAGCCCGTTCGACATCGAGGAGATCTACCCGGACGAGGGGCCGGCGCCGCGGCTGCCCCGGCGGCAGGCCGGCACCTCGCCGCAGAGCGTCGCGGTGACGCTCCTGACCGACTACACGCTGCGTACCCGCGCCGCGCTGCCGTCCGCGGCGATCGTCGCGCTGCTCGGCGAGGCCGGCGTGACCAGCGCCGGCGCGCGCACCGCCATCAGCCGGCTGGCCCGCCGCGGTGTGCTGGAGGGCACCCGGCAGGGCCGCAACAGCTTCTACCGGCTCAGTCGCGCCGCCGCCGCCGACCTGTCCGCCGGCGGGAACTGGATCATCGCCTCCACCGCCGAGACGCAGGCGTGGGACGGGTGCTGGACCATCGTCGCCTTCTCGCTGCCGCAGGACCACGGCACCCAGCGCCGGGCGCTGCGCGGCCAGTTGCGCTGGCTCGGCTTCGCGCCGCTCTACGACGGGCTGTGGATCTCGCCGTACGAGCTGGCCGGGCCCGCGCGGGCCCGGCTCGCCCAACTCGCCCTCGGGGCGGTCACGGTGTTCCGGGGGCGGCAGGACGCGCTGGACGCGATCGGTCAGCGCGCCCCCGTGGACGCCTGGGACGTCGACGCGATCAGCGGGCACTACGAGGCGTTCCTGCGCCGGTGGACGCCGCTGGTGTCGCGGCTCGGATCCGTCGGCGGCGCCGCCGCCGTGCGGGCGCGGACCGAGGTGATGGACACGTACCGGCGGTTTCCCACGCTCGATCCGCGGCTGCCGCTGGAACTGCTGCCCGCCGGATGGCCGCGTCGGGCGGCCCGGGACCTGTTCGCCGCCGTCTACGACGGCCTGGCCGAGGCCGCCGAGACCCACGTCCGGGCGGTCGTCGCGCGGTTCGCCGACCCGGTGCCGCCCGGCATCCGGGCGCACACCACCGCCGACATGCTCGCCGGCATACGGGAGGACGGCTGTGCCGCGCCCGCGGGCTGACCGCGGCCCTCGCGCGTGGACACATCGGCGGCGGTGAGTCTAAGGTCGCGGCACCCCGGTATCCCGCGAGGAGCGGCCATGCGCGTCACCATCTCCCTCGACGAGCTGCTCGGTGACGAGGTGCGGCGCGACCCGTACCCGTTCTACGCCCGGCTGCACGAGACGGGGGAGGCGGTCGCGCTGCGGCCGGCCGACCCGCACGCGCTCGTCGTGCACGGGTACGACGCGGTCAGCCGGGTGCTGCGCGACCCCGTCTTCCGGGTGCTCGGCGCCGACTACCTGGACCGGGCCGGGGTGCGCTGGCGCGAGCACCAGGTCATCCGGATCCTCCAGTCGTCGATGCTCAACGCCGCCGAGGGGGACCACCTGCGGGTCCGGCACCTGTTCTCCCAGGCGCTCACCCCGCGCCGGGTCGCCGCGCTGGAACCGGCCATCGGGCGCATCGCGGACGGCCTGCTCGACGGGCTCGCCGCGGACGGCGCGGACGGCCGTCCGGTCGACTTCATGGCGGGCTTCGCGCTCCGGCTGCCCAGTGACGTCATCGGCGAGCTGCTCGGCGTGCCGGAGGCGGACCGGGAGTGGTTCCCGTCCCGGGTCCGCGCGTTCGACGCGGTGCTGGAGATCGGCCGCCGGTCCATGCGCGAGGTCCGGGCCGCCAACGTCGCGGCGGCGGAGCTGACCGCGTACTTCACCGATCTGGTCGCCGCGCGCCGGGCGCGCCCGCGCGACGACTTCGTCTCGGCGCTGCTGCGCGGCCTGGACGCCCAACCCGGCCGGATGACCGCCGACGAGCTGCTGGCCAACCTGATCATCATGTACAACGCCGGGTTCCGGACCACCGCGAACCTGCTCGGCAACGGGCTGGTGCTGCTCACCGAGCGGCCGGACGCGCGGGACGCGCTGCGCGCCGATCCGTCGCTGGCCGCGTCGTACGTCGAGGAGATCCTGCGGTACGAGCCGCCGGTGCACTTCGCGGTCCGGTACGCCGCCGCGGACACCGAGGTCGCCGGCCTGCCGGTGGCGGCGGGACGGACCGTGGTGGTGCTGACCGGCGCCGCGAACCGGGATCCGCGCCGCTTCCCCGACCCGGACCGGTTCGACCCGTCCCGCACCGACAACCGGCACCTGGCGTTCAGCGCCGGGCCGCACTACTGCTTCGGGGCGACGCTGGCCCGGGCCGAGGGGCGGCTGGTGCTGCCCCGCCTGCTGGACCGCTTCCCGGCGCTGGCCGCCGAACCCGGGCCGCGTCGCGCACTCATGCTGCGCGGGTACGACCGTTTGCCGGTACGGCTGACCGACCGGGCACCTTGCCAAACCAACCCGATCGAGTAAGGTCGATGCTACGCGGAGTGTCCGCTCCGCGCCTCACAGGTTCCGTCGAGCAGGTCGAGCGCGCCGCCAGGACACCGTGGAAGGGAAACACCGGACATGACCGACGAGATCCGCGCGTTCCTCCTCGCCGCACTCACCGAGATGAAGTACGACGTCTCGGACGTCGACGACGACACCGTCTTCGGCCCGGCCGGGCTCGACGTGGACTCCCTCGGCCTGGCCGAGCTGGCGGTGCGCGTGGAGGACCGGTTCGGGGTCGCCTTCGACGACGACGAGGCGGAGGACCTCGCCATGATGACGGTCGGCGAGTTCAGCCGGACCGTGGCGGCGCGCATCGCCCCGGCCTCGGCGCGCTGACCGATGTCGGTGCACCGCACCCGGCCGTGCCGCGTCCCGGCGTCCCGGCCGGCACGCCGGGGCCGGTGAGCGTGCGCGAACCGGTCACCGTCACCGGGATCGGTCTGGTCAGCCCGGTCGGCTCCACCGCAGCCGAGGTGTTCGACGCGGTCTGCGACGGCCGGTCCGGGCTCTCCCGCCCGCCCGCCGGCCATCCGCTGCACGGCGTGGTCGACGTCGCCGCGTTCGCCCCGGCGATCGACCCGGCGAGCGTGCTGCCCGGCCCGGAGTCACGCGTCGTGGACCGGTCGATCGTGATGGTGCTGCGCGCCGCCGGGGACGCGCTCGCCGACGCCGGACTGCGGATCGGCCACGACGTCGACCCGTACCGGGTCGCGGCCGTCGTCTCCGGCGTCGGCGGTCTGTCCATGCTGGAGGAGCAGGCGCTCGCCCGCGCCGCGCGGGGCCGGTTCGGGGTCAGCCCGTACATGCTGCCCGGGACGCTGCCGAACATGGGCGCGGCCCGCATCGCGATCAAGTTCGGCATCCACGGCTACACCTCGTCCATCGGCACGGCGTGCGCGGCCGGGGCGCAGTCGATCGGCGAGGCGCTGCGCATCCTGCGCGCCGGGGAGGCGGACGTGGTGCTCGCCGGATGCGCCGAGGCGCCGCTGTTCCCGACGTTCGCGTACGCGTTCGGCAACGCCCGGGCGCTCGCCCGCGGCTGGGCCGACCCGGCCGCCGCGAGCCGGCCCTTCGACAGGCGCCGCAACGGGCTCGTCCTCGGCGAGGGCGCCGGGGTGTTCGTGCTGGAACGCGCCGCGCACGCCGCCGCGCGCGGCGCCCACCGCCACGCCGACGTGCTCGGCTGGGGCGCCACGAACGACGCCCACCACCCGACCTCGCCGCGCCCCGACGGCGCGGACGCCGCCGCGTGCATGCGCATGGCCGTCCGCGACGCCGGGCTGGTGCCCGCCGACATCGGATACGTCAACGCGCACGGCACCAGCACCCGCGCCGGGGACGCCGCCGAGCTGGCCGCGCTCGCCGAGGTCTACGGCGCCGGCCCGCCGCCGCTGAGTTCGACCAAGGGCGTGACCGGGCACATGCTCGGCGTCTCCGGCGTGATCGAGGCCGCGATCGCGGTCGAGGCGCTGCGTCGCGGCCTGCTGCCGCCCACGCACAACCTGGACGACCCGGAGCGGGCGGACGAGGTCGACCACATCCGCGAGAAGGCGCGGGCGGCCGCGGTGGACGCGGTGCTGTCCAACTCGTTCGGCTTCGGCGGCCACAACGTCAGCCTGGTCCTCGCCCGGCCCGCCTGAGCGGCCGTCCGGCCTCAGCGGAGCGTGATCACCGTGGCGGTGTCGTACGCGGCGACGGCGACGGTGAAGTGCGGGCGCAGCATGTCGGCCGCGTAGTCGAGGTCGGCGACCAGCGGCACCGGCAGCAGGGCGCGCTGGTCCGGGCCGCTACGGGTGGCGACCAGCTCGATCCGGTCGGCCTTGAGCAGCCCTCGGGTGAGGAACGCGGGCAGATCCTCGGGCAGCAGGCACCGCCACATGTCGACGTTGACGATCACGTCCAGCGCGCCGGCCTTGAACTGCTGGAGCACGGTGCCGAGCAGGTGCGAGTTCGTCTCGCCGACCGGCGCGTCGTGGTCGAACGTGTGCGACCCGGCGCCCAGGTCCAGCGCCGACACGCCGTTACCGACGACCAGCGCCGCGCTCACCGCCAGCTCGTCGCGCAGCGGCGCGGGCAGGACGTCCGGCCGGCCCAGCCCGCCGGACCGGTACGCCTCGATCGCCTGGCCGTAGAGCCGGATACGGCCCAGGTGCCGGCCGAACGTGTTGAGCCCGTACAGCACCTCGACGTCGTAGCGCAGGTGCTTGCGCAGCAGGTACTTCATGTTGTCCATCGAGGCGAGCCCGTTGGACGTCCTGCGGAAGTGCGGCAGGTGGTAGGAGAGCGCCTCGGCGTCCAGCCGGAACAGCTCCGGCGGCGCGCCGTGCAGGTGGAACACCCGGTAGAAGAAGTCGAGGTCCTCGAAGCCCCACTTGACCATCGCCTCGTCGAACCCGCCGACCCGCCGGAACGACTCGTGGTCCACCGACGCGTTGTGGGTCAGGCCCAGCACCCAGGGCGCGCTCGGGAAGTCGTCCGTCCGCTGCCGGAGGGAGATGTCCTCCAGCCGCGGGTCGCCGCGCTCGGCGTCGAGCATCGCCGGGACGACCGGCTCGCCCCGGCGCAGCGCGTCCGCGCCGGCCCAGTCCAGGTCGTACCGCTGACCGAGCAGCACGCCCGGCCGGCCGGCCCGCCCGGCGTGGAAGTCACGGTGCCGTTGCAGCAGGCCGGGATGCGCCACGGTGTCGGCGTCCAGGAACATCAGCGTGTCCGCGCGGGCGCGGGCGGCCGCCGCGTTGCGGTTGGCGCTGCGGCCCCGGTTCCGCTCGCTGCGGACGTAGTCGATCCGCAGCCGGTCCCGGTAGGCGTCCACCACCGGGCCCAGCGCCACGGCCGAGCCGTCGTCGCCGACGACCACCTCGAAGTCCCCGGGCGGCAGCGTCTGCCGGGTCAGCGAGCGCAGCGTCGCGTCGAGCGCGGATGCGTTCTCGTGCGCGGGCACCACCACGCTCAGGCCGGGCCGGTCCATGGTCGGCCTGCTCAGCGCGGGGTGGAGTTGGCGGTGATGTAGTCGGCCAGGTCGCCGAGCGTGGCCATCCGGTCCTCGTCCAGCTCCTCGACGTCGATCTGGATCTCCAGCTCGTCCTCCAGCGCCAGCAGCAGCTCCAGCCCGAGGGAGGAGCTGAGGCCGAGATCGTCCATCAGCTGGGTCTGCTCGGTGACCGGCGCATCCGGCCGGAGCATGCGGGTCAGCAACACGGTCAGGCGGTCCACGACCTGGTCACGGGGCGGCGCGTCGGCCGGCGCGTCGTGTTCTAGCACCGGGCGTCCCACGAGTCGATCATGCGCGTCGGCATGGAGTCATCAGAGCAGGGGACATCGGCGGGTGTCAACGGGTACGGCGATCGTCACCGATCGTGACCGAGGCCGGTGCGGCTTTCGACGGCGTACGGCCCGTCGCCGGCGAGCGCGACCGCCACCGCGTACCCGGCGGGCGTGGGCAGGTCGGTGAGCCGGTGCGGGCCGGCCGGGTCGACGCACTCGACCACGTCGCCCGGGTGCACCGGCACGCCGAGGTTGGGCCACAGCCGGCCCCCGGCCGCCTTGACGGCCGCCTCCTTGCGCGCCCACAGCCGGGCGAACCGCAGCGCCCGGCCGGCCTGATCCGGTCCGGCGGCGACGTGCCGCGCCTCCCGCGGGTCGAAGAAGCGCGCGGACGCGGATACCGGATCCCCGCCCGGCGTGACGTGCTGGATGTCCACCCCGACCGGGCGGCCCTCGCTGAGCGCGACCGCCACGAGGTCGCCGGAGTACGACAGGCTCGTGTGCAGGCCGCTCCACGGGCCGGTCAGCGCCGGTTTGCCGTACCGGCCCCGGCGCCAGGTCAGCGCCGCCGGTGTCGTGCCGGTGGCCCGCCCGGCCAGGACGCGCAGCGCGCCGTGCGCAACCGTGAACCGGTCCCGCAGCGCCCCGGTGCCGAACCGCGCGGCCCGGTCCCGCTCGTCCGCGTCGAGCACCGCCCGGTACCGGGCCAGCTCGTCCGCCGGCACCGCTGCCGCAAGGATCCAGACCCGGACGGCGTCCCGCATGGACGGCAGCGTAACCGTCTGCCGTCACGTTGACACACGCCGATGCGCGTTGCTCTGATGAACGGGTGTTCGCGCCGACGGTCCAGGCCCAGGTACCCGTTCCGTTCGCCGGGCCGGGCGCCGGCACCGCGCCCCTGACCTGGGGACAGAAGGCCATCATGCAGGACATGCGGGAGACCGGCTGGACGCACAACGTCAGCGGTGCCCACCCGGTGCCGGCGGGGGTCACGGTCGAGCAGGTGGCGGCCGAGTTCGCCGCGCTGATGGCCCGGCACCCGGCGCTGCGGATGCGGCTCGGCCCCGGCGACGGGGACGGCCCGTGCCAGGTCGTGTCCGCGAGCGGAGAGACGGTCCTGGACGTGGTGGACGTACCCGACGACGCGGACCCCGCCGACGTGGCCGCGTTCGCCTACGACCTGGGCCACGCCCGCCTGCTGAGCCACTACGACCTCTACCGGGACTGGTCGGTGAGGATGGCGGTGATCCGGCACCGCGGCGCCCTGGTGCACCGGGTACTGACGATCGACCACCTCGTGGTGGACGGCACCGCCACGTCCCTGGTGCTGGCCGACCTCGGCCTGGCCGCCCGGCCGGTCCGCCGGGTCGCCGACCCGCGTACCGTGCAGATCCTCGACCTGGGCCGGCGGGAGGAGACGCCGCCGCTGCGCCGGGTCAGCGATCGGGCCGTGCGTCACTGGGCCGAGCACCTGCGCGACGTCCCGCCGCTGACGTTCGGTGAGCCGGCCGCCGGTGGACGCCGGGGCCACCGGTACTGGCACGGCCGGTTCAGCTCGCCCGCGGCGTACCTGGCGGTGCGGGCCATCGCGGCGCGGACCCGCACGGACACCTCGCGCGTGCTGCTCGCGGTCATCGCGATCGCGATCGGCCGGGCCACCGGCGTCAGCCCGCTCACCGCCAAGCTCATCGTCGGCAACCGGTTCCGGCCGGGCTTCGCCGAGGCCATCGCCCCGCTCAGCCAGAACGGCGTGCTCCGCGTCGACACCGCCGGCACCACTGTGGACGAGGTGGTGGCGCGCGCCCGCCGGGCCGCGGTCTCCGCCGGGAAGTACGCCTACTACGACCCGGCGCAGCTCGCCGAGGTCTCGGACCGGCTGGACGCCGAACGCGGATACCCGGCCCGGATCAGCTGCCGGATCAACGACCGGCGGGTGACGACCCGGCAGGCGGCCGACGGCGGGCTGCACGACGACCCGGTGACCGCCGAGCGGATCCGCCGCCGCGCGGACGAGACGTTCCTGGTCTGGGACGGCCCGCTGGACCATCTGCCCGAGCAGATGTTCATCACCGTCGAGGACCAGCCGGAGACGGTCCACCTCCAGGTGATCTTCGACTTCGGCTGCTTCACCGAGGAGCAGGCGGAACGTCTGCTGCGCGGCGTGGAGGAGGTGGCGGTGGAGGCGGCCCTCGACCCCGCCGCGCCGACCCGGGTCGTCCCCGGGTCGGCGGGCGGCTGAGCGTCACCGGTCCCAGGCCACCGGCAGCGACTCCAGGCTGCGCACCACCAGCCCCGGCCGGAACCGCAGCTCCGACTCGTCGACCGCGAGCCGCAGCCCGGGCAGCCGCCGCAGCAGCGCGCCCAGCGCCTCCTGCAACTCCATCCGGGCCAGCGCCGCGCCCAGGCAGTGGTGCGGGCCGGCGCCGAACGCCAGGTGCGGGTTGTGCACGCGGGTCAGGTCGAGCGTGTCCGCGCCCGGGAACACCGTGGCGTCCCGGTTGGCCGACGCGATCGCCGGCAGCACCGCGGCGCCGGCCGGCAGGCGTACGCCGCCCAGCTCCACCTCCTCGGTCGTGACCCGGGGCAGCAGCACCCCGTTGTCGCCGAGCTGGATGAAGCGGGACAACTCCTCGACCGCCCGGGCGACCGCCACCGGATCGTCGCCGCGCAGCCCGCCGAGCTGCTCGGGATGTCGGGCCAGCACGAGCAGGAAAAGGTTGAGCTGGTTGGTGGTGGTCTCGTGTCCGCCCACGAAGATCCCGGCGGTGACCGAGACCAGCTCCCGTTCGGTCAGGTCGTCGTGCTCGTCCCAGACCGCGATGAGCGCGCTCATCAGGTCGTCGCCGGGCCGGCGGCGCCGCTGGTCGATCAGCTCGCGGAACGCCTCCAGCGCGGCCCGGGGCGCCTCGGGGTCGGCGTCCCAGTCGCCGACGAGCGCGTCCGACCACTGGCGTACCCGCTCCCGGTCCCGGTCGGGGATGCCGAACAGCGTGCTGATCACGGAGATCGGCAGAGGGCCGGAGACGTGCGTGATCAGGTCGGCCGGCGGACCGGCGGCCTCCAGGTCGTCGATCATCCGGTCGACGAGCGCCGCCACCTGCGGGCGCAGCTCCTCCACCCGGCGGACGGTGAACGCGTGCGAGACGGCCCGGCGCATCGTGGTGTGCCGCGGCGGGTCCATCCCGATCAGCGAGTCCTCCGCGAGCGAGCCGAGTTCCCGGGTCGGGCGGTTCGGCCCGGCCGCGGCGGCCCGGCTGAACCGCTGGTCGGTGAAGACCCGGCGCACGTCGGCGTGCCGGGTGGCCAGGTACGCGCACGCCCCGTCGGGCAGCTCGACCCGGGCCACCGGGCACGTCTCGCGCATCCGGGTGTAGTCCGGCGACGGGTGGTAGATCGTCGGAGCCGGCGCGAGCGGGTAGGTGATGGCCGGTGGCTCCTGCGTCATCTGCGACTCCTCAGATCGGGCCGCCCCGGGCCAGGGCGGCGAGCGTCGGCACGAGTTCGGCGGGGGAGGGCATGGCGTGGACCCGGTCACGCATCAGCGCCGCGGCCTGCCGCCGGGGGCCGTCGCCGACCAGCTCGCCGACGAGATCCCGTACCGCGGTGGCGGTGGCGCGCTCGTCCGCCAGCCAGGTGCCGGCGCCGGTGACCGCCAGCCGCCCGGCGTTGAAGTGCTGGTCGCTGACCTGCGGCAGGACGAGCTGTGGCACGCCGTACGTGAGCGCGGTCATGGTGGTGCCGGCCCCGCCCTGCTGCACCAGGGCGGCGCAGGTCGGCAGCACCAGCCGTACCGCCAGCGGCCCCTCGACCAGGCGGACCCGGGCCGGCAGCCGGCCCAGTCCCTCGTGCTGGCGCGGTTCGACCACCACGACGACCTCCACGTCGAGCCCGGCCACCGCCCGGATCACCCCGCCCAGGTCGAGCCGGTCGTGCAGCCCGGCACCGGCCATCATGGTGCCCGCCGTGACGCACACCCGGGGCCGGTCCGCCGGGCGGCGCAGCCAGTCCGGCACGACGGCCGGACCGTTGTACGGCACGAACCGCACCGGACGGCCGGGGCGCCGCATCGGCACCTGCATGGGCGGCGGCACCGGGTCGAGCGTCAGGACGCCGTCCAGCGGCACGTCGGCGGCGGGGAGCCCGAACCGGGCGGCCAGCGGCCCGACCACCTCGTCCGGGTCCAGGCGCAGCGTGGTCGAGGAGTCCGGCCCCCACAGGTTGAGCACGCCCGGCACGCCCAGCGCGGCGGCGGCCACCGGCGCGGCCAGGTTGAACGGTTCCCAGAGGACCAGGTCCGGCCGCCAGGAGCGGCCGTACGAGACCAGGTCGTCGAGGACGGCGGCGGCGAACCGGACCACCCCGCCGTCGGCGGTGATCGCCGGCTCGACGGCGCCGGCCGGCGCGGAACCACCGAGCGGGGCCACCGCGCCGATCCGGCCGGCGAACGCCTCGGCGAAGTCGACGTCCTCGCCCAGCGGTACGGCGGCGAGCCCGGCCGTGCTGATCGTGGCGGCCATCGACGGGTGACTGGCCACCCGAACCTCGTGGCCGGCGGCCTGCAACGCCCAGCCGAGCGGGACCAGGCTGTAGAAATGCGACCGCCAGCCCCACGTCGACATCAGAATTCGCAGCGGCGCAGTCAAATCCCACCAATCCGCGCGGCGAAACGGCAGCCCTGGAGAACCGATGCTAGGGGATCGACACCGGTACGCGGAAGGTCGCGGACGCATGCGACGGATATTGACGCCGGACTAACCGATGCTGGACTCTTAGCCGATGTCGGACGTGGACCGCGATCAGTCGGCCGGTGGCGCCGTGACAGTCAATTCCGGGCTACGTTCCTATCCGTTCGAACCGTTCACCGGCGACCTTCCCGCCGAGCTGCTGGAGATGGTCGTCGCCGAGCCGGTCAGCCGGGTGCGGTTGCCGGACGGGCGGGCGGCCTGGCTCGTGCTGAGCTACGAGCACTGCTGCACCGTCCTGGCCGACCCCCGGTTCTCCCGGCTCCCGCTGGGCGCGACCACCACGCCGGACGGCGGCGGTCCCCGGGAGTTGAACATGGACGGCCCGGCGCACGCGGCGGTGCGGCGGGTGGCCGGTCGCGCGTTCACCGCCCGGCGCATCGAGACGTTCCGGCCCCGGGTGCAGCGGCTGGTGGACGAGCTGGTCGACGCCATGCTCGCCGGGCCGCGCCCGGCCGACGTGGTGGCCGGGCTGGTGGCGCCGCTGCCGGTGCTCGTGGTGTGCGACGTGCTCGGCGTCCCGGCCGCCGACCGGCCCCGGTTCTACGCCTGGATCGAGGGGCTGAACTCGGTGACCGCGTACGGCTCGGCCGCCGCCGCGACCGCGCAGGCCGAGCTGCGTGACTACCTGGCCGGTCAGCTCGCGCGCAAGCGGGCCGAGCCCGGCGACGACCTGCTCTCGGCCTGGGTCCGCGGCGCAGGCGCGCACGAGCTGGCCGACGCCGAACTGGTCGAGCTGGCCATGGGCGTGCTGCTCGGCGGGCTGGAGATCAACTCCACGAGCGCCGGCCTGCTCGCGCTGTTCCAGCACCCGGAGCAGTTGGCGAAGCTGCGCGCCGCGCCGGGCAAGCTCTCCGCGGCCACCGACGAGATCCTGCGCTACACGTCGGTGAGCGCCATGTTCCGGGTGCAGGTGGTCCGCGAGGACCTGGTCCTCGGCGGGGTCGCGATGCGGGCCGGCGACTGCGTGATGGCGATCCCGTGGGCCGGCAACCGCGATCCCCGGTTCTTCCCCGAGCCGAACGTCTTCGACATCGACCGCCGGCCCGGCGTACCGCACCTGACGTTCGGCTTCGGGCCGCACTTCTGCCTCGGCACGGCGCTGGGCCGGATGCAGGTGGAGCTGTCGCTCGGCGCGCTGCTGACCCGGATGCCGGCGCTGTCGCCGGCGGTGCCGCCGGCGGAGATCCCGTGGCGGCACGACCGGATGAACGGCGGTATCGCCTCCTTCCCGGTCACCTGGTGACCGGCGGTCAGTAGCTCTCCACCGCGTTGACCCGGCCCGGCCAGTAGCGCTCGCCGGGCGCCGGGACGTAGTGCTCCCATCGGGGCGCGTCTCCCGTCGGGTGGTCGCCGAGCACGGTGATCCGCTGCCCGCGCCGCAGCCCGTCGTAGTCGTTGACGGCGTAGTGCTGGGTGACCCGGTTGTCCCACACCGCGACGTCCCCGGTCCGCCAGCGGTAGCGGCAGGTGAACTGAGGGCTCTCGGAGAAGGTGAACAGGTGCTCCAGCAGCGCGTCGCTCTCGTTGCGGGTCAGCTGCGGGATGTGCGAGGTGAACAGCCGGTTGACGTACAGCGAGCGGCGGCCGGTCTCGGGGTGCACCCGGACCACCGGGTGTTCGGCGCGGCTGGTGAACTCGGTGCCGATCCGGATGACGTGGATGGCGGTCAGCCCGTCGAGCAGGTCACGCATCGGCGCGGAGAGCGCCTCGTAGACCCGGCACTGGTTGGTCCACATGGTGTCGCCGCCGACCTCGGGCAGCTGGATCAGGTGCAGGATCGAGGCGATCGGCGGGCTCTGGTGGAACGTCATGTCGGTGTGCCAGACGTCGACCTTGCCGCCGTCGGCGGAGTCGATGACGACGATCTCCGGGTGCCCCTCCAGCCGGGGCAGGTACGGGTGCAGCTCCACCTCGCCGAAGCGGCGGCCGAACGCGACGTGCGCCTGCGGCGTCAGCCCGGTCTGCCCGGCGAAGAAGACCACCTGGTGCTTGAGCAGCAGGTCGTGGATCAGCGCGAAGCCCTCGTCGGTGAGCGTGTTCAGGTCGATGCCGTGGACCTCGGCCCCCAGCGCGCCGGAGACGAGCCGCACCTCGGCCGCGATGGATGTGGTCATCGATGATCCCTCCGGTCTGCGCGCCACGGCTGGTCCGCGCATTGTTCCACGCCCATGAATGTCCTCACCAGCCGTCGTCGTTGACTCACCCGCCGTACGCCTGGAAGCATTCGCACCGGCGGGGGCGGCGGTGCCGGCCCGCGACGCGGGAGGAGGCGCCGGTGTCGATCGATGCCCCGATCGAGGGTGACGCGGGGGAGCGGCTCGACCGGCTCACCGACCTGGCCACCCCGTTCGCGGTACGCACGGCGGTGACGCTGCGCGTGCCGGACCGGATCGCCGCGGGCGTCACCGGTCTGGGTGAGCTGGCCGAGGCCTGCGGCGCGGACGCCGCCGCGCTGGGCCGCCTGCTGCGCTACCTCGTGCACCGGGGCGTGTTCGTCGAGGTGTCGCCGGACGTGTTCGGCCTGACCGACGTCGGCGAGCTGCTCTGCGACCGTGACGGCGGCGGCCACGGCGCCTACCTGGACCTCGGCGGTCTCGGCGCGCGGATGGACCTGGCCTGGACGGGTCTGCCGCACGCGATCCGCACCGGCGGGCCCGGCTACCGGGAGGTGCACGGGCGCGACTTCTGGGCCGACCTCGACGCCCACCCGGACCACCGGGCCTACTTCGACGCGCTGATGCTCAGCCAGCAGCGGTTCACCGCGCCGGAGGTCGCGGCGCTCTACCCCTGGCACGAGGTCGGGCACGTGGTCGACGTGGCCGGTGGCGCGGGCGGGCTGCTGCGGGAGGTGCTGGGCGCCCATCCGCACCTGCGGGGCACGCTCGTCGACCGCGACGAGCCGGTCGCCACCGCCGCCGCGACGTTCGCCGCGTGCGGCCTCGCCGACCGGGCCGAGGCCGTGGTCGGGGACTTCTTCGCCCCGCTGCCGCCCGGCGCCGACGTGTACGTGGTCTCCCGCGCGCTCACCGACTGGAGCGACGCCCACGCCACCGCGATCCTGCGGCGCTGCGCCGAGGCGGCCGGGAGCACGGGCCGGGTGCTCGTCATCGAGGTGCTGCCGACGGTGCCGCACGTGCCGCACCTGTCGCCGTACGACCTGCGGATGCTGGTGCTCGTCGGCGGGCGCGAGCGTGGGCTGCCCGAGTTCGCCGCGCTGGCCGCCGCCGCGGGGCTGGCGCCCCGGCGCACCTACCACGGCACCGACGGGCTGACGCTCATGGAGTTCGCCGCCGGCGCCTGAGCGGCCGGGCGAGTCGCACCTGTCCGGTGCCGTCCCGTGCGCCCGAAGATTGACGTATATGCATCGACATGGCGGCCGTGTGTCAAACGGCGGATTTCTCTGGGCATCGGTCAATGTGCTGAAGAATGCTGTCACGACATTTGCGGCCACCCATGTCCATGCGCATTTATCAATGGTTGTTCACGGGAGGACCGAGCGGTAACGTCTCGCGTGGCGACTAGCCGATCCCTGGCGAAAGGGTCGACGCGTCATGACGGTTGCTGGCTCCACGCGATATCCGCCCTTCATCGACGACCTGGCCCGCAGCGAATCGGGGCGGCTGCTGCGTGCCGAACTCGGCCGGCGGTGGCCGGAGACGCCCGACCGGCTCGACGCGATCGTGCGCTACGCGCTGCTGCCGGCGGGCAAGATGCTCCGCCCGATGATGACGCTGCACGCCGCCGAGGCGGTCGGCGGGTCGCCCCGGGACGTCCTCGCCGCCGCGCTCGGCACCGAGTACCTGCACGTCGCGACGCTCGTGCACGACGACATCATCGACGCCGACACGCTGCGCCGCGGCCGGCCCGCGGTCCCGGTCGCGTACGGCATCCCCGGCGCCATAGTGGCCGGCGACCACCTCATCTTCCACGCCTTCCGGGCCGTCGTGGAGGGCGGCCGGGCCGTGCCCCCGGCGTCGGTCGTCGCCGCCGTCACCGCGTTCGCCGAGGCGGGCCAGGACCTGTGCCGGGGCCAGGCGCTGGAGGAACGGCTCGTCGGCGACCTGGACGCGGGCGCCCGCTGGTACCCGGAGATGATCCGGCTCAAGACCGGCTCGCTGTTCCGCGCCGTGTGCCACATCGGCGCGCTGCTCGGCGGCGCCGACCCGCTGGTGTCGGCCGCGCTGGCCCGCTACGGCGAGCACGTCGGCACCGCGTTCCAGATCCGCGACGACCTGCTGTCCTATCTGTCCACCCCGGAACGGACCGGCAAACCGGCGACGAGCGACCTCAACAACGGTCGCCCCACCCTGCCGCTGCTGCTGGCGTACGACGCGGTCGGCGACGCGGCCCGGGTGGAGCTGCTGGCGGTGCTGCACCGGCGCGGCGCCGGCCCCGGCGACGTCGAGTGGGTCACCGCCCTGCTCCGCGACACCAGCGCGGTCGACGGCGCCCGGCGGCGGATGCTGGAGCACGCCGAGCGGGCCCGCGCCGAGCTGGCAGTGCTCACCCCGTCCGCGAGCGCGGACGTGCTCACCGGCATCGCGGCCTGGATGACGAGCGAGATGGCGTGAGCACGGCCGGCGCCGTGCGAGCACTACGGGCCCACGTGGAGACCTGGCGGCCCTACACCCTCTGGTACGTCGGTCTGGTCGGCCTGGCCGGCGCCGCGGTCGCCGGTGGACGACGCGACCCGTGGCTGCTGCTGTCGGCCTGGGCCGCGCCCACCGCCGGCTGGCTCGGCGGCCACTACCTCGGTGACTACTTCGACCGCGAGCTGGACGCCGGCAGCAAGCCGCACCGGCCGATCCCGTCCAGCCGGCTGGGCGCGGGCACGGCGCTGTGGTGCGGCAGCGCCTGCTTCGCCGCGCTCGGCGTCCTGGCCGTGCTCGGTGGCTGGGGCACCACGGTGGCGGCGCTGCTGGCCGGGTGCGGCATCGTCGCGTACAGCAGGTGGTTCAAGGCCCGGGGGATCGCCGGCAATTTGGTCCGCGGCGCGCTCGGCGCGGTCGCGCTCGGCTACGGCGCGCTCGCCGCCGGCCTCGCGCCGGACCGGGCCTGGGCGGTGCCGGTGCTGCTCGCGCTCGTCGTCGCGTTCTGGTCGCACGACGCGATGTCCAACCTGGTCGGCGCGCTGCGCGACATCGACGGTGACCGCGCCGGCGGCTACCGCACGCTGCCGGTGGGGCGGGGTGTGCCGGTGGCCGTGCGGACCGTGGTGGCGCTCTACGCCGTCACGATCGGCGCCGCCGTGGCCGCCGGACTGCTGGCCGGGCCGGGCACCCGCGTGCCGTACCTCGCCACGGTGCTCGTCGTCCTGGTCACCGGCGTCGTCGCGCTGGCCCCGCTGGTGGCGCGCCGCGACGGGATGCCCGTCCTGGTGGCGCTGCGCGCCCACTCGGTCCTGGTCGTCGAGCGGGTCGTGCTGGCCTCGGCGGCCGTCGGGCTCGGCCTCGGCGTCGCCGTGCAGCTCGCGCTCGCGCTGCCGATGGTGCTGCTGACCTGGCTGGCGCAGCGCGGCATGCGCGTCCGGCACGAACTCGGCCCGCCGGTCGCGGGCCTGACCCTCGCCACCCGCAGTCGACTGCCGCTGGAGGACGCGCCATGACCGCTGTGACCGCCGAGGCCGTCGGGAAGGCTCTCACCGACGGCGCCGAGGCGCTGTTCCGCCGCCGCCGACCCGACGGCGCCTTCGGTGACGACCCGCCCGCCTCGGTGCTCGGCACCGCCGGCGCGGTCGCCGCGCTGCACGCCGCCGACCCGTCCGGCTGCGCCCACCTGGTCGGCGCGGGAGCCGCCTGGCTGCGTCGCGCGCAGCACGACGACGGCGGATGGGGTGGCGTCGTGGGCGCCGGCACCGCTGTGGTGCCCACCGCGGTGGCGGTCGCGGCGCTGGCCCTGAGCGCGCCCTCGGACAGCGCCGACGCGATCGCGGCGGGCCGGGCCCGGCTGGCCGCGCTCGGCGGCGTCGACACGATCACCGATCCGGCCATCTCGCTGCTGTGCCGGCAACTGCTCACGATGGCCGGGATGACCGCCGAGGCCGGCCCGCTGCGCCGGCTGCCGCTGGAGATCGTCCTGTTCGACCGGGTACGCCGGCAGCGCCTGTCGTTCCGGACCGCGCCGTTCGTCGGGCTCGCGCTCATGCAGGCCGACATGCTGCCCGCGGGCCCGCTGCGCCGGGCCACGCTTCGCCGCGCGCGTCCGGCGGCGGTGCGGCTGCTGCGGTCGATCCACGACCACGAGGGCCGCACCGGCGCGCTCAGCGAGGATCCGTGGCCGGCCGCGCTCGTCCTGCTCGGCCTGGCCCGCAGCGGCGAGGCGCCCGACATCGCCCGCGCCGTCGTCGGCTGGCTGCGCCGGGCGGTACGCCCCGACGGCTCCTGGGACGCCGTCACCAACCTGGACCTCACCCGGTCCGGGTACGCGGCGACCGGGCTGATCGCGGCCGGCTACGCCGACGATCCCCGGCTGCACGCCACCCGGGACTTCCTCCACGCCACCCGCAAGACGGAGGCGTTCGAGGTGCTGGACGTGCCGCCGGGCGGGTGGAGCTACTCCAACGCCCGGGGCTGGCCGGTCACGCTGGAGTCGGCCGAGATCCTCTCCGCGCTCGCCGGCCTCCCCGGCGCCGGGGCCGACCCGGTGCTGCGCCAGGGACTGGCGTGGCTCGCCGGCCGCCAGGACAGCCGCGGTTCGTGGAGCCTGTGGGTCCGCGACACCCGGCTCGCCAACGACGGCCCCTGCCCGGCCATCACCAGCCAGGCGATCCTCGCGCTGCACGACGCCGGGCACCCCGACGACCATCCGGCGATCGCCCGGGCGGCGGCCTGGCTGCTGACCCGCGCCGCGCCCGACGGCACGTTCGAGAACCTCTGGTACCGCGATCACACCTCCGGCACCGCTGTGGTGGTCGCCGCGCTGTCCCGGGTCGGGCACGCCCGGCACGACGTGGTGCGCCGCGCGGCCCGGTGGCTGCGCGACACCCAGCTGCCCGACGGCTCGTGGGGCCCGGGCGACGGCACCGACGGCACCGTCGAGGAGACGTCCTGGGCGGTACAGGGCCTGCTCGCCACCGGCGATCCGGATACCGCCGACGCGGTCGACCGGGGCGTGGCCCGGCTGGTGGCCGCCGCCGGACCGGACGGCGCCTGGCCCGCCGCGCGGGTCTGCAACTACATCCGTCACCACATGCGGTACCCGAACGCGGTGATCACCCAGGCACTCGCGCTGCGGGCACTCGGTGAGTACCGCGCCGCCGCCGCGCGATCCGGCGCCGCACCGGGCGCGGTGGCCCGATGACCGCCGACGTCGTGGTGGCCGGCGCCGGCGCCGGCGGGCTGGCCTGCGCGCACGCGCTCGGCGCGCTCGGCCTGCGGGTGCTCGTGCTCGACCGGCAGCGCGCCCCCGCGTCGATCGCCAAGGGCGAGATCCTCCAGCCCGAGACGGTACGCATCCTCGACTCCTGGGGCGCGCTGGACGCGCTGCGGGCCACCGGTGCGCGCCCGGTCGGGCGGCTGGCCATCCGTGACGCGTACGGCGAGCCGTTGCTCTGCCTGGACTACGCCGGCCTGCCCGGGGCGTACCGGCAGATCCTCTGCGCCGACTACGGCGACCTGCGCGCGGTGCTCGCCGACAGGCTGCCCGCCACGGTGGAGGTCCGGTGGGGCGTGCGGGTGACCGGCGTCCGGCGCGACGGCGACGGCCGGGTCGGCGGCGTCCGGGCCCTCGTGGACGGCGCCGAGCGGGAGATCCCGTCGCCGCTCGTGGTCGCGGCCGACGGCATGTCCTCGCCGCTGCGCCGGGCGGCCGGGATCGCCGTGGAGCGCCGGGAGTACCCGCACGGCCTGGTCGCGTTCGACGTCGACGGCGCCGAGGTGGCCGACGAGGTGTCCGCATACCGCAGCGGCCGGGGACTCTGCCTGGTCTACCCGCTGCCGGGCGGGCGGTGCCGCCTCTACGTGCAGGTCACACCGGACGAGTTCCGGGGCCGGGTCGACCTGGACGCGTGGTGCGAGCGGCTGCTCGCCGACGTGCCGGCGATCCGCCCGCTGGGCCCGGCCGTGCGGGCGAGCCTGCGCCGGCGCCAGTTGCTCGCGGTCTACCGGCTGCGCAGCGCGCGCCTGGCCGTACCGGGGCTCGCGCTCGCCGGGGAGGCCGCCCACGCGGTGCACCCGATGGCGGCGCAGGGCGTCAACAGCTCCCTCGGCGACGCCGAGACACTCGCCGCCTGCCTGGCCGCCGAGGGCGGCGCGCCGGAACCGGCCGCCGTGGACCGGGCGCTGCGGGCGTTCGAGGCGGCGCGGCGGCCCCGGCTGGACCACGTCGCCACCGTCAGCCACAACGCCTCCCGCATGATCACCGCCGTGTCCGGGCTGCCGAAGCTGCTCGGCGCGCGGATGATGCGCCGCACCGCCGCCAACCCCCGGCTGCTCGGGCTCACCGCCGGCAACCTCTCCGGCACCGACGTCCGGCCGCTCTCCGCCGTCGACCGGCTGTACCAGCTCGGGCTGCTGGCCGACCGGCACGCGCACACCACGTCCCCACCGGTCCCGTCGGAAAGTGAGCGATGATGACGCCAGCCACCGCCCTCGGGACGCAACCGCCGGCCGACCTGTCCATGAACGAGACGCCATACCCGCCGTTACCGGGGGTGCGGCGGGTGGTCGAGGACGCCGCCGCGACGCTCCAGCGCTACCCGGACCGGCTGTCGTCGGCGCTCGTGGCCGCGCTGTCGGCGCGGCTCGGCGTGGGCCCGGAGTCGATCCTCGTCGGCCCCGGCTCGGCCGGACTGTGCCAGCACCTCGTGCAGTCCCTCGGGCCGCGCCCGGACGTCGTCCACCCGGCACTCTCCTTCGAGGGCTACCCGCTGATCATCGGCAACGCGGGCGCCCGCGCCGTGCCGGTCCCGATGGACGGGTACGACCACGACCTGCCCGCGATGGCGGACGCGGTCACCGAGCGGACCCGGTGCGTGCTGCTGTGCCACCCCAACAACCCGACCGGGGCGGCGTTGCGCCGCGACGACGTCGAGGCGTTCCTGGACCGGATCCCGGCCGACGTCCCGGTGATCGTGGACGAGGCGTACCGCGAGTTCGTCACCGACCCGCGCTCGCCGGACGGGATGGACCTGTACCGGGCGTACGGCAACGTCTGCGTGCTGCGCACGTTCTCCAAGGCGTACGGGCTGGCCGCGCTGCGCGTCGGGTACGCCGTGGTGCCGCCCCGGCTCACCCGGGCCGCCGCGCTCACCGGGGCGGTGTTCTTCCCGAGCGCGCTCGCCCAGGCGGCGGCGGTGGCGAGCCTGACGCCGGAGGTGGGCGCGGAACTGGCCCGGCGGTGCAGGGAGCTGGTGGCGGCACGTACCGGCCTGATCGGGGCGCTGCGCGGCCTCGGGCTCACCGTGGCGCCCAGCGAGGCCAACTTCGTGTGGCTACCGCTGGGGGAGCGGGCCGTGCCGTTCGCCGAGCGGGCCCGGGAGGCGGGCATCCTGGTGATGGCGCTGCCCGGCGCCGGGGTCCGGATCACCGTCGGCACCCCGGAGGCCAACGAGCGGCTGTGCGCGTTCGTGCGCGCCGCGCTCGCCGACGGGCTCTGACCGGCCGGCCGGCTCCAGCGCGACCACGCTCAGGTAGCCCAGGCCGGGCTCGTAGTCGGCCGCCACCACCGGCCGGGGCCGCGCCGCGTCCGCGGCCAGGCGGTCCAGCAGCGCCCACCAGAGGCCCGTGGACGGCTGCCCCGCCGGACCGGTGGTGACCGCGTCGCCGCCGGGACCGGGCCACGCCGCCGCGAGGTCCACGCCGAGCACGACCGCGACATCGGTACGTCCGGCCGTCAGCTCGCGCACCTCGGCCGCCGCGAGCGCGGCGACATCACCGGGGCCGACGTCCGCGTGCTGGCGCAGCGCGGTCGCCCGCGCGCCGCGGCCGAGCCCGATCCGCTCGGGACCGCCGGCCTCACCGTCGCTGTCGTCGCCTGTCGCGCCGTTGTCGCCGTGCCGCGCGGTGTCCCCGGTTCCGTCGCCGTCGCCGTCGCCGCTGCGAGTGCCGTCGTCGGCGAGCGCGGCGTAGAGCATGGCCACGGCCCGGTGGCGGGCCGGTACGGGCACCACCGCGTCGTACGGCAGCACCGCCTGCTCGACCGTGACCAGCAGGGCACGGCGGCATCCGTACTCCCGGGCGATCCGCAGCCCGGTGAACGCCGCAGCGGATCCCTGGTCGCACAGCGCGAACGACATCGGCGTGCCCGGGCACACGTGACTGAGGTACGCCGCGGTGGCCCGCCCGGGCAGCATGTCGTGCACGGCGAACGCCAGCACCAGCAGGTCCACCGGCTCGTCCGGCGGCACGACGGCCGGGATCAGCTCGGCGGCCATCTCCCCGTACGACTGCCCGAGCGCCTCCGGCGGCGCGTCGGACAGACCGCCGGGCACCCGCAGCCCGTACGGCCGGGTCAGGTCCGCCAGGTACTCGGCGGCACGGGCGCGCAGCACGGGGTCGCCGAGCAGCACGGCCGGGCCGGTGACGGTGTGCCGCGCGGCCCGCAGCAGGCGCAGCCCGCCGTCCATGGTGGCCTCCCGTCCGCCGGTCAGTGCTCGAACACCATGGCGGCGAACGTCGCGCCGTCCCCGGCGCCCACCGCCGCGACCAGGTACCGGTCGCCCGGCCGGAGCAGGCCGCGCCGGCGGGCGGTGCGGTAGTTGACGAACGCGTCGGCGCAGAACACGTGGCCGGTCTCGGTCACGTTGTCCAGCAGCACCCGGTCCAGCGGCAGCCCGATCAGCCGGCACAGCCGCTTCCAGGTCATCAGGTTGACGTTGTGCGGCAGCACCAGCCGCAGCTCGGACAGCCCGGTGCCGGCCCGGTCCAGCGCCCGGCCGATCACCTCGGCCAGCGCCGGCCGGTACGCCCGCTGGAACCGCGCCGGGGACTCGCCGCCGGCCACGTCGAACTCGCCCCGCTGGTGGCAGGCGTACGCGAGCAGCCGGTCCCGGCCGCCACCGGCGCTGAGCAGGCAGGCCGAGGAGCCCTCGCTGAACACCGACGTCTCCGGGATGAACTGGGCGTCGCGGGTGAACGCCTTCTCCCCGGTGAGCACCAGGGCGAGCGGCGGGCCGTCCGGCGTGTCCGGTTCGGACGCGAGCAGCCGCCCGGCCACGTCGATCGCGGCCAGCGCGCTGGCGCAGGACTGCTGGGTGAGCGTGAAAGCGAGCGCGTGGCCCAGCCCGAGAGTGCGGCACACCTCGTGCAGCGGGTTGACCGGATAGGGGGTGACCACCGGGAACGCCCGCCCGTACACCACGAACCGCACCCGCCGCCGCAGCGCGGGCAGCGCGGTGAGGCCGGCGGTCGCGCGCAGCAGCAGGTCGGTCAGGGACAGCCCGGGGTCGCGGCGGACCTCGGTGAGGCCGTGGAAGCGGCGGAACAGGCGGACCTGCATGTCGCTGAGGCCCAGCGGCACGGCCAGGCTCTCGACCGGCACCCGGCGCTGCGGCAGGAACACCGAGACGGCGTCGATCGCCGTCATACGCGTACCGTCACGCCACGGATCAGATCAGTGACACAGGTGGATGTCAACGCGCGTGCGACCATATCGACGTGGCTCGCTTCCTGTTCGTCGTGCTGCCGGTGGAGTCCCATCTGCACGCCCCGGTCGCCATCGCCCAGGCGCTGGAGGCGGCCGGGCACGAGGTGGCCTGGGTCGGGCCGCGCAGCGACCTGCGCCCGCTGGTCGGCCCGGACGCCACGCTGTTCCCGACCGGCAAGCGCTACTACCGCCCCGACGGGGCGTCCGGGGCGGCCTCGGTGCGCAGCCTCTGGGAGGGGCACGTGCTGCCCGCCAACCGGTTCATCCGCGACGCCGCCGACGCGGCGGTCGAGCGGTACCGGCCGGACGTCGTGGTGGCCGACCAGTACGCGCTGGCGGGCGCGCTGGCCGCGCACCGGCGCGGGCTGCCGTGGGCGACGTTCTGCGTCGGCATGCTGGAGCTGACGCCACCCACCGAGGAGATGCCCGAGTTCACCGACTGGGTGGACGCCCAGGTCCGCCGGGTGTGGGCGATGACCGACCTGCCGGTGGACGAGACGATCGACCTGCGTTTCTCGCCGTACCTCGTGATCGGCCTGACCACGACGGCGCTGACCGGCCCGGCGCCGCTTCCGCCGCGCTGCGTGCTCACCGGGCCGGCGCTGGGACGGCGGCCGAACGCGCCCGCGTTCGCCTGGCCGCAGTGGGATCCCGGCCGCCGGCACGTGCTGGTCACGGTCGGGACGATGGCCGAGCACCTGGCCGCCGACTTCTACCGCCGGATCACGGCGGCCACCGCGCCGCTCGCCGACCGGGTCCAGGTGGTCCTCACCGCCGGCGCCGGCCTGGTGCCCGACCCGCCGCCGCACGTGCTGGTCGCGCCGCGCGTGCCGGTGCTGGAGCTGATGCCCCGGCTGGACGCGCTGGTGTCCCACGGCGGGCTGGGCACCGTGTCCGAGGCGCTGGCCCACGGCGTGCCCGTGGTGGTCGCGCCGATCCGGCACGACCACCCCGCGGTGGCGCGCCAGGTGCGCCGGGCCGGCGCCGGTCTGGAGGTCTCCTTCGGATCGGCGACCCCGGCCGAGCTGACCGCCGCGCTGAGCGCGGTGCTCGACGAACCCGCGTACCGGACGGGAGCGCGCCGGGTGGGTAAGTCGTTCGCGGCGGCCGGCGGCGCCCGTGCGGCGGCGGCACACCTCGCCGCGTTGGCACGGACGGCTCGCGACGCCTGACGCATCGACCGTTGTCCAACAGTCGGGGCCGAACTAGCCTGACCTGACGCACCCGCGCAGGCGTCGTGCCGCACGAGGAGGCTCGATGATCGAGGCCACCGGCCTACGCAAGTCCTTCCGGGTCGGGCGGGGGCGCGGCGCCACCACAGTCGACGCGGTACGCGGCGTCGACTTCGCGGTACGGCGCGGCGAGATCGTCGGTTTCCTCGGCCCGAACGGCGCGGGCAAGTCCACCACGCTGCGGATGCTCGCCACGCTGATCCGGCCCAGTGGGGGAGCGGCCACCATCGCCGGTGTCGACCTGCTGCGCGCGCCCGCGCAGGTCCGGCGGCGGATCGGCTTCGTGGCGCAGGCCAGCGGCACCTACGACGACTCCACCGCCCGACGGGACCTGGTGCTCCAGGCCCGGATGCACGGGCTGTCGAAGCCGGTGGCGCAGGAGCTGGCCGCGGGGGCGATCCGCGCGTTCCAGCTCGACGACTTCGCCGACCGCAAGATCAAGACGTACTCGGGCGGGCAGCGCCGCCGCCTCGACGTGGCGCTCGGCGTCATCCACTCGCCGCAGGTCATGTTCCTGGACGAGCCCACCGCCGGGCTGGACCCGCCCAGCCGGGTCCGGATGTGGCAGGAGGTCCGGCGGCTGCGCGAGGAGGGCATGACCATCTTCCTCACCACGCACTACCTGGACGAGGCCGACAGCCTCTGCGACCGGGTCTCGATCATCGACGCCGGGCGGATCGTGGCCGAGGGCACCCCGTCGGCGCTCAAGCGGGAGATCTCCGGTGACGTGGTCGCGATCGACTTCGCCGCCGCCGACGTCGCGGGCGAGACCGGCGGCGACCTGCCGGCCGCGTCGAAGCTGCTGGCCGAGGCGCCGTACGTGCACGCCGCCGAGCCGGTCGACGGCACGCTGCGGCTCTACGTGGACAGCGCCGCCACGGCCATTCCGCAGATCATGCGGGCGCTCTACGACCGGGGCATCGAGCCCGGCGCGATCGAGGCCCGCCGGCCCAGCCTCGACGACGTGTTCCTGGCCAAGACCGGCCGGTCGCTCGCCGAGTGACCGGACGCCGAGAGGAGTACGGCGTGAAACTCGTCCGCGACACCTGGCTGATCTTCCAGCAGGAGGCCGGCCTGATGGTGCGCAACCCGGTGATGGTCGCGTTCAGCCTGGCCCAGCCGATCACCTACCTGATCCTCTTCGCGCCGTTCCTCAAGGTGGTGATGGTCGACCGGGGCGCGTCGTCGTACGCCGACGCGTACCGGATCTACGTACCCGGTCTGTTCGTGGCGATGGGCCTGTTCGGCGGCCTGTTCGCCGGCTACGGGCTGCTCAGCGCGCTGCGCGCGGGCATCATCGACAGGTGCCGGGTGACGCCGGTGAGCCGGACCGGCCTGCTGCTGGGCCGGGCGCTGATGCACGTGTGCCTCAACGTGGTCCAGGCGGTCGTGGTCACGCTCGTGGCGCTGCCGTTCGGCCTGCGCGTGCACCTGGCCAACCTGCTGGTGTCGTACGCGCTGCTGTCGGTGATGGTGCTGCTCAGCACCTCGATCTCGTACGACATCGCGTTGCTGGTGCGCAACGAGAACAGCCTCGGCGTGCTGGTGAACACCGTCGGGCAGCCGGTGTCGCTGCTCGCCGGCGTGCTCATCCCGCTCGTGCTGGCGCCGATGTGGATCCAGCGGGTCGCGGTGTGGAACCCGTTCGCCTGGGCGACCGACGGCATGCGGGCGCTGTTCGCCGGCCAGATCACCCAGAACGTGGTGTGGCAGGGCGCGCTCATCATGTCCGGGCTGGCCGCGGCCAGTCTGTTCTGGTCGTCGCACCTGTTCAACCGCGACGTCTCCTGACCGTCCGTGCATCGACCATTGTCTCAGCGTGGCGGGCGCTCTAGCCTGATCGTGTCCCCGCTCGGCGGCCGGTACGGGGCACGGGCGTGACGCGTGTCAGCTGAGGAGGCGACGAGTTGGGTGCCGACAACTTCCGGGCGGCGCTGGCGGCCGACATGGAGCTGGGCGCGGGCAACGTGCTGCTCCGGCTGGCCGAGCACGGCGCCGACATGGAGATGCCCCGGGTGACGTTCGACGCCGACGTCGACGGCATCCCCGCCTGGACGCCGCTGTCGCTGGCGACGCTCACCGACCGGGTCGCGGCCCGGGCCGCCTGGTTCCGGGCGCGCGGCGTCCGCCGGGCCGACCCGGTCGCGGTGTACGTGACCTCCGCGCCCGACGTGTTCCTCAACTTCCTCGCGCTGACCTGGCTCGGCGCGATCCCGGCGCTGATGAACGGCAACATGCCGGTCCCGCTGGCCGCCGAGTTCGTCAGGCGGCTGCGCGGAACCGGGGTGCTGATCGACGCCGACCACGCCGCCCTGGCCGGGCACGACCTCGGCGTGGAGATCCTCGGCGACGCGGCGCAGACCGGCACCGGCGACCCGGCGCAGGCGCCGCCGCACCACCGGCACCACCCCGGCGAACCGGTGGTCATCACCCACTCCTCGGGCACCACCCGGGTACCGGCGGCGATCGTCCACTCGCACCACGGCCTGTTCGCCGCCATCCGCGCGGTCCGGCTCACCGAGTCCCGGCCGTACGGCGAGGTGCGGGAGATGTCCGCGCTGCCGGCCGCGCACGCCGCCGGGATCATCACGCTCAACCAGGCACTCTGCAACGGCTACCAGCTGCTGTGCCTGTCCGCGCAGGGCGGCCCGTTCGAGCGCAGCGCGGAGACCATCCTGGACGCGATCGAGCGGTGGCGGCCCACCGGCGTCTTCGGCTTCGCGGTGACCTGGTCCGAGCTGGCCCGGGTCGACCTCACCACCCGCGACCTCAGCTCGGTGCGCAACTGGTTCAACACCGGTGACTGCGCGCACGAGGCGCACGTACGCCGGCTCGTCGCGGTCGGCAGCCACCCCGCGTACACCCGCGACGGCATGGTCGACGTGCCCGGCTCCAAGTTCGTCGACATGCTCGGCTCCACCGAGATGGGCCACGGCGCGTTCCGGATCACCCACCGGCTCGGCAGCGACCGCTACGACCGCTGCGTCGGCAAGCCGTACCCGTTCGCCGACATCGCCCTGCTCGACGTGGACACCGGCGAGGAGGTCGCGCCGGGACAGGTGGGACACGTCGGTCTCAGGTCGCCGACGCTGGCGCTCGGCTACTGGAACGACTCGGTCACCACGTACCGCACCCGGCTGGGCGGCTACTACCTGACCGGTGACCTGATGTACCGCGACGCGGCCGGCGACTACCACCACGTCGACCGGGCCAGCGACGCGGTCGACCTGGGCGGGGGCACCTGGCTGTACACCGCGCTGTCCGAGGAACGCATCCTCAGGCACTGCCCGGACGTCCGCGACTGCACCGTCCTCGCGGCGACGGGGGAGGACGGCACGACTGTCACCGACGTGCTGCTCCTGCTCGCCGCCGACGCCGATGCGGCGCACGACCGGACCGACCGGGTCCGGGCCGCGCTGGGGCCGGCGGTGGCCGCGACGCTGCGCCGGGTGGTGACGGTCCCCGACGGCGACGTGGTGACGGGGCCGACGGGAAAGGTCCGCAAGTTCCTGATGCGGCAGCGGCTGCTGGCCGACGCCGCAGCACCCGGCGCGGGCTGACCGGGGAACATCGACGGTTGGCGCGGCCGTGCCAGAATCCAGCCGTGTCCTACCTCCCCTCGCAGCCGTACCCGCCGATGCCCGGCGGCGTCAGCCCGCTGATCGCCTACCCGCACCCGATCACCCCGCCGCCCGGCTGCGGCGTGCTCGTCGTCTCGGTGAACCGCGGGCCGTACCTGATCCCCGTGCCGGTGACCAGCCGCTTCAAGATCGACCGCCAGGTGGTCGCGATCCCCGGGGAGGGGACCTGGCACGTCGCGGTGCCGGCCGGCGCGCACGACGTCCGGTACACCGACTTCATGGGCGTCCCGCTCGTCACCACGACGCTCGCGGTACAGCCGGGGGCCGCGCACCACCTCGCGTTCCGCTTCGGCGGGTGGCGCAACCGGGTCTACGACGGGTACGGCACCGACGTCACCCGGTTCGGCCTGTGGTCCAACTACAGCGTCATGCTGGTCCTGCTGCCGGTGGTCGGTCTGGCCTGCTGCGGGGCGTTCGGGCTGGTCCTGGGCTCGACTCCCTGATCCGGTCCGGGCGGCGGGCCTGGTCGCGCGGCTGGCGCAGCGACCAGGTCTGCTTGACGTGAACACACAGGTCCAGGCGTTCGGCGGCGTGCCCGGCGACGTCCAGGCAGCGATCGGTCACCCGGTTGAACAGCGACCTCCGGCCCTGGCTCTCGATCCACTCCACTTCTGCGCCGGGTTGCCGCCGCACCACGCGGCCCGCACCGGTACGCCGGCGGCCGGGCGGACCGGCGCGGACGGCTTCTCCGGCTCCTTGGACGTGCCCGCCGTCGGCGTCGGCGTGGACGGTCCGGCCCTCACCGCCCCGGCATCCGCGGAGACGGCGGCGGCGTTGATCCGGAACGAGCCCGAAAAGTTTCGGAAATTCACTGCCTCGGACGGTGGGTGAGCGGCTTCCGCCGATCCGTCCGCGCTGATCGCACGCCCTTTCCGGCAGCCGTAACGCCCGTTCAGGGCTCGGAGCGCGGTTACCACAACATTTCCGGAACTTGTTGACAGGATGAATCGGGCCTCCAATACTGTGGCCATCGGCGTATCTCGATTGATGTCGATGTCCGACCACCACCGTGGCGCGGCTGTCGCCCCGGTCCCGCCGTCCGCGGGCGGGCGAGCACCCACGGCTCGCGCCACCCGGCTGGCCGCCCGCCAGCCGTCACAGGGAGGAAACCCGTCCATGAAAGACGCCCCCGTCCGCACGGGCATCCGCAGGCGCGGACGCCTCAGGATGGTCCTCGGCGGCGCCTGTGCCGTGGCGCTGATCGCCGCCGGGACGACGGCTGTCGTGTCGAGTCCGGCGTACGCGCAGACCGTCACGTCGAACTCGACCGGCACGCACAACGGCTACTTCTATTCCTTCTGGAAGGACAGTGGCAACGTCTCGATGACCATGGGCAACGGTGGTCAGTACAGCACCCAGTGGAGCAACATCAACAACTTCGTGGCCGGTAAGGGCTGGAACCCGGGCTCGCGCCGGACGGTCAGCTACTCCGGCAGCTTCAACCCGTCCGGCAACGCGTACCTCACGCTCTACGGCTGGACGCGCAACCCGCTCGTCGAGTACTACATCGTGGACAGCTGGGGCAGCTGGCGCCCGCCGGGCAGCGGCTACATGGGCTCGGTGTCCACCGACGGCGGCACGTACGACGTCTACCGCACCCAGCGGGTCAACGCTCCCTCGATCGAGGGCACGCGGACGTTCTACCAGTACTGGAGCGTCCGGCAGTCGAAGCGCGTGGGTGGCACCATCACCTCCGGCAACCACTTCGACGCCTGGTCGCGCTACGGCATGAACCTCGGCACCCACGACTACCAGATCATGGCCACCGAGGGCTTCCAGAGCAGCGGCAACTCCAACATCACGGTCGGCGGGACCAGCGGTGGCAACCCGACCACCCCGCCGCCGAACAACGGTGGCTGCACGGTCAGCGTCAGCCGGGCCGAGGAGTGGGGCGACCGGTTCAACGTGACCTTCTCGGTCAGCGGCACCAGCAACTGGGTGGTCAGCATCCAGACCCAGGGCGGGCAGAGCCTCCAGAACAGCTGGAACGCCTCGATCAGCGGCACCAGCGGCACGCTCACCGCGCGCCCGAACGGCAACGGCAACAACTTCGGCATCACGCTCTACAAGAACGGCAACAGCAACACACCGACGGCGAGCTGTTCCGCCGCCTGAGCCCTCTTCCGGGGAGGGGGTGCCGCGCGTCAGGCGCGCGGCACCCCCGTTTTCGTGTGCCCGGACCCGGTGGGTGTGACTGCCGACACACCCGGGCAAAAACTTGATTCATTCCAAAAGACCGGACTAAGGTCGTCGCATGACGGCCGACTTCGAGACGCAGCTCCGGGCGGTCTCGTTGCGGGTGACCCGGCCCCGCCTGGCGGTGCTGGCCGCGCTGCGTGACCACCCGCACGTCGACACCGACACGGTGATCGCCCTGGTCCGCGCCGAGCAGCCCACCGTGTCCCACCAGGCGGTCTACGATGTGCTCCGGGCACTCACCGACGCCGGGCTGATCCGGCGCATCCAGCCGGCCGGCGCCACGGCCCGCTACGAGTCGCGGGTGGGAGACAACCACCACCACGTCGTGTGCCGTTCCTGCGGCGCCATCGCCGACGTCGAGTGCGCCGTCGGCCGCGCCCCCTGTCTCACCGCCTCGGACGACCACGGCTTCGTGGTGGACGAGGCGGAGGTCGTCTACTGGGGCACCTGCCCCGGCTGCGCGGCCGACCGCACCGCCCAGTGATCCGCCAGTTCGGAAGGAAGCAGATGAGCGACACCCAGGACAACCGGCCCGTCAGCCCGCAGGGCGTGGACGCCAAGGAGGCGGCCGGCTGCCCGGTCGCGCACGACTCCGTCACCGCGCACGGCAGCGAGAGCGAGAACCCGGCGATCGACTCGCCGACCCCGAAGACCGGCGGTCGTCCGCGCAGCAACCGTGACTGGTGGCCCAACCAGCTCGACCTGTCGGTGCTGCACGCCCACTCGTCCAAGGGCAACCCGCTGGGCCCGGAGTTCAGCTACGCCAGGGAGTTCGCCACCCTCGACGTCGAGGCGCTCAAGCGGGACATCACCGAGGTCCTCACCACCTCGCAGGACTGGTGGCCGGCCGACTTCGGCCACTACGGCGGCCTGATGATCCGGATGAGCTGGCACGCCGCGGGCACCTACCGCATCGAGGACGGCCGCGGAGGCGCCGGTGACGGCGGGCAGCGGTTCGCCCCGCTGAACAGCTGGCCGGACAACGCCAACCTGGACAAGGCCCGCCGGCTGCTCTGGCCGGTCAAGCAGAAGTACGGCCAGAAGATCTCCTGGGCCGACCTGCTGGTGCTCGCCGGCAACGTGGCCCTGGAGTCGATGGGCTTCAAGACCTTCGGCTTCGGCTTCGGCCGCGAGGACGTCTGGGAGCCGGAGGAGATCTTCTGGGGCCCCGAGGACACCTGGCTCGGCGACGAGCGCTACGCCTCCGAGAAGGACATGGTGGCCGGCGTCGGTGCCACCGAGATGGGCCTGATCTACGTCAACCCGGAGGGCCCGCGCGGCAACGCCGACCCGCTCGCCGCGGCGCACTTCATCCGCGAGACGTTCCGCCGGATGGCGATGAACGACGAGGAGACCGTCGCGCTGATCGCCGGCGGCCACACCTTCGGCAAGACCCACGGCGCCGGGCCCGCCGACGGGCACGTCGGCCCCGAGCCGGAGGCCGCGCCGCTGGAGTCGCAGGGCCTGGGCTGGCTGAGCACGTACGGCGAGGGCAAGGGCGGTGACACGATCACCAGCGGTCTCGAGGTGACCTGGACCGACCGCCCGACCCAGTGGAGCAACCGGTTCTTCGAGATCCTCTTCGGCTACGAGTGGGAGCTGACCACCAGCCCCGGTGGCGCCAAGCAGTGGGTCGCCAAGGACGCCGAGGCGATCATCCCGGACGCCCACGACCCGTCCAAGAAGCACAAGCCGACGATGCTCACGACCGACCTGTCGCTGCGCGTCGACCCGGCGTACGAGAAGATCTCCCGCCGCTTCCTGGAGAACCCGGACGAGTTCGCGCTGGCGTTCGCCAAGGCCTGGTACAAGCTGCTGCACCGCGACATGGGCCCGGTCAGCCGCTTCCTCGGCCCGTGGGTGCCCGAGGCCCAGCTCTGGCAGGACCCGGTTCCGGCCGTGGCGCACGAGCTGGTCAGCGACGCCGACGTCGCCGCGCTCAAGGCGAAGGTGCTGGAGTCCGGCCTCACCACCGCCCAGCTGGTCTCCACCGCGTGGGCCTCGGCCGCGAGCTACCGCTCCACCGACAAGCGCGGTGGCGCCAACGGCGCGCGGATCCGGCTGGAGCCGCAGCGCAACTGGGAGGTCAACCAGCCGGAGCAGCTCGCCACCGTGCTGGCCACCCTGGAGGGCATCCAGCAGGAGTTCAACGCCGCCGGCGGCGCCCAGATCTCGCTCGCCGACCTGATCGTGCTGGCCGGTTCGGCCGCGGTCGAGCAGGCGGCGCGGGACGCCGGCGTCGAGGTGACGGTGCCGTTCCACCCCGGTCGCACGGACGCCACGCAGGAGCAGACCGACGTCGAGTCGTTCCGGGTGATGGAGCCGCGCGCCGACGGGTTCCGCAACTACCTGCGGCCGGGCGAGAAGACCCAGCCGGAGGTGCTGCTCGTCGACCGCGCGTACATGCTGAACCTGACCGCGCCGGAGATGACCGTCCTGGTCGGCGGCCTGCGCGCGCTCGGCAACAACGTCGGCGGCGCCGCGCACGGCGTGCTCACCGACCGGCCCGGCGTGCTCACCAACGACTTCTTCGTCAACCTGCTCTCCCCGGGCACCCGGTGGAAGGCGGCGGAGTCCGAGGAGCACGTGTACGAGATCCGGGACCTGGCGACCGACCAGGTGAAGTGGACCGCCACCGCGGTCGACCTCATCTTCGGCTCCAACTCGCAGCTGCGGGCGCTGGCCGAGGTCTACGCCAGCGACGACGCGCGGGAGAAGTTCGTCCGCGACTTCGTGGCCGCCTGGACGAAGGTCATGGAGCTGGACCGCTTCGACCTGGCCTGATCCGCCGCATCCGGGCGAGCCCCGGTCCGTCGCCTCGCGACGGACCGGGGCTCGCCTCGTTCGCGGAGCCGGTCAGGTCAGCGCCCGCTCCTGCCCCGAACCCGTCGCGCCACACCAGGGGCGTCACTGGTCGCCGTGGTTGCCCTCCCAGTGCCCGCCGAGTGCGGGGGTGTCGGCGCGGATCGCGGCGTGGTTGCCGTCCAGGTCGTTCTCCACCACCCGGCAGTTCAGGCAACTGCCGCGCTCGGTGACCCAGATGCCGGCCGTCTGCGTACCGGAGCCGCTGTCCCGGATCAGGTTGCCGCGCACGGTGACCGAGTCGCAGGTGGCGTTCAGCGTGACACCGGCCCGGTTCGGCGGTGACGCCGGCAGTTCGTACGGCGTGCCGGGCGGCGGGATGTCGGCGCTCCAGGCGCTGTCGATGCCCGGGCGGTTGGGCGCGAGCACCAGCGTGCTCGCGTCGTTGCTGGCGACCACCGCGAAGCGCCGGCCGACCCGCAGGACCTTGCCCCGATGCCCGTCCCGGGGCCAGTCGACGCGCTGGTCGACGAGCGTGTTCTCGGTGTAGCGGACCGACTCGCCGCCGCCGGTGGCGGCGGGCGCGCACTGCCGGCCGTTGTTCCGGATCCGGTTGTTGATGATCACCGCGTCCCGTAGCGGGCGGTCGGAGCGGATCCCGTCCAGGCTGTTGCCCCAGATGTCGTTGCTCTCGATGACGATCTCCTCGGCGATGGCCCGGTTGCCCTCGCCGAGATCCTGATGGTGGTAGCCGTAGCGGCCGTTGCCGGTGATCCGGTTGCCCCGCACCGTGTAGGGGCCCGGCGTGTTGCCGATGTTCACCCCGTCGCGCAGGTTGCCGTCGATCAGGCAGTCGGTGAGCAGTCCGCCCCGGCCCGGGACACCGGTGGTGCCCTTCGCCGACACCTGGAAGCCGGCCTCCAGGTTGCCGACCACGGTGCAGCCGGTGACGACGAGCCCGTCCGCGCCCCAGTCGGAGATGCCGAACCGGTTCGCCTCGGAATGACAACCGATGATTCGGATACCCCGGGGCTGAGGCCGTCCGGCGTACTGCATCTCGACGAAGATCCCGTTCGTGGCGTTGCCGACCGCCGTGCAGTTGGCGATGGTCAGCCGCTCGATCGGCCCCCACCCGCCGATGCCGACGCCGATGCCGGCGCCGCCCATCTCCAGGCCGTTGTCCATCCGGCCGCACTCCAGCACCCGGACGTTCTCGATCACCGTGTCCTGAAGGAAATCGCAGCCGAGCCCGGTCGCGGCGGTGTGGTGGATGAACAGGTTGCGGAACATCCCGCCGGTCACGTACTGCAGGCCCAGCCCTTTGGCCAGCGGGTTGTAGTCGCTCGACGCGACCCCGGAGCCGTCGATCTCGAAGTCGGCGAACACGCAGTAGGCGAGGTGCCGGTCCGGGCTGGCCCCGTGCTGCTCGGCGGTGTGGAACGCCAGCGGGACCGGCTGGGCACGATTGCCCTCGTTGCTCAGCATGAACCGGGTCGCGCCCGGGCCGGCGCCCATCAGCGACACCCCGCTGCGCCAGACGGTCGCGGCGTCGCGGATGGCGTACACGCCGGGCGGGCAGTAGATCAGGCGGGCCCGGCCGTCGGCGTCGTACGCGTCGCCGAGCCGGTCGACGAGCGCGGCGAGCGCCGGCTGGTCGTTCGTCGACCCGTCGCCGGTGAGGCCGTGTCTGCGGGCGTCGCACCGCAGCGGCGCACCGGCCACGGCGTACGGGCGGACACCGGGCGCGGTCACGGCATCTCCCTCCGGCCGGGGCGGCGCGCACGGGCACGGCGTGTGAGCCGTCCGTGAGCGGGGTCTACCGACACGGTACGTGCCGGTGGACCCCGGCAGGCCCGGATCGCCCAGGTGGGGGTGGTCGGCCCGCAAACGTTGGAAAATCTGCTCGGAAATTGCGGCCGTCCCGCGAAGCGGTTCAGCGCGTCCCGAGCAGCGGGAATCACCTCCGGCGCGCGGTCGTCCGGTCCAGCGTGGATCGTCGCTGGTCGCCGCGAATTCGCACCCCTTCGTGTTGCCTGCTGGTTTCGAAAACTTTGCCGCAAGCTATTGCAAAGACTTTCATGGATGGCGCATCGTGTTCGTCACCCGGGACGGCCGCCCCACCCCCGCTCACCCTTTCGAACCCACGGAAGAGGTCCCCCAGCCATGCATTCCGCCAGGCCACACCCCCGTGGCCGCGCCGGTCGCCTGTTGCTCGCCGCCGCGCTCGTCGCGGCCGGCGGCACGGTGGCCGTCGTCGCCGCCACCACCGCCCCCGCCCCCGCCCGCGCCGCCGTCGTGCTCAACGACAGCGAGGTGACCGCCAACCTCTGGGAATGGAACTGGACGTCGGTCGCCGCCGCCTGCACCGACCACCTCGGACCGGCCGGTTACGGCGCGGTGCAGGTGGCGCCGCCGCAGGAGTCGGTGAAGCTGCCCACCAGCGCAGACGGCGCGTACCCCTGGTACGAGGTGTACCAGCCGGTGTCGTACAAGCTGGACAGCAGGTTCGGCAACCGCCAGCAGTTCGCCGCCATGGTCGCCGCGTGCCACAACGCCGGTGTGCGCGTCTACGTCGACGCGGTGGTCAACCACATGGCCGGCACCAACAACCCGGCCGGTACGCGCGGCTACGCCGGCACCGAGTTCTCCGGCTACAGCTACCCGGCCGTGCCGTACGGCGCCGGGGACTTCCACCGCCCCGGCGACAACTGCCCGACCGGCGGCGCGATCAGCGACTGGAACAACGAGGCCCAGGTGACCAGCTGTGAGCTGCTGTCGCTGTCCGACCTCTACACCGAGAAGGAGGCGGTCCGGAACAAGATCGCGGCGTACCTGAACGATCTGATCGGGCTCGGCGTCGACGGCTTCCGGGTCGACGCGGTCAAGCACATCCGTAAGGACGACTTCGCGGCCATCCTCGGCAAGCTGAACGACACCGTCGCCGAGGGCCGGCGGCCGTACGTCGCGCAGGAGATCTTCGACGGGGCGAGCAACCCCGCGTTGCAGGCCCGCGCGTACACCGGCAACGGCGACGTGCTCGACTTCGCGTACGCCAAGGGCATCCGTTCGGCGTTCCAGGGCTCCATCTCGACGCTGGCGAACGTGCCGAACTGGAACCTCGACGCGCCGAGCGCCAACGTCTTCTCCATGGTCACCAACCACGACCTGGAGCGCGACGGTGTGGTGCTGTCGTACAAGAACGGCACCGACTACGTGCTGGCCAACTACTTCGCGCTGGCCTACCCGCACGGCAAACCGTCGGTCTACGACAGCTTCACCTGGGCCGACCGCAACCAGTCCCCGCCGCACGACGGCACCGGACGCGTCACCGACACGGTCTGCGGCGCCGCCTGGAACTGCCTGAGCCGCACCACGGGCGTCAAGGGCATGGTCGGCTGGGCCAACGCCGCCCGCCCGGTGAAGACCGTCTCGGACTTCACCGCGGTGAACGGCAACGTGATCGGCTTCCACCGGGGCGACCGGGCGTGGATCGGCATCAACGACTCCGGCTCCGCCACCACCGCCACCTTCGCCACCGGGCTCGCCGACGGCCGGTACTGCGACGTCATCTCCGGCGTCGCCGCCGGCAGCGGCTGCACCGGCGGCACGGTGACCGTGTCCGGCGGCCGGGCCACAGTGACCGTCCCGGCCAACGACGCGGTCGCGATCCACGTGAACGCCCGGCCGGGCGCCGGCCCGTCCCCGACCGCATCGCCGACTGCCTCGCCGACCGCGTCCCCCACGGTCAGCCCGGGCGACCGGATCGCCACCACGTTCACCGTCACCGCGAACCTGGCCGCCGGGCAGGACGTGTACGTCGTCGGCAGCATCCCCGAGCTGGGCTCGTGGACGCCCGCGAACGGAGTCGAGCTCGCCGCGCAGGGCGGCGGCACCTACCGCGCCACTGTCGACCTGCCCCGGTCCACCGGCGTGGAGTTCAAGTTCGTCAAGCTGACCACCGCCGGCGCGGTCACCTGGGAGTCCGGCGCGAACCGGACGCTCACCACGCCGGCCACCGGCACGTACGCGGTGACCGAGACGTTCCGCGGGGACACCGTCACCACGGCGGTCGCCACCACGTTCTCCGTCACCGCGACCACCGTCTACGGGCAGAACGTGTTCGTCGTCGGCAACATACCGGCGCTCGGCGGCTGGAACCCGGCCGCCGCCGTCGCGCTCTCGTCCGCCGCCTACCCGGTCTGGCGGGCCACTGTCGACCTGCCCGCGAACACCGCGGTCGAGTACAAGTACGTCAAGAAGAACCCGGACGGCACGGTGACCTGGGAGTCCGGCGCCAACCGGACGCTCACCACGCCGTCCGGCGGCACCCGCGCCGTCACCGACACCTGGCGCTGACGATCGTGCGGCCCGTCCCCGCCACCCCTGGGGACGGGCCGCATCCGGTCACACCCGGGCCCGTGCCTCGTCGCCGGCCGGCGCCGGGGTGGCGACTCCGTCCCGGCGGCGTCCGCCGTGAGCCGCGGCCAGCGCGGCGGCCAGGCACACCACGGCGGCGACCACCAACGGGGGCCGCCCGCCGACGGCTACCGCCGCCGACCCGAGCGGGATGGCCAGCGTGATCGGCCCGAACATGGCCGTGTTAGCCGTCGCGGCGGCCCGCCCGAGCATCTCCTGTGGCGTGTACGTCTGCACCGCGGTGACCGCCGCGACGAGCGTCCACGGCAGGCCCACCCCGGCCACCACCGAGGCGGCCACGGTGCCCGGCCACCACGGCAGGCAGCGCCCCAGGCAGCCGGCGGCGAACAGGACCGCGCCCACGACACCGACCGCGACCTCGCCGCGACGGCGGACGAACCGGCCGACGGCCAGCCCGGCGAGCAGCGACCCGGCACCCTGTGCGCTCGCGAGCACACCGAGGAACGTCGACGGCAGCGCCAGGTCCGTCACCACCACGTCGTACAGCGCCGCGGTGGTGAAGCCGGACATCGCGATGGACACCGCCGCGAGCGCCACGGGTACGCGCACCGCCCGCCGGGCCAGGAGCGCGGCGAGCCCGTCGCGCACTCCCGCCGGGCGCGCGGCCGGGGGAGCGGGGGCGGTCCGTGTCAGGCGCAACGCGCCGTACAGGGCGGCCACGAGCACCGGTACGGCGGCTGCGAGCACCGCGACGACGTGCCCACCCCGCCACGCGTACAGGCCCGCCCCGGCCAGCGGCGCCACGAGCTTCATGCCCTCCTGCGCGCTGGACCGCCAGCCGTTGACGTCGGCCAGCCGGGCCGGGGGGAGCGCGGCGGGCAGCAGCGCGGTCTCGCCGGCGTCGATCAGCACGTAGCCGACGCCGTAGGCGAGCGAGACGGCGTAGATCAGCCACGCCTGGCCGGGCCCCCGTACGGCCAGCAGGCTCAGCAGCGCGCCGGCCAGTACGAGATTGACGCCGATGACGAGCGGTCGCCGGGGTACCCGGTCGAGCAGGCCGCCGAGCCACGGGCCGGCCAGCGTCGGGGCGTAGACGCACAGACCGGCCAGCGCGGCGAGCCCGGTGGAGCCGGTGAGGTCCAGGATCCAGATGCCGGAGACCAGGGCCATGGCGCTGCCCCCGAGGCCGGACAACAGCGAGACGGTCACGAACAGGAAGGTGTTGCGGCGCATGAGTCCCCCGAGAGTTGAGTCCGGAGGACTCATCTTCGAGAGGTGAGTCGGGTCGAGGCAATACCTCGGACTTGCGTCAATGTCCTGTTGACAGGGCTGTGGTGATGCGGCGGGCGGCGTCGCGTACCGGAGCCGGCAGCCGGTGCCCAGCCCCGGCCAGGTCGTCGGCGAGGTGCGCGGCCAGCGCGTACAGCGGCCCGGCCGGGGCGTCGAGCGCGAGCCCGCAGGTGCGGCGCGTCAACGCCGCGCGGGGGAAACGGCCGTCCCACGACCGGTCCGTCTCGATCCAGCGGTGCAGGTCGGTGACGGCCGCCCGGAGCGCCGGCACGTCGGGGGAGCCGGCCGGATCGAGCCGGGCCAGGCGGGTCCGCCGGGCCGCCACGAGGCGTTGCCGACGCTGCTCGGCGGCCTGCCGGCTGCCCAGGCCCAGCGCCCGCGCGATCTCGGCCCAGGTGGCGCCGTCGTGCCGGGCCCGGTCGATCAGGTCCAGTTCGCGCTCGTCCAGCCTGGCCCGGGCCGCGGTGATCTCGGAGAGGCGGGCCAGGGTCACCCGTCAACGCTACATTGACACCCCCGCGTCGGGCGTCAGTCCTCCGGGACGCCCGGGCCCACCTCGCCGCGCGCCAGGTGCTCGGCGTTGCGGTCGGCCTCGTTCTCCGCGTTCTCCGCCCCGGGGCCCGGATCCCGGGTACGCCGCCCCTCGGCGTCCTGGAACACCTGCCCGCGCTCGAGCGCGCCCTCCTGCTGTCGCTGGAACTGCTGCGGATCAGTCATGACCGTCAGGTGCCCCGGCGGCCGCGCGGCAAACCGGTGCGTCAGCGCGGCGGCGAGACGTACAGGCCCGTCTTGCAGCCGGTCTCGCCCGGTTCCAGCCAGATCCGGTCGTACCCGGGGGATTCGATCTTCCCGGCCGGTGTGCGGACGAGCAGCAGGCAGTCCCGTTCGGCCGGTACGCCGACGGCGGCGACGAGCGCGCCCTCGTGCACCGTCGTGTCGACGGTGATCCAGTCCTGCGGGAAGGCCGCCCGCACGGCGCTCGCCAGCGTGTCCGGGGTGGCGGTGCGCAGCACGGCGGTGAGCCGCTGCCGCCCGTCCTCGGGCACCCTCGGCACCGGCGCGGCGGTGGGCGGCGAGGGAGCGGGGCCGCTCGGACAGTCGATCTCGTGGTACGTCGTGTAGCGGTAGAGCTCGAACTCGTAGCGGTAGCAGCGCGCGGCCTCACCGGCGCTGTTGCTCGCGCCACCGATCGACACAGGCGGCTGCTCCGGCACCGTCACCACGAACCGCACGTCGACTGTGGCCCGCTCGTCCCCGGCGGTGCGGCCGGACCAGGCCAGCGCCTCCCGCCGGACCGTCGCACCGCCGCCCGCCGCGGCGTCCTCCGGCTCCTGGATGATCTCGGCCGCCGCGATCGACCCGGCGTCGCGTACCCGGGTGCGGTGTCCCAGGTCCGTGTTGAGCTGCTTCGCCTCCACCGCCGCGGCGTCGCGCGCCAGCGTGTCGCCGCTCTCCTCCCCGATCCCCTTCCCGCATCCGGCCGATGCGAGGAGGAGCACCGCGAGCGTGTACCGGATCCACCGGTGATGGGACGAAGCTTCCGGCCCGATGGCGCTGCGTGTCCGGCTCACCGCGCCGACGTTACCGGCGAGCCGGGCGCCGCGCTGCCCCGTACGCGGGGGCCGTTGGTCCCGGGTCCGACAGGCCCTCGGCCCTGCGACCCGGGCCCACCAGCGCGGCATGCTGGGATTGCCCGGCGCGGGCGGCGACGACATGGAGGACGATGTGGTGATCAACGGCGGGCCCGCTACAGCGACGACGCCCACCGAGATCTCTCCGGCCCCCGCGAGCGGGCTCGGCTCGGCCGAGGCGGCCGCCCGGCTGCGCGCCGACGGGCCGAACACCGTGGCCGCCCCGCGCAAGCGCGGGCTGGCCGGGCGGGTGTTCCGCCAGCTCACCGACCCCCTGGTGGCGCTCCTGCTGGCCGCCGCCGTGGTGACGACGCTGCTGCGCGACTACCCGGACACCGCCGTGATCGTGCTGGTCGTCCTGATCAACACGGCGATCGGCGTGGTGCAGGAGGTACGCGCCGACCGGGCCGTCGCCGCGCTGGACCGGCTCGCCGCACCGGCCGCGCGCGTGGTCCGCGACGGCCGTGACCTCGTGCTGCCCGCAGCCGACCTGGTCCGCGGCGACCTGGTGCGGCTGGAGGCCGGCGACGTGGTGCCCGCCGACCTGGACCTCACCGACGCGGTACGCCTCAACCTGGACGAGTCGGCGCTGACCGGCGAGTCGGTGCCGGTGGCCCGGGTCGCGGGGGAGGAGGCCAGCGCGGGCACCGTGGTCACCACCGGCCGCGCCACCGGGACCGTGGTGCGCACCGGCGCGGCGAGCGCGCTGGGCCGGATCAGCGCCCTGGTCGCGGCGACCCGGCCGGCGCCCACCCCGCTGCAACGACGCCTGTCCTCGCTCGGCCGGGTGCTCGGCCTGACTGCCGTGGTGCTCTCCGGGCTGGTCTTCGCGATCGGCGTGCTCGACGGGCGGCCGGTCACGCAGATGGCGGTCACCGCCGTCAGCCTCGTGGTGGCGGCCGTGCCGGAGTCGCTGCCCGCTGTCGTCACGCTCGCGCTCGCCCTGGGCGCGCGCCGGATGGCCGGCAGCCGGGCCATCCCCCGCCGGCTGCACGCGGTGGAGACCCTCGGCTCGGTCACCGTGATCGCCTCCGACAAGACCGGCACGCTCACCGAGGGCCGGATGGCGGTGCAGTACGCCGTCGTCCCCGGCCGCGACCGGTACGCCGTGACCGGCACCGGCTACGCGCCCGACGGCGAGGTGCACCACCGGGGCGAACCGGTGAGCGCCCCGGACGAGCTGCGCGCCCTCGCCCGTGCCGGGCTGCTCTGCAACGACGCCACGGTGACGCCGCCGACCGACGAGCGGCCGGAGTGGACCGCGATCGGCGACCCGCTGGAGGCGGCGCTGGTCACCTTCGGCGCCCGCTGCGGCCTCGACCCGGACGCCACCCGCGACGCCTGGCCCCGGGTGGCGGAGGCCCCGTTCGACCAGGACCTGCGCCGGATGACCACCGTGCACCGCCGCTGCGACGGACGCTACCTGGTGGTCTGCAAGGGCGCTCCGGAGAACCTGCTGGCCGCGCCGCTGGTGGACGCCGACGCCGGGGAGCTGGCCGAGCTGACCGACGCCGCGCACCGGCTCGCCACCGAAGGGCTGCGGGTGCTGGCGGTGGCCTCGGCGGTGGTCGACACCCTGCCGGACCCGGCCCGGCCGGCCGGCCTGCGCCCGCTGGGCCTGGTCGCGGTCGGCGACCCGCTGCGCGCGGCGGCACCCGGCATCGCCGCGGGCTTCGAGGAGGCCGGCATCCGGCTGGTCCTCATCACCGGCGACCACCCGGCGACCGCCGCCGCCATCGGCGGGCGGCTCGGGCTCTGGCGCGACGGCGACCCGCTCGCCAACGGCGACGACGGCGACCCCGGCCGCGCCCACCCCGGAACCCGGGTGTACGCGCGGACCCAGCCGGAACAGAAGCTCGACATCATCGCCGGCCTCCAGACCCAGGGGCACGTGGTGGCGATGACCGGCGACGGCGTCAACGACGCCCCGGCGCTGCGCCGCGCGGACATCGGCGTGGCGATGGGCGGCGGCACCGAGGTGGCCCGGCAGGCCTCCGACCTGGTGCTCGTCGACGACGACCTGACCACTGTGGCGACCGCCATCGGCGAGGGCCGCCGGATCTACGACAACATCCGCCGGTTCCTGCGGTACGCCCTCGCCGGTGGCGTCGCCGAGATCGCGGTGATGCTGCTCGGCCCGCTGTTCGGCCTGCCGGTGCCGCTGCTGCCGGCGCAGATCCTCTGGATCAACCTGCTCACCCACGGCGTTCCCGGCGTGGCGCTCGGCGCGGAACCGGCCGAGCCGGGCACGCTGCGCCGGCCGCCCCGCTCGCCACAGGAGTCGGTGCTCGGCGCCGGCCTGGGCCGGGACGTGCTGCTCACCGGCGGGCTGATCGCCGCGGCGACGCTGGGCGCCGGCGTGTGGGCCGCGGCGGCGGACCGGCCGTGGCAGTCGGTGGTGTTCGTGGTCCTAGGCCTGGCCCAGCTCGGCGTCGCGCTGGCGGTCCGCGCCATCCGTACCCCGGGCTCTCGCGAGCGCAACCTCGCGCTGCCGGTGGCGGTCGCGGTCTCCGCCGTCCTCCAGGTGGCGGGCGTGCTGCTGCCGCCGCTGCGGGATCTGCTCGGCACGTCCCCGCTCAGCGCGCTCGACCTGCTCGCCTGCGCCGCGATCGGCGTGCTGCCCGGGCTGGTGCTGCGGCTGACCCGACGCTTCCGCGGGACCGACGACCCCCGGGCCGGGGCCGACGACCCCCGGACCGGGACCAACGACCCCCACGCCGGGACCGCCGGCCCTGCCGGGCCGGCCGCCGGACGGGCAGGCTGAGGACGAGTGAAGGAGGACGTCATGACGATCCACTCGCAGGCCCCCGTCGTGGTGGGCGTGGACGGCTCCGCCGCCTCGCTGGACGCGGTCCGGGTGGCCGCCCGCGAGGCCGCCGACCGGAACCGGCCGCTGCAGGTGGTGCACGCGTTCATCTGGCCGCTGACCCGCGCGCCGCTCACCCCGGCCCCGGGTGCGCCCGCCGGCGCCGGCCTGCGCAACCAGGCGGAGCGGTGCGTCGCCGAGGCGGTCGCCGAGGCGGGCAAGGTCGCGCCGGACGTACCGGTCACCGGCGTGGTGGTCGACGGCGCGCCGGCGGCGGTGCTGGTCGCCGAGTCCCGCGACGCCGCGCTGATGGTGCTCGGCCACCGGGGCCTGGGCGGGTTCGCCGGCCTGCTGATCGGCTCGGTCACGCTCCAGGTGTCGGCCCGCGCGCACTGCCCGGTGCTGGTGACACGCGGCGAGGCCCGCGCGGACGGGCCGGTCGTGGTCGGTGTGGACGGCTCCGAGCTGTCCACCGCGGCGGTCGGGTTCGCCTACGAGGAGGCCGCCCGCCGGGGCGCCCCGCTGATCGTGGTGCACGCCTGGCTGTACCCCACTCCGATCGGCCCCGGCGACATCCTGCCGCTGGTGTACGACCCGGAGGCGCTCGCCGAGGAGTCCCGGCGGGTCGTCGCCGAGTCGATCGCCGGCTGGGCCGAGCGTTACCCGGACGTGCCGGTGCGGCAGCGGTCGCTCCGCGGCGCCCCGGCCCGGGTGCTGGTGGAGGAGTCGAAGGACGCCCAGCTTGTGGTGGTCGGCGCGCACGGCCGGGGCGCGCTGAGCGGGCTGCTGCTCGGCTCGGTCAGCCACGCGGTGCTGCACCACGCCCACTCGCCGCTGGTGATCGTGCGCGACGGCGCCTGACGCCGCGACGGCGTCAGGCGCTGCGGACCGTGGTGAGGTCGGCCAGCCCGGAGATGCTCAGCAGCGGCTCCAGCAGCGGTCCGGCGATCAGCGCGATCCGGTCGGCGTGCGGGAACAGCGCGGCCAGCCCGGCGCTGTCCAGGTACTCCACCTTGGTCAGGTCCACGACCAGAGGCGCGCCCTCGGGGCGTACCGCTTCGGCCAGCGCGTCGGCGAAGGCGGACGCGTTGCTCATGTCGATCTCACCGACAGCGGCCAGCACGCGGGCGCCGTCGGGACTGTCGCTCGTGGTCAGGGTCAGAGACGTGCTCATGGCGTGATCCTCGCCTGCATGTCGACTGTGGTGCCGGTGGCTCCAGGGGTGACGCTGATGTTGTCCATCAGCGCGCGCATGAGCACGATTCCCCGGCCGCGGTGCAGGTCGGGGGGCCGGTTCCGGTCCCGCCATCGGCCGCTGTCGGTGACGCTCAGGCGAAGGTCGCCGGCCGTGGCGGCGGCGCGCAGCCGGATCCGCCCGCCCGGGTCGTCGCGGTGCCCGTGCTCGATCGCGTTGGCGCACGCCTCACCGGCCGCCACCAGGATGTTGTAGGCGTGGGCCGGGGCCAGCCCGCAGCGGTCCAGCCATCCCCGCAGCGCGGTGCGGACCTCGGCCAGCCGGGTCGACTCGGCCGGGAACTCCAGCTCCAGCGGCCCGGGGTGGCGGTAGAGCAGCATGGCCACGTCGTCGTGGTAGCCGCCGTCGGGGGTGAGCCGGTCCATGATCTCGGTCGCCAGGACCTCGACCGGGGCGTGGTGGCCCTGCTGGATGGCGTCGGTGGCGCGGGCGATCCCGGCGGTGATGGGCTGGCGGCGGCGTTCCACCAGGCCGTCGGTGTAGAGCATCAAGGTGGCGCGTGGTTGCACCTTTGCCTCCGCCTCCGGGCGTTCCTCCCCCGGACGGACGGCCAGCGGCCGGGACCGGCCGTGCTGGAGGAGTTCGGGAGTGCCGTCGGCGCGGACCACGATGGCCGGCGGGTGACCGGCGCTGGAGTAGCGCATGAGTCCGGTGGCCGGGTCCAGCACGCCGCAGAACACGGTGGCGCAGGAGGCGCCCGGCAGCAGCGCGGCGAACCGGTCCAGGGCCACGAGCGTGCGGGCCGGGCTCGGGTCCTGCAACAGCAGCGCCCGGCAGGCGCTGCGCAGCTGCCCCATCACCGTCGCGGCCTGAAGGCCGTGTCCGACGCAATCGCCGACCACGATGCCGATGCGCCCGTCCGGCAGTTCGACGGTGTCGTACCAGTCGCCGCCGACCTTGAGCGGCATCGCGGCGGGGGAGTACCGGACCGCGAATCCGGCGGGCAGCTGCGCCGGGCCGAGGATCGCCCGTTGCAGGGCCAGCGCCGTCTCCCGCTGCTGGTCGATCTGGTGCACCCGGTGCAGCCCCTGACCGATGTGGCCGGCCAGCAGCGCCAGCAGGGTCTGGTCCTGTTCGGTGAAGGGCCGCTTCTCGCCCAGGTCGATCCAGAGCGCCATGGTGCCGTACGGGTGCTCGACGGTGATGCCGGCGCCGTGCGTACGCGTCGCCACCGGCGTCAGCAACGGGGTGTCCCGCAGCGCCAGCAACGCCTGCCGGCGCTCCTGCGGCAACGTGTCCCAGCGTGCCGCCGGGTCGGTGGCGGTCACGTCGGGGGCGGGCAGGTCGCCGAAGACGGCGGTGAGCACGCCGGCGGCCCGCCACAGCTTGCGCAGCTCGTCCAGCACCCCGAGCAGCGCCTCGGTGAGGTCGTCCGCCTGGGACAGCCGCATGCTGAGTCCGGCCAGCGCGGTCTCCCGCTGGACGGCGTAGTGCTCGGCGGTGACGTCGCGGAACGTGCCGACGATCATCCGGCGGCCGCTGTCCGGGTCGTCGACCTGGTTGAACGCGGCCGAGATCCAGATGCGGTGCCCGTCGCGATGGGTCACCGGCACGGTGTAGGTGCCACGGGTCTGCCCCACGAGCGTCGAGAACGCGGCCGCCACCTGGCGGTGCGCCTCGGGCTCCGCCTCCCGGTCCGGCCACCACGGGTGCACCGCCGGATAGGGCAGGCCCTCGGTCCCGTAGCCGAGGATGCCGGTGAACGCCGCGTTGATCTCGACGACCGCGCCGTCCTCGTCGCAGACGAAGAACGCCTCCTGCAACGAGTCGACGAGCGCGGTACGCCAGCGGGCGTGGTGGTTGCGCAGCCGGGCCAGCTCCACGTTCGCCCGGACGCGGGCCAGCAGCTCGGCGGCCGGGAACGGCTTGACCAGGTAGTCGTCGGCGCCGGCCTCCAGCCCTTCGATCGAGGCCTCCTGACCGGCGCGGGCGGAGAGCAGCAGCACCGGCGTGCCGGCCGTACGCTGGTCGGCGCGCAGCGCGGCGACCAGTTGCAGGCCGTCGAGCCGGGGCATCATCACGTCGCTGACCACCAGGTCGGGGGTGTGCGCGCGGGCGGCGTCCAGCGCGGCCCGGCCGTCGGCGACCGCCTGCACCTCGTGCCCAGCAGAGCGCAGCAGCCGGGTGAGGTACTCCCGCATGTCGGCGTTGTCGTCGGCCACCAGGACGCGGGCCGGCGCTCCGCCGGGCAGCGGCTGGACCGGCCCGTCGGCCGGGTCGTCGCCGCCGACGGCGGCCCCCGGGCCGGCGGGCAGCCAGCGCAGCGCCTCCTGCACGAACGGCTCGGCCGACGCCGGCGTCCTTCCGGCGCCCGCCGGGGCGAGCGCGTCGGCGGGCAGGTGCGCGGCGCCGAACGGCAGCCGGATCGTGAAGGTGGTGCCCCGGCCCACCGCGCTGTCCGCGTCGATGTCGCCGCCGTGCAGCGTGACCAGCTCCTTGACCAGGGCGAGGCCGATCCCGCTGCCCTCGTCGGAACGGGAGCGGGCGTTCTCGATGCGGTGGAACCGCTCGAACAGGCGCGGCATCTCCTCGGCGGGTACGCCGATGCCGGTGTCGGAGATCCGCAGCACCGCCGAGTCGCCCTCGTCGCGCAGCTCCACCCGGATGGTGCCGTCGAAGGTGAACTTCAGCGCGTTGCTGAGCAGGTTCAGCACCACCTTCTCCCACATGCCGCGGTCCAGGTGCACCGGCTCGGGCAGGGGCGGGCAGTCGACCTCGAAGGACAGGCCGGCGCGTTCGATCGCCGACCGGAAGACGCTCGCCAGGTCGGCGGTCACCGCGGCCAGGTCCACCGGCTCGTAGCGGGCCTGCATCCGCCCGGCCTCGATCCGGGAGAAGTCGAGCAGGCTGTTGACCAGCTTGCCCAGGCGCAGCCCGTTGCGGCGGATCACGTCGAGTTCGGCGCGGACCCGGTCGTCGGCGCCCTGCAACCGGCCCCGCAGCTCGTCCAGCGGTCCCATGATCAGGGTGAGCGGGGTGCGGAACTCGTGGCTGATGTTGGAGAAGAACGCGGTCTTCGCGCGGTCCAGCTCGGCGAGCTCCTCGGCCCGCCGCTGCTGCGCCTGGTAGCTGCGGGCGCTGGCGATGCCGGTGGCCAGATGCCCGGCGGTCAGCTCGACGAAGCCGCGGTACCCGTCGTCCAGCGCCCGGTAGCGGTTCAGCCCGGCGACCAGGAACCCGTACGGCGCCCCGCCCTGCTGCCGCAGCGGCACCAGGAGCGCCTCGGCCGGCGCGGCGGGCCAGACACCCGCGGGCAGGTCCGTGAAGGCCGGGCCGTCGAGCGCGACCGGCACCGAATCGCCCTCGGTCAGGGCGCCGGCCGGCCACGGGGCGGCAGGGTCGCCGGGGGACAGCGTGGCCGGGGCCGCCGGGTGACCCGCCGCCAGGCCGGTCGCCTCCACCAGCCGGGCACCGCCGTCGTCGTCGTACAGGTAGGTGAGCGTGAACGGCAGGTCCTGCGGGTTGCGGGCGAGCTGGCGGCTGACGAACGCGAGCGTCTCCTGCTCGGTGCGGATCACGCTCGGGTCCGAGCCGAGGTCGCGCAGCGTGGCCATCCGCCGCTCGCCGATGACCCGCTCGGTGTCCTCGCTGACCACGCAGAGCATCCCGACCAGGCTGCCGTCGTCGGCGCGCAGCGGGCTGTAGGAGAACGTGTGGTACGTCTCCTCGCGGTAGCCGGCCCGCTCCAGGAACAGCAGCAGCCCTTCGTCCCAGGTCGCCTCGCCGGTGCGCAGCACGGTGTCGACCCGGGGGCCGATGTCGTCCCAGATCTCCGCCCACACCTCGTTCGCCGGACGCCCCAGCGCCCACGGGTACTTGCGGCCGAGCGTGTCCCGCCGGTAGGCGGCGTTGCAGAAGAAGGTGAGCTGCGGCCCCCAGGCCATCCACATCGGGAACCGGGAGGACAGCAGGATCCGCACCGCGGTCCGCAGGCTCTGCGGCCAGGTGCCCGGCGGGCCCAGGGGGTGCGCCGACCAGTCGATGCGTGCCAGGTCCGGCCCGATCTCACCGTCGACGGCGAAGACGTCGGCACGCGTACGCGGGTCGGTGTCAGCGCCGCTCATCGCACGAGTCTCCCCCACCCCACCTGATCCCGCTCGTCCGGGCCGCGTCGCACCGCGGCCTCGTGGTCGCTTCTTGCCCCGTCGCGCCCCCGGCACTCCACCCGGGGCGGGGAGATCTGACTCACGTGACGGCAGCGGGTCGGGGCAGGGGGACGTGACGACCCCAAAACGAAAGGCAAGGAGAAAACTCTCCTCGCCACTATCAACATATATCGCACCCCGGGTCTTGCCGCAAGGCCCCGGTCATGCCGCACAATCATCGGCCGGTGCGGGTTGAGCTGCGAAAACGGGGGCACAGCATGACCGGACGGTACGTGTGGGAACTGCACGAGGCCGACGAGACGCGGATCGCCGCGGTCGGCGGCAAGGGCGCGCATCTGGGGGCGCTGACGCGGATCGACGGGGTGCGCGTACCCGGTGGTTTCTGCGTCACGACGGACGCCTTCCGGCTGGTGGCGCGGGCGCCGTCGCTGGTCGGCCCGCTGGACCGGCTCGCCGGCGCGGACGCGGACGACCCGGCGGCGATCCGGACGGCCGCCGCCGAGGTCCGTCGCGCCGTCGAGCGGACCGCGCTGCCCGCCGACGTCGCGGCGGCGGTCACCGCCGCGTTGTCCCGGCTCGGTCCGGACGCCGCGTACGCGGTGCGGTCGAGCGCGACGGCGGAGGACCTGCCGACCGCCTCGTTCGCGGGCCAGCAGGACACCTACCTGAACGTGGTGGGCACGGCCGAGGTGCTGCGGCACGTCAGCCGCTGCTGGGCCTCGCTGTTCACCGACCGCGCGGTGACCTACCGGCGGCGCCACGGCATCGACGACCGGGCCGTGGACATGGCCGTGGTGGTGCAGCGGATGGTCTTCCCGGACGCGGCCGGGGTCATGTTCACCGCCGACCCGGTCACCGGGAACCGGACGGTGGTCTCGGTGGAGGCCGGTTTCGGCCTCGGTGAGGCCCTGGTGTCCGGCCTGGTGAACCCGGACGTCTTCACGGTGCGCGACGGCGCGGTGGTCGGCCGGACGATCGGCGCGAAGTCGCGGGCGGTGCACGCGGCGCCCGGCGGCGGCACCCGGGAGACGCCCGTCGACCCGGCGCGGCAGGCGTCGCCCGCGCTGACCGACGCGCAGGCGGTACGCCTGGCCGCGCTGGGCCGGCGGATCGAGGCGCGCTTCGGCCGTCCGCAGGACATCGAGTGGGCCCTGACCGCCGACGACGTCCACATCCTGCAGAGCCGGCCGATCACCACGCTGTTCCCGGTGCCGGCGGCCGCCGCCGACGGGCGGTTCCACGTCTACCTGTCGGTCGGCCACCAGCAGATGATGACCGACGCCATGAAGCCGCTGGGCCTGTCGATGTGGCGCCTCACCGCCATGGCGCAGATGCACGAGGCGGGCGGCCGGCTGTTCGTCGACGCCACGCCGCACCTGTCCACCCCGGCGGGCCGTTCCGCGTTCCTGGACATGATCGGCCGGGCCGACCCGCTCACCCGGGACGCGCTGGAGACGGTCCTCACCCGCGACGTCGTGCCGGCCGCGCCGGACCCGGCCCCGGCCGGGCCGCCCGCGGGCGGGCCGCCACCGCCGGTCGACACCGACCCGGCGATCGTCGCCACGCTCGTCGAGCGCAGCCAGGCGTCCGTCGCCGCCCTGCGCCGCGACATCAGCGCCCGGTCCGGACCCGAGCTGTTCGACTTCCTGACCGAGGCGTTCGCCGAGCACAAGCGGGTGCTCACCGACCCGCTGAGCGGCCAGGTGATCATGGAGGGGATGCAGGCCACCTGGTGGCTCAACGACAAGCTGGGGGAGTGGCTCGGCGAGCGCGACGCGGCCGACACGCTCACGCTGTCCGCGCCCGGCAACGTCACCTCCGAGATGGGGCTGGCGCTGCTCGACGTGGCCGACGTGATCCGCGCGTACCCCGAGGTGGTGGCGTTCCTGCGGGACGCCGACGACGGGTTCCTGGACGAGCTGCCGAAACTGCCGGGCGGCCCGGAGTCGCGCGAGGCCATCGAGGGCTACCTCGACCGGTACGGCATGCGCTGCGTCGGCGAGATCGACATCACCCGGCCCCGGTGGAGCGAGCGTCCGGCCACGCTCGTGCCGCTGATCCTGGACAACGTCCGCAACTTCGCCCCGGGCACCGCCGCGCGCCGCTTCGCGCAGGGCCGGGAGCGGGCCGAGGCGAAGGCCCGGGAGGTGCTCGACCGCCTGCGCGCGCTGCCCGACGGTGAGCGCAGGGCCGCCGAGACGCAGGCGATGATCGAGCGGGTGCGGACGTTCGTCGGCTACCGGGAGTACCCGAAGTACGACATCGTGAGCCGGTACGCCGTCTACAAGCAGGCGCTCATGGCCGAGGCCGGCCGGCTCGCGCGCGCCGGCGTGCTCGCCGCTGCCGAGGACGTCTTCTACCTGACGTTCGACGAGTTCCGCGAGGTCGCGGCCACCGGCCGGGTCGACGCCGGGCGGATCCGCGGGCGCCGGGAGGAGTTCCGGGCGCACCAGGCGCTCACCCCGCCCCGGGTGCTCACCTCCGACGGCGAGGCGATCAACGGCTCGTACCGGCGCGACGACGTGCCCCCGGGCGCCCTGGTCGGGCTGCCGGTCTCGGCCGGCGTCGTCGAGGGGCGGGCGCGGGTCGTGACGGACCTGGCCCGCGCCGACCTCAAGCCGGGCGACATCCTCGTCACCGCGCACACCGACCCGAGCTGGACGCCGCTGTTCGTGGGCGCCGCGGGCCTGGTGACCGAGGTGGGCGGGCTGATGACGCACGGCGCGGTGATCGCCCGCGAGTACGGCCTTCCGGCCGTGGTGGCGGTGCCGGACGCGACCCGGCTGATCCGCGACGGCGGGCGGATCCGGGTGCACGGCACCGACGGGTACGTCGAGCTGCTGTCCTGACCGGCGCGGCATGCTCGATGATGGACGTGCGGCGAGCGGGGGAGGCGCGATGCGGATCGGGGAGCTGTCGGCGCGTACCGGGGTCAGTGCCCGGTCGATCCGGTACTACGAGCAGCAGGGCCTGCTCGCCGCCGTGCGCACGGCGAGCGGGCAGCGGGTCTTCGCCGAGTCGGCGGTGGACCGGGTGCGGCTCATCCGGCGGCTGTTCGACGCCGGGCTGAGCAGCCGCCGGATGGCCGAGCTGCTGCCCTGCGTGACCGATCCGGAGATCCGCACCTCGTGGCTCACCGACCGGCTGCGGGAGGAGCGCACCCGGATGACCGCCGAGATGGCACGGCTCGCGCACGCCGTCGCGGTGCTCGACGACGTGGTGTCCGACATGGCGGTGACCGAGGACACCCGGGATCCGGCCGCCTGAGCGCTTGCCCTTGACACCGGTGTCAACTCCTAGCGTCGGGTCATGAACGCGATCCTGGACACCGCGTCGCCGGTGGCGCTGCTGGTGGAACCCGTCACCGTCGCCGGACTGCCGTTGCCGTCCCGCTTCGTGATGGCGCCGATGACCCGTAACCGCGCGCCGGGCGGCGTGCCGACGCCGGAGATGGCCGACTACTACCGGCGCCGCGCCGCGGCGGGCATCGGCCTCGTCGTCACCGAGGGCGTGCTGGTCGACCATCCCAGCGCCGGGCACGAGGACACCGTGCCCCGGATGACCGCCGGTGCGGCCGAGGCCGGCTGGCGGGGCGTGGTCGAGGCGGTGCACGCCGCCGGCGGCCGGATCGCCGCGCAGCTGTGGCACCTGGGCAGCCTGCGCGAACCGGTCGACGGCCGTCCGGCGTGGACCCCCTCGGGGGTACGCGAGCCGGGCCGCCCGGCGTCGTACGCGATGACCGCCGCCGACGTGGACGTGCTGCTGGCGGCGTACGCGGACGCGGCACGGGTCGCCGTGCGGGCCGGGTTCGACGCGATCGAGATCCACGCCGCGCACGGTTACCTGCTGGACGAGTTCCTGTGGCCGTACACGAACCGCCGGACCGACGCGTTCGGCGGCTCACCGGCGCGGCGGGCGGCGTTCCCGGCGGCCGTGGTGCGTGCGGTACGCGCGCAGGTCCCGGCGGGCCGCCCGGTGATCGTGCGGTTCTCGCAGTTCAAGGAGCGGGCGTTCGACGCCCGGATCGCCGAGACTCCGGCGGAGCTGGCGCAGATCCTCACCGCGTTCGCCGAGGCCGGCGCGGACGTGCTGCACGCCTCGCAGCGCCGCTTCTGGCAGCCCGTGTTCCCCGGCTCGGCGCTGAACCTGGCCGGGTGGGCCAAGCGTCTCACCGGCCTGCCGTCGATCACCGTGGGCTCGGTCGGGCTGCGGCGGGACTTCCTGCGACCCGACGGCGCGGAGTCGGTGGCGGGCCTGGCCGCGCGGCTGGCGGACGGGGAGTTCGACCTGGTCGCGCTCGGTCGCGCGCTGCTGGGCAACCCGGCGTGGGTGACGCACGCCGCCGCCGGACGGCTGGGCGAGATCGTCGACTACCGCAAGGCGCACGAGGACGTGTACCCCTAGGACCGGGGTGCCCGCAGGGGTTGACGCCGGGGGATGTTATCGCTCACAGTCGATGGCAGGGCATGAGCGCCGCAAGGCTCACCGGGCGAGCCGCGCTGGTCGTACCTCGACACCGCCGCCGGACGCGGGGGTCGAGGAGTCGCACCACCACCATCGCGTAACCCCCGGAAGAGGAATCCGCATGAGACGAAAGAGAGCCTTGCTGACCACCGGCATCCTGGCCGGCGCGCTCGCCGCCGGGATGGCGGTGGCCCTGGCGCCGGCCGCGAGCGCCGGCACCACGCTGCGCGCGGCGGCGGCCGAGAAGGGCCGCTACTTCGGCGCCGCTGTCGCCACCGGCAAGCTGTCCGACAACACGTACGCCACGGTGCTGAACCGCGAGTTCAACTCCGTGGTCGCCGAGAACGAGATGAAGTGGGACGCCACCGAGCCGCAGCAGGGGCGGTTCAGCTACACCGGCGGCGACCGGCTGGTCAGCCACGCCCGTGCCAACGGCATGTCGGTGCGCGGGCACACGCTGCTGTGGCACGCGCAGCAGCCGCCGTGGGCGCAGAGCCTGTCCGGCAGCGCGCTGCGCAACGCCGCGATCAACCACGTCACCCAGGTCGCCACCCACTTCCGCGGGCAGATCCACTCCTGGGACGTGGTGAACGAGGCGTTCGCCGACGGCGGCAGCGGCGGGCGCCGCGACTCGAACCTGCAGCGCACCGGCAACGACTGGATCGAGGCGGCGTTCCGGGCGGCCCGCGCGGCGGACCCGGGCGCGAAGCTCTGTTACAACGACTACAACACCGACGGCATCAACGCGAAGTCGACGGGCATCTACAACATGGTCCGCGACTTCAGGTCGCGCGGCGTGCCGATCGACTGCGTCGGCTTCCAGTCGCACCTGGGCACCACGATCCCCGGCGACTACCAGGCCAACCTCCAGCGTTTCGCCGACCTGGGCGTCGAGGTGCAGATCACCGAGCTGGACGTGATGACCGGCGGCAACCAGGCGAACATCTACGCCGCCGTGACCCGCGCCTGCCTGGCGGTGTCGCGCTGCACCGGCATCACCGTGTGGGGCGTACGGGACTGCGACTCGTGGCGCGGCTCGGACAACGCGCTGCTGTTCGACTGCGCGGGCAACAAGAAGGCGGCGTACAACGCGGTGCTGGACGCGCTGAACGCCGGCGGCAACAACCCGCCGCCGACCACGACCCCGCCGCCGAACAACCCGACCACGCCACCGCCGGGTCAGGGCGGGTGTACGGCCTCGGTGACGCTGAACTCCTGGACCGGTGGCTTCGTCGCCAACGTGAAGGTGACAGCCGGCTCGTCGGGCACCCGGGGGTGGACCGTCACCATGACCCTGCCGGGCGGCGCGAGCATCACCAACACCTGGAGCGCCACCGCCAGCGGGAGCAGCGGCACGGTGCGGTTCGCGAACGTGAGCTACAACGGCCAGCTCGGCGCCGGTCAGAGCACCGAGTTCGGGTTCCAGGGCAACGGCAGCGGATCGGGCATGACGCCCACCTGCTCCGCGACCTGAGCCGGGCCACCGCGGGGGCGGCGCGCCGTCGCCCCCGCGGTGCTCCACCACGTCGTCCCGTCCGACCTGGACTGCCGTCTCTGTTACGAGAAAGAGACATGCGCATTTCGCGCGATTGGTTGACGGGGCAACTTGTGAGCGTTAACACTCCCCGTGAGGGTTACCTGTGTCACAGGGACCGCCACGACAGGGAGGACGCTCGTGCGCAGACGACTTCTGGCCGCACTCAGCGGTGCCGCGCTCGCGATCAGCCTGGCCGCCTGCAGCGGCGAGGGCGCGGGAGGCGGCGGAGACACCAGCTCGGCCAAGCCCGGCGACCTGACGATCGGCGTCTCGATGCCGACGCAGACCTCGGAACGGTGGATCGCCGATGGCAACTCGGTGAAGGAGAAGCTCCAGGCGAAGGGCTACAAGGTCGACCTCCAGTACGCCGGGGACGACATCCCGACCCAGTCGCAGCAGATCGACCAGATGATCACCCAGGGCGCGGACGTGCTGGTCATCGCCCCGATCGACGGCACCGCGCTCAGCGGCCAGCTCCAGGCCGCCGCGGCCGCGAAGATCCCGGTCATCTCCTACGACCGGCTCATCCGCAACAGCCCGAACGTGAGCTTCTACGTCAGCTTCGACAACTACAAGGTCGGCGTGGCGCAGGCCAACGCGCTCCTGGTCGGGCTCGGCCTGCTCACCAAGGACGGCGCCAAGGGCACCGCGACCGGCCCGTTCAACGTGGAGCTGTTCGCCGGCTCGCTCGACGACAACAACGCCGGTTTCTTCTTCAACGGCGCGATGGACACGCTCAAGCCGTACTTCGACGCCGGGACGCTGAAGGTCAAGTCCGGACAGACCAAGATCGAGCAGGCCGCCATCCTGCGCTGGCAGCAGGAGACCGCGCAGAAGCGGATGGAGGACCTGCTCACCTCCAGCTACAACGACGGCAGCAAGGTCGACGGCGTGCTGTCGCCGTTCGACGGCCTGTCCCGGGGCATCATCACCGCGCTCCAGAACGCCGGCTACCGCGGCGGCGCCAAGAAGATGCCGGTGGTGACCGGCCAGGACGCCGAGGTCGCCTCGGTCAAGCTGATCAACGACGGCGTGCAGAGCTCGACGGTGTTCAAGGACACCCGGCTGCTGGCCGAGCAGGCGGTCATCGCCGCCGAGGCGTTCCTGCGCAAGGAGGAGCCGAAGGCCAACGAGACCAAGGCGTACAACAACGGCGTCAAGGTCGTGCCCGCGTTCCTGCTGCCGGTGCAGACCGTCTACAAGGAGGACATCAAGTCCGTCCTGATCGACTCCGGCTACCTGACCGAGCAGGAGGTCGCCGCGGGCCGGGCCGGCTGACCCGCGGCGACGGGCCCGGCGGCCGCCGCGCCACCGGGCCCGTCCGCTCCGGACACCACGACCACGAGCAGGACGGATACCCATGAGCGATCACATCCTCGAGATGCGTGGCATCACGAAGACCTTCCCGGGCGTGACCGCGCTCCAGGACGTCTCGCTCGCCGTACGGCGCGGCGAGATCCACGCGATCTGCGGTGAGAACGGCGCCGGCAAGTCCACCCTGATGAAGGTGCTGTCCGGCGTCTACCCGGCGGGCAGCTACGACGGCCAGATCGTCTTCGACGGCGAGCCGGTCGGGTTCCGGGGGATCCAGGACAGCGAGGCCCGCGGCATCGTCATCATCCACCAGGAGCTTGCCCTGGTGCCGTACCTGTCGATCGCCGAGAACATCTTCCTCGGCAACGAGCGCCGCGGCCGCGGCGGGCTCATCGACTGGCACCGGACCAACGCGGAAGCCGCGGCGCTGCTGCGGTCGGTCGGGCTGCACGAGAACCCGGTCACCCCGGTCATCCAGCTCGGCGTCGGCAAGCAGCAGCTCGTGGAGATCGCCAAGGCGCTGTCCAAGAAAGTGCGGCTGCTGATCCTCGACGAGCCGACCGCGGCCCTCAACGACATCGACTCGGCGCACCTGCTGGATCTGATGCGCCGGCTGCGCGAGCAGGGCATCACCTGCATCATGATCTCGCACAAGCTCGGCGAGATCACCGCCGTCGCCGACTCGACCACAGTCATCCGCGACGGCCGTACCGTCGAGACGCTGGACATGTCCGACGGCGCCGTCACCCAGGACCGGATCATCCGCGGCATGGTCGGCCGCGACCTGGCCGCCTTCTACCCGACCCGCAGCGTGACGCCCGGCGACGAGGTGCTGCGGATCGAGGACTGGTCGGTGCGCCACCCGACGCAGGACCGCCTGGTCGTCGACCGGGCCTCGCTGCACGTGCGGGCCGGGGAGGTCGTCGGCATCGCCGGCCTGATGGGCGCCGGGCGCACCGAGCTGGCGATGAGCGTGTTCGGCCGGGCGTACGGCCGGGACATCAGCGGCCGGCTCTTCGTCAGGGGCCGCGAGGTACGGGCCCGCACGGTGGCCGAGGCGATCGCGAACGGCATCGCCTACGCCACTGAGGACCGCAAGCACTACGGCCTCAACCTCATCGACGACGTGCGGGGAAACGTCTCGGCCGCCGCGCTCGACAAGCTGGCCCGGCGCGGCTGGATCGACGGCAACCGGGAGATCCAGGTCGCCGAGCGGGGCCGGCGCGACATGAACATCAAGGCGCCGACGGTGATGTCGGTGGTGGGCAAGCTCTCCGGCGGCAACCAGCAGAAGGTCGTGCTGGCGAAGTGGCTGTTCACCGACCCGGACGTGCTGATCCTCGACGAGCCGACCCGGGGCATCGACGTGGGCGCGAAGTTCGAGATCTACACGATCGTCAACCGGCTGGTGGCCGACGGCAAGGCCGTCGTGCTCATCTCCTCCGAGCTGCCCGAGCTGCTCGGCATGTGCGACCGCATCTACACCCTGGCGGCCGGCCGGGTCACCGGGGAGATGCCGGTGGCCGAGGCCACCCAGGAGAACCTGATGGAACTCATGACCAAGGACAGGGATCTCGTCCGATGACCAGCACGAAGCCTCCCCCCGCGTCGAAGATCGCCACCCCGGACACCGGCGCGGCGGCGACCCTGCACACCGGCACCAGTGACCCGCGCGCGCTGATCCTGGGCAACCTGCGCCAGAGCGGCATCTACATCGCCCTGGTGGTGATCGTGGCGCTGTTCGCGGTCCTCACCGACGGCGTCTCGCTGAGCCCCGGCAACCTGACGAACATCGTCCTGCAGTACTCCTACATCCTGGTGCTCGCGATCGGCATGGTCATCGTGATCATCGGCGGGCACATCGACCTGTCCGTGGGGTCGGTGGTGGCGCTCACCGGAGCGGTCTCGGCGGTGCTCGTCATCCGCGAGGGCATGCCCTGGTGGGCCGGCGTCCTGGCCGCGCTCGCGGTGGGCGTCGCGGTCGGCGCGTGGCACGGGCTCTGGGTCGCGTACGCCGGGATCCCGGCGTTCATCGTCACGCTGGCCGGCATGCTGCTGTTCCGTGGCCTGACGCTGCGCGTGCTGGACAACATCTCGCTGTCGCCGTTCCCGGAGGAGTACCAGCGGGTCGCCGCCGGATTCCTCAACGGACTGCTCGGCGGTCAGGGCTTCGACGCCTTCACGCTGTTCATCGGCGCGTTCGCCGTGGTCGGGTACGCGGTGAGCGTGTTCCGGACCCGCGTCGCCCGGGTGCGTCACGAGCAGCCGGTGGAGTCGTTCCCGCTGTTCGTCCTGCGGATCGTGGTGGTCGGCGCCGTGGTCATGTGGTTCGCCTGGCAGCTCGCCCACGCCCGGGGCCTGCCGATCGTGCTGATCGTGCTCGCCGTGCTCGTGCTCGTCTACGGCCTGCTCACCCGCCGTACGGTGTTCGGCCGTCAGGTGTACGCGATCGGCGGCAACCTGCCCGCGGCGATGCTGTCCGGCGTACGGGTGAAGCGGGTCAACTTCTGGATCTTCGTCAACATGGGCTTCCTGTCCGCCGTGGCGGGCGTGATCTACTCGTCCCGGTCCAACGGGGCCCAGCCGGCGGCGGGCAACATGTTCGAGCTGGACGCGATCGCGGCGGCGTTCATCGGCGGCGCGGCCGTCACCGGCGGCGTCGGCACCGTGGTCGGCGCCATGGTGGGTGGCCTGATCATGGCGGTGATGAGCAACGGGATGCAGCTCATGGGCGTCGACCAGTCCGTCCAGTCGGTGGTGAAGGGCCTGGTGCTGCTCGTCGCGGTGGCGTTCGACATCTGGAACAAGCGCCGGGCCGCCGGCGCCCGGTGACGGCCGGCCGGACGCTCGCCCCTTCGTCCGGCCGACCGCCGTTCACCGGCCGCAGCCGCTCACACCCGGCTCCACCGTTGGTTGGTGTTGCCGTGGCAGGTCCAGACGATCACCCGCGTGCCGTTCGCGGTGCCCGCGTTGTCGACGTCGAGGCACAGGGACGGGAAGCGCACGTTGCTCACCGTGCCGTTGCCGTTGATCGTCCACTGCTGGTTGGTGCCGCCGTTGCAGTCCCAGATCTGCACCCGGGTGCCGGCCGTCGCGTTCGTCGGCACGTCCAGGCACTTGCCCAGCACCTGCAACGCCTGCCCGTTGGCGGTGAACTGCTGGTTGACGTTGTTGTGGCAGTCCCAGATCAGCGTTCCGGTGCCGTTCGCGGTGCCGGCGTTGTCGACGTCGAGGCACCGGCCGGACGACTCGCTGCGCAGCCGGAACGTGGTCGGGACCGGCGGCGGGGTGGTGGTGCCGCCGCCGCTGACCCGGTAGACCACGGTGCCGTGCGCCGGGACGCTGGCGGAGATCGCGCCGCTGCTGCTGGAGGTGGCGTCGGTCCAGGCGTCGCGCAACGTGAACGAGCTGCCGCTCTTGCCCACCGCCGCCGCCGTGGTGGAGACGGTGGTGGTCGAACTGCCCTGGTTGAACAGGGCGACCGCCACGTCGCCGTTGGCCAGCGGCTTGGCCAGCACCCGCCGGGTGCCGTCGAAGGAGACCTGGACCGCCTGGCGGCCGAGCGTGTCCTGGTTGATCGCGACCAGGTTCGCGTTGCGCAGGATCGCCAGCGTGGCCGCGCTCGCCGAGCGTACGTCGTTGCCCATCATCAGCGGCGCCGCGAGCATCGACCAGAGCGCGAAGTGGCTGCGCATCTCGGTGTCGTTCATGCCACCGTTGCCGACCTCGAGCATGTCCGGGTCGTTGAACCCGCCGGGCGCGGCGTACCCGGCCAGCGGCACCGTGACGTCGACGATGTTCTGGATGCCCATCGGGTAGCCGTTGGTCTGGCCGGTGTTCCAGGCGTTGGTGATGTCCTCGGTGGTCCGCCAGAGGTTCGCCACGTCGCTCCAGTTGCGCTGCGGCCCGGTCTTGGCGTGGTAGCTGTTGGGGTTGATGCTGTAGACGATCGGCCGGCCGGTGGACGCCAGCGCGTCGCGCATGATGCCGAACCGCGCCACCTGGTCGTTGATCGTCCCGGTGCCGGAGCACCAGTCGTACTTGAGGTAGTCCACGCCCCAGGCGGCGAACTGCCGCGCGTCCTGGTACTCGTGGTTGAGGCTGCCGGTGGCGCCGGGGAACGTGCCGCCGACCTGGGCGCAGGTCTTGTCCAGCGGCACCTGGTAGATGCCGAACAGCAGGCCGCGGGCGTGCAGGTAGTCACCGAGCGACTTCATCCCGCTGGGGAACCGCTGCGGGTGCGCCTGGAGGTTGCCCTGCGCGTCCCGGTTCGGGTTGAACCAGCAGTCGTCCACGACGACGTACTTGTACCCGAGGTCGCGCAGGCCGTTGGCGACGATCGCGTCGGCGGTCTGGCGGATGAGGGTCTCGTTGATGTTGCAGCCGAAGGTGTTCCAGGTGTTCCACCCCATCGGCGGGGTACGGGCGACGCCGTTGTCCAGCGCCCGGGCGGGGCGTGGAGCCACGGCCTGGTCGGTGACCGTGGCAGCGAGCGCCACCGCCGCGACACCCAGGACGGCGAGCGTCCGTCGGGTCCATCTGCGCACTGGGTCCTCCTCGGTGGCCGGGCGCCGTCCGTGCCGGCGCCCGGAAGGGAGCGGCCCGCCGGTCGCGCGGCGTCGCCCGTGGTCCACGGGGGACGGACGCGGCACGGCAGTTCCAGCGGCCGGTCGGTGCCGGCGGGCGCTCGTGGGTGGTGGGGTTCCGGCGGTCGACGGGGTCGCCGTCCGTCGCCGCCCGGCTGCGGCGCCGGGGTTTCCCGGACAGCGGCGCCACAGTGTGTGGGGATGGCGAAATGTTATCGCTGACATCAAACACTGTAAATAGGCTCACGGTCTTCGAGTGACCTGCGGCGACCGGTTGACGAGGACGTCGCCGCGAGGAAAAGGGCCGCTGAGCGGCCCTCTGAGCGGTCCTGCGGCGACGTCTGGGTGCTCGGGCCCGGGGTGCCGGGAGTGCCGAGAGAATTTCCGGAAGTTCCATCGATTGTTGTCGTTAACAGCGGGTCGGCGCGAGGTTTGGCCGCGTCGTCGGGGTGGATCTCCCGCTCGGCGGCCGCGCCGGTCCGCGCGGGGCGGCGGACGCCGGTTCCGGGTGCCGCCGCTCGTTACGCAGCTGTTGCTTGGACGTGTCTTGACGGATGTATATGTGAGCGCTAACACTAACTCCGTGACACGGCGGAGGTGCAAATGAGCGAACTGGACGCGTCCGACCGGTACGTGATCGGTGTCGACTTCGGCACGCTGTCCGGGCGGGCACTGGTGGTCCGCGTCCGTGACGGCGCCGAACTCGGTACGGCGGTGCACGAGTACCGGCGCGGGGTCATCGAGACCGCGCTTCCCGAGGGCGGCCCGGCGCTGCCCCCGGACTGGGCCCTCCAGGACCCCGACGACTACCGCGACGTGCTGCGCCACGCGGTGCCGGCCGCGCTCGCCGAAGCCGGCGTGGACCCGTCCCGGGTGGTGGGCATCGGCATCGACTTCACCGCCTGCACGGTGCTCCCGACGCTCGCCGACGGCACGCCGCTGTGCGAGATCCCGCAGCTGCGCGACCGGCCGCACGCCTGGGTGAAGCTCTGGAAGCACCACGCCGCGCAACCGCACGCCGACCGGATCAACGCGCTGGCGGCCGAACGCGGCGAGCAATGGCTCGGCCGCTACGGCGGCAAGATCTCCGCGGAGTGGCAGTTCGCCAAGGGGCTGCAGATCCTGGAGGAGGACCCGGAGGTCTACCGGCGGGCCGAGCGCTTCGTCGAGGCCGCCGACTGGATCGTCTGGCAGCTGTGCGGCGCCGAGACGCGCAACGTCTGCACCGCCGGCTACAAGGGCATCCGGCAGGACGGCCGCTACCCGTCGTCCGACTACCTGGCCGCGCTCGACCCCGGTTTCGCCGACTTCGTGACCAAGCTGGACGGTCCGCTGCTGCCACTGGGCGCGCGGGCCGGCTCGCTCACCGCCCGCGCCGCCGCCTGGACCGGGCTGCCCGAGGGCATCGCGGTCGCGGCCGGCAACGTCGACGCGCACGTCACCGCCGCCGCGGCCCAGGCGCTGCGGCCCGGCCGGCTGGTCGCCATCATGGGCACCTCCACCTGCCACGTCCTCAACGGCACCCACCCCGCCGAGGTGCCGGGCATGTGCGGCGTGGTCGACGGCGGCATCAGCCCCGGCGCCTGGGGCTTCGAGGCCGGGCAGAGCGGCGTGGGGGACATCTTCGGCTGGTTCGTACGCCACGCCGCCCCGGCCGGTCTCGACTCGCACGAGCAGCTCACCGAGGCCGCCGCCGCCCAGCCGGTCGGCGCGCACGGGCTGGTGGCGCTGGACTGGTGGAACGGCAACCGGTCCCTGCTGGTCAACCACGACCTCAGCGGGATGGTCGTCGGACTGACGCTCGCCACCCGGCCGCCGGACGTCTACCGGGCGCTGCTGGAGGCCACCGCGTACGGCACCCGGATGATCGTCGAGGCGTTCGCGCAGGCGGGCGTGCCGGTCGACGACCTTGTGGTGGCCGGCGGGCTCACCTCCAACCGGCTGCTCATGCAGATCTACGCCGACGTCACAAACCGGCCGCTGAGCATCATCGGCTCCGCCCAGGGCCCGGCGCTCGGCTCGGCGATCCACGCGGCGGTGGCCGCCGGGGCGTACCCGACGATCCACGAGGCGTCCGCCGCGATGGGGCGCATCGACGAGGCCGTCTACCGGCCCGTACCGGAGAACGTGCGGGCCTACGACGCCCTGTACGCCGAGTACCGCGCGTTGCACGACCACTTCGGTCGCGGCGCGAACGACGTCATGCTCCGCCTGCGGGCGATCCGCAACGCGGCCGTCGACGCCGCCGCGGACCGCGCCGCCGCGACCCTGGAGGTGGTCGGATGAACACCGAGGTGACCCGCCAGGTGGCCACGCTGCGCGAGACGGTGGCCCGCCTGCACCGCGAGCTGACCCGCTACGACCTGGTGGCCTGGACCGCCGGCAACGTGTCGGCCCGCGTACCCGGTCAGGAGCTGATGGTCATCAAGCCCAGCGGGGTCGACTACGACGACCTGACCGCCGAGGCCATGGTGGTCTGCGACCTCAACGGCACCGTCGTCGACGGCGACGGCGCCCCGTCCAGCGACACCGCCGCGCACGCCTACGTCTACCGCGCGATGCCCGAGGTCGGCGGCGTCGTGCACACGCACAGCGGATACGCCACCGCCTGGGCGGCCCGGGGCGAGGCGATCCCGTGCTGGCTGACCGCGCAGGCCGACGAGTTCGGCGGGGAGATCCCCATCGGGCCGTTCGCGCTGATCGGCGGCGACGACATCGGCAAGGGCATCGTCAGCACGCTGTCCGGGCACCGCTCACCCGCGGTGCTCATGCGCAACCACGGCGTCTTCACCATCGGCAGGGACGCCCGGGCGGCGGTCAAGGCCGCGGTGATGTGCGAGGACGTCGCCCGTACCGCACACCTGGCCCGCGCGCTCGGGCAGCCGGTGCCGATCGCGCCGGCCGACATCGACTCGCTCTACGACCGCTACCAGAACGTGTACGGCCAACGCCCGCCGGCGCACTGACCCCGGACAGCGCCGCGCACCCCCCCCCACCACCACACCCGGGCCGCTCCGGCTCCCGCCGGCCGCGCGCCCGGAACATCCAACCCCGGAGGAGAATCGATGAGAAGCAGGAGCACGGCACGCACGGTCATAGCGGCCTTCGCCGGCGTGCTGCTCGCCGCCGGCATGGCCGCGTGCGGCAACAGCGACACCGGCGGCGGTTCCGGCGACGGCAACGACAAGATCGTCCTGGGCTTCTCCCAGGTGGGCGCCGAGAGTGGCTGGCGTACCGCCAACACCACCTCGATCAAGGAGGCGGCGGCCGAGGCGGGCATCGAGCTGAAGTTCGACGACGCCCAGCAGAAGCAGGAGAACCAGATCAAGGCGATCCGCAACTTCATCCAGCAGAAGGTCGACGTGATCGCCTTCTCGCCGGTGGTGGAGTCCGGCTGGGACACCGTGCTCAAGGAGGCCAAGGACGCCAAGATCCCGGTGATCCTGACCGACCGCGCCGTCGACTCGGCCGACAAGTCGCTCTACAAGACGTTCCTCGGCTCGGACTTCGTCAAGGAGGGCCGCCTCGCCGGCGAGTGGCTGGTGGAGCAGAAGAAGGCGGCATCCGGCCCGGTCACCATCGTGGAGCTTCAGGGCACCACCGGCTCGGCGCCGGCCAACGACCGGAAGAAGGGCTTCGCCGAGGCCATCGCCGCCAACCCCAACCTGAAGATCGTCGCCTCGCAGTCCGGTGACTTCACCCGCGCCGGCGGCAAGCAGGTGATGGAGCAGTTCCTCAAGGCCAACCCGAAGATCGACGTGCTCTTCGCGCACAACGACGACATGGGCCTGGGCGCGCTCGAGGCGATCACCGCAGCCGGCAAGACGCCCGGCAAGGACATCACCATCATCACCGTCGACGCGGTGAAGGACGGCATGCAGGCCCTCGCGGACGGCAAGTTCAACTTCATCGCCGAGTGCAGCCCGCTGCTCGGCCCGCAGTTGATGGACCTGGTCAAGAAGGTCAAGGCCGGCGAGGAGGTGCCCGCCCGGATCGAGACCGAGGAGACCACGTTCACCCAGGAGCAGGCCAAGGAGGCACTGCCCAACCGCAAGTACTGAGTCACCCGGGGGCCGCCGTCGCAACCCGACGGCGGCCCCCGTACCACCACCGTCGAAGAAGAGGTCCGATGGGATGACGGGTAACCGTCCGGTCCTGACCATGGCCGGCATCAGCAAGACCTTCCCCGGGGTCCGCGCGCTGCACGACGTCGACTTCCGGCTGTTCCCGGGCGAGGTCCACGCCCTGATGGGCGAGAACGGCGCCGGCAAGTCCACCCTGATCAAGGTGTTGACCGGCGTCTACGGGACCGACGCGGGCGTCGTCACGCTCGACGGCGAGCGGGTCTCGTTCACCGGTCCGATGCAGGCCGCAGCGGCCGGTGTCAGCACCGTCTACCAGGAGGTCAACCTCTGCACCAACCTGTCGGTGGCGGAGAACGTCTTCATCGGCCGGGAGCCCCGCCGGTTCGGCGCGGTGCGCTGGGGCGAGATGCGCCGCCGGGCCCGCGACCTGCTGGCCCGGCTCGACCTCGACCTCGACGTGTCCGCGCCGCTCGGCTCGTACTCGCTGGCGGTGCAGCAGATGGTCGCCATCGCCCGGGCGATCGACGTGCGGGCCCGGGTGCTGATCCTGGACGAGCCGACGTCCAGCCTGGACGCCGGCGAGGTGGCGCAACTGTTCCGGATCATGCGGCAACTGCGTGACGAGGGGATCGCGATCCTGTTCGTCACCCACTTCCTCGACCAGGTCTACGGCATCGCCGACCGGATCACCGTGCTGCGCAACGGCCGGCTCGTGGGGGAGTACCGCACCGAGGAGCTGCCGCAGTTCAGCCTGGTCGAGAAGATGATCGGGCAGGAGCTGGACGTGCTGGAGCGGCTCGACGAGCAGCAGAAGCGCGCCACAGTCGACTCGGACGGCGAGGCCCCGCTCGTGGACGCCGCCGAGCTGGGCCGGCGCGGCGCGGTCGCCCCGTTCAGCCTGCGCATCCACGCCGGAGAGGTGGTCGGCCTGGCCGGCCTGCTCGGCTCCGGCCGTACCGAGGTGGCACGGCTGATCTTCGGCGCGGACCGGGCCGACCACGGCCAGGTCCGGCTCGACGGCGGCCGGGCGCCGGTGCGCAACCCGATCCAGGCCATCGGCCAGGGCGTCGGGTTCTGCTCGGAGAACCGCCGGGCCGAGGGCATCGTCCCGGAGCTGTCGGTCCGGGAGAACATGATCCTGGCGATGCAGGCCGCGCGCGGCTGGCTGCGTCCGATCCCGCGCCGCCGCCAGGACGAGCTGGTCCGCAAGTACGTCGAGGCGCTGAGCATCCGCCCGGCCAACCCGGAGCTGCCGGTGCGCAACCTCTCCGGCGGCAACCAGCAGAAGGTGCTGCTGGCCCGCTGGCTGATCACCGAGCCGCGCCTGCTGATCCTGGACGAGCCGACCCGCGGCATCGACGTCGGCGCCAAGGCCGAGATCCAGAAGCTGGTGGTGCAGCTCTCCGACGGCGGCATGGCGGTGCTGTTCATCTCCGCCGAGCTGGAGGAGGTGCTGCGCCTGAGCCACCGGGTCGCGGTCATGCGCGACCGGGAGATGGTCGCCCAGCTCGACAACGACGACACGCTCGACGCCGACCGCGTCATGCGCACCATCGCCAGTGGAACACCCCGGGAGGAGGTGACCCGATGACCGCCGTCGCCGACCGCCTCCGCCCGCTGACCGGCCACCGCCTGTTCTGGCCGGCGCTCGTGCTCGTGGTCATGATCGCCGCGAACACCGTCTACCGTCCCGGCTTCCTCGCCGTCGAGGTCAAGAACGGCCACCTGTACGGCACGCCGATCGACATCCTCCGGCTGAGCGCGCCGCTGATCCTGGTCGCGCTCGGGATGACGCTCGTCATCGCCACCGGCGGCATCGACCTGTCGGTCGGCTCGCTCTGCGCGATCAGCGGCGCGATCGCCTGCCTGCACATCAGCGGGGCGGCCGACCAGAACAGCCCGGCCACCGTGGCCACCGCGCTCGCCCTGGCCTTCGGGGCCGCGCTCGTGCTCGGCGCGTGGAACGGCATACTCGTGGCGGTCATCGGCATCCAGCCGATCATCGCCACGCTGATCCTCATGGTGGCCGGGCGGGGCATCGCCCAGCTCGTCACCGAGGGCCAGATCATCACCATCAACTCCGGTCCGTACCGGGCGATCGGGCTCGGCCACTTCCTGACGCTGCCGCTGGCCATCCTGATCGCGCTCGCCGCCGCGCTGCTCGTGGCCGCGTTCACCCGGCGCACCGCGCTGGGGCTGATCGTCGAGTCGGTCGGCGGCAACGCCGAGGCCAGCCGGCTCGCCGGCATCCGGTCCCGGCGCATCGTCTTCCTCGTCTACGTGATCAGCGCCGTCTGCGCCGCGCTCGCCGGTTTCATGGTCACCGCCAACGTCTCCAGCGCCGACGGCAACGCCGCCGGCCTGTGGATCGAGCTCGACGCGATCCTGGCCGTCGTCATCGGCGGCACCTCGCTGGCCGGCGGCCGGTTCTCCCTCGGCGGCACCGTCCTCGGCGCGCTGATCATCCAGACCCTCACCACCACGGTGTACGCCATGAACATCTCGCCGCAGACGTCGCTGCTGTTCAAGGCGGTCGTCGTCATCGCCGTCTGCCTCGTCCAGGCCCCGGCGTTCCGTGCCCGGCTGCGCCGGCGCCGGCGCGGGGCCGAACCCGGCCCGGCGGCGCCGCAGCGGGAGAAGGAGCAGGTGCCGGCATGAGCAGCACGTCGTTGACCACCGGCCGGTCCTGGCGGCCCAGCCTGCCCCGGCGGCACGTCCCGGTGCTGGCCACGCTCGCCCTGCTGCTGGTCATGTACGGCATCGGCGTGTCCCAGTACCGCGCCTTCTCCAACGTCCAGGTCGTCTTCAACGTCTTCATCGACAACGGGTTCCTGCTCGTCGTCGCGGTGGGCATGACGTTCGTGATCCTCACCGGCGGCATCGACCTGTCCGTCGGCTCGGTGGTGGCGATGACCGCGATGGTGTCGGCGTCGTTGCTGCGCGACGGTCTGCCCGCCGCCCTGGTGCTGGTGATCGCGCTGCTGATCGGCCCGACGCTCGGTTTCCTGATGGGCTGCGCGATCCACTTCTTCGAGATCCAGCCGTTCATCGTGACACTCGCCGGGATGTTCTTCGCCCGGGGCATGTGCACGTTCATCAGCGACGCCTCCATCTCCATCACCGACGGTTTCTGGACCTCGATGTCGCAGCAGCGCATCGGCGACCCGGCCGGCAACTTCGTGTCGATCAGCGTGCTGATCGCGTTCGCGGTGGTGCTGATCGCGGCGTACGTGCTGGCGTACACCCGGTTCGGCCGCAACGTGTACGCGGTCGGCGGCAACGCGCAGTCGGCGCTGCTGATGGGCCTGCCGGTGGCGCGGACCCGGATCGCCGTCTACACCATCAGCGGGCTCTGCTCGGCGATCGGCGGCATCCTGCTGTCGTTCTACACGCTCTCCGGCGCGCCGCTGATCGCCGTCGGGATGGAGCTGGACGTGATCGCCGCGGTGGTGATCGGCGGCACCGTGCTCACCGGCGGCTCCGGGTACGTGTTCGGCACCGTGCTCGGCGTGCTGGTGCTGGGCGTGATCCAGACCCTGATCACGTTCGACGGCAGCCTCAACTCCTGGTGGACCAAGATCGTGATCGGCGGCCTGCTGTTCGCGTTCATCCTCCTCCAGCGCCTCATCGGCATCCGGTTCAAGTGACGGTTCCTAGCGCGGAAGGCAACAACATGGCAACTCACCCCCAGCCCGAGGTCTGGTTCCTCACCGGCAGCCAGGGCCTCTACGGCGAGGACACCCTGCGGCAGGTCGCCGAGCAGTCCCGGCAGATCGCCGCGCGCCTGGACGAGTCGCCGGACATCCCCGTACGCGTGGTCTGGAAGCCGGTCCTCACCTCCAGCGCGGACATCCTCGCGGCCTGCCGGGACGCGGCGGCGCAGGGCGCGGTCGGGGTGATCGCCTGGATGCACACGTTCTCCCCGGCCAAGATGTGGATCTCCGGGCTGGACGCGCTGCGCACGCCGCTGCTGCACCTGCACACGCAGGCCAACGTGGCGCTGCCGTGGGACGAGATCGACATGGACTTCATGAACCTCAACCAGGCCGCGCACGGCGACCGGGAGTTCGGGTTCATCCAGACCCGGCTCGGGGTGGCCCGCAAGACCGTCGCCGGCCACGTCACCGATCCGCGGGTCGTCGGGCGGGTCGCGGCGTGGGCCCGCGCCGCGATCGGCTGGTCGGCGGTGCGGACGTTGCGGCTGGCCCGCTTCGGCGACAACATGCGCGACGTCGCGGTCACCGAGGGGGACAAGGTCGAGGCCGAGCTGCGCTTCGGCGTCTCGGTCAACACCTACGGCGTGAACGACCTGGTCGCCGCCGTCGACCAGGTGCCCGAGGCCCAGGTCGACGACCTGGTCAAGGAGTACGACGACACCTACCGCGTCGCGTCCGAGCTGCGGCCCGGCGGGGACCGGCACGACTCGCTGCGGTACGCGGCGCGCCAGGAGCTGGGCCTGCGGGCGTTCCTCGACGCCGGTGGTTTCCGGGCGTTCACCACGAACTTCGAGGACCTCGGCGGGCTGCGGCAGCTCCCCGGGATCGCGGTGCAGCGCCTGATGGCCGACGGGTACGGCTTCGGCGGCGAGGGGGACTGGAAGACCTCGGTGCTGGTGCACACGCTCAAGGCGATGGCCGTCGGCGTGCCGGGCGGCACCTCGTTCATGGAGGACTACACCTACGACCTGACGTTCGGTCAGGAGCTGATCCTCGGCGCGCACATGCTGGAGGTGTGCCCGAGCATCGCCGCCGACGTGCCGAGCGCGGAGGTGCACCCGCTGAGCATCGGCGGGCGGGAGGACCCGGTACGCCTGGTCTTCGACGCCGCGCCCGGTCCGGCTGTGGTGCTGGGCATGGCGGACATGGGGGAGCGGTTCCGGCTGGTCGCCAACGCGGTGGACGTGGTGCCGCCGCCGCACCCGCTGCGCCGCCTTCCGGTGGCACGCGCGGTCTGGCGTCCGCAGCCCGACCTGGCCGGCTCGGCGGAGGCGTGGATCACCGCCGGCGCGCCGCACCACACCGTGCTCTCGCAGGCCGTCGGCGTGGAGGAGCTGCGCGACCTGGCCGCGATGGCCCGGACCGAACTGGTGGTCATCGACGCCGAGACGCGCCCGCACCGCTTCGCCGACGAGCTGCGCTGGAACCAGGCGTACTACCGGCTCGCCCGGGGTTTCTGAGCCGCCGCGCGCCGTCCGTGCCGACCCGCGCGGCGGGCGGCGTGTTACGCCTTGACGAACGCCATGTTATCGCTCACAGTCGATGGATAGGGTCACCGGCACCGCTCGCGGGCCGTTCCGGGCGCGATCTGCGCCGCAGTTGCCAGGGATCCGACTCTCGCCTGGGTAGGCGTCGCTGTTAGCGATAACGCCGCCGTCGTCGGCGCGTGCCGCCGTGCCCGGGCTCCGGTCGACGAAGGAGGATCGTGGTGACGGCTCGACTGTCCCGTGGACGTGGAAGCCTGTCCCGGCTGCTGGCCGGGGTGGTGGCGCTGCTTGTCGGCGGCGTGGTGGTGGGTGCCGTGCCCGCGCCGGTGTCGGCCGCCACGGTGGACACCAGCGCGTACTACGTGCTGGTGAACCGCAACAGCGGCAAGGCGCTGGACCTGTACAACCAGGCCACCAACGACGGCGCGCGGATCACCCAGTGGACGCGCAACGACGGCGCCTGGCAGCAGTGGCAGTTCGTGGACTCCGGCGGTGGCTACTACCGGCTGCGCTCCCGGCACTCGGGCAAGGTGCTCGACGTGACCGGCGCGTCCACCGCCAACGGCGCGGCGGTGGTCCAGTGGACCGACCACGGCGGCACCAACCAGCAGTTCCGGCTGGCCGACTCCGACGGCGGGTACGTCCGGCTGATCAACCGGAACTCGAACAAGGTGATGGAGGTGCAGAACGCCTCCACCGCCGACGGCGGCAACATCGTGCAGTACGACGACTGGAACGGCGCGAACCAGCAGTGGCAGCTCGTCCGCGTCGGCGACAACCCGGGCAACCCGGGCGGCAGCTTCACCAACCCGGCCGTCTGGCAGGACTTCGCCGACGTCGACATCATCCGGGTCGGCGACGTCTACTACATGTCCGCCTCCACCATGCACTACTCGCCGGGCGCGCCGGTGCTGCGCTCCTGGGACCTGGTGAACTGGGAGTTCGCCGGGCACTCCGTACCGCGACTGGACTTCGGCTCGAAGTACGACCTGAGCGCCAACGAGCACGCGTACGTGGACGGCATCTGGGCGTCGACGCTGAACTACCGGCCGAGCAACCGCACGTTCTACTGGGCCGGCTGCATCGACTTCGCGCAGACCCACATCTACACCGCCGGCGCCGTCGACGGCGCGTGGAGCCGCCTGGCCACCATCCCGAACTGCTACTACGACGCCGGCATGCTGATCGACGACAACGACACCATGTACGTCGCGTACGGCAACGGCACGATCAGCGTGGCCCAGCTCTCCGCCGACGGGCGCAGCCAGGTCCGGGCCCAGCAGGTCTATCAGACGCCGTCGAGCATCGGCACGCTGGAGGGTGCGCGCTTCTACAAGCGCAACGGCGCGTACTACATCTGGCTCACCCGGCCGGCCAACGGCCAGTACGTGCTGAAGTCCACGAACGGCCCGTTCGGCCCGTACGAGCAGCGGCAGGTGCTGCTCAACCTGCCCGGCCCGATCTCCGGCGGGGGCGTGCCGCACCAGGGCGGGCTGGTGCAGACGCAGACCGGCGCCTGGTACTACATGGCGTTCACCGACGCGTACCCGGGCGGCCGGATGCCGACGCTGGCGCCGATCACCTGGACCTCCGACGGCTGGCCGCAGGTGCAGACCGTCAACGGCGCCTGGGGCGCGAGCTACCCCAACCCGCTGCCGACCCGCCCGGTCAAGCCGCTCACCGGCACCGACACGTTCTCCGGCACCACGCTCGGCGTGCAGTACGAGTGGAACCACAACCCGGACAACAGCAGGTGGTCGGTGAACAACGGCCTGCGCCTGCAGACCGCCAGCGTGACGAACGACCTGTACCGGGCCCGCAACACGCTCACCCACCGCATCCAGGGCCCCACCTCGACCGGCACGATCGAGCTGGACTACTCGGGCATGCGCGACGGTGACCGGGCCGGCCTGGCGATGCTGCGGGACAGTTCGGCCTGGATCGGCGTACGGCGTGACAACGGCGCGACGCGGGTGGTGATGACGAACGGCCTGACCATGGGCTCGAACAACTGGAACACCACCAGCACCGGTACGGAGATCGCCGGTGCGTCGGTGTCCGGCGGGCGGATCTGGCTGCGGGCCAACGCCGACATCCGGCCCGGCTCGGGACGGCAGGCGCGGTTCTCCTACAGCACCGACGGGGTGAACTTCGTACCGCTCGGGAACGCGCTGACGCTCAACAACGCGTGGCAGTTCTTCATGGGGTACCGGTTCGGCTTCTTCAACTACGCCACCCAATCGCTCGGTGGCGCGGTGACGGTGCGGCAGTTCTCGCTGACAACACCGTGACGACGGTCACCATTCGCGGCCGTTGACACATCTTCAATAGCCCGGGGTGGGGCACCGGCAATCGCCGGAAATGCCGCACCCCGGGCTCAATTCCACCGCTCCCGAGCTGCCTGTTCACGCCGCTGCGTAACGGAAGGGAATGAGCCGTCGGCCGATTCCGCGATATCGCCGCGCCACGGTGGGAACGGTCGATCCACGGTGCCGATACCGATGGGACCGCTGGCGTAGACTGTCGCCACCCGGGCCGGTCCGGTCGAGATCGACCGGGTGTGGCCGCGGGCAGTGGCGAAAGTGAGGTGGCCGTGCGCGGTCCTGCGATGACGGACGTGGCCCGCCTCGCCGGGGTGTCGCACCAGACGGTCTCCCGGGTGCTCAACGGGCATCCCAACGTGCGTGAGCAGACCCGGCTGCGGGTGCAGGCCGCCATCACCGAACTCGGCTACCGACCCAACCGCGCGGCCCGCGCGCTGGTGACCGGCCGGTCCCAGGTGATCGGCGTGGTCGCGCAGAACACCACGCTCTACGGCCCGGCGTCGCTGCTCGCGGCGCTGGAGCAGGCGGCCGCCGAGGCCGGTTTCGCGGTGAGCGTCGGCAGCGTCAGCGACCTCGACCACCGCTCCATCTCGGCCGCCGTGGAACGGCACCTGGCGCACCGGGTCGCCGGCATAGTGGTCATCGCGCCGGTCGAGTCCGCCGGGGAGGCGCTGGAACGGCTGCCGCAGGACGTGCCGCTGGTGACTGTCGACGGCGACCCGCGGCGGCCGATCCCGCTGGTGACGGTCGACCAGGTCGCCGGCGCCCGGGCCGCCACCGAGCACCTCCTCGCCGCCGGGCACCGCACGGTGTGGCACGTGTCCGGCCCGTCGGACTGGTTCGACAGCGCCGGCCGGATCGAGGGGTGGCGCGAGGCGCTGCGGCACGCCGGCGCCGAGATCCCGCCGCTGGTCCCGGCCGACTGGTCGGCGGCGGCGGGCTACCGGTGCGGGCAGATGCTGGCCCGGATGCCGGAGGTCACCGCCGTCTTCACCGCCAACGACCATCTGGCGCTGGGCGTGCTGCGGGCGCTGCACGAGCACGGCCGCCGCGTCCCCGACGACATCAGCGTGGTCGGGTTCGACGACGTGCCCGAGGCGGCGTACTTCATCCCGCCGCTGACCACGGTGCGGCCGGACTTCGGCGCGGTCGCCGCGGCCAGCCTCGACCTGCTCCTGGCGCAGATCGAGTCGCAGACCGCGGGGCCGCTGCGGCAGACGATCGCGCCGACGCTGGTGCCGCGCCGCAGCGTCGGACCGCCGCCCGCCCGCTGAGCCGGCCCGCCCCGGTCGCCCGCCCGCCCGCTGAGCCGGCCCGCCCGCTGAGCCGGCCCGGCCGGCTCACCGGTGCCGGTCCGCGTACCGGGCGCCGCGGCGCGCGCTCCGCCTCGCCGGTCCGGCGTACCGGCGTCAGCGAACGTCGCCGGAGCCGGCGCGAGCGCGCGCTCGGCGCGCGACGAGCAGCACGATCCCGGCGACCACGAGCAGACCGGCGGCCGCCCCGCCGGCCAGCAGCGCGACCGGCGGGCCGTCGTCGCCGGACCGCGCACCGGAGGCGTCCGGCTCGTCCGCGGCCGCCGGTCCGCCGGACGCGCCGCCCGCACCCGCCGTGGCGTCCGCGCCGGTGGGCGTGGGAACCACCGCCGAGGCGGGAGCCGACGGCGCGGGCGCGGCCGGGTCGGCGACGGTGAAGCGGTACGACCCCTGGACCGGGTGGCCGTCGCGGGACACGACCCGGTAGGCGACGGTGTAGGTGCCGTTGCCCAGCGGCTCGTCGATCGTCACCGTGCCGGTGGCACCGTCCACCGCCGGTGCGGAGGTGGGCACCGGGCGCTGACCGGCGTCGCTGACCGTGATCGTGGTGTATGAGGGGTTCAGCCGTTGCAGGAACCGCAGCGTGACCTGCGTGGGCGCGGCGGTGAGCCGGGCGTCGCGTGCGGGCGTGGCCTCCTGGAGGGAGTTGTGCGCCGCCGCGGGCGTGGCCGGGACCAGCAGCAGGGCGGTGAGGACCGCGGCGAGCAGCGCGGTGACGGAACGGGTACGCATGACGCGCCTTCCTGTGGTGGTCAGCCGAGCAGTTGCCGGCCGATCCAGCCGCCCTCGGGGCAGCCGGGCGGCACGGCGAACACGGCGGAGCCGATCGGGGTGGTCCACTCGTTGAGCAGGTCGCGCTCGGCGAGCCGGCGTTGGATGGGCAGGAACTGGCCGGCGATGTCGGCCTGGTACGAGGCGAAGACGAGCCCGGTGTCCGCGTTCCCCTCGGGGGTCGACACGCCGTCGTAGTTGTAGGGCCGGCGCAGGATCTTCTGCCGGTCGTCGGTGACGCGGGCGCGGGTCAGGTGCGAGAAGTCGGGGATGACGGTGAGCCCGTCCGGGCCGAGCGCGGCGAAGTCCGGCTCGTCGTGTTCGGCCCGGCCGGTCAGCGGCGCGCCGGTGTCGAGGCGCCGCCCGACGGCGAGTTCCCGGTCGGTGCGGCCCAGCAGGTCCCAGGTCTCCAGGTTCATGCTGATCCGCCGCACCACGAGCGTCGTCGAGTCGCGCAGCCAGTCCGGTCCGTCGGTCACCCACACCGCGGTGTCCGCCGGCGTGCCGGGCTTCGGGTTGGCGGTGCCGTCGAGCTGCCCGAACAGGTTGCGCTGGGTCCGGCCCGGCTCGGCGCCGGCCGCCCGCCGGAAGCCCTGCTGCACCCAGCGGACGACGGCGAACGGACGGCTGTCCTTGACCAGGACCCGCTGGGCGTGGGCGACGGTGAGCGGGTCGTCGGCGCAGATCTGGAGCAGCAGGTCCCCGCCGGACCAGCGGGGTTGCAGCCGGTCGATGCCGAACGCGGGCAGGTCGGCCACCGAGGCGGGCCGGCGGTCGTCGAGCCCGGCGGCGGCGTAGAGCCCGGGACCGAAGCCGAACGTGACCGTCAGCCGAGCCGGCAGCACGCTCAGCTCCGGCTCGGTGTCGGCCAGCGCCGGGCGGCCCTGGGTGAGCCGGGCCGCGTCGTCGGAGAGCAGCCGCAGCATCCGCCCGATCGCCGTCCGGTCGGTGCCGGGGCGAAGCGTGAACGCGACGAACGCGGCGTGTGCCTGCGGGTCGGTGGTGACCCCTGACTGCCGGGCGCCGTGGAACGGCTCGACCGCGCTGCCCACCTGCGCCACCGGAACCGGTTCGGCGGGGCGTACCCCCGGGTTGCCGGGGCGGGCGGCGGCGAGGGCGCCCGCCCCGGCCAGCGCGCCCCCGGCGGCCATCGCGCCGCCGGTGAGCAGGCCGCGCCGGCTCACCCGGCGGGCCGTGGCGGGACGGTCGCTCATGACGCCGGGCTCATGCTCGTTTCCGGCATCGGGGACTCACCGTGACCGGGGGCGTAGGACTCCTGGGCGCCGGTGAACGGCTTCGCCACCGCGGTGAACGTCTGGGTCCGGCCGTCGGCGAAGGTGAGCGTGAAGCTCAGCTCGTCGCCGGCCTCGACCGGCCTGGCGAGGTTCATCAGCATCAGGTGGTCGCCGCCGGGCTCCAGCGTGGTGCTGGAGCGCGCCTTGATCACGATGCCGCCCTCCTTGGCCTGCATGACCATCTTGCCGTCCTTCATGGTCATCTCGTGCAGTTCCATCGGAGAGACCTCGGTGGCCGCCTTGGTGATCGTGACGTCGGTGTCGCCGTCGTTGGCGAGCGTGGCGAACGCGGCGGTCATGCCCTTGTCGGCGGCCTTCACCCACGGGTCGCGGACGGTGAGCACGCCCCCCGGGGCGCTCGCCGACGACGAGGTCGATGCCGATGCCGACGGGGCGGCAGACGGCGTGCCGGAGGATCCGCAGGCGGTGACGGACGCGGCGAGCACGGCTGCGCCGATCAGGGCCGCGGGGCGCAGGAATCGGCGGCTGGTGGTGCTGGGCATGACGTGGTCCCCTCGAAGATCCGGTGTTCGTACCGTTTGTCGGCCCGGTGTGCCGGATAGTTCCGGCCGGGGCGGTCGGGCGCGTCACACCCCCAGGCGGCGGAGCGTCGGACCCGGGATCGGCGGTGCGCCCGGAAGGCATAATGGTTCCGGGTGTCACGTGGCGCGCCGGGTGCGGCGGCGGCCGGACGAGGGTGCCGGGCGGGCGCCCGGACGAGGGAGGCGACGGTGACCCAGGCGACGACCGGGGCGACCCGCAACACCCGTCAGCGCGCCGAGGTGCTGGCGCTGCTGCGGGATCTGGACGGCTTCCACAGCGCGCAGCAGCTGCACCAGATGCTCGTCCAGCGGCAGGCGAAGGTCGGCCTGACCACGGTGTACCGGACGCTCCAGATGCTCGTCGACAACGGCGAGATCGACTCGGCGCGGCTGCCCGGCGGCGAGCACCTCTATCGCCGGTGCAGCCAGAGCCGCCATCACCACCATCTGGTCTGCCGCCGCTGCGGCCGGGCCGTGGAGGTGGCCGGCCCGGCCGTGGAGCGGTGGGCCGACCAGGTCGCCGCGCAGCACGGCTTCACCGACGTGGGGCACACCCTGGAGATCTTCGGCACCTGCGACCGCTGCGCCGCCTGAGCCGGCGCGGACCGTGACCCGCCCGCGCCGGGGCTGCCGTCAGCAGTTGCGTGGCGCCGGCACCAACGAACACGGCTTTCATTACCACCTGAGCGCGTCACGCGGCCGGTGGCCCGTCGAGCACCGGCCCACGCGAAACGGCGGGCGGACCCGCAGGCCCGCCCGCCGTCCGGCGGTGGAACGGGTCAGCGCAGGCGCGCCTCGATCGCCTCGATGACGCGGGGACGCAGCTCGGCGGCGCGGATCACCGCGTCGACCGAACCGACCTCGACCGCACGCTGGATGCTGTGTACCCGGTCGAACTCGGCGGCCACCTCGCCCAGCTTCTCCGCCCGCACCGACGAGCGCAGCTCGTCCAGCTCGGCGGTGAGCGTCGCCCGCTCGGTGCCGGCCGCGGCGGCGACCTTCGCCTCCAGGTCGCGTACCCGGGGGTCGGCGGCGGTGCGGGCGGCGACCTCGCCGGCGAACACCACGGCGGCGGCGGGCGCGCCACCGAGCACCGAGGCGAACGACCCCTCGATCGCCAGCACCGTCATGTCCGGGTTGAGCGCCTTGGAGAAGACCACGAACGCGCCGCCGTGGTAGCGCGAGATCACGCAGAACACGATCGGGCCGCGGAAGTTGACGATCGCCCGGCCGATCTCCGCGCCGTACTCCAGTTGCAGCTTGCGCATCGACTCGGGTGAGCCGTCGAAGCCGGACAGGTTGGCCAGCACGACCAGCGGCCGGTTGCCGCTCGCCGCGTTGATCGCCCGCGCGGCCTTCTTCGACGAGCGCGGGAACAGCGTGCCCGCGGTGTAGGTGTCCGGGCCGTCGGTGGGCGGGAAGCCGTGCCGGGGCACCGAGCGCGACTCGATGCCGAGCAGGCACACCGGGATGCCGCCGAGGTGCACGTCCTGCACCACAGCGGTCTCCGCGTCGGCCATGCCGGCCCACCGCTCCAGCACCGGGTGGTCCTGGTCCGCGAGGGCCCGCATGACGGTACGGATGTCGAACGGCTTCTTGCGGTCCGGGTTCGCGGTGGCGGAGAAGATCTCGCCGACGGTGGCGAAGTCGCTGCCGGCGACCGCGTGCGGGTAGCCGCAGACGTCCCGGTCCACCGGGTCCATCGTGACGGCCCGGCGCGGGGCGTGCTCGCCCGGCGCGACGTAGGTGTGGTCGTAGTGTGCCATCAGCACGTCCCGCGCGGCCGGCAGGTCCGGCGCCCAGTACTGCGCCTGCCCGTTCGGGCCCATCACCCGGTCGTAGCCGCCGATGCCGAAGTTGTCCTCGGCGGACACGCCGCCGGAGAAGTCGAGCGACTGCTTGCCGGTGAGCACCATCGCCGAGTCCGGCGTCATGACCAGCACGCCCTTGGTGTGCATGAGCATCGTCGCCTCGGCGTTCCAGTACGGCTGGGCGCCGACGTTGATGCCCGCCACCACGATGTTGATCTCACCGCCGTCCTGGGTGAACTCGACGATGCGCTTGAGCGCCGCGGCCACCCAGTCCATGTTCTCCGTGCCGGAGGTCATCGAGATCCGGGCGCCCGCGCTCAGCGCGTACCACTCCAGCGGCACGCCCATCCGCTGCGCCAGGTCCAGCGCGGCGATCACCCGCCGGCACTCCGGCTCGGACAGCGCGCCGAGGGACTTGGTCGGGTCGCCGAGCAGCACCACCCGGGTCACGCCCTGCGGGTGCCGCGGCGTCGGCGTGGTCACCACACCCGCCACGATCGCCGCGGTGTTGCGGCCCTTCGGCCGGTCCACCGGCACCAGCTGGTGGTCCGCGTCCAGGTCGTGCTCGACGAAGTCGCCCAGCAGGCCGGTCAGCTCGTACGGGTAGACCGTGTTGCGCCCGGCCGCCCGCAGCACCTTGAGCCGGTAGTCGTCCAGCGGCTCGACCGGCTCGGCCGGCGGCTCGCCCACCGTCAGCCGCGCGTGCCCGGTCACGTCGAACGTGATCCGCACGCCGACCTTGGTCAGCTCGCCGGTACGGCGGTCGCGCTGCCGGGCGATGAACAGGATCTCCTCCAGCTCGGCGCCCACCGTGGTCGGGCGCACCCGCCCGGCGATCAGCTCCATCTCCTCGCGGGTCAGCTCGCTCGGCGGCCACACGTAGACGACGATCCGGTTGGTCGGGAACCGCGACTTCGACGGCCGCCGCGACTGCGCCCGGCGGATCGAGTCGATGCAGGCCGCCACCGTGTCCTCGGTGGTCGGCAGCGCCACCAGGCGGCCGTCCTGCTCCCGCAGCTCGGTCAGGTCACGCACCTGCGCGAACGCCACCAGCCGCTGGTCGGACGGGTTCTGCCGGGCGACCGCCTGGAACAGGTAGACCTCCTCGTCCAGCGACGGCAGGCGGGTCAGGTCGAACTCGCGCAGCCGCTCCAGTTGCATCCGCTGCGCGATGTACGGGTGCAGGCCGCGGATCAGCCGCTCCTCGGCCATCCCGCCGCCCTCGGCCGGACGGAACGTGACGTGGTGGTGCATCACCGCTCCGCCACGCCCGGCGACGGTGGTGGTGAGGCGGCGTACCTGCTGCGGCAGCGGGTGCGCGTTGACCACGTCCAGCAGCGCGGCGGCGGTGGCGTCCAGGTCCTCCGGCTGGTTCTCCCACGCCAGGTAGACGTCCGCGTCGACGGCCTCGCAGTCGCGGGCCACCTCGGCCAGGCCGCGCAGCGCGTCGCCGAGCGCGTCGAAGCGTACGGCGGCCGAGACCACGCTCGACCCGTCCCGCCCGGCCACCACGAACGTGCAACCACCGGCGGTGCGGGTGCGCACCTCGGTGAGCGCCTTGTTGCCGTAGTAGCGACGGGTCAGCACCTCCAGCATGGCCGCGTTGTCCAGGTCGTTGCGGACCAGGCGCTGGCCGAGCAGCCGGACCAGCGGTTCGGTGCTGCGGACCATCTCGGCGATCCGCTCGGCGCGGTCCGGCGCGTCCGGCTGCGCGTCGAGGTGCCGCAGGTGGGTACGGACCTGGGCGTACACGCGGGCCCGGTTGCGGCGCAGCAGCGGCTGGGCGAACCAGGCGAACACCACGCCGCGGGCCAGGTCGGCGACCACCGGGAAGCGGACCTGGGTGGCCGCGACGAGCCGCTCCAGCGTGAGGCCGGCCGGCTCGCGCAGCGCCTCGTCCGGCGGCGGCTCACGCAGCCAGGAGCGCAGCAGCGCGGCGATCACCGTGGCGTCGGCGGCGGCCCGCTGCTGGGCCAGGAAGATCCGGAAGACCGCGGCCTCCAGCTCGGGGGAGCGGTCCAGCTCGGTGACGCCGTAGTGGGCGAGCGCCTTGGCCAGGCGGGTCCGGAACGACTCCGGGGAGCCGGCCCGCTCGACGTCGAGGCTCTGCAAATAGGTGTGGAAGTACTCGCGGGCGCTGTGCACGTGCCCGCCCGGCCCGTCGTCGCCGCCGGGCCGGTTGCGGCTCAGCTCGGCCAGGTCGGCGAAGACGCCGACCAGTTCCAGTTCCTCGGCCAGCGGCCGGTGCCCGGCCTCGGTGGCCGCCCGCCGCGCGTCCAGGTAGTCGTCGAGCACCCGGCGCTCGTCGTGCGGGTCCACGTCGTAGCCGAGCAGCAGGGCGCACAGATCCTCCTGGCCGCGCTCGGCCCGGGACCGCGCCGGCACGTCCGCCGGGGCCACGGGCAGGTCCAGCTCGACGGCGGGACCGGCCGGGCCGTCGGCCGCCTCGGCGCCTTCCTCGGCGAGCGGCTCCAGGCGCAGCAGCGGCGCGCCTGCCTCCACCTGGGTGCCGACCGCCACCGAGGACTCCTTGAGGCGGGCCCGGAACGGCGCGCGCAGCACCGTCTCCATCTTCATCGCCTCCAGCACCAGCACCGGCGCGCCGGCCTCGACCTCCGCGCCGACCTGAAGCGGCGTGGCGACCACGAGCGCCGGCATGGGGGAGCGCAGCACACCGCCCTCGTCGCGGCTGATCCGGTGCGTCACGCCGTCCACCTCGACCAGGTGGACCGGGCCGTGGGTGTCGGTGAGCAGGCGGAACCGGGCCCCGTTGACGGCGACCTGGCCGGTGTGCCGGTCGAAGCGGTCCAGCTCGACGTCGGCGGTGCGGACGTCGCCACCGGCCTCGACACCGACCCGGAACCGGTGCGCGCCGACCCGGGCCACCCGCATCCGGTAGGTCACGCCGCGCAGCTTCAGGTCCAGTGGCCGGCCGCTGCGGTGCTGCACCTGCGGGCGTCCACCGGCCGCGGTGGACAGCAGCCGCTGCCGTTCGGCGGTCTCGTCCTCCTCGTACGCCTCGATCGCGGCGGCGGCGAGCGCCACGGCGGAGTGCCGGTGCGCGACCAGGCGGCCCTCGCCGCGTACCCGGTCGATCCAGCCGGTGTCCGCGCTGGCGTCGATCACCTCGGGCTGGTCGAGCAGGTCGAGCACGAAGCTCTTGTTCGTCGCGCCGCCGGCGATGACCACTGTGGTGTTCGCCATCGCCCGGCGCAGGCGGCCCAGCGCCTCGTCACGGTCCCGGCCGTACGCGATGATCTTCGCGATCATGGAGTCGAAGTCGGCCGGGATGGTGTCGCCCTCGCTGACCCCGGTGTCGACCCGGATGCCGGGACCGGCGGGCAGGTCCAGCCGGGTGATCCGGCCGGGGGAGGGCGCGAAGTCGCGGTCCGGGTCCTCGGCGTTGAGCCGCGCCTCGATCGCGTGCCCGCGCTCGACCGGCGGCTCACCGGTCAGCCGGCCGCCGCCGGCCACGTGCAGCTGCGCCTTGACCAGGTCGAACCCGGTGGTCGACTCGGTGATCGGGTGCTCGACCTGAAGGCGCGTGTTCACCTCCAGGAACGCGAACAGCCGGTCGCCCGGGTGGTAGAGGAACTCGACTGTGGCCGCGCCCCGGTAACCGACGGCGACCGCCAGCCGCTCCGCCGACGCCTTCAGCTCCGCGGTCTGCTCCGGGCTGAGCACCGGCGACGCGGACTCCTCGATCACCTTCTGGTTGCGCCGCTGCACCGAGCAGTCCCGTACCCCGAGCGCCCACGCGGTGCCCTGGCCGTCCGCGATCACCTGGACCTCGACGTGCCGGGCGCCGGTGACCAGGCGCTCCAGGAACACCACGCCGCTGCCGAACGCCCGCGCCGCCTCCTGGCTGGTGCGCTCGTAGGCGTCGGCCAGCTCGGCGTCGCTGCGGATCACCCGGATGCCGCGCCCGCCGCCACCGGCGGTCGCCTTGAGCATCAGCGGGTAGCCGATCGAGGCCGCCGCGCGCAGCGCGTCCTCCAGGCTCTCCACCGCGCCGCGGCTCCACGGCGCGACCGGCACGCCGACCTCCTCGGCGATCAGCTTCGCGCCGATCTTGTCGCCGAGCTTGCGCATGGCGTCCGGGCTCGGCCCGACGAACGTCACGCCGATCTTCTCGCACAGCTCGGCGAACGACGGGTCCTCGGCCACGAAACCCCAGCCCACCCAGGCGGCGTCCGCGCCGGTCTCGACCAGCGCGCGCTCCAGGGCCTTGAGGTCGAGGTACGGGCGGGCGGACGCGGGGCCCAGGTCGTAGGCGACGTCCGCCTCGCGGACGAACGTGGCGGTACGGTCGACGTCGGTGTACAGCGCGACGGTCTCGATCCGGCTGCCGGTCTCCGCGGCCAGTTCCCGGACCGCGTGGATGAGCCGCATCGCGGCCTCACCACGGTTGACGATGGCGACACGGGTGAACACGTGACCGTCCCCTTCGGTTGACCCACTCCTGCGCGCCGGGCGCGGCGATGCCCCCGGCTTGCCTCACCCTTCCGCCTGTCCGCGGGCGGCGCCATGTCGTAACGGCCGAAGCCTGAGCGGGGACCGTTGTGGGAACCGAACAAAAGTTTTTAGCCAGCCACTCACTACCCGCCGGTATGCGATACGGCGCCGGACCCGGCCGGGTCCGGCGCCGTATCGCGTCCGCGCTGCGTGCTCAGCCCGGGATCTCCCGGGGGTCGCGGCTGCGGGGGTACGTGTTCTTCTCGCCGATCGTGCCGTCCTGCTTCTTGATCACGTGCTCGGCGCCGCGCTCGGCCGCCATCTCCCGGCCGGCGGCCTCGGCCTCCGCCTTGGTGTCGTGGCGGCTGGTCGCGCGCTCGTTGCCCTCCGGGCGGTTCTTCCACTGCCCGTCCTGCTGGTAGGTGTCGATGTCGCCCTTCGCCATGCCGTCAGCTCCCTCGTTCGTGTGCCTGATGACAAATGTCTGCCCACGGGCGCGGTGCGCTAATCCTGCGGTCCATCAGTGTTTTGCCGGAACGGCAAGGTTCCTTGCCGTCCGGCGGGCGGCGGCGCACGATGGCGGTGGCCCGGACACCAGAGGCCGGCGGCGAGGAGGCAGACATGACGGGGCACCACCACGAGCATCCGGCGGCGGACACCGACCCGGCCCGGTTCTGGGACGAGCGGTACGGCCAGCGGGACCGGATCTGGAGCGGCCGGGTGAACCCGGTCCTGGCCGAGGTGGCCGCCGCGCTGCCCCCGGGCACTGCGCTCGACCTGGGTTCCGGTGAGGGCGGCGACGCGGTGTGGCTGGCGTCGAAGGGATGGCGGGTCACCGCCGTGGACATCTCGTCCGTCGCGCTGGACCGCCTCGCCGTCGAGGCCGAGCGAGCCGGAGTGGCGGAGCGGATCACCACCGTCCGGCACGATCTGACCCAGGGCTTCCCGCCCGGCCGGTACGACCTGGTGTCCGCGCAGTTCTTCCAGTCGCCGCTGGTCCTGCCCCGGGAGAAGGTGCTGCCCCCGGCGGCCGAGGCGGTGGCGCCCGGCGGCCGGCTGCTCGTCGTCGAGCACGGCGCGCCCCCGCCGTGGGCCGGGCCCGACACCGGCCACCACCGGTTCGCCGAACCCGAGGAGATCCTGGCCGCGATGAGCCTCGACCCGGACGGCTGGGACACCGAGCGGCTGGGCGCGCAGCGCCGCACCGCCACCGGCCCGGACGGCCGGACCGGTGAGCTGATCGACCACGTGGTCCTGGTGCGGCGCCGCTGACCGCGGCGCCGGTCAGGCCCGCGCCCGCGGCCGGGTCAGCAGCAGCACCAGCAGCCCGGCCGCGCACAGCGCGGTGCTCATGCCGTACGCCCACCGGTAGCCGACCTGCGCGGAGATCCCGAGCAGCGGCCCGGCGAGCATGGCGCCGATCGGGAACGTGTTGGTGAACAGCGTGGTGGCCCGGCCCGGCTCGCCCGGTAGCAGATCCTGCACGTAGGCGATGCCGACGCCGGACACCGCGGCGATGAACAGCGCGTTCACCGGCTGCGTGAACAGCAGGACCGGCACGCTCGGCGCCAGCGCGGCGGTCGCGTAGTAGGCGACCCCGCAGGCACCGCCGACCAGGATCAGCGTCCGCAGCCGGACCCGCGCGGTCAGCGCGCCCAGCCCGAGCATCAGCGGGATCTCCAGCGCCGCGCACAGGCCCAGCACCAGTCCGGCGCGGGAGGGGTCGTCGTTCAGTTCGGTGTCGATGAACAGCGGCAGCGCCTGCACGCCGACCGTCAGCGGGCACTGGAGCAGCACGAACGCGAGCGCCGTCGACGCCAGCCGCAGCCGGGACGCGCCGGGCGGGCCGGGCGCGGCGCCGTCCGGATCGCCCGCGACCGGCCGCGCCGGCAGCGGCAGCTCCTCCAGCCGGAACGCGGCCACCAGCGCGGCCAGCGCGTACATGACGGCGGCCATGCCGTAGACCAGGCGGAAACCGCCGACGTCGAGCAGCACCGCGGCCAGCGCCGGCCCGGCCACCCAGGCCAGCGAGAACACGGTCCGCATGAGGCTGACGCCGAACGCCGCCCGCGCCGGATCGTCCCTGTCGAACAGTGCCCGGGTGTACGCGAACGACTGCGGGAACAGCGAGTTCGCCAGCGCCGTGGCGGTCGCGGTGAGTCCCAGCAGGATCCAGTAGTCGCGGACGTACGCGGTCAGGCCCGCGCCCAGCACGCCGGCCAGCGCGGCGCCGACGAGCAGCGCGCGCCGGATCGGCAGGCGGTCCGACAGCCGGCCGATCAGCGCGGAGGCGACCACCCCGGACAGCGGCGCGACGACCAGGAACACGGTCACCCGTAACGGACTGGCGTGGACCTCGCGGTCGAGGAACAGCGACAGGAACGGCAGCACCACGGCGGTGGAGAGGCCGACGGTCAGGAACACCACACCCAGCGGGAGCAGCCGGAAGCGGCCGGCGCGTACCGCCGGCCTCGTGTCCACAGCCATGCGGCGGACTGTACGCGGCGGCGGTGCGGCGGCCGACCGAGTTTCCGCCGCCCGGACTAGCCGACGGCGGTGGGGGAGGGCGGCGCGCTGCCGCCCTGCGGCGCCTCGGCCGTCATCAGCCGGACGATCTCCGCCCGGTCGGCTGCCGACGGCATCCCCCACTCCGGCCGGTAGCCGAACGCCCGGTCCAGCGGGATCGAGGAGGTCCGGCCGTCGAGGATCTCCACCGAGTCGGTGCCGATCAGCCCGGGATGCTCGACGCCGCACGCCTCGGCCACCTTGACCAGGTCGCGGCGCAGCGTACGGATGTAGTTCGCGGCCCGGACCGACTTGCGGGCCGGGTCCAGACCCCGGGCCAGCCAGGCGTTCTGCGTGGCGACGCCGGTCGGGCAGGTGTCGGTGTGGCACTTCTGCGCCTGGATGCAGCCGATCGCCAGCATCGCCTCCCGCCCGACGTTGACCATGTCGGCGCCGAGCGCGAACGCCACCACCGCGTTGTCCGGCAGGCCCAGCTTGCCAGCGCCCACGAACACCACGCTCTCGTGCAGGTCGCGTTCGGCGAAGGTCCGGTAGACCCGGGAGAAGCCCTGCTGGAACGGCAGCGAGACCGAGTCGCTGAAGATCAGCGGCGCGGCGCCGGTGCCGCCCTCGCCGCCGTCGACGGTCACGAAGTCCACGCCGCGGCCGGTGTCGCGCATCAGCGTGGTCAGCTCCTCCCAGAACCCCAGGTCGCCGACGGCGGACTTGATGCCGACCGGCAGCCCGGTCTCGGCGGCGAGCAGCTCCACCCAGTCCAGCAGGCTGTCGCAGTCCGAGAACTCGGCGTGCCGGGACGGGCTGACGCAGTCGCGTCCCTCCGGGATGCCCCGGGTGGCGGCGATCTCGGCGGACACCTTCGCCGCCGGCAGCAGACCGCCGAGGCTCGGCTTGGCGCCCTGGCTGAGCTTGATCTCCAGCGCCCGGACCGGCGCCGACGCCACCAGGTCCTTGAGCCGCTCCAGGCTGAACCGGCCCTGCTCGTCCCGGCAGCCGAAGTACGCGGTGCCGAGCTGGAAGACCAGTTCACCGCCGTTGCGGTGGTACGGCGACAGCCCGCCCTCACCGGTGTTGTGCAGGCAGCCGGCCAGCGCGGCGCCCCGGTTGAGCGCCTCCACCGCGTTGCCGGACAGCGACCCGAAGCTCATCCCGGAGATGTTCACCACCGACTCCGGCCGGAACGCGTGTGCCCGGCCGCGTGCCGCGCCGAGCACCTTGGCGCAGGGCAGCGTCACGTCGTGCCCGGCGGTCGGCGCCGACGGCGGGACCGTCCGGCCGAACGTGCGGTGCTTGATGATCGGATAGCCGGAGGTGTGCTCGATGTCGTTGTCGGTGCCGAAACCGAAGTAGTTGTTCTCCTGCTTGGCCGAGGCGTACACCCAGCGCCGCTGGTCGCGGGTGAACGGCCGCTCCTCGTCGTTGCCGGCCACGATGTACTGCCGCAGCTCCGGGCCGATCGACTCGATCAGGTACCGGGCCCGGCCCAGCACCGGGAAGTTGTGGCGCAGCGCGTGGTCGCGTTGCAGCAGGTCCCGCGCCGCCAGCGCGGCGACGGCGGCGACGGCTGCGGGTACGGCTCTCTTCGCCCAGCTCATCCCGCCACTCTTTCCGCCCCGGCACCCGGCCAAACTCCCGGTGGAACCCGGGCGGCGCGAGCGGTGTCATGGAAGCGGACCGACGGAGGCTGCCCTGGACGACGACGAACTCGTCACCCGCGTACGCGCCGGCGACCGGGAGGCGTACGACGCCCTGGTCGCCCGGCACACCGCGTCCGCGTACCGGACGGCGGTGCTGCTCGGCGCCGGCCCGGACGCCGAGGACGTGGTCCAGGAGGCGTTCGTGAAGGCGTACCGGAAGTTGTCCCGTTACCGGGGCGAGGCGTCGTTCCGGTCCTGGCTGCTCGCGATCGTCGCCAACGAGACCCGGAACCTGCACCGGACGCGCACCCGGCGCGACGGGCTGACGCTGCGCGCGGCGGCGGACCCGGTCGCGACGGTCACCGCCGACGACGGGCTCGACGCCGTGCTGGCGGCCGAGCGCCGGGCCGCGCTGGTCGAGGCGCTGCGCCGGCTGCCCGGGCGCGACCGCGAGGTGATCGTCTGCCGCTATCTGCTCGACCTCGGCGAGGACGAGACGGTGACCGTGCTGGGGCTGCCCCGGGGCACCGTGAAGTCACGGACCCACCGGGCGCTGGCGAAGCTGCGTGCCCTGCTGGACCGGGAGGTGGCGCACCGTGGCTGATCTGGAACGGGAGCTGCGTGAGCTGACCGGCTGGCTGGAGCCGGCGCGTACGCCCGACCTCACCGCGCGGGTCCGCGCCCGGCTCGACGCGCCCGCGCCGCGCCGCCGGTGGCGGTACGTGCTGGCCGCCGCGCTCGCCGCCCTGCTCGTGGCGGCAATGCCGCCGGGGCGGGCCGCGCTCGCCGGTGCGGTGACCGGGCTGCTGCGGATCTCCGGGGTCGTCGTCGACACCGCGCCCGCGCCGCCACCCACCGGTACGCCCTCGCCGCTGCCCGCGCAGCACGAGGTCGCGCTCGCCGAGGCGCAGCGGCAGGTCCGCTTCCCGATCCGGGTGCCGGCCCGCCTCGGCCCGCCGGAACGCGTGCTCGTCGCCGATCCGGACGGCGCCGGCGCCCACCGGGTGGTCAGCCTGCTCTACCGGGGCGGGACGGTGCGGCTGGACGCGTTCGACGGCTCACTCGACATCGTGTTCCACAAGCGCTCCGCCGGGGCGGACGTGACGCTCACCCAGGTCGGCGGCGAGTTCGCGATCTGGGTGGGCGGTCCGCACGCGCTGGCGTACGTGGACCGGTCGGGGACGGAACGCGTCGCCACCGCACGGTTGTCCGCCGCCACGCTGATCTGGGAGCGGTCCGGGGTGAGCTACCGGCTGGAGGGCGATCTCACCCGGGAGCAGGCGCTGGACGTCGCGGCCTCGGTGGGGTGAGCGCGGCGGGAACCTCGCGACGCCGGGCGGTGTCCTGAAGACGGGAGTCGTCGACGGGGAGGCCGGATGTCCGTTCCGAGAAGAGTCCTGCTGGTGCCGGTCCTGCTGCTGGCCGGGTGCTCCGGCCCGGCCGCGCAACCGGCCGACGGGCCGGCCACGGGCACCGTGCCCGCCACCGGGCCGTCCGCGCCGACGGCCTGCGCCGAGCGGCTGGAGACCGGACGGCTGCCGGACTGGGCGGACGCCGGGTTCACCGGCGACACCCGGGTGCGGCACGTCTTCGGAACCGGGGGCGACATCGTGGCGATCCTGTTCGCGTACCCGCTGGTGCACGCGCGCGGCGACGGCGCGAACAACAAGATCCTCTGGGTGGCGCGGCCCGAGCCGGGCCGGTCCGAGCCGGCGCAGCGGACGCCTCTGGTGATCACCGCGACGCGGGACGGGACGGACACCCCGGTCGTCCGGGAGGTGGCGGGCGGACCCGGGCCGTCCATCGTCGACCTGCCGGCCGCCGGGTGCTGGCGGCTGCGGCTGGACTGGTCGGGGCGCGCCGACACGATGGATCTGGTCTACCGGCCGGCGTCCGGCTGACCGGCATGGCCGCTGCCGGTCCGGGTAACGCTGCGTCATGGCGAAGTACACCGAGCCGGAACTGCGGGAGCGCCTCAAGGCCGAGATCCGCGCCTCCGACAAGGGCGGACGGCCGGGGCAGTGGTCGGCCCGCAAGTCGCAGCTGTTGACGAACGAGTACAAGAAGGCCGGCGGGGGATTCGAGGGCCCGAAGGACGCGCGGCAGCGCTCGCTGCAACGCTGGGGCGGCGAGAAGTGGCAGACCCGCAGCGGTGACACGCGCGCCCGCAACGGTGGCGAAACGCGCCGTTACCTGCCCGAACAGGCGTGGAAGGAGCTGTCGGAGAACGAACGGCGCGCCACCGACACCCGCAAGCGCCGCGCGTCGCGCTCCGGCCGCCAGTACGTGCCGAACACCGGCCCGGCGAAGCGGGCCCGCCGGGACGCCACGGCCGCCGAGCAGATCAACGAGCTGCCGGTGACCGAGGCGGTCAAGCTGGTCCGCGACCTCGACACCCGCCAGCTCGGCGCGGCGCTGCGCCGGGAACGCGGCGGCAAGGCCCGCAAGACGCTCATCGGGCGGCTGGAGTCGGAACTGGGCCGGCGCCGGGCGGCGTGAGCACGCACCCCCGTGGCGCACCGCGACGGCGGGGCCGGCTCGCAGGCCGGCCCCGCCGCGCGACGGTCAGCGGCGCGGGTGCTGCGGGATGCGCGGCAGCACGTAGGGCGGACCGGAGAAGATCAGGTCCGACTTCAGTTCGTGGTACGCGAGCTTCGGCTGGTAGTTCTCGTCGTACACGGTGGCCAGGCCCTCCGGCGGGTCGGAGAACGCGCCAGGCACCCAGGAGTGCTTGTCGGTGAAGCCCCAGAGGGTGAACGACAGGCAGTGCCGCTCGGCCAGGCAGGCCTGCATCAGCACGCTGAAGTTCGCCGCGGACGCCTGCAGGCGCGGGTTGATCTCCGCGGAGTCGCCGGCCTCCACCCCTTCGGTGATCTGGCTGCGCACGTCCACCTCGGTGAGGGCCGTGGCCAGCCCGAGCCCGGCGAACTTGCGCAGCGCCGCGGCCACCTGGAGCGTGCTGAAGTTTCCGTACTGGGTGCCCAGGTGGCCCTGTGCGCCCACGCCGTCGATCGGTACGCCCTTGGCCCGCAGGTCACGGGCCATGTTGTAGACGAACTGCGTCTTGTCGTCGGCCGGGTTGCCGGAGCCGAACGCCTCGATGTTGTAGTCGTTGTAGAACAGCAGCGCCTTCGGGTCGGCGGCGCGGGCCCAGCGGAACGCGTCGGCGATGTAGCCGGGCCCGAGGTTCTGCGCCCAGAACCCCTTGTAGTGCAGGGTGGACGGGGTGTCCCAGGGGTCGCTGACCGCCTCGTTCACCACGTCCCACTGCCAGATCTTGCCCTTGAAGTGGGTGACCACGGCGGTGATGTGGTTGCGCAGGATCTGGCGCAGCTCGGCCTTGCTGATCGAGCCGTCCGCGACTCCGCTGGTCAGCCACGCGGGCAACTGGTTGTGCCAGACCAGCACGTGGCCCCGGACCCGCTGGTTGTTCTTGCGGGCGAAGTCGATCAGCTCGTCGGCCGGGCCCCAGTTGTAGGTGCCGCGGGTGGGTTCGAGGCTCTCCCACTTCATCACGTTCTCGGCGGTGACCGTGGAGAACTCGGACGCGGCGATCTGGCGGTACTGCGGTTCGGCGGCGTCGTTGAGGGCGGCCATGTCCACTGCGGTGCCCACGTACAGGCCGTGGCGCTTGGCCAGCTCGCGCAGGCTCTGCGCGGCCGGGTCGTACGGCCGTCCGGCCGTCGCGGGGACGACGTTGAGGGCGGTGGCGGTCGCGACGGCGACGGCGCCGGCGGCGAGCCAGCGTCTCAGCTTCATGGTCGTTCCTTTCGGGAGGGTGCGCGCGGCCGGAGGGCCGGCGGTGGCGGTGCCGGGAACGCCGCGGCGTGGAACGGACCGGCGGGCGCCCGGGTGGACGGTCGGTGCGGGCTTCCGAAACTTCCGGTCTGACTTCCGGAAGTAGCCCGAAACCTTACGGACGCCGATAGCCGTCCGTCAATCACCCGGATCGGGAGGGTGAGGTGGCGTCTCAGCGCAGCGGGCGGCAGGAGGCCCGGACGACCAGTTCGGTCGGGAGCTGGATGTGCGTGTCCCGCTCGACGCCCGCGATGAGGTCGATCAGCAGGCGCAGCGACTCGGCGCCCATGCGTTGCAGCGGCTGCCGGATCGTGGTGAGCGGTGGGTCGACGAGCGCCGACTCCGGGATGTTGTCGAAGCCGATGACCGACAGGTCGTCCGGTACGCCGAGGCCGAGGCCGCGGGCGACGTCGACTGTGGAGATGGCCGAGAGGTCGTTGCCGGCGAAGATCGCGGTCGGCCGGTCGGGGAGCGCGAGCAGTTCGGCGGCCGTGCTGGCGGCGGTCTCGGTGCGGAAGCCGCCGACCCGGACGAGCTGCTCGTCCACCGGCACGCCCGCGTCGGCCATCGCCTTGCGGAACCCGGCCTCGCGCAGGCGGGCCGACTCCAGGTCGGGCCGGCCGCTGATGTGCGCGATCCGCCGGTGGCCGAGTGACAGCAGGTGGTCGGTGGCCAGCACCGCGCCGGCGAAGTTGTCGGAGTCGACGGTGGGCAGGCCGGACGGGCCGGTGTGCGGGTCGACGGCCACCACGTGGAAGCCGTGCTTGGTCTCGACCACTGTCGGTGTCACGATCACCGCGCCGTCGATGAGCGTGCCGGACAGTCGCGCGAGGGAGCGCCGCTCCCACCCTATGGCCGCGCCCTCGCCGTCACCGCTGGAGTAGGCGAGCAGCTGGTAGCCGCTGCCGGCGACCTCCCGGGACGCGCCCTTGAGCAGCTCGGTGGAGAACGGCTCGAACTCGGCGACCAGGATGCCCAGCACGTTCGTGCGGTGGCTGCGCAGGCTCTGCGCCCCGAGGCTGGCCTCGTACCCGAGTTCGTGGATGACCTGCTGGACGCGCTCGACGGTGGCCTGCGCGACGCCGTACCGGCCATTGACAACCTTCGATACGGTTGCCACCGAGACGCCGGCCGTACGTGCCACGTCCGACATCTTGACGCGCTGCTCGAACACCACGCCGACGATGATAGAGGGCTCTCCCGGGGCGATCGAAGACGATGTCGAAAACGTTATCGATACCGATTGACTTCACGTTACGGCCCTGTAAAACTCCCCCGCAGGTAACCCGGCTAAGTGGTCGAGGAGACATCTATGGCGATGAAGCGCCGTGCTGGTGCCGTCCTGGCACTGTTTGTGACAAGCGCTCTGCTGGCCTCCGCGTGCAGTGGCGGTGGCGAGGAGGAGAAGGCCGCCGAGAGCGAGCTGTACAAGAACCCGGTGACGTTGACCTGGTGGCACAACGCCTCGCAGGACGGGCCCGGCAAGACGTACTGGGAGAAGGTCGCCAAGGACTTCTCCGCAGCCCACCCGACCGTCAAGATCGAAATCGAGGCGATCGAGACGAACCAGCTCCAGCGCACCCGGCTCCCCGCCGCGCTGCTGAGCAACGACCCGCCGGACGTCTTCCAGGCATGGGGCGGCGGCGAGATGCGCGAGCAGGTCGAGGCCGACTACCTCAAGGACATCACCGACCAGGTGAAGGACGAGGTGGCCGACATCGGTAGCGCCTCGGAGATCTGGCAGGTCAACGGCAAGCAGTACGGCCTGCCGTACCGGATGGGCATCGAGGGCATCTGGTACAACAAGGACATGTTCGCGAAGGCGGGCATCACGGCGCCGCCGACCACCTTCGAGGAACTCAACACCGCGGTCACCAAGCTCAAGGCCATCAACGTCGTCCCGATCGCCCTCGGCGCCGGTGACAAGTGGCCCGCCGCGCACTGGTGGTACAACTTCGCGCTGCGTGCCTGCTCGGTCGACACGCTGAAGAAGGCCAGCACCGACCGGACCTTCGACGACCCGTGCTTCGTCAAGGCCGGCCAGGACCTGAAGGCGTTCATCGACACCAAGCCGTTCCAGAACAACTTCATCGCCACGCCGGGCCAGAACGACCCGACCAGCGCCAACGGCCTGCTCGCCAACGGCAAGGCCGCGATGGAGCTGATGGGCGACTGGAACCGGGGCACCCTGGACACCGTCGCCACCGACAAGGCGGCCCTGGGCAAGTTCCTCGGCTGGTTCCCGGTGCCGGCGATCTCCGGCTCCGCCGGTGACCCGAAGGCCGCCCTGGGCGGCGGCGACGGGTTCGCCTGCTCCAAGAACGCCCCGGCCGAGTGCGTCGAGTTCCTCAAGTACCTCGTCAGCCCCGAGGTGCAGAAGGGCTACGCCGCCACCGGCACCGGCCTGCCGGTCGCCAAGGGCGCGGCCGACGGCGTCACCGACCCGGCCCTGAAGTCCATCCTGGAGTCCACCTCCTCGGCCACCTACGTGCAGCTCTGGCTCGACACCGCCTTCGGCAGCACCGTCGGCAACGCGATGAACGACGCGATCGTCGCGATCTTCGCCGGCAACGGGACACCTGAGAAGGTCGTCTCGGCCATGAAGGCGGCCGCAAGCAAGTGACGTCCGCATCGCAGACCCGTATGCCCGCCGGCGGCGTGACCGCGCCGCCGGCGGGCCTCCGGCCCGGCGCACGAGCCGCCTCACGCCGTGCCGAGACCCGCCGCAAGTGGTACGAGATCATCGGGCTGACCACGCCGGCGGTCCTCATCTACGTCCTGTTCGTGCTGGTGCCGATGGGCTTCGCGTTCTACTACAGCCTGTTCCGCTGGCGCGGCGTCGGCCCGCCCACCGAGTACGTCGGTTTCCGCAACTACACGCTCGCGTTCCAGGATCCGATCTTCCTCGACGCGCTGCGCAACAACGCGATCATCGTCTTCGGGTCGCTGCTCATCCAGGGGCCCGTCGCACTCGGCATCGCCCTGCTGCTCAACCGCCGCTTCCGCGGACGCTCGGCGTTCCGCCTGCTGGTCTTCGTGCCGTACGTGCTCGCCGAGGTCACCGTCGGCATCATGTGGAAGCTGATCCTGACCGACGGCGGCACGCTCGACGCGCTGCTGCGGTCGATCGGACTGGGCGGCTTCGTGCAGGCGTGGCTGGCCGACCTCGACGTGGTCATCTGGACGCTGCTGTTCGTCCTCACCTGGAAGTACGTCGGCTTCGCCATCATCCTCCTGCTCGCCGGCCTGTCGAACGTGCCGCCGGAGCTGAACGAGGCCGCCGAGATCGACGGCGCGAGCTGGTGGCAGATCCAGCGTCACGTCACGCTGCCGCTGCTCGGCCCCACCATCCGGATCTGGATGTTCCTGTCGATGATCGGCTCGTTGCAGGTCTTCGACATGGTCTGGGTGACCTCCGTGCCCGCGGTGCGCTCGCTCGGCGCCTCGGCCACCATGGCCACGTACATGGTGGACAACGGCTTCTTCGCCCGGCTCTGGGGCTACGGCAACGCGGTGGCCGTGATCCTGTTCGTCATCTCCTTCGTCGCGGCGCTGCTGTTCCAGCGGTTCCTTCTCCGCCGTGACATCGAGGGCGCCATCACCCGGAAGGGGAAGTGACAGTGGCCGTGAACTCCGTACCCGCCCCCTCCGCCGGGCGCCGGCCGGTGCAGTGGAGCTCGCCGCTGACGTACGCGCTGGCGCTCGCGATCGCGGCCGTGTCGATCGCGCCCGTCGTGTACGTCATCGTCGGTGGTTTCCGGACCACGCCGCAGATCGTGGACGACCCGGCCGGCCTGCCGGACCCGTGGGTCTGGGAGAACTACGCCCGGGTGCTCACGCAGAGCGGGTTCTGGCGGCAGGCGTTCAACAGCGCGGTGGTCGCGCTCGGCACCACGCTCGGCGTGGTGGTGCTCGGCATGGCCGCCGCGTTCGTGCTGGCCCGGTACACGTTCCGGGGACGCGAGACGCTCTACACCTTCTTCACCCTCGGCCTGCTCTTCCCGGCCGGCGCGGCGATCCTGCCGCTGTACCTCCTGCTGCGTGACCTGAACCTGATCAACTCCTACTACGCGGTGATCCTTCCGCAGGTGGCCTTCTCGCTGCCGCTCACGATCGTCATCCTGCGGCCGTTCCTGTCGGCCATCCCGCGGGAGCTGGAGGACGCGGCCGCCATCGACGGCGCCGGCCGGCTCGGCTTCCTCTGGCGGATCGTGCTGCCGCTGTCGCGGCCCGCGGTCGTCACCGTCGGCATCCTCGCGTTCGTGGCGAGCTGGAACGCGTTCCTCCTGCCGCTGCTCGTCCTCGGGGACGTCAACCTGCACACCCTGCCGCTGGGCGTGCAGAACTTCTCCAGCCAGTACACCACCGACACCGCGGGGGTCCTCGCCTTCACGTCGCTGGCGATGTTGCCGGCGCTGCTGTTCTTCACCCTGGCGGAGAAGCAGATCGTGGGCGGTCTCCAGGGCGCGGTCAAGGGCTGAGCGGCAGCGGTACCAGCACAACCAGTGGAAAGGCACACCATGACAGAGGTCCACGCGGTGGTGGACGGGCCGGTACCGGCTCAGGCAGGTTCGGACCACGACCGGCCGGACGGACACGACCCCGAGACGCGCGTACGGGAACTGCTCGCTCGCATGACGATCGAGGAGAAGGTCGCGCAGCTCGTCGGGTTCTGGGAGAAGGAGGACGGTGAGGCGGTCGCGCCCCTGCAGGGCGAGTTCGCCGACAGCGGCCGGCTCGAGGACTTCTCCCGGCACGGGCTGGGTCACCTGACCCGCGCCTACGGCACCCGTCCGGTCGACGCCGCCGCCCGCGCGGCCTGGTTGTGGAAGTTCCAGCGGGACCTGGTGACGGGCACCCGGCTGGGCATCCCGGCCATCGTGCACGAGGAGTGCCTGACCGGCTTGTCGGCGTGGAAGGCGGCCACCTTCCCGACGCCGCTGGCCTGGGGCGCCGCGTTCGATCCCGACCTGGTCACCGAGATGGCGGCGGCGATCGGGGCCTCGATGCGCGCGCTCGGCATCCACCAGGGACTGTCCCCGGTGCTGGACGTGATCCGGGATCCCCGCTGGGGCCGGGTCGACGAGTGCATCGCCGAGGACCCGTACCTCGTCGGCACGATCGGCACCTCGTACGTGCGGGGACTCCAGTCGCAGGGCGTGCTCGCGACGCTGAAGCACTTCGCCGGCTACTCCGCCTCGCGGGCCGGGCGTAACTTCGGCCCGGTGCACGCCGGTCCCCGGGAACTCGCCGACGTGCTGCTGCCGCCGTTCGAGATGGCGCTGCTCGACGGCGACGCCCGCAGCGTCATGCACTCGTACGCCGAGATCGACGGCGTGCCGGTCGCCGCCGACCCGACCATGCTCACCGACCTGCTGCGGGACCGGTGGGGCTTCGACGGGACGGTGGTGGCCGACTACTACGGGGTCGCCTTCCTCAACCTGCTGCACCACGTCGCGGCCGACAACGCGGACGCGGCGGTGCAGGCGCTGAGCGCGGGCCTCGACATCGAGCTGCCCACCGGCGACGCCTACCTGACCCTGACCGAGTCGGTGCGGGCCGGCCGGGTCGACGAGGCGCTGGTCGACCGGGCGGTGCTGCGCGTCCTGCGCCAGAAGCAGGAACTCGGGCTGCTCGACGCCACGTTCGACGACGAGCCGCCGGGCGCGATCGATCTCGACTCGCCGGAACACCGGTCGATCGCGCGCCGGCTCGCCGAGGAGTCGGTCGTCCTGGTCGGAAACGAGGGCGTGCTCCCGCTGCCGGCGGGCCGGCGGGTGGCGGTCGTCGGGCCGAACGCGGACCGGCAGGGCGCGCTGTTCGGCTGCTACTCGTTCCTCAACCACGTGCTGGCCCACCACCCGGACGTGGAGACCGGCTTCGAGGTGCCGACCGTGTTGGAGGCGGTGCGCGCCGAGTTCGGCGCCGACTCGGTCACCTTCGCGGCGGGCTGCGCGGTGGACTCGGCGGACCGGTCCGGGTTCGACGAGGCGGTCGCCGCCGCGTCCGCCGCCGACGTGGCAGTGCTCGTGATGGGCGACCACGCCAGCCTGTTCGGCCGCGGCACCGTCGGCGAGGGCTGCGACCGGGACGACCTGGAGCTGCCCGGCGTGCAGCGCCAGCTCGTCGAGGCGGTGCTGGACACCGGCACCCCGGTCGTCCTGGTGCTGCTCACCGGCCGCCCGTACGCGCTCGGCTGGGCGCTGTCCCGGTGCGCGGCGGTGGTGCAGACGTTCTTCCCGGGTGAGGAGGGCGCCGGGGCGATCGCGGGCGTGCTCTCCGGGCGGGTCAACCCGTCCGGCCGGCTGCCGGTCAGCCTGCCCGGCTCGGCCGGCGCGCAGCCGTACTCGTACCTGCACCCCGAGCTGGGGGAGGGCATGAACGGCACCAACCTGCCGGCGACCCCGGTGGCGCCGTTCGGGCACGGGCTGTCCTTCACCACGTTCGCGTACACCGAGCTGACCGTGCCGGCCGAGGTGCCGACCGACGGGACGCTGCGGGTGTCGGTGCGCGTGACGAACACCGGCCCGGTCGCCGGTGACGACGTGGTGCAGCTCTACGGCCGCGACCTGGTCGCCTCGGTGACCCGGCCGGTCGCGCAGCTGCTCGGCTACCGGCGGGTGCGCCTGGAGCCGGGCGCCTCGGTCACGGTCGAGCTGACCGTGCCGACAACGCGGCTGGCGTTCAGCGACCGCACGCTGACCCGTGTGGTGGAGCCCGGTGAGGTCGACGTCTGGGTCGGCACGAGCGCCCGGCGCGACGCCCAGGCGCGGACGACGCTGACCGGCGACACCGTCGCGATCACCGCCGACTCGCCCCGCTGGACGACGACCGACCTTCGCTGAGCCGGGTCCGCCGGTCGTCCACGGGGCGGTCGGCGGACCCTTTCAGCTCATATTGGCGTTATGTCGTTTTCGACTCAGTAGGCTCCAGGATGTCATCCAGCCCGTGACCCGGGACGGTGCCGCCCGCCGCGCGCGGGTCGCGTCTCGCCGCCCGGCCGGCTGGTCCCGGTCGCCGGCACCCACAGGGATGCGTGAGTCACGATGATGGACGCGGACACCATGATCCTGCCCCGGCTCGGGGACGCCGCGGTCGAGGACCCGTGGGGCGAGGACCGGCCGCACCGGGCCGCCGCCGCCCGCGCCGCGACCGGCGTGCTCCGGTGGCGGATCGCGGCGTGGCTGGTGCCCGCGGTGCTGATGGCCGCGCTCGGCGCCGCCCGGATCGCCACATCGGGCCCGAGCGCCGGAGATTCGGCGACCCGGCGCGCGGCCACGTCGCCGTGGCCGGGGATCGCCGCCGCGCTGACCGGCGACGACGTCGCGCTCGGGCCGTACCACCTGCTCGTGTGCGGCTGGGCGGCGCTGTTCGGCGCGGCGGACCTCGCGCTGCGCGTACCGTCCCTGCTGGCCATGGTCGGGGCCGCCGCGCTCGTCGGCGCGCTCGCCGCCCGGATCGCCACGCCCGCCGCCGGCCTCTCGGCCGGGGTGATCTTCGCGGTCCTGCCGACCTCCGTCCGGTACGCGCAGGAGGCGCAGCCGTACGCCCCGGCGGTGTTCGCGGCGGTGCTCGCCACCTGGGTGCTGGTGCCCGCGCTCGACCGGCCGGGTCCGCGCCGGCTCGTGCCCTACGCGGGCGCGGTGCTGTTGCTGGGCCTGTGCCAGCCGGTGGCGTTGCTGCTGCTCGCCGGCCACGGCTGGGTCGTGCTGGCGTTCCGTCGCCGCGCTGCTCTCCGGTGGCTCGCCGCCGTGGCCCTCGGGCTGCTCCCGGTCGCCGCGCTGCTCGGCTACGCCCTGCGCGACGGCGGGCACCTGGGGTCCGGCGCGCGTCCCGCCGCCGCGGTGCTCGCGGCCACGCCGGGGGATCTGTTCGGCGTCGCCGCGCTCGGCGGTGTGCTGGCCGGGCTGGCCCTGTTCAGCCTCCCGCTGCGGTACGCGGCGGCGATCTGCACCGCCTGGGCGCTGGTGCCGGCGCTCGGCCTGCTGGCGCTGGCGCAGGCGGTGCCGGTCTGGTCGGCGGGGAACCTGCTGTTCACGGTGCCGGCCTGGGCGGTGCTCGGCGGGGTCGCCCTGTCCCGGGCGCGTGCCGCCGGAGCGCTCGCCGTGCTGACGCTCGTCGCGCTGCTCGCCGCGGCGGCCCAGCTTCCCGCGTGACCGTGCGACCCGTCGACGAACGGGCGATGTCTGCCTGATTCGACCTTTTTGCGGTTGATTGTCGGCTTAGCATTCGGTCGGCTCCTGAGCCGGATGCAGACCATGGGGGAAACGTGGCCGTCGCCGCCGATACACGCCCGTCCCGCGCCACGACGGCCGGGACACCGGGCGCCCGCCCGATCGCACCCGCCCCGCCCGGGGCGCCGGCCGATCCGGACCGCCGGCAGCGCAACGTCCGCGCCCGCCTCGCGTACGCGCGCTGCGGGGCCACCGCCGGCCCGCTGCGCCCGCCCCGCCGCCCCGACGCGGCGGTCGAGTTCCGCCCCACCGCCTCGGCGGCCGCGCGGCTGGTGCTGACGCTGCTGGTGCTCGTCAACAGCGCCGCCGGCCTGGTCTTCGTCGGCTGGCTGCTGCTGCCCCAGCACGTGCCCGGCCCCGGCGTCGTCGGGCTCGGCGGCTGGCAGACCGTCGCCGCCCGGCTCGCGTTCTGCGTCGTCGTCGGCGTCGAGCTGATCCGCCTCGCGCAGAACGTGGTGGTCTGGATCTTCGCGTTCCACGCCCGGGATCCGGTGCCGGTGGACCCGCCGGTCGGCCTGCGGGTCGCGCTGCTCACCACCATCGTGCCGAGCAAGGAGCCGATCGAGGTCGCCGAGCGGACGCTGCGCCGGTTGCGGGAGATCGTCTACTGCGGGCACGTCGACGTGTGGATCCTCGACGAGGGCGACGACCCGGCGGTACGGGCGATGGCCGCGCGGCTGGGCGTACGCCACTTCACCCGCAAGGGCCGGCCCGAGTACAACCGGCCCGGCGGCGAGTTCCGGGCCCGGACCAAGTCCGGCAACCACAACGCCTGGCGGGCCGAGCACGAGCACCGCTACGACGTGGTCGCGAACGTCGACCCGGACCACGTGCCGCTGCCGAACTTCCTGGAACGCACGCTCGGCTACTTCCGCGACCCGGACGTCGCGTTCGTGGTGACCCCCCAGGTGTACGGCAACATGCATCAGAACTTCGTCGCCCACGGCGCCTCGGTGCAGCAGTACCTCTACAACGGGCTGATCGCCCGGGGCGGCAACGGCCTGGACGCGCCGCTGCTGACCGGCACCGGGCACCTGTACCGCCCGGCGGCCTGGCGGACCGTCGGCGGCTACCAGGACTCGATCATCGAGGACCACCTCACCAGCATCCGCGTGCACGCCGCCGTCAACCCGGCCACCGGCAACCGGTGGAAGGGCGTCTACACCCCGGACGTGGTGGCCCTCGGCGAGGGACCGACCTCCTGGGCGGACTACTTCAACCAGCAGAAGCGCTGGGCGGCCGGGATCTGCGAGATCCTGCTCCGGCGCGAGCTGCGCACGCCGCGCGACCTGCCGTCGCGCCGTCGCTGGCAGTACCGGCTGCTCCAGTTCTACTACCCGAGCGTGGCGGTGAGCCTGCTGCTGGGCAACGCCGCCACCGCGCTGTACCTGCTGACCGGCGTCGACGCGGGCCGGCTCGACCCGCAGGTCTGGGCGACGCTGTGGGGCTCCACCATCGGCACCTGGTTCCTGCTCTGGCTGTGGCTGCGCCGCTTCAACATCGCCCCGCACGAGCGGGAGGAGGTGGGCATGGTCGGCATGGCGCTCGCGTTGTTCGCCGGACCGGTCTACGTGGCCGCGGCGGTGGGCGCCCTGCTGCGCCGCAAGCTCGGGTTCGTGGTCACCGCCAAGGGCGCGCTGCGCACCGTCGAGTCGCCGCGTACGTTCCGGCTGCACCTGTGCTGGGCGCTCGCCGCGGCCGGGCTGCTCGCGGCGAGCTTCGCGCTCGACCACGACTACCCGCTGCTGCGGGTCTGGCCGGCGTTGACGCTGCTGACCGGGCTCGCGCCGCCGCTGATCTCCTGGGTGGAGTGTCTGCGGGCCCGCCGGGACCGGACCGCCGACGTGGCCCGGGAGCCCCAGGTGGTTCCCCGGCCCGCAACCGAGGGCGGTGTGCCGTGCTGAGGCCGACGCTGCCCCGGATGGGCCTGGCGCTGGCCGGGTTGCTGCTGCTCGCGTACGCCTTCGTGGTGGCGCCGGGCACGTGGCGCGACCAGGGCACGGGCGCCTCGGCGCAGCGGTCCGCCCCGGCGACGCCGCAGGCGAGCACCGACGTGCCGGCGGCGGTCGTGCCGAGCCCGCGCGGCGGCCCGTTCCCTCCGGCCGGGCAGGCGTTCTTCGGGGTGATGACCGACAAGGGCCCGTACGACTTCGCGCCGGTGGACCGGTTCGCCGAGGCGGCCGGGCGATCCCCGCAGGTGATGCTCTTCGGCGCCGACTGGGCCTCGGCCGCGTTCGACCGGAGCCTGTTCGACCGGATCGCCGAGCGGGGCATGATGCCGATGCTCGGCTGGGAGCCCTGGGACCACACGGTCGACCGGGCGGCCCGTCGTACCGCCCTGACCGACCGGCAGATCGACCGGCTGCGCGCCACCCAGCCGGACTACCGGCTGGCCCGCATCGCGCGCGGCGACTTCGACGCCTACCTGCGCTCCTGGGCCGACGGCGTCCGGTCGCTGGGCTACCCGGTGGCGATCCGCTTCGCGCACGAGATGAACGGCGACTGGTACCCCTGGTGCGAGCGGGCCAACGGCAACCGCCCCGGCGACTACGTCCGTGCCTGGCGGCACGTGCACGACGTCTTCGCCGAGGCCGGCGCCACGAACGTCACCTGGGTGTGGAGCCCGAACGCCCGCTGGGACAAGACGACCGCCGGGCTCACCGGCCTCTACCCGGGTGACGAGTACGTCGACTGGGTCGGCGTCACCGGCTACTACGGCAGCGGCGCCTTCACCAAGACGTACTGGTCGTTCGACCAGATCTTCGGCCCGACGATCGCGGAGATCCGCAAGGTCAGCGGCAAGCCGCTCGTGGTCACCGAGACCGGCGCCGCCGACGCCGCCGGGCACAAGGCGCGGTGGATCCGGGACACGTTCCGCGCCCTGCCCCGCTACCCGGACCTGATCGGGCTGATCTGGTTCGAGGTGGACAAGGAGAAGGACTGGCGCATCGCCGGCTCACCGGCGGCGGCGACCGCGTTCGCCGAGGCGGTGGCCGCCGAACGCTACGACGTGACCTGGTCGGCGGCGTCGAGGCCGCGCGCCGGGCCCTGACCCCGTCCGCTGCCGGCCACCCTCCATGTCGGACGGCGCGGCTACTCTCCACGATCATGAACGAGAGAGATCAATTCCGGCGGGCGGCGATCGAGCAGGGCGTGCCCGAGGACGAGGTGGCCCGTTTCGCGGAGCTGATCCGGTTCCAGATCCACGCCTGCCGGCGTGCGGAGGGCGTGCACGCCGGGCGGCGGGGCGGGCGGCCGCGGCTGCCGGTGGGCATGCCGTGGCCCACGTGCTCGGAGGGGTTCCCGTTGCCGTTCCTGCTCCGGCTCGACTGCGCGGCGCTGCCCCGGGTTCCCGACCTCGCCCTGCCGGCCGACGGCACGCTGCTGTTCTTCCTCGACCAGGAGAGCGCACTGGACGCCTGCGGTATCGAGGCCGAGCAGGAGTTCGCGCGGGTCGTGTACGTCCCGGCCGGCGCCGAGACGGTGGACGGTGAGTACGTCGTGCCCGCCGACACCGAGATGGAGCCGTTCCTCGCCCCCGAGCACGAGATGTACGCCGGGCTCCAGGCGGAACTGCCGGACTGGCTCGACCGCTCCGAGACCTGGCTGAGCGCCACCGAGATCCAGCTCCTGCGCGACATGCCGCACCTCAAGGAGATGAGCGCGCTGGTCGAGCGGCTCTGGCCGGAGCGGAACGGATGGCTGGCGGAGGACGTCTTCATCGGCGGCTACACCGTCTCGGCCCAGGACCCGCCAGAGGTGATCATGATGGACGCGGAGCGGAGGCGGCAGGCGAGGTCCCTGCCCCGCGCCGAGCAGATGGTGGCCCTGTACGAGGAGCGGCAGCGGGTGATGCGCGAGTGGGTGCCACTGGCGCAGTTCGGCGTACCGGACGAGGAGTTCGTCAACGCGCGGTTCCTGATCCGCCACGAGGACCTCGCCGCCCGGCGGTTCGACAGGGCGCTGTCCTTCTGCGAGTTCACCGAGTGAGGGCCGGTCCGGCTCAGACCAGCGTGCGGACCGCCCGCAGCGCCGCCTCCACGTCCTGCTCGCCGTTGGCGATCGTCGCGCCGAAGCGCAGGTACGACGGCCGGTAGGGGGTGCTGCTGGCGACCACGCCGGCCGACCACAGCCGGCTCACCGCCTCGCCCACCGGCACGCCGGGCACCTCGCAGCAGACCACCCCGGCCGACAGGTCGGCGGAGCGCGGCGTGACCAGCCGGACGCCCCGGATCCCGGCCAGCCCCTCCTTGAGCCGGTCGGCCAGTTCCCGGGTGCGTTCGGCGACCCGGTTCCGGCCGATGCGCCGGTGGAACGCGAACGCGTCGGCCAGCGCCCAGCGGTGCTCGAAGCTGTGGTAGCCGCCGGGCGTGTGCGCCAGGCCCGGCGGGACCGGCGCCCCGCCGGTCCCGCCGGCCATCCAACGTCCGATGGCCCGCCCGTCGAAGGTCGGGACCACCGGCGTCATCCGCGCCCACGCCCGCTCGGCGGCCCAGACCAGGCCGGTGCCGCGCGGCCCGAGCAGCCACTTGTGACAGCCGGAGACCAGCACGTCGCAGCCGAGCTGCTCGGGTGTGGACGCGTCGGCGCCGAAGCCGTGGACCGCGTCGAGGCAGAGCAACGCCTCCGGGCTGCGCTCGCGTACCGCCTCGGCCAGCCGCCGTACCGGCAGCTTCACGCCGGTGCCGGAGTGCACCCAGGTCAGCGCCACCACCCGGGTACGCGGGGTGAGCGCCGCGGTCAGGCCCGCGACCATCTCGTCCGCCCCGGCCGTGGCCGCGTCCCGGTAGAGGCGGGCCCGGCGCACGGTGACGCCGTCACGTTCGGCGCGCAACCGCAGCGACTCGTGGGTGGCGTAGAAGTCGTGCTCGGTGGTCAGCACCTCCTCGCCCGGTCGCAGCCGGATCGCGCTGTAGACCAGGCCGAGGCCCATGGTGGTGGAGTCGGTGAGCGCGATGTGGTCCGAACGGGCGTCGAGGTGCCCGGCCGCCGCGGCGAGCACCGCGCGGTCCAGCCGTTCCTCGTTCGCGGCCAGGTAGCCGGAGGCGTCCCGGTCGAGGCCGGCGCGGTGGGCCGCCACGGCGGCCCGTACCGGGGCCGGGTGCGGGGCGAAGACGAACGTGGCCAGGTGCGCCCGGGAGCGGTCGAGTGCGAACTGGGCGCGGACGCTGTCCCAGCTGGCCGGATCCAGGGCGGGCGCGTCGCCGGACGCATCGGTCCCGCCCGCCGGGCGGTCCGGTTCGCAACCGGTGGCCAGGCCCGTGACGCCTGCCGCCGCGGTCGCGCCGAGCAGGTGCCGCCGGGTCAGGCGCCGTCGGGTCGGATGCATGCAGCCCATCGTCCGCCCCGCATGTCACGACCGGATCACCGCCCGGGACCGGTGATTTCACCGATGCGCGCCGGCGGCCCGGACGCGGATGCTGACGCATGTCGATGTAATTCCGGCGCAAGGAGTGACCGACGTGCCCACCACCCGTTCCCGTACCCCCGTCCGTGCCCTCGCCCGCCTCGCCGTGGCGGCACTGCTCGCCACCGGCGGCGCCCTCGCCGTCCCGGCCGCGGCGAGCGCCGCCGGCCCCTACGAGCGCGGCCCGGCGCCCACGAGCGCCATCCTGGAGGCCAGCCGCGGCCCGTTCGCCACCTCGTCGATCAACGTCTCCTCGTTGAGCGTGACCGGCTTCGGCGGCGGCGTCATCTACTACCCGACCAGCACCGCCGAGGGCACCTTCGGCGCGGTCGCCATCTCGCCCGGCTACACCGCCTCCTGGTCCAGCCTGAGCTGGCTCGGACCGCGGATCGCCTCGCACGGCTTCGTGGTGATCGGCATCGAGACCAACACGCGGCTGGACCAGCCGGACAGCCGGGGGCGCCAGCTCCTGGCCGCGCTGGACTACCTGACCCAGCGCAGTTCGGTGCGGGGCCGGATCGACTCCTCCCGGCTCGCGGTGGCCGGGCACTCGATGGGTGGTGGCGGCAGCCTGGAGGCCGCGGCGGCCCGGCCGTCGTTGCAGGCCGCCGTCCCGCTCGCGCCGTGGAACCTGGACAAGACCTGGTCCGAGGTACGGGTGCCGACGCTCATCATCGGCGGCGAGACCGACAGCGTGGCGCCGGTGGCGACCCACTCGATTCCGTTCTACAACAGCATCCCGGCGTCCTCGGAGAAGGCGTACCTGGAGCTGGACGGCGCGAGCCACTTCTTCCCGCAGACGACGAACACGCCGACGGCGAAGCAGATGGTGGCCTGGCTGAAGCGGTTCGTCGACGACGACACCCGCTACGAGCAGTTCCTCTGCCCGGGCCCGAGCGGGTCGGCGATCCAGGAGTACCGCAACACCTGCCCCAGCTCCTGAACCCCACATCTGTCGGGGTGGTCGCCGCGCGGCGACCACCCCGACAGCGTGTCCGCCTCTTTTCCGACGGGTTGCCCATAGGTGACACTGGATGCATGGTTTCTGCATCGACAGTGCATATAGCCTTGTGGGGCCGGGACGACGAGTGCGACGCGATCCGCCGCCTCCTCGACCGCGACGACGGCGGCGCGCTGCTGTTCCACGGGCCGCCCGGCTCCGGGCGCAGCGCCCTGCTGGCGTACGCCCGCCGGTGGGCCGAAAGGCGCGCGGTGCTCGCCGGCGCCGGTCTGGCCGACGAGGCGACACTGCCCTACGCCGGGCTGCACCGCCTGCTCGACCCGGTGCTGGACGCGGACGCGGCGCTCCCGGTGCGGCAGCGGCGGCTGCTGCGCCGCGCGCTCGGCGGCGACGGGTGCCCGGCCGAGCAGCGCCTCGCCCTGGCCGCGGCGGTGCGGTCCCTGCTCGCCGCCGTGGCGGCGGACCGGCCGCTGCTGTGCACCGTGGACGACCTCGACGCCGGCGATCCGCAGAGCGCCTGGACGCTCGCCGTGGTGGCGCGCCGGCTGCGCCGGCTGCCGGTGGCGATGCTGCTGACCGCGACCGCCCCGGCCACTGTCGACGGCGTGCCGGCCCACGGGCTGCGCCCGCTGGACGCCCACGACTGCCACGGGATGCTCGCCGGGCTGCGGGAGCGGCCACCCGCGCCGGTGGCCGCCGCGCTGGCCGCGCTCAGCCGGGGCAGCCCGGCCGCGCTGGCCGACCTGGCGGGCAGCCTCACCCCGGCCCAGTGGCGGGGCGAGGCGCCGCTGCCCGACGCGCCGCCGGTGGACGGCGCGCTCGCCGCCGCGTACCGGGCCCGCCTGGACCGGCTGCCGGTGCCGACCCGGCGGATGGTGCTGCTCGCCGCGCTCGACCCCGGCGACGACCCGGGCACCCTGGTCCGCGCCGCGTGGGCGGCCGGACTGACCGTCGAGGCGCTCGCCCCCGCCGAGGCCGCCGGCCTGTTGCGCACCGGGCCCGGCGGGGTGACGTTCCCGCACCCGCTCGCCCGCACGATGATCACCGCAGTCGCGCCGCTCGCCGACCTGCGCGCGGCCCACCTGCTGCTGGCCGGCACGCTCGCCGAGGGCGCGCTTGGCCGGGCGCTGCGCCACGCCACCGCCGCCGGCTGCCCGTCCGACGTGCTCGCCGCCGAGCTGACGGCAGCCGTCGACGAGGTGCCGGACCGCGCCGCCGCAGCGGTCGTGCTGCGCCGCGCGGCCGAGCTGAGCCCCGACCCCGGCCGCGCCGCCGAGCTGACCGTCGCTGCCGCGCGGTGCGCCTGGACCGCCGGTGACCCGGACCAGGCCCGAGGGCTGCTACGCCGCCTGACCGCCGGACCGGCGCACGGCCGGGCCGACCTGCTCCGCGGCGACATGCAACTGCGCTGCGACGCGCCCGCCGCCGCGGTCGCCACGCTGCTGGCCGCCGCCGACGCGGTCGCGCCGGCCGACCGGCGGGCCGCGCTGCTGGCGCTGGTCCGGGCCGGCGAGGCCATCTGCGTCACCGGCGACCAGTACCGGTACGCCGAGGTGGCCCGCCGGGCCGAGGCGCTGCGGCGGCCCGCCGACCCGCCCGAACTCGACCTGCTGGCCACGTTCGCCACGGGCGTCGGCGCCACACTGCGGGGCGACCACGCGCGCGGCGGCCCGGCGCTGCGCCGGGTCGTCGTCATCGGCGGCCGGCTGACCGGGCCCGCGCTGACCCCCGGCGCGCTCGTCTGCGCCGCCGCGGCCGCCCTGCTGGTGGCCGTGGACGGTCCCGCGCACCGCCTCGCCGGCCGGGCGGTGGAGGTGGCCCGCTCGCGCGGCGAGCTGTCCCTGCTGCCCCGGGCGCTGGAGCTGCGGGCCGTCGCCGAATACTGGCTGGGCCGGCACGAGGCCGCGGCGGAGACCGCCCGCGAGGGCGTGCGCGCCGCCCGCGCCGGCGGCCAGCACGTGTGCGCCCAGGTGCACCTCGGCATCCTCGCCGTGCTGGCCGCGGTGCGCGCCGATCGGGACGCCGCGCTGGCCCGGATCGCCGAGATCGGTGACGGGGCCGCACCGGGGAGCCGGCCGGACGCGTACGCCCGCTGGGCACTGGGCGTGCTGGACCTCATCGACGGCCGGTACGCCGACGCGGTGGCCCGGCTGTCCGCGCTGGCCCGCACCGGCACCGGCCGGGGGCAGGTGCTGGTCCAGGTGATGGCCACGCCGTACCTGGTGGAGGCCGCCGCCCAGGACGGCGGGCGGCCGGCCGCCGCGCTGGCCGTGTTCGACCACTGGGCCAGCAGCACGGCGAGCCCGTCGCGGCGGGCGCTCGCCGCGCGCTGCCGGGCGCTGCTCGCGCCGCGCGGCGGCCCGGAGGCCGAACGGGAGTTCCACGCGGCGCTGCGGCTGCACCCGGCCGACACCGACCGGTTCGAGCGCGCCCGCACCGAGCTGCTGTTCGGCCGCGAGCTGCGCCGCCGGCGCCGGCCCCGGGACGCCCGCGCGCACCTGCACCGGGCCCGGGAGGCGTTCACGCTGCTCGGCGCGACCGTCTGGGCCGACCGGGCGGGGGAGGAGCTGCGCGCGGCGGGGGAGTCGGTCGGGCCGGTGCGGCACGGTCCGGAGCAGTTGCTGACCGGGCAGCAGCTGCACATCGCAAGGCTGGTCGCGGAGGGGGCGACCAACCGGGAGATCGCCACCCGGATGTGCCTGTCCACCCGGACCGTCGACCACCACCTGCGCAACGTCTTCCACCGGCTCGGCGTGCGCTCGCGTACCGAACTGGCCCGCCTGTTGTCCTGATCGGGCGGGCCGGTTCGGTGCGTCGTGTCGCGGCGGTGGCCGGGCCCGGTCACGCAAGGGCTGTGCCGAGCCCCGGCGGCGGGTCGGGCCGGGCCGCGGGGCGAGCGGGGTCCGGCCGCGACGCCGTCAGCGCAGCGCGGCCACCGCGGCGTCCCCGCCGCCGCGCCAGAGCACGCCGGCCTCGGCGAAGCCGGCCGCGCGCAGCGCCTCCAGGTGCCACGCCGCGGGCGGGGTCCACTCCGGGCTGTGCCCGGTCGGGTAGATCTGCCGCCGCTTCTCCACCAGCGGACCGAGCACCGGATCGTCCCCGGCCCGAGCCCACCAGTCCGACCAGGACAGCGCCGCGCCGGCGCGGTGCCGGGCGGCCCGCAGCTCGACGGCCCGCGCGTGCAGCCGCTCGGCGAGCGCCGGCATCGCGTCGTCGGGCATGTGGTCGGCGTTGACGAACACGCCGCCGGGGCGCAGCACGTCGCGGATCTCGCCGTACAGCTGCGCCAGGCGCGGCCCGTCGAGCCAGTGCAGCGCCGTGGCGGTGAGCACCGCGTCGTAGTCGCGGTGCGGCAGCGTGGCGGCCCAGTCGGACCGGTTGAGGTCGGCGGTCACCACAGAGGCCCGTCCGGCGAGCGCCGCCTCGGCGAGGGTGAGCAGCACCGGGTCGAGGTCGAGCACCGTCACCTCGGCGTCGGGCCGGCGGGCCAGCGTCCGCAGGCTGATCGAGCCGGTGCCGCCGGCCAGGTCGAGCACCCGTGGCGGCGGGTCGTCGGTGACCGCCTCGACGGCGTCGAGCATCGCGTCGAAGCGGTGCTCCCGGTCCGGCATGAACGTCTCCTGCTGCCGGTCCCAGCTCTCCTGCCAGGCGCGCACATCCAAGTCGTAAGGAGTCATGACGCTCACGATAGTTACCGGTAGGCGACCCTGTCGAGGCTTGTTGCCAAACTTTTGCAATAAGCGCGGGCGTCCCGGCGGCGTCACCGGGACCGGACGTGCGGCGGGTCGACGGTGACGAGCGGGTGACGCGCGCTGCGGCAGGGTCGCGGCACGACGACGGCACCGTTCGAGGGGGCTGCATGATCAGGACGATGCTCCGGCTGCGCGCGCGCACCGGCTGCGAGCCCGCGGTCGGACCGGCCTTCGAGACGGTCGCCGGGCAGCTCGGCGCATTGGCCGGCAACCTGCGGCACGAGCTGCTGCGCGACGCCCTCGACCCGCGCGGCTTCGTCGTCGTCACCGAGTGGGCCGACGAGGCGGCGCTGCGCGCGTACCGGCGCGGGCCGGTGGCGGCCCGCCTGGCCGGCCTGCTCCGGCCGCTGACCGAGCCGGCGGGCGGCCCCGAGTACCCGCTGATGCGCGAGACCGGGGACGGAACGGGCCCGGTCTACGTGGACGTCGAGCTGACAGTGCCGCTCGACCGGCTCGCCGAGTTCCACCGGGGCTACCCCGAGGTGGTCCGGCGGATGACCGCGATACCCGGCTACCGCCGCGAACAGCTGCTGCGCGAACCCGGCTCGGACATCCACCACATCTTCGCCGAGTGGGACGGCGCCGCGCCGTTCCTCGCCTGGATCGGCGACCCGGCCCACGCCTCGGCGCAGGCCGGACCGATCGCACCGTTCCTTCTCGACATCCGGCGCCGGCTGTTCCACGTCGTGCCCGACGCGGACGACCGCCGACACCCCACCACGGGCTGGGAGGCCGACGTGCACAGGACAACAGACGTACTCGTCGTCGGGGCGGGGCCCACCGGGCTGACCGCCGCCGTCGAACTGGCCCGGCGGGGCATCGACTGCCTGGTGATCGACAAACAGGTCACCCCGCCCGGCCACGCCGACAAGGCGATCGGTGTGCACTGCCGCACCATGGAGATCTGGGAGGAGCAGGGCGTCGTCCGGGAGGCCATGGACGCCGGCATCTGGCTCACCGGCAACATGGTCTTCGTCAACGGCGAGCAGACCCACCGGATGAGCTGGGAGCTGCCCGGCCTGCCGTACGCCCACCTCGGCCTGCCGCAGTACGAGACCGAGCGGATCCTCACCACCCGGCTGGCCGCGCTCGGGGTGCGCCCGCAGCGCGGCGCCGAACTCGTCGACTTCACCCAGGACGCCGACGGCGTGACCGCCACCGTCCGGACCGCCGACGGCGGCACCGAGACGGTACGCGCGGCGTACCTGGTCGGTGCCGACGGCGCGCACAGCCGGGTACGGGAGCGGCTCGGGCTCACCTTCACCGGCGGGCTGGGCCGGTTCCCGCAACTGTTCATGCTGGTGGACGTCGACGTGAACTGGGACATGCCGGACGGGCACCTGCTGCGGTTCCTGCACATGACCGACGGGCAGATGGACGGGATGCTCGTCTGCGTACCGCTGCGCGGCGAGCACCGCTACCGCATCGCCACGCTCGCGCCGCCCCGGTTCTTCGCCCAGACCGGCGGGCGCGACGCCCCGCCCGGGTTCAGCGAGGAACTCGACGAACCGACCATCGAAGACGTGCAGGCCGCGCTGGACCGCCTCGCGCCGGCCGGCACCCGGGCGAGCAACCTGCGCTGGTCCTCGGTGTTCCGGATCAGCCACGGCATCGTCGACCGCTACCGCGACGGCCGCGTGTTCGTCGCCGGGGACGCCGCCCACCTGCACCCGCCGGCCGGCGGGCAGGGCATGAACACCGGCATCCAGGACACCTGGAACCTGGCCTGGAAGCTGGCCCTCGCGGTACGCGGGCTCGCCGCGCCCGGCCTGCTGGACAGCTACGAGACCGAGCGGCGCCCGGAGGGCGAGGAGATCGTCGGCCGGGCGGTACGGATGGCCGGCACCGAGGAGGTGGACCGCGCCGACCTGGAACGGCAGTTCCTCCAGGAGATGTCCATGCTGCTCAGCTACGCGGGCAGCCCGCTGGTCGGGGAGACGGTCGCCGACCCGGCCGCGCTCGGCGACGCCCCGCGCCCCGGCGACATCGCGCCGGACGTCGACGGGCTGCGCCGGCGCGGCGTCGGCCACCCGCTGCGGCTGCGCGACCTGACCCGGGGCACCCGGCACACGCTGCTGCTCTACGCCGACCGCACGGCCGGCGCCGGGGACCTGGCCGCGTTCACCGGGCTGTGCGCCGACGCGCGGCGGCTGGCCGGCGGGGAACTCGACGCGTACCTGCTGCTCGACCCGGACGCCGACGAACCGCGACTGCTCGACCCGCCGGTGGTGCGCGACGCCGAGCGGCGCTTCCGCGCCGCGTACGGGCTGGACGGCACCGGCCTGTACCTGATCCGGCCGGACGGGCACGTCGGGTTCCGGGGCGCGCCGGTCGACCCGGACGCGCTGCGCAAGCACCTGCACCTGGTTTTCGGGAGCGCCAGGTGAGCCGGGTCCGGACCGTGCTGTCGATGCGGACCCGGGAGGGCTGCGAGGAGCGCTTCGAGGCCGAGTGGCTCACCGCCGCCGAACAGATCCGCACGCTGGACGGCTGCCTGCACCAGGACCTGGTCCGCGACGCCGACGACCCGCGCAGCTACCTGATCATCAGCGACTGGGCGGACCGTGAACGGCTCGACGCGTTCGGCCGCAGCACGCACCGGGACCGGCTGCTGAGCATCATCCGCGAGCTGCGCGAGTCCGCCGACCGGCACACCTACCAGGTGCTGCACAGCGTGGCCGGCGAGCCGGGGGAGGGGCGATGACCGACGACGTGATGCCCGCGAGCGAGCTGTACACCGACGCGTTCGCCGCCGACCCGTACCCTGCGCTGGCCCGGCTGCGCGCCGAACGGCCGGTCTGCCCGGTCGGCTCGCCGCGCTTCGACTCCTGGCTGATCACCCGCTTCGACGACGCGCGCACCGCGTTGACCGACCCGCGCCTGTCGAAGGACCTGTACGGCCCGGAGCAGCACTATCTGAAGATCTTCGGCCCGAACTCGGAGGGCCTGAACCGCAACATGCTCAACTCCGACCCGCCGGAGCACACCCGGCTGCGCCGGGTGGTGTCGCAGGCGTTCGCGCCCCGGCGGATCGAGGCGTTGCGCCCCCGGGTGGCGTCGATCGTCGACCAGCTCATCGACAAGATGGCGCCGCACGGCGAGGCGGACCTCATGCACGACTTCGCCATCCCGCTGCCGATGACTGTCATCTGCGAACTGCTCGGCGTACCGCCGGCCGACCACGGACGGGTGCTCGACTGGACCCAGGTCATCCGCACCTCCGGCTCCACCAGCCGGCCTCCGGCGCAGGAGCGGGCGGCGGTGCAGGAGGCCCAGCTCCGGCTGCACCAGTACCTGGCCGGGCTGGTCCGCGCCAAGCGCGACGACCCGGCCGACGACATCATCGCCGCGCTGATCAAGGCCGTCGACCAGGACGGGACGCTGTCCGAGGCGGAACTGGTCACCACCACGTTCCTGCTGCTGTTCGCCGGACACCAGACCACCGCCGACTTCCTCGGCAACGCCGTGCTGGCCCTGCTGACGCATCCCGAGCAGATGGAGCTGCTGCGCGCCACGCCGCGCCTGCTGCCCGCCGCGATCGAGGAGCTGTTGCGCTTCGACGGGCCGCTGCCGGTGGCCAGCCCGCGCATCGCCACCGAGGACGTCGACTACCAGGGGGTACGCATCCCGCGCGGCGCGATCGTCGGGGTGGCGATCAACGCGGCCAACCACGACCCGGCGCACTTCGCCGACCCGGACCGGCTGGACCTGCGCCGGGTCCGGGGCCCGCACCTCGGGTTCGGTCACGGCGTCCACTACTGCCTGGGCGTCTCGCTGGCCCGGATGGAGGCCGAACTCGCGCTCGGCGCGCTGCTGCGGCGGCTGCCCGGGCTGCGTCTCGGCGTACCGCTCGCCGAGGTGCGCCGGCTCCCCGCCGCCTCGCCGTTCCGTGGCCTGCTGGAACTGCCGGTCACCTTCACCGCCTGACGGCGCCGCCGCCTCGCGCCGCCGCCCCCGTCGCAACCATCAAGGAGCAGTCATGGTCTTCCGCAACGTGATCGTCTGTCACATGGTCCCCGGCAGCGAGCAGATCGTCGGCGGCGTGTTCGGCCACTACGACCAGGCCACCAGGCCGCAGGACCTGGGCGTCATCGGCCGGTACCTGCTGTCGCACCACGACCTCTACATCCACGTGATCGAGCGGGAGCAGGACCCGCGGATCTCCGGGCAGACCCGTGGCCTGCCCGCCTTCCAGAAGATCGCCGAGGAGATCGGCCCGTACGTGACGCCGTACCCGCGCTACTGGAAGAACCCGTCGGACTCGGTGGCCAAGGAGTTCTACCACTGGGCGCCCGAGGGCGAGCCGCCCGCCGACACCACGCTCACCGTGATCGTCGGCCGGATCAAGCCCGGCGCCGAACCGGACGTGGCACGGGTCTTCGCCGAGTCCGACGCCGGGTCGCTCCCGGCCGACCTCGGCGTCACCGGGCGCTGGCTCTACTCGATCGACGACGTCTACGTGCACCTGCTCGAACAGGAGTCGCCGGCGGCCGAGGCCACCCGCGACCGGCACGGCGACAAGCCCGCCTTCGGCAAGGTGATGCAGGACCTGGGCCCGTACATCGAGCCGTACCGGCCGGAGAAGTGGCAGGGCCCGCAGGACTCCGTCGCCGGCGTCTTCTACCGCTGGCAGGCCCAGGACTGACCCGATCCGCGCCCCCGCCCACCGGGTGGCGGGGGCGCGGAAACGCCGCCCCCGCGACCGGCCGTACGCCAGGCTGGTGCGGGGGTGCCGGTGTCGACGAAGGAGATCGTCCAGCACGTCGGGGCGCTGCTGGACCTGGCCGGGGTGCTCGTCATCGCGGTCGGCGTCGCGGTCGCCACGGCGGTGTTCGCGGTGCGCTGCGCCCGGACCCGCCAGGTGGTCGCCCACTACCGAGCGTACCGGCAGGGGGTCGGCCGGGCCATCCTGCTCGGCCTGGAGTTCCTGGTCGGCGGCGACATCATCCGGACGGTCGCGGTGTCGCCCACGTTCACCAGCGTCGGCGTGCTGGCGCTGATCGTGCTGGTCCGTACGTTCCTCAGCTTCTCGCTGGAGGTGGAGCTGGACGGCCGCTGGCCCTGGCAGGGCCGGACTCCCGCCGACCGGCCGAGCGTCGGCGCCCGCCCCCAGCGCTGAACGTCGTACCCCTGCGGCAGCATGCCGGGCATGGCGGAGTTCCGGATCGTGCGCGGCGACGCGACGAGCCCGCAGGCGAAGGGCCCCAAGATCGTCGCGCACGTCTGCAACGATCTGGGCGGCTGGGGAAAGGGCTTCGTCCTCGCCGTCTCGCGGCGGTGGCCCGAGCCGGAACGCGACTACCGGGAGTGGCACCGGCACCGGGCCGGCAACGACTTCGGGCTGGGCGCCGTCCGGCTGGTCCGGGTCGCGCCGGACCTGTGGGTGGCCAACATGGTGGGCCAGCGCGGGATGCGCCGGGGCAGCGCCGGGCCGCCGATCCGGTACGACGCGGTGGAGCGTTGCCTCACCGCCGTGGCCGACCGCGCCGAGGAACTGGGCGCGTCGGTGCACATGCCGCGCATCGGCTGCGGGCTGGCCGGCGGCTCGTGGCAGCGGATCGAGCCGTTGATCCGGCGGGCGTTGTCCGAGCGCGGCATCCCGGTGACCGTCTACGACAGGTAGTCACCTCCGCTGTTGCCCACGCCACTTCGCCGAGTCGATGTGGACAGGTACCCCCAGGGGGTATGGTGAGGTCATGGAGCACGGATCCGGTCACGACACCGGCGACCACGGCGGCGGACACGGCTCGCACGCCGGGCACGACCCGGAACAGTTCCGCCGCCGGTTCTGGCTGAGCCTGGCGCTCACCGTGCCGATCGTCGCCACCAGCCACATGGTGATGGACTGGTTCGGCTACTCGCTGGACTTCCCGGGCGTGCGCTGGGTCGGCCCGGTGCTCGGCACCGTGGTCTTCCTCTACGGCGGCTGGCCGTTCCTCACCGGCGGCCTGCGTGAGCTGCGCGAGCGTACCCCCGGGATGATGCTGCTGATCTCGATGGCGATCGTGGTCGCGTACCTCGCCTCGGCCGCCACCAGCATCGACCTTTTCGACCTGGACTTCTGGTGGGAGCTGGCCGCGCTGGTCACCATCATGCTGCTCGGCCACTGGCAGGAGATGCGGGCGGTCGGGCAGGCGCGTGGCGCGCTCGGCGCGCTCGCCGCGCTGCTGCCCGACGACGCCGAGCGCCTGGACGACGCCGGGCGGCCGCATCCGGTGCCGGTCGGCGAGCTGCGGGTGGACGACCTGGTGCTGGTGCGCCCCGGCGGGCGGGTGCCGGCCGACGGGCGGATCGTCGAGGGCGCCGCCGAACTGGACGAGTCGATGATCACGGGAGAGTCGCGGCCGGTGGCCCGCGCCGCCGGGGACCGGGTGGTCGCCGGCACCGTCGCCACCGACTCCACCCTCCGGGTACGCGTCGAGGCGGTCGGCGCGGACACCGCGCTGGCCGGCATCGGGCGGCTCGTGGCGCAGGCGCAGGCGTCCGGCGGACGCGCGCAGGTGCTCGCCGACCGGTTCGCCGCGCTGCTGTTCTACCTGGCGGCGTTCGCCGGCCTGGCCACGTTCGCGGTCTGGGCGCTGCTCGGCGACCCCGACCAGGCGGTGGTACGCACCGTGACGGTGCTGGTGATCGCCTGCCCGCACGCGCTCGGCCTGGCGATCCCGCTGGTGGTGGCGCTGTCCACCGCGCTGTCGGCCCGCGCCGGCATCCTGGTCAAGGACCGGCTCGCGCTGGAGCGGATGCGCACCGTCGACACCGTCCTGTTCGACAAGACCGGCACGCTCACCACCGGCCGGCACACGGTCACCGGCGTGGCCACCACCGGCGGGCTGGACGAGACCACCGCCCTGGCCCTGGCCGGTGCGGTGGAGGCCGACAGCGAGCACCCGCTGGCCCGGGCGCTCGTGGCCGCCGCCGACGCCCGCGGCGCCCGTCCCGCCGCGCGCGGCTTCCGGGCGCTGACCGGCCGGGGCGTGCGCGCCACTGTGGACGGCGTCGACTGGGCGGTCGGCGGGCCGGCGCTGCTGCGCGAACTCGACGCCCCGGTGCCGGACGACCTGGCCCGGGCCGCGCAGGAGTGGTCGGGCCGGGGCGCCGCGGTGCTGCACCTGGTCCGACTGCCGGAGGGTGGCCCGCCGGAGGTGACCGCCGCGTTCGGGATGGAGGACCAGGTCCGCCCGGAGGCGCGGGCCGCCGTGGCCGAGCTGCGCGACCTCGGCGTACGCAAGATCGTGATGATCACCGGCGACGCGCGCCCGGTGGCCGAGGCGGTGGCCGCCGACCTCGGGTTCCGGCCCGGCGTCGACGAGGTCTTCGCCGAGGTGCTCCCCGCCGACAAGGACAAGGCGGTGGCCGAGCTGCGCGATCGGGGACTGACGGTGGCGATGGTCGGCGACGGCGTGAACGACGCACCGGCGCTGGCTCGTGCCGACGTCGGGCTGGCCATCGGTGCCGGCACCGACGTGGCGATCGAGTCCGCCGGGGTGGTGCTCGCCGGCTCCGACCCGCGCGGTGTCGGCGGCGTGATCCGGCTGTCCCGCGCGTCGTACCGGAAGATGCGGCAGAACCTGGCCTGGGCGGCCGGCTACAACGTGGTGGCGATCCCGCTCGCCGCCGGGGTCCTCGCGTGGGCGGGCGTCGCGCTGAGCCCGGCGCTGGGCGCGGTGCTGATGTCCGTCTCCACGATCGTGGTCGCGCTCAACGCCCAGCTGCTGCGCCGGGTCCGGATCACCCCGGCCGACTGAGCCGCAGTTCCGGGCCGGCGACCGCCCGGAGGCTCGCGGCTGCGAGCGAGAATGCCCCTTCCGGCCCGCACCTGCGGGCCGCTAGGGTGGGCGCGTGACGGTGTTCCGGATCGGCGAGGCGGCCGAGCTGCTCGGGGTCAGCGCGGACACCGTCCGCCGGTGGATCGACGCCGGCAAGCTGCCGGCCACCCGCGACGAACACGGCCACCGGGTGCTCGACGGCGCCGACGTGGCCGCGTTCGTCCGCGCCCCCGGCCACCCCGAGCTGTCCTCGGCCCGCAACCGGCTGCGCGGCATCGTCACCGCCGTCGTCAAGGACACCGTGATGGCCCAGGTCGACATTCAGGCCGGGCCGTTCCGGGTGGTGTCGCTGATGAGCCGCGAGGCCGTCGACGACCTCGGCCTCCAGGTCGGCTCCGTCGCCGTCGCGGTGATCAAGTCGACCACCGTCGTGGTCGAGCGCGCCTCCACCCCCAGGGGAAGGACCAGTCCGTGACCGTACGGCGGATCCGCGCCGCGCTCGCCGCCGCGCTGGTGGCGGCACTCGGCCTGACCGGCTGCGGCGGCGCGGACGAACCGGCCGGGCCCGACGGCGCCGGCCCGGTGACCGTGTTCGCCGCCGCCTCGCTCACCGAGTCGTTCACCCGGCTCGGCGAGGAGTACGAGGCCGCCCACCCGGGCCGCACCGTCACGTTCAACTTCGGCGGGAGCTCCGGGCTCGCCACCCAGATCACCCAGGGCGCGCCTGCCGACGTGTTCGCCGCCGCCTCCCCGGCCACCATGAAGACGGTCACCGACGCCGGTGACGCCGCCGGCGAACCGGCCGTGCTGGTCCGCAACCAGCTCGTCGTCGCCGTGCCCCGGGGCAACCCGGCCCGGGTCGGCGCCCTGGCCGACCTCACCCGCCCCGGCGTCAAGGTGGCGCTCTGCGCCGAGCAGGTGCCCTGCGGCGCCGCCGCGCGCACCGCACTCGACGCGGCGGGTGTGCGGCTCACGCCCGCCACGCTCGAACAGGACGTCAGGGGCGCGCTGGCCAAGCTGCGCCTCGGCGAGGTCGACGCCGCGCTGGTCTACCGCACCGACGTACGCGCCGCACCCGGGCTCGACGCGGTCGAGTTCCCCGAGTCCGCCCGTGCGGTGAACGACTATCCGATCGTGGTGCTGCGCGCCGCCGGCAACCCGGCCGGCGCCCGCGCCTTCGTCGACTTCGTCCGCTCCGACGCCGGGCTCGCCGTGCTCACCGCCGCCGGGTTCCAGGCGCCGCCCGGCGCATGAGCCGCACCGTACGCCGGCAGCGGGTGCCGATCGCCCTGCTCGTGCCCGCCGGGCTCGGACTCGCCTTCCTCGTCCTGCCGCTCGCCGGTCTGCTGCTCCGGGCGCCCTGGACCACGCTGCCCCGGCGGCTGACCGAACCGGGTGTGCTCACCGCGCTGCGGCTGTCGCTGGAGACCGCCACCGTCGCCACGCTGCTCTGCGTCGCGCTCGGCGTACCCCTGGCGTGGCTGCTGGCCCGGGTGGAGTTCCCCGGGCGGCGGCTGGTCCGGGCGCTGGTCACGGTGCCGCTCGTGCTGCCGCCGGTGGTCGGCGGCGTGGCGCTGCTGCTCGTCTTCGGCCGGCGTGGGCTGATCGGGTCGTGGCTGGACGAGACGTTCGGCGTGACGCTGCCGTTCACCACCGCCGGGGTGGTGCTGGCCGAGGCGTTCGTGGCCATGCCGTTCCTGGTCATCGCCGTCGAGGGCGCGCTGCGCGGCGCCGACCCCCGGTACGAGGAGGCCGCCGCCACGCTCGGCGCCGGGCGGTTCACCACCTTCACCCGGGTCACGCTGCCGCTCGTCGCCCCGGGCGTGGCGGCCGGTGCGGTGCTCTGCTGGGCTCGCGCGCTGGGTGAGTTCGGCGCCACCATCACGTTCGCCGGCAACTATCCCGGCCGCACCCAGACCATGCCGCTGGCGGTCTACCTGGCGCTGGAGACCGACCTCCAGGCCGCGATCGTGCTGAGCCTGATCCTGCTCACCGTCTCCGTGGTGATCCTCGCCGCGCTGCGCGACAAATGGGTCGGCAGCACATGACCGAGCTGCTGGACGCGCACCTGGTCGCCGAGCGGGACGGCTTCACCCTCGACGTACGGCTGCGCATCGCCGCCGGTGAGGTGGTGGCGCTGCTCGGCCCGAACGGTGCCGGCAAGACCACCGCGCTGCGGGTGCTCGCCGGGCTGCACCCGCTCGCCGCCGGGCACCTCACGCTCGACGGCGCCGACCTGGACCGGCCCGGCCGCCGGGTGTGGACGCCGCCGGAGCGGCGGCCGGTCGGCGTGGTGTTCCAGGACTACCTGCTGTTCCCGCACCTCAGCGCGCTGGACAACGTGGCGTTCGGGCCGCGCCGCCGGGGCGCCGGCAAGCGTGCCGCCCGCGCCCGGGCCCAGGAGTGGCTGGACCGCGTCGGCCTCGGCGACCAGGCCGGGCGCCGGCCCCGGCAGCTCTCCGGCGGGCAGGCGCAGCGGGTCGCGCTGGCCCGCGCGCTCGCCGTCGACCCGGCGCTGCTGCTGCTCGACGAGCCGCTCGCCGCGCTCGACGCGCGGACCCGGCTGGACACCCGCGCCGAACTCCAGCGCCACCTCGGCGCGCACCCCGGCGCGACACTGCTGGTCACCCACGATCCCCTCGACGCGCTGGTGCTCGCCGACCGACTGGTCATCGTGGAGCACGGCCGGGTCGTGCAGGAGGGCGACGCGGCCACCGTCACGGCGCGGCCACGCACCGACTACGTGGCCCGGCTGGTCGGCCTCAACCTGCACCGCGGCCGCGCCGACGGGCACACCGTCACAGTCGGTGAACTGACGCTCACCACCGCGGACACCGTCCACGGTGACGCGTTCGTGGCGTACCCGCCGTCCGCCGTCGCGCTGCACCCGTCCCGGCCGGAGGGCAGTCCGCGCAACGTCTGGGCGGCCACCGTGAGCGGCGTGCAACGCCACGGCGACAACCTGCGGGTGCAACTGGCCGGGCCGGTGGAGGTCGCCGCCGACGTCACGCCCGCCGCCGCGGCCCACCTCGGACTGATCCCCGGCCGGCCGGTATGGGCGGCGGTCAAGGCAGCCGAGACTCGCTCCTATCCGGCGTGACGTACACCGCTGGTCACGGCATGTGCGCAGGTGAGAGGTTTGATCTGCGCTCAACCGGTCACTGGGACGGTAGCGACGACGCAAAGGGGGACACGGTGCCGGACACGATCCGCAACAGGTCCAGTCAGGACGCCGACCTGCCACGGGGCGTCACCGACCCGTTGCTCTGGCGGGCCGCGTACGACGTGGCCGCCGCGCACCGGCCCGACGAGTCCGGACGGTGCGAGAGCCTGCTGTGTGAGGGGCAGGTCGCGCCGTGTGACGCGCTGACCGCGGCCCACCGGGCCATGGAACTGGCCGGCGACCGGCACGACGACCGGGCCGAGCCCGAAGCGTGGCGTCCGGAGCAGCGCCGGCGCGCCGCCTGAGCATCGGGTCGCGGGCGGTTCGAACCGTGGACGCCCCGCTTCCGTGTTTATGATCGACAACTCGGTCGGAATGCGGGGAAGAGGAGAGTTCGTGACGGTCGACGCCCACGCGTTCTGGCTCCGCGCCCCCGGCCAGGGCGAGATCCGGCCGGTCCGGCTCGCCGCGCCCGGCCCCGGTGAGGTGCTGGTCCGCACACGCTTCTCCGGCGTCAGCCGTGGCACCGAGACGCTCGTGTTCACCGGCCGCGTACCGGCCGACCAGCACGACGCGATGCGAGCGCCGTTCCAGGAGGGCGACTTCCCGGCCCCGGTCAAGTACGGCTACCTGAGCGTCGGCACGGTCGAGGCGGGCGACGAGCGGCTGCTCGGCCGTACCGTGTTCTGTCTCTACCCGCACCAGAGCGCGTACGTGGTCCCGGCCGACGCAGTGACCGTCGTGCCGGACGGTGTGCCGGCGCAGCGCGCGGTGCTGGCCGGCACCGTGGAGACCGCGGTGAACGCGCTCTGGGACGCCGCGCCGCTGGTCGGCGACCGGGTCACGGTGATCGGCGGCGGGATGGTCGGCTGCGCGGTCACCGCGCTGCTGGCCCGTTTCCCCGGCGTCCGGGTCGAACTCGTCGACGCCGACCCGGCCCGCGCCGAGGTGGCCGCCGCGCTCGGCGCCGACTTCGCCGTCCCGGCCGACGCGACCGGCGGGCGCGACCTCGTGGTGCACGCCAGCGCCACCGCCGACGGGCTGCAACACGGCCTGGAGCTGCTGCGCCCCGAGGGCACGGTGCTGGAGCTGAGCTGGTACGGCGACCGGCCGGTCACGCTGGCGCTGGGCGGCGCGTTCCACTCCCGACGGCTGGGCATCCGCAGCAGCCAGGTCGGCACCGTGTCGCCCCGGCGGGCCGACCGCAGTTACGCCGACCGGCTCGCGCTCGCCCTGGACCTGCTGGCCGACCCGGCGTTCGACGCGCTGCTCACCGGCCGGTCCCGCTTCGACGACCTGCCCGACGTGCTGGACCGGCTCGCCTCTGGTGAGCTGCCGGCGCTGTGTCATCTCATCACCTACGGCGAGGAGTGAACGTGTTCAGCGTGACCGTCCGGGACCACATGATGGTCGCCCACAGCTTCCGCGGCGAGGTCTTCGGCCCGGCCCAGCGGCTGCACGGGGCGACGTTCGTCGTCGACGCCGGCTTCCGCCGCGCCGAGCTGGACGACGACGGGATCGTGGTCGACATCGGGCTGGCCACCGAGCAGCTCAGGGCCGTGCTCGCCGAGCTGAACTACCGCAACCTCGACGACGAGCCCGCCTTCGCCGGGGTGAACACCACCACCGAGGTGCTCGCGCGGACGATCGCCGACCGGCTCGCCGACGCGGTGCACGACGGCCGGCTGGGGGAGGGCGCGCGAGGGCTCGCCGGGATCACCGTCACCCTGCACGAGTCGCACATCGCGTGGGCGAGCTACGAGCGGTCGCTCTGACCGGATGACAGTCGTCCACGTGGTGCTGCCGGGCGACATCGACGACCCGGCGGAACCCAGCGGCGGCAACGCCTACGACCGCCACGTCTGCCGGGGCCTGGCCGGGCGCGGCTGGACGGTACGCGAGCACCAGGTGCCCGGCGGCTGGCCGCACCCGGGGCCACGGGAACGCGCCGACCTGGCCGGGCTGCTCGGCGGGCTGCCCGACGGCGTGCCGGTGCTGCTCGACGGCCTGGTCGCCTCGACCGTGCCGGACGTGCTCGCCCCGCACGCCGCGCGGCTGCGCCTGGTGATCCTGGTGCACCTGCCGATCGAGGGCGAGACGGAGGCGCGGTCGCTGGCGACGGCCACCACGGTGGTCGCCACCAGCGAGTGGACCCGCGATCGGCTGCTCGACCGCTACCGGCTGCCACCCGGACGGGTGACCGTCGCGCCGCCCGGCGTCGACCCGGCGCCTGTCGCCTCCGGCACGCCCGGCGGCGGACGGCTGCTCTGCGTCGCCGCGGTCACCCCGCTCAAGGGCCACGACGTGCTCGCCGCCGCGCTCGCCGAGGTGGCGGACCTGGACTGGACCTGCGACTGGGTGGGTCCGCCGGACCGGGACCGGGCGTTCGCCGACCGGCTGCGCGGGCGGCTCAGCGCGACCGGTCTCGGCGGCCGGGTCCGGCTGACCGGTCCGCGCACCGGCCCCGACCTGGCCGCCACGTACGCCGCCGCCGATCTGCTGGTTGCGCCCTCCCGGCGGGAGACGTACGGAATGGTGGTCACCGAGGCACTGGCCCGGGGCGTACCGGTGCTGGCGAGCGACACCGGCGGCCTGCCGGACACGCTCGGGCACGCCCCCGGCGGCGACCGGCCCGGCCTGCTGGTGCCCCCGGGCGACCCGGGCGCGACCGCCGCGGCCCTGCGCCGCTGGCTCACCGACCCGGGCCTGCGGGACCGGCTGCGCCGCGCCGCCCGGCAGCGGCGGCACACCCTCACCGGCTGGCCGGTCACAGTGGACCGGCTGGCGACGGCGCTGAAGGAGGCGACCGAGGCATGACCACCTCACTCCCGCCCGGCTTCGCGGACTGGCTGCGGCTGCGCGAGCCCGCCGACGCGGCGGCCCGCAGCGCCGAGCTGGCCGACGCGGTCCGCGACCGGCTGCCCGCCGGCCGTCCGCTCGTCGTGCACGACCTGGGCAGCGGCACCGGCTCGATGGCCCGCTGGCTCGCGCCCCGGCTGCCCGGCCCGCAACGCTGGGTGCTGCACGAACGCGACGCGGACCTGCTGGCGCTGGCCCGGGCCGGACGGCTCACCGCCGCCGACGGCGCCGAGGTCACGGTGACCACGCGCAGCTCCGACGTCACCCGGCTGACCGCCGCCGACCTGGCCGACGCCCACCTGGTCACCGCGTCCGCGCTGCTGGACATGCTCACCGCCGAGGAGGTCGAGCGGATGGCGGCGGTGTGCGCGGGCCACCCGACGCTGTTCGCGCTCACCGTGACCGGGCGGGCCGAGTTCACCCCGCCGGACCCGCTCGACGCCGAGCTGACCGCCGCGTTCAACGCCCACCAGCGCCGTACCGTCGACGGCCGGGTCCTGCTCGGACCCGACGCGGTGGACGTCGCCGTGGCCGCGTTCCGCCGCCACGGCGTCGAGACGCGCGTGCGGCCGACCCCGTGGCGGCTCGGCCCGGAGCAGGCGGAACTGGCCGCCGAGTGGCTCACCGGCTGGGTCGACGCGGCGGTCGAGGAACGACCGCATCTGTCCGGGCCCGCCGCGACGTATCAGAAGTGGCGGCTCACCGAGGCCGCCGCCGGCCGGCTCGATGTGGTGCTGCATCACGCCGACCTGCTCGCCGGCTGAACCGTACCGGCCGTCGGCACGTGACAACCGGTGGGAACAAGGGAGGACCGTTTGTCACACGTCGCCGTCGCCGGACCCGTACCGTCCGTCACGCCCGCGCCGCGCCGGACCCGGACCGGCCGGGCATGGGTACGCCCGCTGCTCGGGCTCGCGGTGCTCGCCGCGCTCGTCGCCTCGGTGGGCGCCGGCCCGTTCCTGGCCGGGCTGCGGCTGATCGACGCGCCGGCGCTGGCCGCCGCGCTCGGCATCGGCGTGGTCACCACCGTCTGCTGCGCCTGGCGCTGGTCACTCGTCGCCGGTGGGCTGGGCGTACGGCTGCCGATGCGCGCCGCGGTGGCGCACTGCTACCGGGCGGTCTTCCTCAACTCCACGCTTCCCGGTGGCGTGCTCGGCGACGTGCACCGGGCGGTACGCCACGGCCGCGACGCCGGAGACGTGGCCCGGGGCGTCCGGGCGGTGGTGTGGGAGCGCACCGCCGGGCAGGTGGTGCAGGTGGTCATCGCCGTGGCGCTGCTGGCCGCGTTCCCGTCGCCGGTGCGCCGGTACCTGCCGGCCCTCGCGGCCGTACTGGCAGTGGTCGCGCTGGCGCTGGTGCTGGCCGCCCGCGCGGTGCCCCGCTCCGGGGCGTCCCGCTTCGCCCGGGCGGCCCGGACCGCGCTCGCCGACGTGCGCTCCGGAGTGCTGGGCCGCCGGACCTGGGCCGGTGTGGTGATCGCCTCGGCAGTGGTGTTCGCCGGTCACCTGGCCACGTTCGTGGTGGCCGCCCGCACGGCCGGCGCGGACGCGCCGCTGTCGCACCTGCTGCCGCTGACGCTGCTCGCCCTGCTGGCCATGGCGGTGCCGCTGAACGTGGGCGGATTCGGGCCGCGCGAGGGGGTGGCCGCCTGGGCGTTCGCCTCGGCCGGGCTGACCGCCGCGCAGGGTGTGGCGACCGGCACGGTGTACGGCGCGCTGGTCCTGGTGGCCAGCCTGCCCGGCGCCGCGGTGCTGCTGGCACGGCGGATGCCCCGGCGCGAGCCCGGCAACTGTCGGTGATCCCGCCTACGGTGGGGGAGCGAGGTGTGCGTCGCCGGGTCCGCCCGGCGACCGGACGACAGGAGAACCATGGACGAAACGCTGCCCACCGCGACGGTCCGGACCCGCGTGACGGTTCCGCTCCGGTTCCCCGACGGCTATGTGACCACGGCCCGCGTGCACACCTTCCACGGTCTCGTCGACGGCCGCGAGCACCTGGCGTTCGGGCTCGGTGAGCACGCCGACGCCGACCCGCCGCTGGTCCGTCCGCACAGCGAGTGCCTCACCGGGGACGTGTTCGGCAGCCAGCGCTGCGACTGCGGCCCGCAGTTGCGCGAGGCGGTGGAGCGGATCGCCGAGGCCGGTGGCTACCTGCTCTACCTGCGGCAGGAGGGGCGCGGCATCGGCCTGTACGCCAAGCTCGACGCGTACGCCCTGCAGGACGGCGGTCTGGACACGTACGAGGCGAACCTGGCGCTCGGGCGCGGCGCGGACGAGCGCGACTACACGGTGGCCGCGCAGATGCTCGCCGCGCTGGGCGTGGACCGGGTGGCCCTGCTCAGCAACAACCCGGACAAGGCGGCCCAGCTCGAACGGCTGGGCGTGACGGTGGCCGACCGGGTCTCCACCGGCGTGCACCTGTCGCCGGCCAACGCGGGCTACCTGGCGGCCAAGGTGACCCGCGCCGACCATGCCCTCGACCTGCCGTTCGTGCCGTGACCACCCGCCCGTACGTGCTGCTCAGCTGCGCGATGTCGATCGACGGCTACATCGACGACGCGACCGCCGAGCGGCTGCTGCTGTCGAACGACGACGACCTGGACCGGGTGGACGCGACCCGGGCCGGGTGTGACGCGATCATGGTGGGGGCGGCCACCGTCCGCCGCGACGACCCCCGCCTGCTGGTGCGCAGCGAGCGCCGGCGCGCCGAGCGGGTGGCGCGCGGGTTGCCGCCGTCGCCGGTGAAGGTGACTGTGACCGGCAGCGGTGACCTCGATCCGCGGGCCCGGTTCTTCACCGCCGGGGACGGGCTCAAGCTGGTGTACTGCCCGAGCGGCGTGGTGGACAAGGCCCGCGAGCAGGTGGGCGCCGTGTCGACGGTGGTCGACGCCGGTGACCCGGCCACTCCGGAGGCGATGGTGGCCGACCTGGCCGGGCGCGGGGTGACGCGCCTGATGGTGGAGGGCGGCGGCTCGGTGCACCGCCAGTTCCTGACCGCCGGCCTGGCCGACGAGTTGCACCTGGTGGTGGCGCCGTTCTTCGTGGGGGATGGGCGGGCGCCGCGCTTCGTCGGCGACGGCCGCTTCCCGTGGCACCCGGGTCGTCGGGCCCGGGTGGTCGAGGTGCGCCAGATCGGCGACGTGGTGCTCACCCGCTACGCGCTGTCCGACCGCTGCCCGGCCTGACCGCCGTGTCGATCCGGTCCGCCCTTGTGCAAGCTCATCGACGTGATTAGTTTGTTGACCATCCATACGAACTAATCCACTGTGCTTCCCTTCCCGAAGGGGGACCGATGACCGCGCACCACCCCGACCCGGGCTCCTCGCGCCGCCGCTTCCTCGGCCTGGTCGGCCTCGGCGTGGCCGCCACCACCACCGGCCCGCTGCTCGCCGGCTGCTCGGAGAAACCGGCCGGCTCCGGCGCCGCCCAGGACCTCGACGCCGTCTCCGGCCTGCTGCCCACCCGCAAGGACCTGCCCGGCGGCATCACACCCGACATCACGGGGACGCGCCCGGTGCCCGACGGCTACACCCGCTACCCGGCGAATCTGATCGACGCCGTCACCGACAAGCCCGGCACCAGCGGCAAGCAGGTCACCGCGATGACCCCCGCCTGGGGCCCGGCGCCACCCGGAGTCGCGCAGAGCGCCTATCTCCAGGCCGTGAACGCCGAGCTGGGCACGCCCGTCAACTTCACCATCCAGGACGGCAACACGTACGCCGACAAGCTCAACGCGATGCTCGGCGCGCGGGACGTGCCGGATCTGCTGTGCGTGCCGGGGTGGGAGGTGGAGAAGATCCCGCGCTTCGCCGAGGCGATCAAGGTGCTCTTCGAGGACCTGACCGACCACCTGAAGGGCGACGCCGCAGCGGCGTACCCGATGCTGGCGAGCTTCCCCACCGGGGCCTGGCGGCGTGCGGTCTGGAACGAGCGGATCATGTCCGTGCCCAACCCCACGGACGGGCCGTTCCCCTGGGCGCTGTTCACCCGCAAGGACATCCTCGACGCCCGCGGCCTCGCCGTGCCGGCGAACCTGGACGACCTGCTCGCCGTGGCCAAGCAGGTGACCGACCCGGCGCGCAAGGTGTGGGCGTTCAACGACGTCTTCGCCATGATCCAGATGTTCCACCGGGTGCCGGGCCACAAGGGCGGATGGCGGGTCAAGTCCGACGGCACCCCCGAGTTCAAGTACGAGACCCCGGAGTTCCGCCGCGCGCTGGAGGTCATGGCCAAGATCTACGCCGACGGCCTGGTCCACCCGGACATCGTGGCCAGCAAGGGCGCGGACGCCAAGCAGTTGTTCGCCAAGAACGGCGCGATCGTGTTCCTCCAGGACGGCTTCGGCTTCTGGCAGGGCGCCCAGGCCGAGCACCAGAAGACCAACCGCGCGCTGAACATCCAGCCGGTGCCGATCTTCTCCGCCACCGGTGGCGACCCGCTGGTCTGGGGCGACGACGAGCCGGTCTCCTACACCTTCGTGAAGAAGGGCCTCGGCAAGGACCGGGTCCAGGAACTGCTGCGGATCATCAACTGGTGCTCCGCGCCACTGGGCAGCCAGGAGGCCCAGCTACGGGACTTCGGCGTCGCGGGCAAGCACCACACCCCGTCGCCGAACGGGCCGGTGAAGACCGACCTGGCGTTCAAGGAGATCGCCAACCAGTACTTCTTCATCAGCGGCCGCAACCCCACCATCGGCCCGTTCCCGGACACCCCGCGCTTCGTGCCGGACGCGCTCGCCTACTCCAACGAGATGGTCAAGCACATGGAGCCCAACCCCTGGGCGGGGGTGAAGCTGGAGATGCCCGCCGCCTACAAGGCCAACCAGGTGCCCACGGAGGACAAGTTCACTGACGTGCTGCGCGGCCGCCGTCCGCTCGCCGACGTGGACGCCATCGTCAAGGAGTGGAAGGCGAACGGCGGCGAGGAGGCCCGCAAGCTGCTCGCCGACTCGCTGTCCAAGGAGGGCCGGTGAACGAGCCGGCCGTCCTGGCCGGGCCCGAACGGGCCCGGCCGGACGCGCCGGCCCCACCGGGCCGCCCGCCCCGCCGTCGCCCGTCCCGCCGCCGGGTGCCGCTGCGCACCCGGCTGCGCCGGGACTGGCAACTGCTCGCCATGGTGGCGCCCGGCTTCCTCGTCCTGCTGATCTTCAGCTACCTGCCGATCGCCGGCAACGTGATCGCGTTCCAGGACTACAACCCCTACCTGGGCGACAACCCGTGGCAGGCGTTCCTGCACAGCGACTGGATCGGCTTCGGGCAGTTCCAGCTGCTGTTCGACGACCCGGCGTTCTGGGACGCGTTCCGCAACACGCTCGCGATCACCGCGTTCCAGCTCGTGTTCTTCTTCCCGCTGCCGATCCTGCTGGCCATCGCGCTGCACAACCTGCTGTCCAGCCGGCTGCGCGGGCTCATCCAGACCGTCGTCTACCTGCCGCACTTCTTCAGCTGGGTGCTGGTGGTGACGTTCTTCGTGGCGATGCTCGGCGGCGCCGGGCTGCTCGCCCAGAGCATGCGCGAGGCCGGGATGCAGCCGTGGAACGTGATGACCGACCCGGACACGTTCATCGTCCTGGTCACCGTCGAGGCGGTGTGGAAGGACGTCGGCTGGGGCACCATCGTCTTCCTCGCCGCGCTGTCCACCATCGACCAGAATCTCTACGAGGCCGCCGCCGCCGACGGCGCCGGCCGGTGGCGGCGGCTCTGGCACATCACGCTGCCCGGCCTGCGCCCGGTGATCGTGCTGCTGCTCATCCTGCGCCTGGGCGACGCGCTCTCGGTCGGCTTCGAGCAGTTCCTGCTGCAACGCGACGCCGTCGGCCGGCAGGCCGCCGAGGTGCTGGACACCTTCGTCTACCACTTCTCCATCGCCACCGGGAACTACGGCTACGGCGCGGCGGCCGGACTGTTCAAGGCCGTCATCGGGCTGGTGCTGATCCTGGCCGCGAACCGCGTGGCGCACATGCTCGGCGAACGAGGGATCTACTCGAAGTCATGACCACGCTCATCCGCCGGGCCGCCGGCGACCGATCCCGCCGGCCGGTGTGGCAGGAACCGCCCACCCGCCTCGGGCAGGGGCTCAAGGCCGTCGTCCTCACCGCGCTGGTGGCGGGCGTGCTCTTCCCGCTCTGGGTGATCCTGGTGACCAGCCTCTCCTCCCGGGAGACCATCGCGCGGGCCGGCGGACTGGTGGTCGTACCCCGCGGCGTCGACACGTCCGCGTACGAGACGATCTTCGCCGGTGGCGCGGTCACCCGGGCGCTGTGGATCAGCACGCTGGTCACCGTCTGCGGCACCGCCATCGCGCTCACGGTCACGGTGCTCGCCGCGTACGGGCTGTCCCGGCCGGGCACGCTGGGCCACCGCTGGCTGCTGGCGTACTTCCTGATCCCGTTCCTGGTCTACCCGCCGCTGGTGCCGCGCTACCTGGTGGTCACCGGCCTGGGCCTGAAGGACACCATCTGGGCGCTGGTCCTGCCGCCGGCGATCAGCGTGTTCAACCTGGTCGTGGTGCGCGGGTTCTTCCAGGGCATCCCGTCGGAACTGCTGGACAGCGCCCGCATCGACGGCGCGAGTGACTTCCGTACGCTCGCGCGCATCGTGCTGCCGTTGTCCCGCGCGGTGATCGCGGTGGTCGGCCTGTTCTATGCGGTCAGCTACTGGAACGTGTGGTTCGACGCGCTGCTGTTCATCGACCGCAACGACATGTACCCGATCCAGCGGGTGCTCCAGAGCTACCTGCTGGCCGGGCAGGCCCCGCACACCTCCGGCGCCAGCAGCGGGGTGACCATGCCGCCGACCGAAGCGATCAAGATGGCGGTGGTGGTGCTGACCGTCGCGCCGATCGTCGCGGTCTACCCGTTCATCCAGCGGCACTTCGTCAAGGGCGTGCTGATCGGCGCGGTGAAGGGCTGAGGTCGCGCCCTTTTCCGCGCGTCAGAGCACCTGGGACAGGAAGCGCCGCAGCCGTGGGTGCTCGGGCGCCTCGAACACCGCCTCCGGCGGCCCGGCCTCCAGCACCACGCCCGCGTCCATGAACGCGACCGTGTCGGCGACGCTGCGCGCGAACCCCATCTCGTGCGTCACCACGACCATGGTCATCCCGGCGGCGGCCAGGTCCGCCATCACCGCGAGCACACCCTTGACCAGTTCCGGGTCCAGCGCGCTGGTCGCCTCGTCGAACAGCATCACCTGCGGGCGCAACGCGAGTGCCCGCGCGATGGCGACGCGCTGCTGCTGGCCGCCGGAGAGCTGAGCCGGCCGCGCGTCCGCCTTGGCGGCCAGGCCGACCAGGTCGAGCTGGGCGCGGGCCAGCGCCACCGCCTCGTCCTCGCCGAGCTTCTTCAGCCTGCGCAGCGCCAGCGTGATGTTGCGCAGCACGCTCAGGTGCGGGAACAGGTTGAACTGCTGGAACACCATGCCGATGCGCTGGCGCAGCGCGTCCGGGTCGTCGCGCAGCACGCTGTGCCCGTCCAGCAGCACGTCGCCCCGGTCCGGCTCGATCAGCCGGTTGATGGTGCGCAGCAGTGTCGACTTGCCGGATCCGGACGGGCCGATCACGCAGGCCGCCCGGCCCCGGGCCACGTCGAGGTCCGCGCCGCGCAGCACCCGGTGCGCGCCGAAGGCCAGGTGCACGTCACGGACGGCCAGGCTGACCGAGGTCGTGGTGGTGGTCATCGCGGGTCCTTTCCGGACGGAGTGAGATCCGCCGGCTCGGCGTCCGGCTCGGGCTCGGGCGGCGCGGCCGGCCGGCCCTGCCGCAGGCGCCGGTCCAGCCAGTTGACCGCGTGGGTCAGCGGCACGGTCAGCAACAGGTAGAACAAGCCGGCCAGCAGCAGCGCGGACTGGTTGCCGGTGTTCGCCGCGTAGTCCTGCCCGATCCGGAACAGCTCCCGCTGGCTGGCCAGCAGGCCGAGGAAGTAGACCAGGCTGGAGTCCTTGATCAGCGCGATGAGCTGGTTCACCCAGGCCGGCAGCACCCGGCGTACGCCCTGCGGGATGATCACCAGGCGCATCGCCTCGCCCCAGGAGAAGCCCAGCGCCCGCGCGCCCTCCAACTGGGCGGCCTCCACGCTCAGGATGCCGGCCCGGAAGATCTCACCGAGGTAGGCGGCGGCGATCAGGGACAGCGCCAGCACGCCCAGCGGATAGGGGTTCGGTCCCCACACCTGCATGCCGAGCGGCGCCAGGCCCACGCCGATGAGCAGGATGGTCGCCGCGGCCGGCAGGCCGCGGAACACGTCCGTGTAGACCCGCGCCGGCCAGCGCAACCATCGGGTACGCGAGATGCCGGCGACGGCCAGCAGCATGCCCAGCACCGAGCCGAGCAGGGCGGCGGAGACCGCCAGGGTGAGCGTGTTGGGCAGCCCGACGGTGAGCATCTCGGGCAGCGCCTCGCGCATCGAGTCCCAGTCGAAGAAGGTCTCCCACAGCGTGCTCAGTGGATCCATGTCCGCTCCGTCCGCCCCGCTCGTGCTCGGTTACCGGTTCAGGAGGCGGCCGACGGCGACGGCACCGCCACCGACCCGCTGCCCGGCGTGAAGTCGGCCGGGATCGGCCGTCCCGGGTAGTACTCGGCCTGCAGGCGGCTCCACGTGCCGTCGGCGATGACCTCGTCCAGGCCCTTGTTCAGCGCCTCGCGCAGCTTGTCGTCGCCCTTGGCCACCGCGTACGCGGTCGGGGTGGGGCTGAGCTGCTTGGCCGCGACCTTGATCTTGCCGTTGCTGTCGGCGGCGGACTTGTCGCCGATCTCGGCCGGGGCGATCCAGGCGTCGGCGGTGCCGGCCTTGAGCTGGTTGATCGCGCTGTTGTAGTCGGGCACCCGCACCGGGTCGAGGTTCTGCTTGGTGGCGTAGTCGTCCTGCACGGTGCCCTGGACGACCACCACCCGCTTGCCGGCGAGCTGGTCGAAGCCGGTGATCGAGGAGCCCGCGGGCACGTCCAGGCCGAAGTAGCCGAAGTCGTAGCCGTTGCCGAAGTCCACAGTCTTCTTGCGGGCCTCGGTGATCGTGATCGAGGAGCTGCCCACGTCGAACTTGCCGCTGTTGACCTGGGCGAGCAGGCCGGAGAAGTCGGTGCCGACGAACTCCACCTTCAGGCCGATCTTGCCGGCCACCGCGCGCAGCAGCTCGTTGTCGAAGCCGGTGAACTTCCCGTCCTTCAGGAAGACGTTCGGCGGGGCGTCGGTGAGCGTGCCGGCGCGGATCACGCCGGGCTGGAGCAGGCCGTACGGGTTGTCGGCCGCGGCGGTGTCGTCGTTGCCGCAGGCGGTGAGCGCGGTGACGGCGAGCAGGGCGGCCGCGCCGACGGCGGCGGCACGGGTCAGGACGGTACGGAAACGCACGATGTCTCTCCAGAGTGGATGGACGCGCGGCGCGCGTCGACGCCGGCCCGCCCGGCGGACGGCCGGGCCGGAGAAGGGTGGATCGGGGAAAGGAGGGTGGCGTTCGCTCAGCGCGCGAGGCGACAGGCGTCGCTGCACACCCGCATCAGGTCGACGTGACGGCGCTTGACCAGCGCGAAGCGGGCCGGGTACGCGGCGACGTCGCCGGAGGGGGTGGAGGGTGGTGCGGACATCGGTCTCCCTGGTCTGTTGCTGACCTGGGTGCCAGGCCACGCTTGCACCGGCGGCTGCCGGTGCCTGGTCTTCACCCGGGGCACCCCACCGCGGAGGAGGGTTGCCGGCCAGCGAGCCGGGGCTTCGCGCTGGCGCTCATGACCTGCCCAGAAGGCTAGCAGCACTGCCGCGGCTGCCGTCCAGCCGTTATGACCACCCTCACGCGCGGCGCCTTCACGCCGGTTCCGTCCCGGCCGGACCGCGGAGCCGGTCCTCGATGTCCGGGATGACGAAGCAGATCTCCAACGTCTTCAACTCGGCCCAGAACCGCAGCACGACGCTCCGCCAGGCGGCGCCACCCGCTACGGCGAGCAGAGCCGGCCCGGCGAGGACCGCCGCGGCCCCGCCGAACCCGCGACCGGCCTCGACCACGGCCAGCACCGCGCCCAGAAGCAGCGGCACCGTGGCGTTGCGCATCATCAGGCCGATCGCCCGCATACGTGTCGCCTCGGCGGCCACCTCCCGGTTGTGCAACTCGGCCGCGGCGAGCAGCACCCCCCAGGGCGCGGCGATCATCCGCGAGCCGGCCGCGCCGGGGCCCTGCTGCGCGAACACCCGGCGGGCGTCGAATCGGTCCCAGCTCCAGAACGGCAGCGCCCGGTCGACGACACGACCCAGGCCGTACGTGGCATTGCCCAGCACGTAGGCGAGCAGCAGGGCCAGGACCAGGAGCAGCGGGGTGGGCTGCCGGCTCAGGTCGTCCACCCGCACCCAGTCCTGCCGGACCGCGAGGTAGGCGGTCAGTGTGAGGTAGAGCGACCCGGGGGTGAGGTAGGTGAAGAGGTCGAAGATGCCGACGCTGAAGGTCATCAGTCCTCGCAGGGCCCGGAGGTGGCGACGCCGGCAGGGGCCGGTCCCGGTCCACGCTAGGTGACCGGCGCAACGCCGGACGTCACGACGACCTCAGGGGGGAGCCTCACCGCCGGGCCGGGACGACCGGCGCGTCCCGGCCGGTGCCGTGCCGCGACGGGCTGCGCTGCTCGTGGTAGTCCTGCTCCACGTTGACGGTCCAGACGTCGTGCTCCGCGCCGTGCGCGATGTTCTCCGCGGTCAGCATCGCGGTGAGCATCGAGTGGTCGGCGTTGTTGTACCGGTGCATGCCGTTGCGGCCGACCGGGTGCACGTTCGGCACGTTCGCGGACAGCCAGTCCCGGATCACGTCGACGTTGCGCTGGTACCGCTCGTCGTAGACCGGGTACGCCTTCGGCATCCGGACCACGTAACCCGCCTCCACACACCCGGGCTTGACCAGGCCCAGCCGCTCCAGCTCGGTGGTGGCGAACGCCACCAGTTCGGCGTCCGGCATACGCCACATCTCGTCGCCCTCGAACACGAAGTACTCCAGCCCCAGGCAGGTCCGCCCGTCCTTGACCAGGTACGGCGACCAGGAGCCGAAGTTCTGGATCCGGCCCACCCGGGCCGCCGGGTCGTGCACGTAGATCCAGTTGTCAGGGAACGAGAACTCCTCCGGCACCACGAGCGCCACCGTCAGGAAGTCCCGGTACCGCAGGTCGTCGGCGGCGGCCCGCACCTCGGGCGGCGCCTGCGGGCGCATCGCGCGCACCAGCGCGGAGATCGGCATCGAGGAGATCACGTGCGCGGCCGGCTCGGTGCGCTCCCCGCCGGCGTCGGCCACCGTCACGGCGGTGGCCCGCCGCGCGGCCGGATCCCGGTGCACCTCCGTCACCCAGGCGCCGGTACGCACCGTGCCGCCGCGCCTGGCGACCTCCTCGGCGCAGCGCTCCCACATCATGCCCGGGCCGTGCTTCGGGTACTGGAACTCCTCGATCAGGCTGGTCACGTCCGTGCGGTTGCGGCGGGGCAGCAGCGCGTTGCGCATCGCCGTCGCCAGCGACAGGTTCTTGATCCGCTGGGCGGCCCAGTCGGCCTGCAACCGGTCCGCCGGCATCCCCCAGACCTTCTCCGTGTACGTCTTGAAGAAGATCGAGTAGAGCCGCCAGCCGAACCGCGCCGACACCCACCCCTCGAAGTGCGACTGGTCCTTCGGCGGGCGCAGCCGGGCCCGGCCGTACGAGCCCAGACAGCGCACCGCCTCCAGCAGCCCGAGGTTGCGCAGGGCGTTGCCGGCGCTGAGCGGGTAGTCGAACAGCGCGCCCCGGTAGTAGATCCGGCTCATCCGCGGCCGGAGCAGGAAGTCCTCGTCCGGCAGGATCTCGTGCCAGAAGTCCTCGACCCGAGCCACCTTGGTGAAGAAGCGGTGCCCGCCGATGTCGAAGCGCCAGCCGTCGCGCTCCACGGTCCGGCTGATCCCGCCCACCACGTCGTCGGCCTCGTAGACCCGGACCGGCTCGCCGTGCCGCAGCAGCTCGTACGCGGCGGTCAGCCCGGCCGGTCCCGCCCCGATGATCACGGTTCCGTCGCCGTCGTCCATGCCGTCTGCGCCCCCCGCCTGCCGATGCGGCAGCGCGCTTACCCACCCTGACGCCGTCCTCACCTGCCGGTCCGCGCCGATCCACCCCGGCCCGGCGGGTGTGAGCCCGCCCGGACCGGGAACGCCCACCGGGTTTCCGGCCGGGGGAGTTCGGTCGACGGCCGAACGGTGGGAGCACGATGGCGGACGAGCGGCGGGTCGACCCCGGCGGCGGTGCCCGCTCCGGGCCTACCCGATGGTGGTCGCGGGGCGCGGCGGTCGCCCGCCGGCTGCCCGAACCGTGGGGATTCGTGCTCGCCGTCTTCGTCGGCTCGAAGCTCGTGCTCACCCTGGTCGGCGTGCTGGTGCTCGCCGCGTGGGACGGGGTACCCGGCGCGCCGCCGGCCGACGAGACCGGGATGCGCGCCCAGCAGGAGTCGATCTCGTCGCACCGCTGGATCTCGCTCTGGTTTGCCTGGGACTCGTTCCTCTACGACCACCTGGCCGGCCTGCCGCTGGACCGGCCCTGGCCGGACTTCGGCTTCCCGCTGCTCTACCCGTTCCTCGCCCGGCCGCTCGCGCCGCTGCTCGGCGGGCACACCGCATGGGCGCTGCTGCTGGTGAGCAACGTGGCGCTGGTGGTCCAGCTCTACTACGCGTACCGGCTGGGGGGCCGTCTGCTCGGCGGCGCCGGACCGGACGACGGCCGGCGAGCGGTCCGGTACCTGCTGCTCCTGCCGACGGCGTTCCTGTTCCAGGCGGCGCTCACCGAGTCGCTGTTCGTCTGCCTCGCGCTGGCCGCCTTCTGGTACGCCGAGCGGAGCCGCTGGCTGCTCGTCGGCGTGATCGGCTACTTCCTGGCGATGAGCCGCTCGGTCGGCTTCCTCGTGGTGGTGCCGCTGGCGCTGGTGCTGCTGCGACAGCACGGCTGGCGGGCCGGACCTCGGGCATGGCCGCGCCTGCTGCGGCAGGGCTGGCCGCTGCTGCTGGTTCCGGCGGGCTGGCTCACGTTCATGGCGTTCTGCCGCTGGCAGAGCGGCGACTGGTTCGCCTACCAGCACGCCCAGGAGACCGGCTGGGGGATCCGGCTGCAGAACCCCCTGGCCGTGGCCGGTTCCGCGCTGTCCGGCGGCCACTCGGCCGACGCGCTGCGGGTCTGGATCGCCGTGGCGGCGCTGGCGGTGGCGGTCGTCGGGCTGCGCCGCCGCGCCGACTGGCCGTACCTGGTCTACACGCTCGTCATGGTGCTGGTGCCGCTTTCGATGGGGCCGCCGGTGTACAAGAGCCTGCTGCGCTACCTGCTCGCGGCCTTCCCGGTCGCGTTCGTGCTGGCCCGATGGGCGCTGCGGCCCGGCCTCGACGGCTGGCTCACCGCCGCACTGGCGTTGGTGCAGGGCGCGTTGTTCGCGGTGTGGCTCACCTACTGGACCCACCTGATCATCTGACCGCGGTCGCCGGCGGGCGCGGCGGCCGGGTGGGCCGCAGAATGGGCGGATGACCGACCGGCGGGTGACCCTGGACGACCTCGGCGCGTGGTTGCTCAAGGGCAACGCGGACGCGACGGACCTGGCGGCCCGCTTCGCCGCCGACCCGCGCGTGACCGGCTGGTGCGTCCGCCCCGGCTACCGGGTACGCCTGATGCGCGCCGGCCAGCCGGTGGTGTTCTGGGCCGGCGGCAGCCGGGGCCGGGCGCCGTACGGCGTATGGGGCGTCGGCCGGATCGCCGCCGCTCCCGAGCCCGGTGCCCCGGGCCGGCCGTGGACCGCACCGCTGGACCTGACGATCCTGGACGAGCCGCTGCGGGTACGCCGCGACCTGCTGCGCGCCGACCCGCGGCTGGCCGGGGCGGAGGTGTTCCGGCAGCCGCAGGCGGCGAACCCGTCGTACCTGACGGTGACCCAGTTCGAGGCGCTGCGCGGCTACCTGCCCGACCGGGCGCATGGGCCGGGAGCTGCGGGGTAGATCGGAGCCACCTTCAGAGGCGAGGTGGGCGATGGCCGGGACGTGGTTGATGGGCGACGCCGCCGCGACGGCGGGACGGCGGCCGACGGCCGTGCTGGTCGCGGTGCACCCGGAGCAGAGCGACGGCAGCGGCCCGGGCAGTGACACCTCGCTCGCGGAGCTGCGGCGCCTGGCCGACACCGACGGGCTCGCCGTCGCCGGCGCGGTGGTGCAGAACCGCGCCAAGCCGGACCCGGCCACCTTCGTGGGCGCGGGCAAGGCGGACGAGCTGGCGGAGGTGGCCGCCCGCAACCGGGCCGACGTGGTGATCGCCGACGGGGAGCTGAGCCCCGGCCAGGTGCGCAACCTGGAGGAGCGGACCGGGGTACGGGTGGTGGACCGCACCGCGCTCATCCTGGACATCTTCGCCGAGCACGCCCGCACCAGCGAGGGCCGGCTGCAGGTCGAACTGGCCCAGATCGCGTACCAGTTGCCCCGGCTGCGCGGCGACGGCCGGTCGATGTCCCGGGTCGGCGGCGGCCGGATGGCCGGCGGCTCCGGCATGGGCGTGCGCGGCCCCGGTGAGATGAAGCTGGAGACGCAGCGACGCCGGCTACGGCAGCGGGCCACCCGGCTGCGCGGCAACGTGGCCGAGCTGTCCCGGCGCCGGGAGCGCCGACGAGGGCGGCGGGCCCGCAACCGCGTGCCCTCGGTCGCGATCACCGGCTACACGAACGCCGGCAAGTCCGCCCTGCTCAACCGTCTGACCGGCGCCGACGCGCAGGTGCAGGACGTCCTGTTCGCCACGCTCGACCCGACGGTCCGACGGATCTCCACCGGCGATCTCACCTACACCGTCACCGACACGGTCGGCTTCGTCCGGCACCTGCCGCACCAGCTCGTGGACGCGTTCCGTTCCACGCTGGAGGAGGTGACCGGCGCCGACCTCGTGCTGCACGTGGTCGACGCCTCGGCTCCGGACGCGCTGGAGCAGATCACCACCGTGCACGGCGTCCTGCACGAGATCGGCGCCGGGGACCTGCCCGAGCTGCTGGTGCTCAACAAGATCGACATTGCGCCGCCGGAGTGGGTGGACGCGCTCTGCCGGGCCTGCCCGGAGGCGGTACCGGTGTCGGCGGTGACCGGTGAGGGCGTCGACCGGCTGCGCGCCGACCTGGCCGCCCGGCTGAGTCGCTGATCTCGATCCGGGGATCCGGGGGATTTCGGCTTCCCGGCCGCCGTGACCGCGGAAGACTTTCTCAACGGAGGTGTCAGTCATGGCCGGTTCTTCCCGCGTCGCCCGTACCGCGCCCGCGTCCCCGGTACGCCGGGCCGCGCTGGTGGTCGGCATCGTCTTCCTGGTGGTGGGCGTGCTGGGGTTCATCCCCGGCATCACCACGAACTACGACACGATGATGTTCGCCGGGCACGAGTCTCGGGCGAAGCTGCTGGGCCTGTTCCAGGTGTCGGTCCTGCACAACATCGTGCACCTGCTCTTCGGCGTGGCCGGGCTGGCGCTGTCCCGGACGGTCTCCGGCGCCCGGGCGTACCTGATCGGCGGCGGTGCCGTCTACCTGGTGCTCTGGCTCTACGGCCTGGTGATCGACCACGACAGCGGCGCCAACTTCGTGCCGCTCAACGGCGCCGACAACTGGCTGCACCTGTTCCTCGGCGTCGGCATGATCGCCCTCGGGGTGGCGCTCACCCGCCGCCCGGGGCGCCGCGCCTGACAGCCGACGACCAGCATGTACGAGTACTGCTGAGACAGCGGCCGGCGCGTTTCCGCGCCGGCCGCTGCCCGCTCGGGTGACGAGGCGCCGGTTCAGGCGGTCAAGGCGCCGGCGAGCCGCCGGGCCTCGGCGACCAGCCGGCTACCGCCGCCCCGGGCCACCACGTCGGCCAGTCCGGGCACCTCGATCCGGACGCCCGTCGCGGTCGCCGCCTCCGCCGCCAGCGCGAGCAGGTCCGGCGTGCCCCGGGGTGGCGTCGGGGCGGCCAGCAGCGGCGGCAACGCCGCGGCGAGCAGCCGCCACACGCTCAGCCGGGCACCCGCCGCGACCGCGTCGCGCAGCGGGGTGACCGCCCGGGTCAGCGTCACCTGCCCGCCGGCCGCCAGCGCGCCGAGATGCCCGCCGGTCGAGGGCGCGTCCAGGTCACCGGCGGCGGCCAGGATCAGCACCGCGTCGAGCGCGGCCACCCGGTCCGCCTCGTGGCGGGCGCACAACCCGTAGGCCAGCGCCAGATCGAGGGCCGGGCCGCCCGCGCCCGTGCACTCGGCCAGCACCGGCAGGACCGCGCCGTGCTCGAGGGTGTCCTCCTGCGCGGCGCCGGCCACCTCGGGCAGCAGGTGCGCGGCGACCACGCCCCGGTGCCCGGGCAGGACGGCCGGCCAGACGTCACCCCAGCCGTCGGTCCACCGGCCGATCGGCGTGGGCGTCAGGGTGAGCAGGCCGAGCCGGTCCTCGACGCCGTCCGGCGGAGTCAGCGCGACGAGCGTCCGCCCCTCGGGCAGCTGGTCGTAGCCCCAGTCGTACCCGGCCGACCGCGCCCGCCGGCCCACCGTCACCACCTGCTGCGCCGGGGCCGGTACGGCCTCACCGCGCAGCCAGCGGGCCAGCTCGTCACCGGCCGCCGTACGCAGCGCCGCGGCGCGTTCGGCCAGCCGCTCGTCCACGCCGGCCGGCAGGCGCAGCAGAGCCTGGGCGAGGTCCCAGCGCCACACCGGACGGTCACCCAGCGCGGCCAGCCGTTCGTAGAGCGCCACCGGCTCGATCGCCCCGGTGACCGAGGTCGGCGCGGACAGCAGGCCCGGATCGTCGCGTCCGTCCAGCCGCTGCCCGATCTCGGCCAGCCGGGTGCAGGCGAGCTGGACGGGCACGGGCCGACGCGTGGCCGGAACCGGCGGACCACCCCGCAACGGCAGCGGCGCGCGCGGGCGGGACTCGGCCAGCAGGGTGCTCCACTGGTCGCGGCGGGTCGTCGCCGACTCCGGTTCACCGCAGACAGCCAGCAGGAGCCCGTGCATCTGCACCGACCGGTTGAACACCGACCAGGGATGGTCGTACGCGCCGACCCGCTCCCGGCGTACCACCGGCAGCAGCGCCGCCGCGAGCCGCTCGCGGTCGGCGGTGCCCAGCCGGACCAGGCCGTCCATGACGCGTTCCGCAGTCAGCGCGGGCCAGCGCCGGCCGAGCGACGCCGCGATCTCCTCCACCAGTTCGTCCACCCCGGCGATCGGCGGCGGCGCGGCCGCTGCCGGCAGCGGCGGCGGCAGGTCGTCGCGGGCCTCGACCACCGTGGCCACCGCCACCGGCCGGTGACCGTGCCGCTGCGCCAGCGTCAGCGCGCGCTCGCGCAGGGCGGCGTCCGGGTGGTCGGCAGCCACGGCGAGCACCGCGCCGATCTCCGGGGCCTGATCCGGGTGCTGCCGGGCCAGCCGGTCGAGCCACGACACCTGCGCCCGGACCAGCGCCTTCTCCGGCCGGGCCAGCACCGTCCGGGCGGCCTCCCACAGCGCCTCCGGCTCGGCGGCGTCACCGGCGTCGCGCAGCGTCCGCTGGGCGGTGCGGGCCACCGGTCCCGGGCCGTCGGCGAGCAGCCGCAGATAGGCGCTCGACCGCACCGCCACCTCGTCCGGGGTCGGCGCCAGCAGGTCGTGCAGGATCAGGAACGGGCGCAGCGCGCCCGGCCGGTCGCCGCGCAGCAGCCGGCCGAGGACGCCGTTGAGCAGGACCGCCCGGTCGAGCCGGCCTTCCGCCGCCAGCGCCGCCAGTGCCCGTGGCAGCGCCTCCGTGCCGGTGCCGTCGCCGCGGGCCAGCTCGGCGCCCACGCCGTCGACCTCGAACAGGCGCGGCAGCAGCGGGTCCAGGAACGGGTCCGCGCGTAGCCGGTCCACTGTCGGCGGACGGGTTCCGCGCGGGCCCGGCGAACCCTGCGCGGTGGCCCAGCCCCGCACGAAGTCGTCCCCGGTCGGTGGCGGCGCCTTCTCCGCCAGCAGGAGACCGGCGACGAACGGCCAGCCCGCGACCATCCGGTCCCGGGGCAGCCGGTCGGCCAGCTTGTGCGCCACGTCGGCCAGCCAGGTCACCCCGCGTTCCCGGGCGGTGTCGACCACCGGCGCGGCGTCGACGCCCGCCAGCCAGACCGAGCGGCGGCCGAGCAGCGCGGCCACCTTCGTCGGGGTGCTCAGCGTGCCCACCGCGGCCACCGCCAGCGTCGCCGCCTCGCCCCGCCACCACCAGTCGTCCCGCCTGCGGCGGACGACGGCGACCAGTTCGTCGCCCAGCGCCCGCCTGGCCGGCTCGTCCAACCCGGCCAGGGCCGACCGGACCTCGGACATCCGGCCGCGCACCGCCGCCTCGGCGAAACCGGTCACGACAGTGCCCCCACCGGCGCCGCGACCATCGACACGGCAAGCGCGTGCCGGCACGGCCCCCGCTGCCCGCGGTGCCGCGCCCACCAGCGGCAGGAACAGGAGTACGCGCCGTCCGGGTGGCGGCGTACCCGGTAGGTCTCGGCGTCGGTGCGTACCGTCGCGTGCTCGCCGTCGCGCTCGACCGCGCCGCGTTCGACGAGCGCACGCGCGCCGACCAGGCGCGGGTTGTCCCGCTCCGCGCGGCCCGCGTCGTAGGGCATCACCCGGTGGAAGTACGCCCCGTCCGCCACGTCGTAACCGACCCGCCCGGCGGTGCCCAGCTGGGCGAGCGCGGCACGCACCCGCTCGTCGGGCAGCGCGGCGGCGTCGGCCAGCGCGGCCACGTCGATGGTCGGATCCCAGTTGAGCAGCGCGCCGACCAGCTCCGCGTCGTCGACCACGTCGTCACCGGCGAGCGCCGCCAGGGCCGCGCCCTCACCGGAGAACCCCCGGTACGGCTCGGGGGACAGCGTCAGCGACACCCGCAGCGCCCCGGTGTCCAGCTCCCACGTGCTCGGCACGGCGGGGGAGCCGGCCTGCACCGCCGGGCCGTACACCCGCAGGGTGCGCGCGTGCCGCAGCAGGCCGCGCAGCGCCGCGAGCCGGCCCGCGCCGGCCAGGCAGACCGCGCCCGGCGCCGGGCGGGAGGTCAGCCGCAGCGTACGCCCGGCGGGCACCGCCCACAGCACGCTCCGGTCGCCGGCGGCGGGCAGCCGCCGCAGGAACGCCGCGGCCTCCGCCGCCGCGATCTCGGCGCGCGGCTCGAAGCCGGCGGTGAGCACGTGCACCTCGGCGAAGCCCCGCAGCCAGCGGCCGGGCAGCGGCACCTTCCGCTCGACCACCGCGCCGTCCATGGTGGAGACGGTCAGGTCGTCCGGGCCGACCGCCACGTGCAGCGGCTCGATGCCGCCCACCCGGGCCAGCGCCTCGCGCAGCGGCGGGTTCACGTCCACGTTCGTGGTGCCGTGGCCGCTGATCTCCCCGTCCAGCCCGGCCGGCAGGACGTCCATCCGCGCGTACACCCCGCAGCAGCCGGAGAACGACTCGAAGCGCAGGCGGCCCCGGCTGCCGGTCACCACCGGGTCCAGGCTGGCCGGGCTGACCGGCTGGTGGTAGCGGGTGCGGGCCACCTCGGCGACGGCGAGCAGCCCGGCCGCCGCCGCGGCCGGGGCGGTGAGGAACCCGGCGAAGAAGCGCGGGTTGGCCGCCGGGCCGCCGCAGGTCTGCAGGTCGAGACCGGCGGCGCGCAGCGCGGACGGCTGGAGATATCGGTACGTCTGGACGGCGTTCACGGCGCAGACCGTAGAGGGACCGACCGACAAAAGCGCGACGGTCCTGCTAGCTTCCTCGGATGTTCGCCCACGCCCTCACCGACGACGCCGAGCTGCGTCCACTGTCGCCCTGGCACGCCGACGAGTTCCTGGCCAACCTCGACCGCTGCCGCGACCACATCGCACCCTGGGTCGGCGCGTCCTTCGTCGCCACCGACGCCGAGTCGGCCCGCAAGGTCCTCCAGGCGTACGCCGACCGGTGGGCCCGCGACGACGGCGGCATCTGGGGCATCTGGCAGGGCGGCACGCTCGTCGGCGGCGTGCTGTTCGTGTCGCTGAGCACCGATCGGGGGGTGTGCGAGGCCGGCTGCTGGCTGGAACCGGGCGCCGAGGGACAGGGCCTGGTCACCCGTGCCGCCCGCTTCGTCATCGACTGGGCGGTCCGGGAGCGCGGCATCCACCGCGTCGAGTGGGTCACGAAGGCCGGCAACGATCGCAGCATCGCTGTCGCGCGACGGCTCGGCATGCGCCGCGACGGGGTCATGCGCGGGGCCGCACCGACGCCCGACGGCCGGGCCGACCTGGAGGTCTGGTCCGTGCTGGCACCGGAGTGGACCGCCTGACCGCCGAATTTGTCGTACCCGGACGTGAACATGTGTCCATGGCTGTCCCCGCACTGGCCGACCGGTCCCCCCAGCCGCGCGCCCTGCCGCTGCGCGAGGTCCGCACCCGGCTCACCCAGCTCGTCTCCCTGGCCGAGCTGACCGACACCGTCACCCTCGTCACCCGCGACGGCGATCCACGGCCGGTGGCCGCGATCGTGTCCGCGTCCGCCGCCCGCACCGGCGCCCAGGCGCGCGCCGACGCCGAACGCGTCGCCGCGATCAGTGCCGGGTGGGCCCGCCGCCTGGAGGAGCTGCACCGGCAGTCCGGCCGGCGGCACGCCGCCGAGCTGCGGGTGCTGGCCGACGCGCTCGCCGAGGCGTGGGCCGAACTCGACCGCCGCGCGCCGGCCGGCGACCCGGCGCTGGCCCGGCTGCGCGCCGCGCACGCCGACCTGCTGCGCCGCTGACCCGTGGCGTCCCGCCCGGTGTACGCGGGACGCCACGAGTGACGGTCAGCTCCGGCCGCGCTCGGCCCGGTAGCGGCGGATCAGCTCGGCGGTCGAGGTGTCGACGTCGGCCAGGTCCGGGTCCGGTCCGGTGAGCTTCGGCGCGAGCTGGTTGGCCATCACCTTGCCCAGCTCCACGCCCCACTGGTCGAAGGCGTTGATGTCCCAGATCGCGGCCTCGGTGAACGTGATGTGCTCGTAGAGCGCGATCAGCTGGCCCAGCGTCGCCGGGGTGAGCTTCGGCGCCAGGATCGACGTGGTCGGGTGGTTGCCCGCCATCACGCGGTGCGGCACGACCTCGGGCGCGGTGCCCTCGGCCTCCACCTGCTCCCGGGTCCGCCCGAACGCCAGCGCGGCGGTCTGGGCGAAGAAGTTCGACATGAACAGGTCGTGCATGTCGCCCAGGTCGTGGTTGGGCCGGCTGAACGCGATGAAGTCCGCCGGGATCAGCCGGGTGCCCTGGTGGATGAGCTGGTAGAAGGCGTGCTGGCCGTTGGTGCCCGGCTCACCCCAGAAGATCTCCCCGGTCGGGTACGTCACGGGCGAGCCGTCGACGCGTACCGACTTGCCGTTGCTCTCCATGGTGAGCTGCTGGAGGTAGGCGGGGAACCGGTGCAGATACTGCGAGTAGGGCAGCACCGCGTGGGTCTCCGCGCCGAGGAAGTCGGTGTACCAGACGTTGAGCAGGCCGAGCAGCGCCGGCACGTTGCGTTCCACAGGGGCGGACCGGAAGTGCTCGTCGACAGCGTGGTAGCCGGCCAGCATCTCGCGGAACCGGTCCGGGCCGATCGCCAGCATCACCGACAGGCCGACGGCCGAGGGCAGCGAGTAGCGTCCGCCCACCCAGTCCCAGAAGCCGAACATGTTCTCCGGGTCGATGCCGAAGTCCCGGACGCGCTGCTCGTTGGTGCTGACCGCGACGAAGTGCCGGGCCACGGCGTCGTCGTCGGCGTCCAGCCCGGCGAGCAGCCAGCGCCGCGCCTGGTCGGCGTTGGCGAGCGTCTCCTGGGTGGAGAACGTCTTGGACACCACCACGAACAGCGTGCTCGCCGGGTCCAGGTCGGCGGTCTTGTCGTGGATGTCGGTCGGGTCGATGTTCGACACGAACCGGCAGCTGATGCCCGCGTCCCGGTACGCCTTCAGCGCCTCGTACGCCATCACCGGCCCGAGGTCGGAACCGCCGATGCCGATGTTGACCACTGTGGTGATCCGCTCGCCGGTGTGGCCCCGCCATGAGCCGGAGCGCACCCGCTGCGCGAACGCCGCCATGCGGTCCAGCACGGCGTGCACGTCGGCGACCACGTCCTGGCCGTCCACGGTGAGCGACGCGTCCGGCGGCAGGCGCAGCGCGGTGTGCAGCACCGCCCGGTCCTCGGTGGTGTTGATGTGCCGTCCGGCGAACATGGCCGCGATCCGGTCGGTCAGCCCGACCCGCTCGGCGAGCGCGCCGAGCAGCGCGATCGTCTCGTCGGTGACCAGGTTCTTGCTGTAGTCCACGTGCAGGTCGGCGACCTCACCGGTGAGCCGCTCACCCCGCTGCCCGTCGGCGGCGAACAGGTCGCGCAGGTGCGTGCCGCGCATCGCCTCGGCGTGCTTGCGCAGCGCCTGCCATTCGTCGGTGGTGGTGACGTCCACAGCCATCGGGTCGATCTTCTCCTTCACGACGGGCGGTCGGCCGGCCTGCGCCGGCGAACCCCACAAGCCTGCCACCCGGACCCGTCCCGCGCGACGCGACCCGGCGGCGATCACCGTGCGGGCGGCTGTTTCCGGCCACCGCGCCGGGACACGCCGTTGGGACGTCTGTACGACACGCCGGTCACTGAATGACATCTTTCGATAGCGGAACGTAGTATCCAGCGTTGCTGCCCGAACGTGTCGAGGGGGTGCCGTGCCCGGGGTGATCCGTCCTCGTCCACCGTCCGGCCCGGAGGAGCCTGCCGGGGAGACGACCCTGCCCGAGCTGGTCGATCCGCACTGGATGCACCGGGCCACCGAACTGGCCCACACCGGCTTCTGGTCGGTGGCGCGCCGGTTGCCCGCGCTGATCCGCGAGGCGATCAGTCTCGCCTGGGCGACCAGCCGCCGGGACACCGCCGCGTCGCTGGGCCTCAACGTCGCCGCCGGTGTCCTCACCACGCTGGGCCTGCTCGCCACCACCGGGGTGCTCCACCAGCTGTTCGCGGCCGGCCCGACGCCGGACCGGATCCGGGCCGCGCTGCCCGCCCTGGCGGTGGCGGCGGCTGGTGGCCGCCCGCGGGCTCTACCGCGACGCCCGGCTGCTGATCTGCGACGAGCCGTCCGCCGCGCTGGACGCGCGTGCCGAGCACGCCCTCTTCCAGCACCTTCGGCGGCACCCGGACCGGGCCGTCGTGCTGATCACCCACCGGCTGGCGAACGTCCGGCACGCCGACCGGATCTTCGTGATGGACCACGGCCGGCTCGTGCAGTCGGGTGACCACGACACGCTGATGGCCCAGGGCGGCCTCTACCGTGAGCTGTTCGAGTTGCAGGCGGCCGGCTACCTCGCCGGCAGCGCGGAACCCGCCGACGGTTGACCTCCAGCGCACTCGAACTCCTACCGTGGCCGGACCGCGCGCCACCCGGCCGCGCGGTGCGACCCAGGGAGTTCACATGCGCTATCGCGTCCTCGGCGGCACCGGCATCGAGGTCAGCGTCCACTGCCTCGGCACCATGATGTTCGGCGCGGTCGGCAACCCCGACCACGACGACTGTGCCCGGATCGTCCACGCGGCACTCGACCGCGGGATCAACTTCGTGGACACCGCCGACATGTACTCCGCCGGCGAGTCGGAGGAGATCGTCGGCAAGGCCCTGCGCGGCCGGCGCGACGACGTGGTGCTCGCCACGAAGGTGCACTTCCCGATGGGTGAGGGGCCGAACCGGGGCGGCAACTCACGACGGTGGATCGTCCGGGAGGTCGAGGACAGCCTGCGCCGGCTGGGCACCGACTGGATCGACCTCTACCAGGTGCACCGTCCGGACCACACCACCGACGTCGAGGAGACGCTCGGCGCGCTCACCGACCTGGTCCGGGCCGGGAAGATCCGTGCGTTCGGCTGCTCGACCTTCCCGGCCGAGGAGATCGTGGAGGCGCACCATGTCGCCGAGCGGCGCGCGCTCGGCCGCTTCCGCACCGAGCAGCCGCCGTACTCGATCCTGGCGCGCGGCATCGAGGCGTCGGTGCTGCCGGTCTGCCGCCGCTACCGGATGGGTGTGCTGGTGTGGAGCCCGCTGGCCTCCGGGTTCCTGTCCGGCCGCTACCGGCAGGGCCGGCCCGTCGACCTCGGCGCGGGCCGGCCCGCGCTCACCCCGGCCCGGTTCGACCCGGCGCTGCCGGGCAACGCCGCCAAGTACGCCGCCGTCGAGGACCTCGTCGCGCTCGCCGACGAGGTGGGCTGCACGCTGCCGCAGCTCGCCGTGGCGTTCACCGCCGCGCACCCGGCGGTCACCTCGACCATCATCGGACCGCGCACCATGGATCAACTGGACGCGCTGCTGGCCGGGGCGGAGTTGACGCTCGGCGACGCGGTGCTGGACCGCATCGACGAGATCGTCCCGCCCGGCACGAACCTCTACCAGCCCGACGGCGTCTGGTCCCCGCCCACCCTGACCGACCCGTCCCACCGCCGCCGCCCCCTTGCCGAGCGGGCCGCCGCCTGACCCACGCCCTTCCCGCCCGCCCGGTCCCGCCCGCTCACCCGCCCTTCCGCACGTCCCGCCTCCGTCCCGACCCTCGGCTCCCGGCTCGTCGATCATGGGCTTCCTGCCCCGGCAAAGAGCGCGAACCGGGCATCCGAGGGGCCGAAACCGCAAGATCGACGGGGCGGGGCGGGGCGACGCGGGAAAGGCGGGGCGAAGGGCGAGGCCAGGCGACGCGGGAGCGGCGGGAGGGCGCGGGGGGAGGGGGAGGGCGGGCAGGGGAACTGCGTCGACAGGGGACGGCTGCGGAATCACACTGGGCGGGTGGAGCATCGGGATCTCGTTCGGGTGAGCAAGCGGCTGTCGCTGGCGTTGCGGCACCGGCCCGACGCGTTCGGGCTGCGACTCGACCGCGCGGGCTGGGTGCCGGTCGCCGACGTGCTCGCCGGGCTGCGGATCAGCCGCGCCCAACTGGACGCCGTGGTCGCGGGCAACGACAAGCAGCGGTTCGCGGTGGAGACCGGCCCGGACGGGGCCGACCGGATCCGCGCCAACCAGGGGCACTCCGTTCCGGTCGACCTCGGCCTGACCCCGGCCGCGCCGCCGCCCCGGCTGTTCCACGGCACCGGCGAGGCCGTGCTGGACGCGATCCGGGCGCAGGGGCTGCGCCGGGGCGGCCGTCACCACGTACACCTGTCGCCTGATGTGGCGACGGCGCGGCGTGTCGGCGCGCGCCGGGGCGGCGCGGTGGTGGTGCTGACTGTGGACGCGGCGGCGATGGCCGAGGCCGGGTACCTGTTCTACCGCTCGGCCAACGGGGTGTGGCTCACCGACACCGTGCCGCCGCCCTACCTCAGCACCACCTGAAGCAGCGGTCAGCAGGCGGTGACCGGGTGGGCCACCACGGCGTCGAACAGGTATGCGAGGTCGTTCGGCGCGGCCCGGTCGGGCTGCCGCGCGCCGGTACTGTCGGTGGCGCGGGCGCGCAGGACGTGCCGTCCGGCGGCCGGCGGGCGCCAGCGGACCGTCCAGCGCTGCCAGGCGCCACCCCGGTCGGCCTCGACCAGGTCGGCGGGGCGCCACCCGTCGCCGGTGTCCACCTCGACGTGGGCGATCGGGCCGTTGCCGGACCAGGAACGGCCGGTCAGCAGCACCTCCTCCCCGGCCGGCACCCGGGCGTCCCAGGGCAGCTCGAACGCGCTGCGCACCGGCTGGGCGGTGAGCACTGTGCCGTCGGCCGGGTGACCGGGGCCGAACATCCGGTAGAACTGCGTGTTCCACGGTGAGAACAGGGGAGTGGTGGAGACCTCGATCGCACCCACCCACTTGATCGAGGAGATGCCGACCCATCCGGGCACCACGACCCGCACCGGGAAACCGTGGTCGGCGGGCAGCGGCTGGCCGTTCATCTCGTACGCCAGCAGCACGTCGTCGAGCGCCTTCGCGACGGGCATCGGACGGCGTACCCGGCCGAGGTTGACCCCGCCGCTGACGTAGTCCGGGTCGAGGCCCTCGGGCATCACGTCGACCGCCTCGTCACGCAGCCCGGCCAGGCGCAGCACCGTGCCGAGCCGGACGCCCCGCCACCGGGCCACGCCGACGCTCCCCAGCCCCCACGCCACGCCCGGGGCGGGCTCGTCCTGCTGCTCGGCGAAGTAGCGCCGCCCGTTGCCGGCGCACTCCAGCAGCGCCGCGTGCTCCTCGGCGGGCAGCCGGCGCAGCTCGTCGAGGTCGAACTCGACCGGGTTGTCGCGAGTGGGCGCACCGCGCAGGCCGTCGCCGAACAGCCGCAGCCGCCAGGTGGCCGCGTCCAGGTGCGGGGTGAGCGTGTGGTTGCGGACGAAGAAGCGGTCGATCGGGACCACGTACCCCTGGCCGGCCATCGACGGCCAGCGCATTTCGGCGTTGGTGTCCAGCGGGCGCAGCAGCTCCGTCGGCAGCGGCTTGACGATCGGCGCGCCGGGGTCGACGCCGACCGGCGCGGACGCCACCGCGACCGGCTCGCGTTCCGCGGCGGCGGCGGTCACCGCGGCCATCGCCGCGCCCACTTCCAGCAGCCGGTCGCGGTCGACGCCCGGCCCGTGCGCCTGCCCGGCGAGCCACTGACGGCTCCGGTCGGCGTCGTGGACGGCTTCGGCTGAGGACGAGGACTGACTCACGACTGACCTCCGGGGTGGGCGACGCTGCCTTTCCTATTCAATCAGTAGGACTTTTCGTCGATCCATCGCAGGTGGGCGGCGGCTCCGACAGTCAGCCGGCGGGTACGCCGAGGCGGTCGAGCAGGTGGCGGCGCAGCGCGCCGAGGGCCGGGTCGTCGGGGCTCGGGGACGGGCCGAGGCGTACCGGCACCTCCTCGGCGATCACTCCGTCGTCGAGGAGCAGGACGCGGTCGGCGAGCAGCAGCGCCTCCTCCACGTCGTGCGTCACCAGCAGCGCCGCGAAGCCGTGCTGGGCGCGCAGCCGCCGCAGCAGCCCCTGCATGCGCAGCCGGGTCAGCGCGTCGAGCGCGCCGAACGGTTCGTCCAGCAGCAGCAGGTCCGGTTCGCGGACCAGCGCGCGGGCCACCGCGACCCGCTGCGCCTGGCCGCCGGACAGCTCGGCCAGCCAGGCCCGGCCCCGGTCGGCGAGCCCCACCTCGGCCAGCGCGCGACCGACCCGCCCGCCCACGTCCGGCCCGGCCAGGCCGAGCGCCACGTTGCCGGCCACCCGCTTCCACGGCAGCAGCCGGTGCTCCTGGAACACCACGGCGGCGGTGCCGTGCACCGCGTGCTCGCCGCCCGCGTCGCCGTCGAGCCCGGCCAGCACGCGCAGCAGCGTGCTCTTGCCGGATCCGCTGCCGCCGAGCAGCGCCACCGTCTCCCCGGCGGCGATGGTCAGGTCCACCCCGGCCAGCACCACCGCCGGGCCGAAGGACCGGGTCACCGCCCGTGCGGTGAGCACCGGCCCGGTCAGGTCGCCCGCAGTCCGCGTCGCCACGCCAGCGTCCTCCTCTCCGCGTACCGGATGAGCAGGTCGGAGGCCAGCCCCAGCAGCGCGTAGACGAGCAGGCCGAGCACCACCACGTCGGTCTGGCTGAACTCGCGCGCCTCCATCATCAGGAACCCGACGCCGGTCTGCGCGTTCACCTGCTCGCCGACGACCAGGCTGAGCCAGGCCGCGCCGATGGCCAGCCGCAGCCCGAGGAACAGCGCCGGCAGCGCGCCGGGCAGCACCACGTGCCGCAGCCGGGCCGCCAGGCCGAGACCGCAGGTGCGCGCCGCCTCCACCAGCCGCTCGTCGATGTCGCGGATGCCGGCGTACGTGTTGAAGTAAATCGGGAAGAACGCGCCGAGCGCGACGAGCGTGACCTTCAGCGACTCGCCGATGCCGACCCAGATGATCAGCAGCGGGACCAGGCCCAGGTGCGGCAGCATCCGGGCCATCTGCACCGGCGGGTCGACCAGGTCGTCACCGAGGCGCAGCAGCCCGGCCGCCGCGCCGAGCACCAGCGCCAGGCCGCCGCCGATGAGCAGGCCGAGCGCGGCGCGGGTGAGGGAGTCGAGCAGGTGCACGCCGAGCGTGCCGTCGCGCGCCAGCCGCCACCCGGTGGCCAGCACCGCGCTGGGCGCGGGCAGCTTCTCGGCGGCGAGCAGCCCGGTCCGCGCGGCGACCTCCCAGCCGAGCACCAGCACGAGCGGGCTCACCGCGCGCCGCCACCGCCGCGAGGCGCGGACCCGCGACCGCCGCGGCGTCGCCCGATCGGGTACGACCGCCGGGGCGGCCTCGGCCAGCGCCGGACCACTCACTGGAACGCCTCGTTGAACCGGCCGTCCACCCGCCCGGCGATGTCGACCGGTCCGGGCACCAGCTTCAGCTCCACGAAGCTGTCCGCGATGGCCTGCAACTCGGCGCCGATCTCCGGGGTGACCGGGGCGAGCGGCTTGGCGCTGCGGGCCAGCGCCCGGGTGGTCACGTCGAGCGGGATCTTCAGCTCCGGGGCGAGGACGGCGGCCCGCTCGGCCGGATGGGCGATGCCCCAGTCCGTGGTCTGCCGGTACGTGTTCAGGAACGCCCGTACGTCGTCGGTACGGTTCTTCACCGCGTCCGGCGCGGCGAGCACGTACTCGCGGTTGCCGGCCAGGCCGGTGGCGTCGGCGAGCACCCGTACGCCCGGCTGCTCGGCCAGCGCGAAGTAGGGATCCCAGATGATCCACGCGTCGACCTGCCCGTTGTCGAACGCGGGCCGCCCCTCGGCGGGCTTGAGGTACTTCACGTCGATGTCGGCGAGCGTCATCCGGTTCGCCTCCAGCAGCTTCACCAGCAGCCAGTGCACGTTGGAGCCCTTGTTCAGCGCGACCGTCTTGCCCCGCAGGTCGGCGAAGCCGCGGTACGGGCTGTCCGCCTTGACCAGAACCGCCTCGCCCTGCGGGATCGGCTGCGAGGTGCCGACCACGGAGAACGGGATCTTCCCGGCGGCGGCGAACACCGGCGGCGCCTCGCCGACCTGGCCGATGTCGATCGAGCCGGCCTTGAGCGCCTCGGTCAGGGCCGGTCCGCTCTCGAACAGCGACCAGGTGACGTTCTTCGCGTCGCCGCGCGCCTTGACCAGGCTGAGCCCGCCGAAGCGCTGGTAGCCGATCCGCAGCGGCCCGTCGCCGCCGCTGGCGTCGGCCGCCTCGCCGCCGCAGGCCGTCAGCGCCGTCGCGGCGAGCAGCGCGAGGGTGGTGAGCAGCGCGGCCACCGGCCGGCGCGATCTGGGGGTACGCATGGCGACTCCTCGGGGAGGGATGGACCCGGCCGTCGGCGGGCGAGAGCAACCTACCAACCCGATAGGTTTTATGGGTAGTCTGTCGGCGCGGTCGTCCCACCACTCAGGAGGCGGCCCGTCCGATTCCGCACCGGAGGTACACCATGTCGCTCACCTTCCACTGGTTCCTGCCGACCTACGGCGACAGCCGGGACATCGTGGGTGGCGGTCACGGCGTACCGGTCGGCACGGCGGGTGGCGCGCGACCGGCCAGCGTCGCGTACCTGGGGCAGATCGCCCGCACCGCCGAGCAGCTCGGCTTCGCCGGGGCGCTCACCCCCACCGGCGCCTGGTGCGAGGACGCCTGGCTGACCACCGCCATGCTCACCGAGGTGACCGAGCGGCTGAAGTTCCTCGTCGCGTTCCGGCCCGGCCTGCTCTCACCCACCCTCGCCGCGCAGATGGCGTCCACGTTCCAGCGCCTGTCCGGCGGGCGGCTGCTGCTCAACGTGGTCACCGGCGGCGAGTCCGCCGAACAGCGGGCGTACGGCGACTTCCTGGACAAGGACGCCCGCTACGCGCGTACCGACGAGTTCCTGCACGTGGTGCGGGCGCTGTGGCGTGGTGAGACGGTCGACCACGACGGCGCCCACGTGCGGGTCGAGGGCGCCCGGCTCGGCCGGGTGCCCGACCCGGTGCCGCCGGTCTACTTCGGCGGGTCGTCCGGCGCGGCCGGGCCGGTGGCCGTCCGGCACAGCGACGTGTACCTGACCTGGGGCGAACCGCCCGCGCAGGTGGCCGGGAAGCTGGACTGGATCCGTGGGCTCGCCGCCGAGGCCGGTCGCGAGCTGCGGTACGGCATCCGGCTGCACGTGATCAGCCGGGACACCGCCGAGGAGGCGTGGGCCCAGGCCCGCAAGCTGCTCGACGGCATCCCCGAGGCCGACGTGCGCGCGGTGCAGGAAGGGCTGCGGCGCAGCGAGTCCGAGGGGCAACGGCGGATGCTCGACCTGCACGGCGGCTCCCGCGACGGGCTGGAGGTCTCGCCGAACCTGTGGGCCGGATTCGGGCTGGTACGCGGCGGCGCGGGCACCGCTCTGGTCGGCAGCCACACCGAGGTCGCCGACCGGATCGCCGAGTACCACGCGCTCGGCCTGGACGAGTTCATCCTCTCCGGTCACCCGCACCTGGAGGAGGCGTACTGGTTCGGCGAGGGCGTGCTGCCGATCCTGCGGCGGCGCGGGCTGTGGCGACACCCGGCCGGTGAGCCGGAGACCGAGGCGCCGGCCGCCGTGCCGTTCTCGCCCCAGCCGGTCCCGGCGCGCGGCTGACCGCGCCGTCCCCGTCCCGGGCTGAGCGTGCCGGGCCCTCCGGCGCTGCCGGATTCGTCGCGGTCAGTCCGGGCGTTGGCCGGCGAGGAAGTCGGCCAGCACCCGGGTGTGTGTGGAGAAGGCCAGCTCGACCGGGTCGGTGAGCACCAGCCACTCGGTGGCCTCCTCGGTCGGTGCCGACGGCGGCAGGTCACCGACCGGCCGTTCGGGCAGCACGCCGAAGACCATCATGGTGCCGCCCGCCGGTGCGCCGTGCACCGCGAACAGCCGCGCCTCGCCCGCCTCGGCCAGCAGGCCGGTCTCCTCGCGCAGCTCGCGGACGAGCGCCTCGGACCACTCCTCGCCGTATTCGATGAAGCCGCCCGGCAGCGCGAGCTGCCCACGCGCCGGTTCGATGTCGCGTCGCACCACCACCACGCCGAGCCCCTGCGGCGTGCGGACCGGCAGCACCGCCACCGCCACCGGCAGCGGATTGCGCCACACCGTCTCGCCGCAGGAGGAACAGACACGCGGCCACCCGGCGCCCGCCGGGTAGGCGGCGCCGCAGAACGAGCAGTGCGAGTACGCGGTCACGCCGCAGCACGTTACCCGCACCCCCGGCCCCAGGTCAGGCGTCACCCCCTCGGGCCGGCGAGCGTGGCGCGCGCCTCCATCAGGGCGAACCCGAGCAGGTTGTCGCCCCGCCACGTCGCCGGGTCGGCGGCGCGTGGGTCGCCGGCGGTCAGGCCGATGCCCCAGACCCGGTCGGTCGGGCTGGCCTCGACGAGCACCCGGTCGCCGGTGCCGAGCAGGAACCGCCGCAACGGCTCGTGCCGGGCGAACTTGGCGACGCTGCCGGCCACCACGATCTCGTAGCGCCGGGCCGCCCAGGTCGCCTCGTCGAAGTCGCGGACCTGCCGCCCGAGCGCCTTGGCCCGGTGCGGATGCCCGGCGGCCAGCACCCGCTCGGCGATCGCGTGGTCACCGAAGAGGGTGGCCTTGTGCCACATCATCCAGTGCTCGGCGGTGGCGAACTCGCGGCCGTCCACTGTGAACGCCGCCGGCCACCACTGGCTCAGGCAGCTCGCGCCGATGCTGCCGTCAGGCCGTGGCCGGTGCCCCCAGAAGTGCAGGTACTTGAACGTCTCGCCGGTGCCGAGCGCGGCGGTCAGGTCGGCGACGGAACGGATCGGCATGCCCCGCAGTCTGCCCCACCCCACCGACGTCCCACCCCCGCATTTCGCCCCCCGACAAGGCACCGCCCGCCTCCCGCGCACCGGCTTTGACCGTCTCGCCACGCCCGTCGCGCGTCTCCCGTCGACGCAGTCGCCCGAAGCCCGCCTCCAGCCCGCCTCCTGCCCGCCGCACGAGGCGCGATCTCCCACGTCGAGGGAAGTGCGTTCCGCATCCCGGGAGGCAAAGACATCTTGGTAGCAAGAGGCCCCTATGAGGGCCCTTTCCTACCAAGATCTCGGAGAACCCGGCGAGGAGCCGCACCATGTCCCGTGACCCTCGCCGATCTTGCACTTTGGTGGCCCCCAATCCAGGTGAAATTGGGCATCCCAAGGGCCCGAACTGCAAGATCAGCGAGGGCGAGGGCGAGGGCGAGGGTGGGTTACGGGGTGGGGGAGGCGGTGTAGAAGGACCGCACGCGCTCGCCTGCGGCGTGTGCCTCCTCGGCGGGGGTGCCGGCCTCGACGCTTGCCGTCGTCCAGCCGGTGCTGGACTCGGTGACGAAACGACGGCCCTCCTCCGAGGCCATCCATTCGGCTGCGGCGGCCGGGTCGACGCCCGTGCCGTCGGTGGCGAAGTGGGAGGCCAGGCCGACCAGCGCCAGGTCCCAGCCGATGCCGACCGCGCCCGGGCCGTACTCGGCCCACCGCTGGTCGTCGACGTGCGCGACGTGTTCCAGCTCGAAGCGGGTGCGCCCCGGTCCGGCCTCGCGCAACCGCACCTCGATCCAGCTCACCTCGCCGCCGAACTCCCAGGTGGCGGCGAAGCCGTGCGGCGGGTCGCAGCGTTGGACCGTGCCGCCGGCGTTGCCCTCCAGCTGGTACCGGCCGCCGAGGCTCAGGTCGCCGGTGACCGGCAGGAACCAGCGCGGTATGCGTTCCGGGTTCGTGCACGCGTCGAAGACGTCGGCGACCGGTGCGTCGTACGTCTGGGCGATGGTGAGCACCCGCGCCTGCCCGGCGGGGAGCGTACGGGCGCCGATGTGGCGCTCGACGGCGCTGATCTGTCCGGTCACGTCGATCATGGGTCGGTCCTCTCGTCGTCGGTGCTGTCCTCGCGCAGCCGTCGTTCGCGGCGGCCCCGGGCCAGCTCGGTGGCGAGCGCCGCCAGTGGCGGCGTCCAGAAGCGGCGGAACCCGTCCAGCCACGCGTCGATCTCGCGCAGCGGGCCGGGGTCCACGGCGTAGAGCCGGCGGGTGCCGTCGGCGCGCACCGTGGTGAAGCCGTGCTCGCGCAGCACCTTGAGGTGCTGGGAGACGGCGGGCTGGCTGATGCCGAACTCGCGCCGCACGGTCTCGCCGAGCGCGCCGGCGGGTTGCTCACCGTGGGCGAGCAGTTCCAGGATCCGGCGGCGGACCGGGTCGCCGAGGACGTCGAAGGCGTGCACCACGCCTTTGTATCAGACTCGGCTTATATAAGCGAGGAATGACACTGACACGACGCGGGGCGCCCGTCGCACCCGGGCGCCCCGCGTACCCCCGTGGTCAGCCACCGAGACGGGCGGCGACGGTACGGCGCAGCTCCGGCAGGCGGCCGTGCAGCAGGCCCGGGCACTGCGTGTCGTTGAAGTCCTTGTGCCCGTAGATCTCGGTGGGCGCGATGCCGTACTGCTGGCAGGTGAACGCGCAGAACGTGACCAGGCTGTTCCAGAGCGCCTGGGGCGGCTGCACGTCCACGTAGATGCCGTCGTTCTCGATGCCGATGGCCTGGCTGTTCTGCCCGACGCAGTGCGCGCCCTGCACCATGGTCTGGCCGTGCAGCAGCGCGTAGAGGCTGCCGTGCCGGCCCTCGGTCAGGTAGCCGCCCCGGCTGTTGGTGAAGTGCTGCCCGGAGTCGAGCCAGCCGTTGCTGTCCATGTGCAGGTTCTGGATGTCGCGGGAGTTGCGGTACGCCTGGGCGAGGCTGTAGTCGGTGGTGTTCGGGAACGCCGTGTGGTGGACGATGATCTTGTTGGGCCGACCGGCCACCACGCTCACCGGTGACGAGGGCGGGCGGGCGCCCCAGGTCGCGCAGTTGGCGATGGTCGGCTGGTCGACCCGGGTGGCGGCGGCCCGCGCGTCGGGGCCGGAGCCGATCCGGGTCAGCGCGCCGACGCCGGCGGCGGCGCCGAGCAGGACCGCGCCGCGCAGCACGGTCCGCCGGGGTGCGGGAAGGGACATCGCAACCTCCTCGGGAGAGAGGGGCGGCCGGGCGTGGCGGGACCGGCACCGCCCGCCACGCCCGGGCCGGGTCAGCAGGGTCCGTTGCAGGCCAGTACGCGCAGCCGGTCGAGCGAGCCGTTCCACACGTTCTGGTCACCGGGGAAGACGCCGGAGGAGGACCACTGCCAGAACGAGTACGTGCCCCAACCGGCCGGCAGCGTGCCCACGCTGCCGGCGTAGCGGGCGATCCACAGCGGGTTGTTGGCGGCGAACTGCGAGGTGTTGCCGGTGCAGGTGCTCCACCAGTCGGTGGTGGTGTAGATGGTGGCCCACCGGCCGGTGCGGGCGTAGTACTGGTTGACGAACGAGGCGATCCAGCTGCGCATCGACGCCTGGCTCAGCCCGTAGCAGGTCGCGCCGTACGGGTTGTACTCGATGTCCAGCGCGCCGGGCAGCGTCCGCCCGTCCTTCGACCAGCCGCCGCCGTGGTCGACGAAGTAGTTGGCCTGGGTGGCGCCGGTCGTGGTGTCCGGGCGGGCGAAGTGGTACGAGCCGCGGATCATCCCGACGTTGTACGAGCCGTTGTACTGCTGGGCGAAGTACGGGTTGGTGTAGTAGGTGCCCTCGGTCGCCTTGACGTACGCGAACCGGGCGCCGTTGGCCCACGCCCCGGACCAGTTCACGTTGCCCTGGTGGCTGGACACGTCCATGCCGGGCAGCCCGGCCGGGGCGGCGCCGGCGGGGGCCGCCCCGGACAGGACCGCCGCGGCGACGGTGGCGGTGGCGAGCAGCGCGGCTCCGGCCGCGCGCAGCGCCGATCGGATCGAACGGTGCATCTGTCCTCCCTGGGGGTTGCCGCGCTCCGGCGGCGGGAGTATGACGAAAGGAACTGTCGTCATTAGGTCACAGGGCGGAGAAACCTTTCAATAGATTGCATCGAAGAATCTCACTGGATTGGGTGCTCAGCCGAGCTGGGCGAGCGCCTCGGCGGCGGCGCGCTCGCCGGCGGTCACCGCGCCCTCCAGGTAGCCGCTCCACCGGGTCGCCGTCTCGGTGCCGGCCCAGTGCACCCGGCCCACCGGCGCACGCAGCTCCGGGCCGTACGCGCACCACGCGCCGGGCGGCAGGACGCCGCAGAAGCAGCCACGCGTCCACTCGTCGGCCGACCAGTCGTACTCGACGAGGTCGTCGGGGCGCGCGGCGGCCGGGCCGAAGATCGCGGCGAGCGCGTCGCGCAGCGCGTCCCGGCGCGCGTCGTCCGGCAGCCGGCGCAACGCCCGCGCCTGCGCGCCGTAGCTGAACGCGGTGAGCACCCCGCCCGGCGCGCCCGGCAGCGAGTTGTCCACCGTCTCCGTGAGCGGCCCGGTGTCGGTGCTGGACACGCCGGAGCGGCCGTCCGCGCGCCAGAACGGCTCCGGGTAGAGCGCGTGCACCTTGAGCGCCACACCCATCGGCATCCGCTGGGTCAGCCCGTCGCGCAGCGGCGGCAGCGGCGGGTCGTACCGGATGCGCCCGGCCAGCGCCGGTGCCAGCGCGACAACCGCCGCGTCGCCGCGGTACGTCTCGCCGCCGGCGCGCACCCGCACGCCGTCGCCGTCCTGCGCGACGCCGTCCACCGGCGCGCGCAGGCACACACTCCCCGGCGGCAGCGCGGCCGCCATCCGCTCGGCCAGCACAGCCGGGCCGCCGACCAGCCGGTCCTGCTGGGCGCCACCGGCCATGCCGAGCAGCGACCGGGTACCGCCGCCGCTGCGCAGGTAGAACAGCATGTGCAGCAGCGAGACCTCGTCCGGCGACGCGGCCAGCAGCCCACCGGCGAGCAGCCGGCCCGCGTACCCGGCGGTGACCGCGTCGGCGGCGCTCGCGTCGAGCCAGCCGCCCAACGTGATCCGGTCCCACCGGACCGCGTCGTCCGCCCGCCACGGCGCGGCCGGGTCGAGCCGGGCCGCCATCTCGTCGAGCGTGCCCAGCAGCGCGGACAGCCCGGGCGGTTCGCCGGTGGCCGGGCGCCCGCCGAGCAGCAGCGTCGGCGCGCCGTGCGCGGGGGAGGGGAAGGTGGCCGGACCGTACGCGGCGACGAGCGCGTACATCCGGTCCTGGGTCGGGCCGATCCACTGCGCGCCGAGATCCAGCCAGCCGCCTCCGGGCAGCGGGCGGCTCAGCGTCCGGCCGCCCACCCGGTCCCGCGCCTCCAGCACCCGCACCTGCGCGCCCGCCGCGTCCAGCGCGAGCGCGCACGCCAGGCCGGAGAACCCGGCGCCCACGACGACGACCCGGTGGCGGCGCACGCGACGGCGTACCCCGCTCCCGGCCGGATTCACCCGGCCCGGCGTGTCGAAACGGGCGTCAGTCGTTCGTGTGGAGGGTGAAGGGACGGCACCGGGCCGTCCGGCGGTGACGAGGAGAAGCCGATGAAGCAGTACCTGATCAGCATGTACCAGCCGGCCGGGCAGGGCCGTCCCGACCCGGAGTTCCTGGCCGGGGTGATGCGCGAGGTCGAGGCCATCGGCCGGGACCTGCGGGAGGCGGGGTGCTGGGTGTTCGGCAACGGCCTGCACGACCCGCAGACCGCCACCGTGCTGCGCCCGGCCGGTGACGAGGTGCTGGTCACCGACGGGCCGTTCGCCGAGGGAAAGGAGTACCTGGGCGGCGTCACCGTCATCCGGGCGCCGGACCTGGACGCCGCGCTGGACTGGGGCCGCCGCTACGCCCTGGCCACCACGCTGCCGATCGAGGTCCGCCCGTTCCAGGGCGAGGGATGACCGACGTCGAACGGGTCTTCCGGGCCGAGTACGGCCGCGCGGTAGCCGTCCTGGTCCGTCTCCTCGGCGACATCGACCTCGCCGAGGAGGCGGTCCAGGAGGCGTTCGCCATCGCCGTGACGCGCTGGGCCGCCGACGGGCCGCCGCCCAGTCCGGCCGGCTGGATCATCACCACCGCCCGGAACCGGGCGATCGACAGGTTGCGGCGCGAGGCGACCCGGGAGGCGCGGCACGCCGAGGCCGCCCTGCTGCACGCCGCCGACCCGCCCGCCGAGGAGGGGCCCGTGCCCGACGACCGCCTGCGCCTGATCTTCACCTGCTGCCACCCGGCGCTCGCCGCCCCCGCCCGGGTGGCGTTGACGCTGCGCCTGCTCGGCGGCCTGAGCACCGCCGAGATCGCGCGGGCCTTCCTGGTACCGGAGCCGACGATGGCCCAGCGCCTGGTCCGGGCCAAGGCGAAGATCCGCGACGCCGGTATCCCGTACCGGGTGCCGCGCGACGCGGACCTGCCGGACCGGCTGCGCGGGGTGCTCGCCGTGGTGTACCTGATCTTCAACGAGGGGCACACGGCGAGCGCGGGGGAGCGGCTGGGCCGCGCCGAGCTGGGCGCCGAGGCGATCCGGCTGGGCCGGCTGCTGGTGACGTTGATGCCGGACGAGCCGGAGGCGCTCGGCCTGCTCGCGCTGATGCTGCTCACCGAGGCGCGCCGCGAGGCCCGGACCGGCCCGGACGGTGTGCCGGTGTCGCTGTCCGAGCAGGACCGTGGCCGGTGGGACCGGGAGCTGATCGCCGAGGGGCAGGAGCTGGTCCGCCGGTGCCTGCGACGCGGCCGGCCCGGCCCGTACCAGATCCAGGCCGCGATCGGCGCGGTGCACGCGGACGCGGCCACCGCCGCCGCCACCGACTGGGGGCAGATCCTCGCGCTCTACGACCAGCTGACGGCCGTCGCGCCCGGGCCGGTGGTGGCGCTGAACCGGGCCGTCGCGCTGGCCGAGGTACGTGGACCGGCGGCCGGACTGGCCGCTGTGGACGGTCTGGACCTGGGCGGCTACCACGTGTGGCACGCGATCCGGGCCGACCTGCTGCGTCGCCTGGACCGCCCGGCGCAGGCCCGGGCGGCGTACGACGCGGCGATCGCCGGTACCGGCAACGCGGCGGAGCGAACGTTCCTGCGCCGTGCCCGCGACCGCGTGCCGGGATGATCGCACCGACCGTGCACGTAGGAGCCCGGGAGCCCGGAGAAAGGAGCCGTGATCGTCGGGGCATTGACGCGGCGGCAGAGAAAAGTACACTCCCGGTGTAATTAGTTTTTCCGCGCTCCGTCGACCGGCACGAGGTGACGATGAGCCCACCGGACACAGCCGCCGACGGCCTGGCGCTGCACCACGTCGGCGTACGCTTCGGCGGCCTGGTCGCCCTCGACGACGTCTCGCTGCGGGTGCCGCCCGGCCGGGTCGTCGGCGTGATCGGGCCCAACGGCGCCGGCAAGACCACGCTGTTCAACGTGGTCTGCGGCTTCGTCCGGCCGACCGAGGGGTCGCTCACCCTGGACGGCCGGCCGTTCCGGCCTCGCCCGCACGCCCTCACCCGGCTCGGCATCGCCCGCACCCTCCAGGGCGTCGGTCTGTTCGCCGGGCTGACCGTGCTGGAGAACGTGGTCGCCGGCGCGAGTCACACCGCCCGCGCCGGCTTCGCCGCCGCGCTGTTCGGCCTGCCCCGCAGCGACAACGACGAACGGCGGCTGCGCGCCCGGGCGCTGGACCTGCTCACCGAGCTGGGCATCGAGAAGTACGCCGACGCGGTGCCCGCCACCCTGCCGTACCCGGTGCGCAAGCGGGTCGCGCTGGCCCGCGCGCTGATCGCCCGGCCCCGGCTGCTGCTGCTCGACGAACCGGCCGGTGGTCTCGGCGCCGAGGACGTGACCGAGCTGGCCGACCTGGTCCGCGCGCTGCCCGGACGCGACGACGGCTGCGCCGTGCTGCTCGTCGAGCACCACATGGACCTGGTCATGTCGGTCTGCGAGGAACTGGTGGTGCTCGACTTCGGCAAGGTGATCGCGGCCGGCCCGCCGGAACGCATCCGCGACGACCCCCGGGTCACCGAGGCGTACCTGGGCGCCGACGTGCCCACCGAGGGGAGCACCCGGTGACCGCCGTGCTCGAGGTCGAGGCGCTCAGTTGCGGCTACGGACCCGTGCCGGTGCTGCGCGACGTCGCGTTCACCGTCCCGGCCGGCACCGTCACCGCCGTGCTCGGTGCCAACGGCGCGGGCAAGACCACGCTGCTGCGTACCCTTTCGGGTCTGCTCCGGCCCACCGGCGGCCGGGTCCGGTACGCGGGCGAGGACCTGCGCGGCGTCCGGGTGGAACACCTGGTCCGGCGCGGCCTGGCGCACGTGCCGGAGGGGCGCGGCGTGGTGACCGAGCTGACAGTGGCGGAGAACCTGCGCCTGGGCGGGCTGTGGCGGCGCGACCGGGCTGACGCCCGGCGCGCGCTGGACGAGGTGTACGAGCTGTTCCCCGCGCTGGCCCGCCGCCGCGACCACGCCGGACACCAGCTCTCCGGCGGGGAACGGCAGATGCTCGCGATCGGGCGGGCGCTGATCGCCCGGCCCCGGCTGCTGCTGCTCGACGAGCCGTCGCTCGGGCTGGCGCCCAAGGTGGCCGCGCAGATCATGGCGCTGCTGCGGCGGCTGCGCGACGAACGAGGGCTCACCGTGCTGCTCGTCGAGCAGAACGTGCGCACCGCGCTGTCCGTCGCCGACCAGGGCATCGTCATGTCGCTCGGGCAGGTCGTGACGGCCGCGCCGGCCGCCCGGCTGCGCGACGACGACCAGCTCCGGCACGCGTACCTCGGATTCTAGGAAGGGGTCGCGGATGGAGCGGTTCTGGTTCCTCACCTTCGACGGGCTCGCCGCCGGGGCGGTCTACGCGGCGTTCGCGCTCGCGCTGGTGCTCATCTGGCGGGCCGCCCGGGTGGTCAACTTCGCCCAGGGCGCGATGGCGGTGGCCACCGCCTACGTCGGGTACGCGGTCGTCTCCGCCACCGGCTCGTACTGGCTGGGCCTGGCCGCCGCGATCCTGTCCGGGCTGGCGCTGGGCGCGCTCGTGGAGCGGGTGCTGATGCGCTTCGCCGGCCCGGGCGGCCCGCTCAACCAGGTGATCGTCGCGCTCGGGCTGGTGCTCGTCATCCAGGCGGTGCTGGGCATGGTCTTCGGCAACGACTACCGGCCCGCCCCGGCGCCGTTCGACACCGACGCGCTCACCATCGCCGGGGTGGCCGCGCTGTCCCCGTACGACCTGTGGGTGCTCGGCGCGGCGCTGACGGTGGTGGCGCTGCTCGCGCTGCTGTTCACCCGTACCCCGGTCGGCCTGCGGATGCGGGCCGCCGCGTTCGCGCCCGAGGTGTCCCGGCTGCTCGGCGTCAGCGTCGGCCGGATGCTCACGCTGGGCTGGGCGCTCGCCGCCGGGGTCGGCGCGCTGGCCGGGATGCTCGTCGTCCCCACCGGACTCGGCCTGCACTCGCACGCCATGGACCTGGTCTTCGTGGTCGCGTTCACCGCCGCCGTGGTCGGCGGCCTGGACAGCCCGGTCGGCGCTGTCGTCGGCGGCCTGCTGGTCGGGCTGATCCTGTCCTACGTCACCGGCTACCTGGGACCGGACACCACCCCGCTGGCCGTCCTGGTGCTGCTGCTGTCCGTCCTGCTGGTCCGCCCCGGCGGGCTCTTCTCCGCGGCGAGAGCGAGGCACGTGTGACGAGCACACCCACCGAGATCGCGTCCGCCGCGCCGTCCCCGCTGCGGCGGCTGCTCCCCGGCGCGCCGGCCGGACGCGAGGCGCGCGGCTCCACGCTGCTGCGTCACCTGGCGGTGGCCGTGTTCGCCGGCACGCTCGTCGTGCTGGTCACCAACCAGCTCGCGCCGTACCAGAATCTCCAGGTGGCGCGCGTCTGCGCGTTCCTCTGCGTCACCGCCGGGCACACGGTGCTGGTCGGGCTCAACGGCCAGCTCTCCCTCGGGCACGGCGCGCTGATGGCCACCGGCGCGTACACCATGGCCCTGACCCAGCAGGCCCTCGACGAGCGGGCCGTACGCGGCTGGTGGACGCTGCCCGCGTCGCTGCTCGCCGCCGTCGCGGTGACCGCGCTCGGCGGGCTCGTGGTCGGGCTCGCGGCGGCCCGGCTGCGCGGGCCCTACCTGGCCGGCGTGACCCTGGCCGTGGCGACGCTCGTCCCGGCGGTCACCACGATCTTCACCGGCGTGTTCAACGGCGAGCAGGGACTGCCGTTCCCGGCGCAGACGCCACCGGCCGCGCTCGGCGCCTACTTCCAGCCCGAGCGCTGGCTGGCCTGGATCGCGCTGGCCGCCGCGCTGCTCACCGTGCTGCTGCTGGCCAACCTGGTGCGCAGCCGCTTCGGCCGGTCCCTGCGGGCGGTCCGCGACGACGAGGTCGCCGCCCGGCTCGCCGGCATCCCGGTGGCCCGCACGCAGGTGCTCGCGTTCGTGGTCAGCGCCGCCTGCGCCGGCCTGGGCGGCGGCGTGTACGCCATGCTCACCGCCACCGTCGCGCCCGGCAAGTTCCCGCTGGACCTGTCGCTGTTCCTGCTCATGGCGATCGTGATCGGCGGGCTGGGCAGCCTGGCCGGCGCGGTCTGGGGAGCGGTGCTGCTGGTGGCGCTCCAGGACCTGCCCGGCCTGCTCACCGAACACCTCAGCCTGTCCGCCGGGCTGGCCCAGCGGTTGGAGGGCAACCTCGCGCTCGCCGTGTTCGGCCTGGTCCTGATCGTCGTCATGCTCGCCGCCCCGGGCGGCCTGCAGGGCGGGGTGCGTGCCCTCACCACCCGCCTGCGCAGGGCTGTCCGCCGTCGTCCCGCCACCCGCCGGTCGCCGGACCGCTGACCTCACCGGTTCCACCCACACCGTTCGCACCGTCGCACCGGAATGGAGAACCATGCGCACCACCACCCGCCGCGTTCTCGCGGCCGCCGCCGGCCTGGCCCTGCTGGCCGCGCTGCCGGCTTGCGCCGACGACGAGAAGCAGGCCGCCGAGAACGTTCCCGGCGTCAGCGACTCCGAGGTCGTCATCGGCACCCACCAACCGCTCACCGGACCGGCCGCGCCCGGCTACTCGAAGATCTCCGCCGCCACGAAGGCGTACTTCGAGCACGTCAACAGCAAGGGCGGCGTGCACGGCCGGAAAATCGTCTACAAGGTCATGGACGACGGCTACAACCCCGCCAACACCGAGAACGTGGTCCGCAAGCTGGTGCTCGACGACAAGGTCTTCGCGCTGCTCGGCGGCCTGGGCACGCCCACGCACACGAACGTGCTGGAATTCGTCAAGACGCAGAAGGTGCCGGACCTGTTCGTCGCCTCCGGCAGCCGCAACTGGAACCAGCCGGACAAGTACCCGACCACGTTCGGCTGGCAGCCCGACTACACGGTCGAGGGCAAGATCCTGGCCAGCTACGTCAAGCGGGAGTTCCCCGGCGCGAAGGTCTGCCACTTCGGGCAGAACGACGACTTCGGGCGGGACTCGCTGGCCGGGGTCGAGCAGGTCCTCGGCCCGGTCGCGGCGAAGCAGACGTACACCACCACCAACCAGCAGGTCGGCCCGGCCATCGGCGCGCTGCGCGCGGCCGGCTGCCAGGTGGTCATCTCGGCGACCATCCCCGGCTTCACCGCACTGGCCATGGGCCAGGCCGCCGGGCAGGGCTTCAAGGCGCAGTGGGTGGTGTCCAACGTGGGCGCCGACTACACCACGCTGTCCGCGCAGCTCGGCGACAAGAAGGTGATTCTCGAGGGCATGGTCGCCGACAACTACCTGCCGATGGTGGGCGACACCGCGAACCCGTGGATCCAGGAGTTCACCAAGATTCACCAGAGGTACAACGCGGGCAACCCGGTCGACGGCAACGCGATCTACGGCTACTCGATGGCGTACACCTTCGTCCAGGCGATGCTCGCCGCCGGGCCCGACCCCACCCGGGAGAAGCTGGTCGAGGCCGTGCGCAAGGGCGGCTTCCGTGGCCCGGGCCTGACCCCGTTCCGGTACGCCGAGGGCGTGCACGCCGGCTACGGCGGCGTCCGGCTGACCAAGGTGAGCAACGGCGCGCAGGAGTACTTCGGTCCCGCGTACACCACCGACGACGGTGACGGCGCGGTCACCGAGTTCAGCGAGCCGCCGACGAACCCGCCGGCGGACGCCGTGCCGACGTCCTGACCGCGTGCTGTCGCCGGGCGGCCGGGTGCCGGTCGCCCGGCGGCACGCACGTAGAGTGGCCGCCGGCAGACGAGCAACAGGAGAGCCCGTACCCATGATCGAGCTGGAGACCGACCCGCCGGAGCGGGTGGACGGCCGGGCGGCGCGGGCCGAGCGGACCCGGGCCGCGATCGTGGAGGCGCACCTGGCCCTGATCGACTCCGGTGACCTGCGGCCCACCGGGGAACGGATCGCCGAGCGGGCCGGGGTGTCGCTGCGCACGCTCTGGACCAACTTCAAGGACATGGAGACGCTGTTCGCCGCGACCGGGCGTCGCGTCGGCGAGCGGCAGGCTTCGCTCTGGCGGCCGGTCTCGCCGGACCTGCCGCTGACCGCCCGGATCGCCGCGTTCTGCGACCAGCGCGCTCGGCTGCTGGAGGTGCTGGCGCCCTCGGCCCGCGCGTCGGCGTTGCGGGAGCCGTTCTCCCCGCAGTTGCGCCGCAACCGGGAGGCGGCCGTCGCCCGGGTCCGGCAGGAGATCGAGGCGGTGTTCGCCCCGGAGCTGGCGCAGGCCGGGCCGGGCCGGGAGCAGTTGCTGGACGCGCTCACGGTGGCCGGCACCTGGTCGGCCTGGTCGATGATGCGCGACTCGATGGGGCTCGACGTCGACACGGCCCGCGCCGTGATGGCCCGTACGCTCGGCGCGCTGCTGGTCGACGCGATCGCCGCCGGCCTGCGCTGAGCGCTCCCGGCGGCCCGGGCTGAGCGCCCGCGGCGGCCGGCGGCTGCCTCGGCCCCGCCGGCCTCCGCGTTCAGTCCTCGCGCAGCAGGCGCAGGATGCGGGTCAGTTCGGCCCGGTCGTCCGGCGAGAGCGCGCCGAAGAACCGTTCCGCCTCGGTGGCCCGCGCCTGCCGGATCGCGGTGCCCACCCGCTCGCCCTCGGCGGTGGGCGCGACCAGCGTGGCCCGCCTGTCGCCCGGGTCGGGTCGTCGCTCGACCAGGCCCCGCTCCTGCAACCCGTCGACCACCTCGGTGGCCGAGCGCGGGGCGATGCGCAGGTGCTCGGCGAGCGCGCCGGGCCGCAGCGCGCCGTGGCGCATCAGCACGCCGAGCGCCCGCGCCTGCCCGGGGCTGATCTCCCACGGCTGAAGCGCGCGCTTGGTCTGGTGCCGCAGCCGCCGGGTCACCGCCCAGAACGTCTCGGCCAGGCTCTCGTCGCTGCCGTTCACGGGGAATACGGTAGCAGGCTTTCGTGTTGTTCCCTCATGTTGAGGTAACCTCAGCATTGTCGGTAACCTCGGCATTCGTCCCCCACACGAGGAGCACCCTTGGATCGCATCCCCGACGGCCGCCGTGACGGCCGAAACGTCTCTCCCGCCGAGAAGGCCCAGGCCCGCGAGGTGTCCCTGCGCCGCATCGGCGGCCTGTTCACCGCCCACCGAGGCCCGCTCACCACCGTGGTGGCGATCATCGTGGCGTCCTCGATCATCGCGATGGCCACGCCGTTCCTGCTGCGTACGGTGATCGACCGGGCCCTGCCCGAGCGTGACCTGACCCTGCTGGCCTGGCTGGTCGCGGGCATGGTCGCGGTGGCGGCGGTCACCGCCGTGCTCGGCGTCGCACAGACCTGGATCTCCACCCGCGTCGGCCAGGAGGTCATGCACCGGCTGCGCGCCGACGTCTTCGCCCACCTCCAGCGGCAGTCGATCGGCTTCTTCGTGCGCACCCGCACCGGCGAGGTCCAGTCGCGCATCACCAACGACATCGGCGGCATGCAGGCGGTCGTCACCTCCACCGCCACCTCGATCGCCGCCAACCTCACCACTGTGGTCGCCACCACCGTCGCCATGCTGGCGCTGAGCTGGCGCCTCACCCTCGTCTCGACGGTCGTGCTGCCGCCCGCGCTCTGGCTCACCCGCCGGGTCGCCCGGCTGCGTCGGGAGATCACCGCCCGGCGCCAGCGCGAACTGGCCGACCTCACCGTGGCCATCGAGGAAGGGCTGTCGGTCAGCGGCGTACGGCTGGCCAAGACGCTCGGCACCGGCCCGGCCCTGGTCGACCGGTTCACCGCCTCCTCGGCCCGCCTGGTCGACCTGGAACTGCGCTCGGAACTGGCCGGACGCTGGCGGATGGCCGCCATGAGCATCGTCTTCGCCGCCATCCCCGCGGTGATCTACCTCGGCGCCGGCCTGCCCGGTACCGCCGGCACGCTCACCATCGGCACACTCGTCGCGTTCACCGCGCTCCAGGGCAACCTGTTCCGGCCGCTGATAGGCCTGCTCAACGTCGGCGTCACGCTCACCGCGTCGCTTGCCCTGTTCGCCCGCATCTTCGAATACCTCGACCTGCCCGTCGAGGTCGCCGAGCCGGCCCGCCCGGTCCCGCTGGACCCGGCCACCGCCCGCGGCCACCTGCGCGTCGAGGACGTCACCTTCAGCTATCCGGGCAGCGACACCGCCGCCCTCGCGGGCGTCAGCCTGGACGTCCCGGGCGGCACCAGCCTCGCCCTGGTGGGGGAGACCGGCTCCGGCAAGAGCACGCTCGCCGCGCTGATCAGCCGCCTGCACGATCCGGACGCCGGCCGCATCACCATCGACGGGATCGACCTGCGCGACCTGCGCCCGGCCGACCTCGCCGCCGTCGTGGGCGTGGTCAGCCAGGAGACGTACCTGCTGCACGGCACCGTGCGGGACAACCTCCGGTACGCGCGCCCGGACGCCACCGACGCCGACATCGAGGCCGCCGCCCGCGCCGCCCGCATCCACGACCTCGTCGCCGCGCTGCCCGACGGGTACGACACGATGGTCGGCTCGCGCGGTCACCGGTTCTCCGGCGGCGAGCAGCAGCGCCTGGCGATCGCCCGGACCCTGCTCCGCGACCCGCGGATCCTGGTGCTCGACGAGGCGACCAGCGCGCTGGACACGGAGACCGAGCGCGCGGTCCAGCGGGCGCTGGACGAGCTGGCCCGGGGCCGGACCGTGGTGACCATCGCGCACCGGCTCTCCACCGTCCGCGACGCCGACCGCATCGCGGTGCTCGACCACGGCCGGATCGTCGAATCAGGCACCCACGACGCGCTGCTGGAGCGGCGCGGCCGGTACGCCGCCCTGGTCGGCTGAACTCAGGAGAGCCAGCCGCCGGGACAGAAACCTGATCTGCAAGACGTGATTTACAGAGCACCAATGGGTAGAGTGGCGCGGTGCGCAGCGGAGTTCAGGCTCAGGTCCCGGTGCTGAACGTCGGTGACGCCGACGCGGCCGGCCGGTTCTACGCGCTGTTCGGCTACACCGGGCAGCGCGGTGAGGACGGCCGGTCGTGCCTGCGCTGCGGCGACCTGACCCTGCTGATCGTCGAGGGCACCCCGGCCCCGGCCACGCTCTACCTCCACGTCGACGACGTCGCCGCGACCACCGCACGCCTCGTTGCGGCGGGTCACCCGGTCGAGAACGCTCCCGGCGGCGAGTGCCGCACCGCCGACCCGGACGGCAACACGATCCTGTTCGCCCGCCCACCGGGCGTGCCCGCCCCGAAGGTCGAGCCGGACGGGCGACCCGTGCCGGTGCGCCGGGCCGCCCAGGTCGCCGCCCGGCGCGACGGCGCTCCCGGCCACTGCCAGATCGGCGGACCACGAGGCGAGCCCTGCACCGAGCCGGCCGAGGTCAAGCTCGCCGACTCGTGGGGTGACACGGCGTGGGGTTGCCTGACCCACGCCGACGAGACGCTGGTGAACGCGCGCGGCGCGTTCCTGGCCACCGAGGACGGCACCGGGCTCGCCGCGTACCTGGCCGCCCGGCAGGTCCGCCCCGAGACGGCCGCCGTGCCGGGCTGACCCTCCGGGCTCAGACCTGGGGTGGCTCCGGCTCGCCGGGGCGCGGGCGCTGTCCCGGGGCCGGGCGCGGTGCGGGCGGGGGGAGCAGTGGCTCCAACGGGGTGAACGACTCCACCGGTCCGTCCGGCCGCGATCCGCGCCGCGCCCGTCCCGCGTCGCCCGCCGTCCTCGCCTGCTCCGGCGGGTGGTCGCGCCGGTCGCGTTCCTCCGCGTACTCGGCGCGGCGCCGGGCCAGGTCGCGTTCGCACTCCAGCGCGATGCGCTGCTCCCAGTACGGCTGCAGCAGCTTGCGCACCCGCTCGTCCAGGTGCACTGTGACGTCCGGCTCGCAGGCGAACGTCACCTCACCACGCGCGTACGTCCAGGGCGACGGGTCGTCCTCGGCCAGCGCGGCGGTCAACGCGGCGTGCAGGTCGCGGGGGCGGTGCGGCGGCACCTCCGCCGCGCACCGGACGGCCAGCCGGTGCAGGCGCTGCGCGGCCTGCTGCTGGAAGTAGTCCACGTACCAGCCGAACAGCTCCGGCCGTGCCGAGTCCGACGACCAGGTGTAGGTGGCGCGGACCAGGAACACGTACACCTGGCCCTGCGCCGGCACCGCGAGCGGCTCCGGGACGCGCCGGTCGACTGTGGTCACCGGCGTCGGCGGCTCCTCGGTCCACCAGAGCTGCCGCAGCGTCGGCTGCGCGCCGTCCCAGAAGCGCCGGGTCCGTACGCGTGCCGCCTCGCCCAGCGCCCGCGCCCGTACGCTCCAGCGGCGCCGCCGGCTGTCGACCGGCGCGCCGGGCGCGGGCCTGCGGTCGCCCGGTCCCGGATCCTCCGGCACCGCGGTCATCGCACCCCCTCCATGCCGGATCGCCGCACCGCGTCCCGCGGCGTCACCGGGACGCGCGGGCCGTCGGGCGAGGGGTGGCCGGACCGCCGTGCGGTCCGCGATCCACGCTAACAACCCCGGCCGGTGTACGCGCGCAGCCGCGCGTCGGGTGTTGACCGATCGGACGAGCCGCCCCGTAGTCCTATCCGTGGGACTCGAAGCGGGTTCGGTCCCGTTCACGGGACCGACCATCCAGACTCGATCGGCACACCTTGATCCGTGTCCGTGCGGCTCCATAGCGTGAGATTCCGTGATCCTTCGGGGAGGACCAGAACGCATGGGTGTTGACGCTCGCCACGCCGCCGGCCGGACCGTGCGGTTCCTGCGGTCCCTCGCCGAGCGGCAGTACGACCGGGTCTGGACCCCGGACTTCCTGCACCTGACCCCGGACGTGCAGGGCTTCGCCGTGTTCCACCGCGGCGGCCTGGTGCTGGTCTACGGCGCGGTGTCACCGGAGGACCCGGCCCGCTGGGTCTTCCGGATGGCCTGCGTGGCCGGCGCCGACGTGCCCGACATCTCCGGGGCGATGGCCTGGGCGAACATCCGTAACCGGCTGGCGGAGGCCGGGCGCTACTACTGTGTGGTCAAGTCCGACCAGAGCGCCTGCCACGTGGTGTTCGCGCTCGACGTCCGCAGCCCGCTGCTCGACGACGTCACAGCGCCCGACGCGCAGGCGGTGCGGGAACTGCTGCACTTCTCGCTCGCGGTGTGCGTCCACAACGCCGTGGCGGACTTCCGCGACCTGGCGTCCTATCTGCCGGCCCGGCCGCTGGCGCCGACGGAGATCGACGCCTGGACGCTGTTCGCCGGCACCCAGGACTGACCGGGCGGTGGCGGCTCGCGGGCTCGGCGCAGCCCCGCGACCTGCACGAAGATGTCCCGCTTCGCGGTCGCGGTGCCCGGCGGTTGAGCACGTAGCCGGTCGGCCAGATCCAGCCCATGTGCGTCACCTCGGCGCCGACCGGCACGACCCGGAACGTCAGCGCCCGGTCGCCGCCGAACTGCACCGACGCGCGGCCGTCGACTCGCAGCAGGTCACCGGGTTGCGGTGCACGCACGGCTCTACCAGTGGCCGTCGTTCGGCGGGCGGCACTCGCGGGCGTGCATGGCCTGCCAGTCCCGCAGGGCGCGCTTCAGCCTGTCGTTCTCCTGCGCGAGCAGGCGTACCCGCCGGTGCAGCTCGGAAAGCTCGTCGGCGACCCGGGTCTGGAACTCGCGTACCTGATCGGGGTCGACACCCCGCCGATGCGGGTCGAAGGCGTGGGTGCGCACCTCGTGCGGGGTCATCCGGGCCGGTGGGCCGCTCAGGTGGAGCCGCCCTCGCAGCCCGGATCGGCGGTACGGAGGTGGAGCAGTCCGGAGGGTCGGGGCGGGTGCGCACCCGCCCCGACCGGGGGATGAGCCGAACTCGTTGCCACGCGAGGAGTGCCATGCGAGAAGTGCCGGATTACTGGCGCATCGCCGACGATGTGATCGCCGATGTCAGAGGGAAGAAGCTGAAGCCGGGGGACAAGCTGCCCTCAATCGCTGAGCTGCGCGATCGCTACCGCGTGAGTCATGGGACCGTCCAGATGGCGTATGCGCGTCTCGAAGCGTTGCGGGTGATCCGGCGGCAGCAGGGCAAGGGCGTCTTCGTGACGGACCCGAAGACCTGGATGCGCGAGCCGTAGCCGGCGTCGGTCCAGCAGTGCCGCAGTGGGTTGTCCAAGGCTCAACCCCCGACCCGCCGCCCTGCGACTCGCCATACTGTCGTCGATGACTGCGGACGTGCGTACCGAAGACGGTTGTCGCCTGTGGGCCGACCGGGTCGGCGCCGGCGCGCCACTGGTGCTCTGCCACGGCGGCCCGGGCATCTGGGACTACCTCGGCCCGGTCGCCCGGCTGCTCGACGGGCACGCCCGCGTCGTTCGGTGGGACCAGCGTGGCTGCGGGCGTTCTCAACGGCGCGGGCCGTACACGATCGGCCGCTTCGTCGCCGACCTCGACGCGGTACGCGAACACCTGGCCGGACCGCGAACGGCAGTGCTGGGCCACTCGTGGGGCGCGCACCTGGCGCTGCGGTACGCGATCGAGCACCCGGAGCGGGTCAGTCACCTGATCTACGTGTCCGGCACCGGCATCGACCCCGAACGCGGCTGGCATCCGCACTACGAGCGGAATCTCAGGCGGCGGCTCGGGCCCCATCTGAACCGCTGGGAGGCGCTGGGTGCACGCACCCTCACTCCTGCCGAGGAACGCGAACGGGCGGTCCTGCAATGGTCGGCCGACTTCGCCGACCCGGACGCCGCCATGCCGCACGCCGAGGGCATGGCCACGCCGTGGCTGGGCATCAACCACGACTGCAACCGGGCCGTCAACGCCGAGGTCAAGCAGGAACTCCGCGCCTCCCAGATCGCCGCGCGGTGCCGGACGCTCGACGTCCCCGTGCTGATCATCGACGGCCCCGAGGACATCCGCCCCCGCTGGGGCGTCGACTCACTGGAGCAGGCGCTGCCGAACTGCGAGCGGGTCAGTCTCCCCGGATCGGGTCATCTGCCGTGGGTCGAGAATCCGCGCGACTTCCGCCGGGCCGTGGCAGCCTTCCTCGCCGCCGTGCCGTGAGGCGGCGACGGACGGTGGTGAGGCTGACGGGTATCTGACTTCAGGCTCAGTCGTGTGTATGAAGATCCGCTAAGGTCACCCACAGCACCCGCATCGCTGCTTTGCGTATCGCTCGCCGACCATCTGGAGGTGTGATGGCGCCGACCAGGCGTTCGGCCGTGCTCATCGGAGTGAACACCTACGGGGCCGACCCGCAGTTGCCTGCGCTGCGCTTCGCCGAGGACGATGCGCGGGAGATGCGAGCCGTGCTGTTGGACCCGACCATCGGCACCTTCGACGACGTCGATCTCTTCGTAGGTCCTGACGCCAGATGGCGCAACATCAAAAGGCGGCTCCGGGGGATCGCTATCGATTCCAGTCCCTCCGACCTCCTGCTTGTCTACTTCGCCGGTCACGCGCTGGTGCCCGAGCGGAACAGCCAACTCGATGCGTACCTGGTCACCGCCGACCTGGACCCGGGCGCGCTGCGTATGGAACCCGACGACGGGTTGCGGCTGGCGTTTCTGAAGCGCGACGTGTTCGAGACGTTCGCCGGGACGTCCTTCCTCATCCTCGACTGCTGTCATGCGGGGATCTATCGGGATGCCGCCCTGCAGCACGCCGAGGTGGTGCAGACCTACCGCACGCAGGTTGATCGACACAGCGCACTTCTCGCCTGCCCCAACGGCTCGGCCGCGCGGGAGAGCGACGAACACCGACACGGTTTGCTGACCCATCATCTACTGCGTGGTCTGCGTGGCCAGGCTGGCGACAACGGGCGAGTGTCGTTCGGCCAACTGGCCGAGTACGTCGCGTCGCAGGGTCTTGAACCACCACCCGTACCGCTCGTCCAGACCTACGCGCCGACCACAGCCCTCACGCACCCGCCGGTGTCACGCCACGAGCGTCAAAAGCTGACCGCCTCTGCCAGCCCGGGCACGATCCAGCCGTGCAAGAGCCCTCTCGATGACCGCGCCAGTTCGATCCTGCAGATGCTCAGCCGAGTGTTTCCGGCCAGTTCTCAGCGATCTCCGGCGCATCAGCAGGGCCAAGTCGGACGCGTGGAACTCATCCGACACGCCCTCGATGCCGAATCTGCCGCAGTCGTCGAGTTCTCGGGCGGCCGGATCGGCGTGGTCAACTCGACCGCCCGTTTCGACAAGGACGAGTTGTGGCCGCTGCTTGAGCGTAGCGCCCCCGACACCATGCAGTTCCGCACCTCGGTCCCGGGGCACATCGTCTCGGATGACTCCGACCGGCGCCTGCTCTGCGTGCCCGTGTCGTTCGACAACGACCGGACGCTCGCGCTGATCGTAGCGAACCCCGCACTGGCCATGCTGGACATGGGTGAGCCGCTGGCCATCATCTTGCGAACGATCTGGGAGTCGGATCCGCTGGACAACCCGACGGAAGCCGAGATGCGAGTGATGACCGCCCTGCGCACCAACTTCGGGCGACTGCCGCTCACCCTCTACCAGTACGCCTTCAGCCTCTATCAGAAGCTGATCGGCTCGATGACGATGGTCTTCCAGCCGGTGGTGGAGCTCGCCCAGCGACCGGCCGGAGTGAGCATTCAGAGCTACGAGGCATTGGCCCGCCGTACCGAGAAGGAGAAGCGTGCTCCCTTCATGGCGCTGCAGATGGCGCATGTCTGGGGCGACCGGTTCATCATCGAACGCGATACTCAACTCCTCGAGAAGGCAATCACCTCCTACGCCGATGCTGATGCCGATGCGCCCTGGCAGGGTACGAAGCCGCTCTCGGTGAACGTGGCGGTCCGTTCCTTGCTCAGCGACTCCTACCTGAGTCATGTGAGCAGGGCGCTCGCTGAGGCCGGCTTCCACCCGCGAACCTTGACGCTGGAGATATCCGAACAGGACCCGATCCAGCCGGACCCGGGCGAACAATGGCCACAGGAACCGCTCGCCTACTTTCACAGGCGGCTTACCCATCTGGCTCGCGAGCTGCGGATTCAATTCGCGGTCGACGACTTCGGCGTCGGCTATGCGTCGCTGGCGCGCATGGCTGAGTTGCCGTTGACCCAGATCAAGGTCGATCGGGCTGTCCTGCACCATCCCTTGGCTGTGGAGGAACTCGCGCTGGTGGCCCGGGTGGCGCGAGATGCGCTCGACCGGGGGCACGCACCGCAGGCACGTGCGGTCATCGTGGAGGGCTACGACGACGAGGCGCCAGTGGGTCTTAAACAGATCTACGATCTCGGCATCCACCACGTCCAGGGGTACTTCTGCGGAGAGGTGGCGACGACCGCGTTGCATCCGCTCGATCAGACGGTCCGGGACCGTGTCGCCACCCGGGTGAGAGGTGAGGAATGACCACCGTCAAGTTGCTCTTGCCGGCGGACGTCATGGAGGAACTTGATCTTCCTTATGAGGGCGTTCGTGATGTCGCTGCGATAACCCTCGCCGTCGACGCGGTAGCCGTCATGGCGAATCTCGCCACTTTGGCCACCTTGCAGCCTCAACTCGGTGAGCTGGTCGCGGCAATCCGCAACTGGCGGCTTCGTGATCCCCGGCCCTCGGCGACCCTGACCGTCAAAGGGCCAGGAATCGACCTGAAGGTTGACCTGCCCCGAAACGTCAGCAGGGCCCAGCTACTCGCGCAGCTCCAGCCACTCCTCGAGGACGAGTGACCCAGGCCCGACACGCCTCCACGGCTCGAACAGACCGCGATCCGCCGCCGCCGCGCAGATCTTGGTACGAAACGGCCTCCATGAGGGCCGTTTCGTACCAAGATCTATTCGTATCTCGTCTAGTGGGAGGTCCGTCTCGAGGCCGCACGGGTGGAGCCGCCGTGGCACGCCGCCGAGAAATCGACGCAGCAACATTTACGGATGTTCGGATGGTGTCGGACGGTTGATCGTCCTGGTCGGATGGCGGAACGGACATCGCCGTTCGACGATGACAGGAGGGACCGTGCGCACACCATCCCGTGCGTTGACGGGGACCACCGCGCTGCTGCTGGCAGCCGGTCTGGTCCTGACCGCCGCTGGCGGCGGCCAGGCGGCACCCCGGGAACAGACCCGTACCCAGGCGCCACCCGACCACCTGCCGGGCGACCGGCACGACACCAAGGCCAAGGACAACCGCAAGGGCCGCGTCGCCGCCAGCGAGCGGCAGCGGGACCGGGCCGCCGCGCTCGGCGCGCGCGTGCGCTGGACCGACTTCGGTACGCCTGCCACGCTCACCTCGACCGGCAAGCCGTTAGCCACCGGACTGCCCGCCGACCCGGCCGCCGCGGCGCGGGCGTACGTGGCCGCCAACCGGGACGTGCTGGGGCTGACCGCCGAGGGCGCCGCCGCGCTGGAGCTGCTGACGGTGGCGCCGATGGGGCAGGGCGCGACGGCGCTGTTCCGGCAGCGCTTCGGTGATCTGCCGGCCGCCGTCGACGGCATGCTGTCGGTCGGCGTACGCGACGGAGCGGTGTGGCACGTCAGCTCCTCGCTGGCCCGTGACGCCGGTACGCCGGCCCCCGCGACGATCAGCGCCGAGCAGGCCCGCCAGGCTGCCATCGCCGACGCCGGCCGTGCCGACGCGCAGGTCGTGCGTACCTCCTTGGTCGCGGTCCCCACCGCGGACCGTGGGCCGCGCGCGGCGTGGGAGGTGGTCCTCGGCGCGGACACCACCGGTGCGGACCCGGCCGCCTACGCCACCTACGTGGACGCCCGCGACGGCGCCGTGCTGGTCCGCGAGGACCTGATCGACCACGACGCCGACCACCCCTCGTGGGAGGTCTTCCCGAACTCGCCGCGTGTCGACGGGTCCTCGGTCGACACCCGCAAGCGGTGGTGCGCCGTGCCGGCGCGCGGCTGCGCCGAGGTGGTGGGCGTGCCCGGGCACCCGGCGTGGGACGTGGACCCGGCCACCGGCCAGTCCACCACCACGACCATGGGCAACAACGCGATCGCGGTGCAGAACTGGAACAGCAACGACCCGTTCAGCGTCGGCACCGAGACCGCGACGCCCCGCCCGGACCGCAGGTACGACTACCCGTGGACTAACCAGTGGCAGGAGCAGCGCTGCAACCCGGAGGTGTTCACGTCGCCGCAGGCCAACGACATCGACGCGGCGCGGGCGAACCTGTTCGCCATGCACAACCGGATGCACGACTGGACCTACCACCTCGGGTTCACCGAGGAGACCTGGAACATGCAGCAGGACAACCTCGGCCGTGGTGGTCTCGGTAACGACCCCGAGCAGGGCAACGCGCAGGCCGGCGGCATCAGCGGCGGTCCACCCGCGTTCGCGGCGCGTAACAACGCCAACCAGATCACCCCGCCGGACGGCATCGCGCCGACCACCAACATGTACCTGTGGCAGCCGATGGCGGGCTCGTTCTACGCGCCCTGCGTGGACGGCGACTTCGACATGTCGGTGATCGCCCACGAGTACGGCCACGCGGTCACCAACCGCATGATCGCCGGCCCGAGCGCGGGGGTCAGCTCGCCGCAGGGCATGAGCGAGAGCTGGTCGGACCAGCTCGCCATGGAGTACCTGTTCGAGCACGGGTACGCCGCACCCGGCCGGCGTGGCTTCACCATCGGCGAGTACACCACCGGGGACCCGAACGCGGGCATCCGCAACTACAACATGAGCGACAGCCCGCTGAACTACAGCTCGGTCGACTACGACTTCGTCGGCCTCCAGGTGCACGCCTCCGGTGAGCTGTGGAGCGCCACCAACGCCGACATCCGCGCGGCCATGATGCGCCGCTGGGGCAGCGGCACCCCGGCCGTGCAGAAGGCGTGCGCCACCGGCGCCCGCGACGTGACCGCCTGCCCGGGTAACCGGCGCTGGATCCAGCTGGTCTTCGACTCGTTCCTGCTCATGTCGGTCAGCCAGGTCAGCATGGTCGACGCCCGGGACGCGATGCTCGCCGCCGACCGGATCCGCTTCGGCGGGGCCAACCAGGACCTGCTCTGGAACGCCTTCGCCGGGCGCGGCCTCGGCGAGACCGCGGCCAGCGTCGGCCACACCGACCCCGACCCCACGCCGGGCTTCACCTCGCCGTACGCGCGGGAGGGCTCGCTGCGCCTTCTGCCGGTCGGCGAGCGCGGGCCGGTGGCCGGCGCGCAGCTGTTCGTCGGGCGCTACCAGGCGCGGGCGGTGCCGGTGGCGGACACCGACGCGGCCACCCCGCTCACCGACCGGGTGGACCTGGTGCCCGGCACGTACGAGTTCGTGGTGCGGGCGCCCGGCTACGGCCACACCCGCATCGGCCCGGTGAAGGTCAAGGCGGGCCAGAACCGGACGCTGGCGGTGACGTTGCGGCCCAACCTGGCCTCGGCCACCTCGGGCGCCGCGGTCACCGGCGACGGGATCAACCTGCCGCAGATCGCCGACGACGACGAGGCCACCAACTGGGCCTCGCTGGGTGCGCCGGTCGCCGGCCGGCAGGTCACAGTCGACCTGGCCGGTGACGTCCAGCAGGTACGCCGGGTGCAGGTGAGCGCCATGCTGCGCCCGCCGGTCGCCGGTGACGCCGACGCCGGCACCCAGAGCCGGTACTCCGCGGTGCGGCAGTTCCGGGTCCTGGCGTGCACCGCGACGGGGCCGGTGACCTGTGCCGACGCGGCGGACTTCCGGCCGGTCTACACCAGCCGGCCGGACGCGTTCCCGGCTGTGGCGCCGCGTCCCCGGGCGCCCGAGCTGATCATGCGGTCGTTCGACATCCCGCGCACCAAGGCCACGCACCTGCGCGTCGAGGTGCTGACCAACCAGTGCACCGGCGCGCCGGACTACGCCGGTGAGCAGGACGACGACCCGCGGGCGGCGACCGACTGCGCCACCGCCAGCCCGCAGGCGCAGAACGTGCGGATCGCCGAGTTCCAGGCGTTCACGCACTGATCCACGAGGCGGGTGCGGACGGGCGGCTCGGGTCGTCCGTCCGCACCCGCCATCGTGTGTTCACACGGGGTTCGGGACTCCGTCGCCGGATCGGGGCTGTACCGCGGGCAGGATCCTCGACAGACTGAGCGGCGACCAGCCAACGATGCTGGTCGATGTCCTGCCGGCTCGCTCAAGGAGGATCCCTTGGCCCCGTTCCGCGCCGCCGTCACCCGCGTTCGCCGCGCCCTCGCCGTGTCCGCCCTGGTCACCGCCGTGGCCGCCGCCGCGCTCGTCGCCCCGTCCACGGTCTCCACCCGGCTCGCCGAGCCCGCCGCGGCCGCCGTCTACGGCTCCTGCACGCAGTCCCGCTGCGCCGACGCGCGCACCGCCCGTTCCGGCTGGTCCGCCAAGAGCTTCCCGACCAGCCGCGGCTGGTACTCGTGGAGCGGCGGCCAGTGCAACTTCGCCGGTGGCCGGTTCTACAACTACGAGGGACAGCTGCCCACCGGCGCCACCTACTACGAGTACGACGTCTACCCGCGCGCCTGCAACGCCTCCCGGGACGCGTACCGGATCGTGGTCGACAAGAGCACCGGGGTGACCTGGTTCTCGCCCGACCACTACGCCAACTTCTACCGGCTCTGAGCAGCCTCGACGCCGGCCGGGCACTCCCCGCCCGGCCGGCGCCGTCGGGAAAGGACGGATCCATGGGCGCGGCGTCCTCGCAGGCACCGGCCTGGCTCGCGTACGACGGCACGCCGTCCGAGCCGGACGGCGGCGCGACCGTACCAGGCTCGGACGGCGGCCCACAGTCGGGCGGCGCGGCGCTGCCGGGTGGCGGGGTGCTGCCGGGTGGCGTGCTGATGTCCGGCGCGCAGGCCCGGACCCGGGCCACGCTGCACGAGACGCTGGCCGGGGCGCTGGAGCTGCCCGGCTGGTACGGCCGCAACTGGGACGCCCTCGCCGACGCGCTCGCCGACCACCTCGACGCCGGCCCGCTGACAGTGGTCGTGACCGACGCGGCGGACCTGCTCGCCGACGAACCGCCCGCCCAGCTCGGCACGCTGCTGGACGTGCTCGGCGCGGCCGCCGCCGGTGGGCACGAGACGCTGCGGGTGGTGCTGCGCGACCACCCGGACCGGCTGCCCGCCCTGCGCGACCGCGTCGCCGCGGTGCTCGGCGGCCACGTAGGCGCCCCACCCCCCGCCGACTGACCCCCCGCGACCCATCACCCGCGCCCGCCACTCGCGGACCGGGCGGTGATCAAGGACTTTGTGTCCGGATCAGGCCCCTACGGCGACACAAACTCCTTGATCAACGCCAACGGGCGGGGCGAGGGGAGGGCGATCATGAAGTTGGCGGCGGTGGGGAGCGCTCTCCGGGCGGTCAACTTCATGATCGGCGGGGTGGGGGAGGGGGCGGGTGGGGCGGGTGGGGTGGGTGGGGTGGGTGGGGGTCAGGCAAGGGGGTCGAGGATGGCGCTGAAGCGTTCCTCGGCCAGGTCGAGCTGGGCGAGGATGTGTTGCTTGACCGGCGGGGACAGCGGTGTGTCCGGGCGGGCGACCAGGTCGCGGAAGACCGGCACCAGCGGGCGGTACTTGGCGGCGGCGCGGGCCACCTTCGGCCCGACCGTGTGGATCACGCCCACGCCGTTGTCGGTGAAGTCGGACACCTTGATCACCCGCGCCCAGGGCTCCCGTTCCAGGCTCGCCGCCACGTGTTCCCGGTACTGCTCGTCGCGGTCCCGGCCCGGGTCGTACGCCGGGTTGGTGACCGCCGCGACCAGCCGGGCGACCCGCGACCCGAACCGGTCCGACAGCGCGGCGAGCGCCGCCGAAGTCACGTCGCACCCGGCGGCCGCGGGGTCGAGTCCGGCCAGCTCGGCGGGGTGGTCCTCGACCGCGTCGTGCAGCAGGCCCGCGACGATCACGTCCACGTCACGCACCTGGTAGTGGTGCATCAGCCGGATCGCCACCCGCAGCAGGTGGTTGAGGTAGGGCTCGCGTACCCGCCGGTCGTCGCGGTGCAGGTCGGCGGCCAGGTCGAGCGCCTCGGTCAGCCGGTCGCGGGCGGCCTCGTCGAACGCCTCGATCTCCAGCCGGAACCGGGCCAGCAGGCCGGGCTCACCGTGGATCTCGGTGATCGCGTGCATCGGCATGGTGGCGAGGTAGGCGGGGAACTCCATGCGTCCCTTATAGCTGATCTTCGCTGGATCCGGCGCCCGCCGGGCCGCTCACATCGCCGGTGAGGCGCTTGACCAGGCGTACGCAGGTGCCCTCCGGCGTGCCGACGATGGTGGCCTCGTCCATCACCCGCGCCATGATCAGCCGCCCGCGGCCCCGGTCGCCGCTCTCGTCGCCGTCGGCCGCGCGCCAGCCGCCGTGGTCGCGTACCTCGATCTCCAACCGGTCGCCGCGCAGCTCGGCCCGCAGCGTGGTGATCCCCTCCCGGGCGAAGCGGTAGCCGTGCTCGATGGCGTTGGCGCAGGCCTCGCCGGTGGCGATGAGGACGGTGTCGACGTCCCACTCGCTCACGCCCTGGGCGTGCAGCCAGCCGCGCAGCCGCTCCCGCGTGGTGGCGAGCCGGGCCGGGTCGGCCGGCAGGTCGATGGTGAGGACCGGGCCGACGTCGCCGGATGTCCCACCCGTCACGTCCGGCCCTCCGTCCCGTGCCCGTCCCCGGACCTGGGCGCCCACTCGCGCTGTCACCGCCTGATTCTCACCCTGTTGTCCCCGGTGACCGCCGATTCATTCGCCCGGCGGCGCTGTCCGTCAGACGTGATCATTGCGCATCGGGGGCGGCGTGTCAGCCGGTGGGCCGGTGACCACGCCGGGGCGGGTTCGGCTGAGGTCAGAGCGGCAGCCGGCCGGCGCCGGCCCAGGCGTCGACGACGAACGGGACCAGCGGGGTCGGCAGCGGCCGGGCGGCGCGCAGCGTGGGCGTCCACCCGGCGTCGCCGCCGAGGTCCGGGTCGTGGGCGGCGTTGTACGCGGCGCGCAGGTCAACCGGCCGGGGCAGGCGGTCACCCTGCCGGACCCAGCTGCCCCGCTCGGTGAGCGCGGTGCCGCCCCAGTCGTACAGCAGGTCGGCCGGGGTGGTGTCGCCGGTGAGCGTGAAGAAGTTGTTCTCCGCGTACAGGGCTGACTGCACGCCGACGCCGAGGGCGTACGCGAAGCCGGGACCGCCGAGCCGGTAGTGGTTCTCGTGCACGTCGACCTGGCCGAACCGCACCCGGGGCAGCCGTTGCAGCGTGCCGTCGAACAGGTTGTGCCGCACTGTGACATTGAGCCGGCCCACGTCCGGGCCGACGGTGTTCGACGAGCCGATGAGCATCACCTTGTCCCGGCCGGTGAACCGGTTCCACGACACGGTGACCAGGCTGGCGGTGTGCGTGACGTCCAGCGAGCCGTCGTGCACCTGCCAGGGCCGCCCGAAGTAGACGGGCTGCGCGCTGTCCGGGTTGTCACCGTCGGTGAACGTGTTGTGGTCGATCCAGACGTGTTCGCTGCGCCGGACGGAGATCTGGTCGTACTGGGAGTTCCAGTTGCCGGTGTCGCCGTCGGTGGGGGACCAGGCCGGGAAGCAGTCCCGGGCGTCGGCGAACTCGATGTTGCGCACGATCACGTTGTCCACCCGGTCGATCATCAGCGTCAGGCCGCTGAGCCGCGCGCCGCGCAGCCCGACGATCGTGGTGTTGGAGCCGACGTTGATCTGGGTCTGCCGGGTCTGGGTGGCCACCGACCGTACGCGCGCGGCCTCCAGCGGGCCGCTCGGGTTCGTCCGGCCCCAGGTCGCCGGGTCGTACGCGGCCAGGTAGGCGGGCAGCGAGTACTCCGGGTCGGCCAGGTCCGCGCAGTCCAGCGGGGTGCCGTCCGGGCCTTCGAAACCGTTGACGGTTCCGGCCACGTACACGATCTTCGGGGTGGCGTCGGCGGCGTTCGTGGCGTTGTCGCCGCCGAGCGCGGCGACCAGCTCGGCCCGGGTACGCACGACGCGTACCCGGTCCGGCGCGGCGGCCGACCCGCCGGTGGTGCCGGTGCCCGCGGCGGCCCAGCCGTTGTTCGCCGGGAGGGTCTGGCGGGCGAGCAGTTCGGCGGCGCGGGACGGCCCGCCGGGTGCGGCCGGCGCGGGCGCGGCGGTGGTGAGGACGAGCGCGGCGGTCAGCGCCGCGACGACTGCGGTTCGGGTACGCATGACTCGTTCCGTTCTCCTGGAGGGACATTCACTGCGCGGGCAGGTCCACCACGTACGGCGGGAGCGCCCACGGCACGCCCGCCTCGGACGGCAGCGCGCCGGACTCCGCGGCGGCCCGCAGCACCGCGCCGACGCCCCGCACCATCCGCACCCGCTGCGGGCCGTCGCCCGCCTCGCGCACCAGGTCCCCGTCGAGCAGCGCCGGAACGGGTGCGTCCCGCAGCGCGTCCAGCACCGCGGTGAACGGCTCGGTACGCGCCAGCGGCGCGATCAGCGGCGTGCCGTCCGCGCGGTGGTCGAGCAGGTTCGCCAGCAGTCCCCGGCGGCCGGGCACCGGGCGGAGCGCGTCGTCGCCGGGTAGCCGCAGCCGGTCGGTCGGGTACTCCAGCACCGCCCGGCCCCGCTCGCCGGTGACGAGCACCTCCCCGGCGACGTGCTCCTCGGCGGCGAGGGTGAGCGCGGCCAGCACCGGCGGCCCGGCGTGCGGGGTCAGCCGCAGCACGGCGGTGTCGTCCACCTCGATCGGGCGGACCCGGTAGCGCTCGACCTCGATCCGGGCCGGGCGTACCGGCGCGCCGGTGACCGATTCGGCGACGGCGAGGCACTGCATCAGCGCGTGCGCGAGCGGGTTCGCCAGCGCGCCGTCCAGCGCCGGGCGGCCGTCGACCGACCGCCGTCCGGCCCAGGGGGAGCGGGCGTAGTAGGCGTCCGGGCGTTGCCAGGCGGCCAGTGTGGCGATGCCGGCGACCAGGCCGAGCCGCCCGAGCGCGCCGGTCAGCTCGGTCAGCGCGGCCGAGCCGAGCGCCTGGAAGTTGACCTGCACGGCCCGGCCGGCGGCGTCCGCGGCGGCGGCGAGCATCCGGTGTTCGGCGAGGTCGAGCACCGGCGGCTTCTCCAGCAGCAGGTCCGCCCCGGCGGCGAGGGAGTCGAGCGCGATCGGCAGGTGGGTGTGCGGCGGCGTGCAGACCACCACCACGTCGGGGCGGGCCGTGGCGAGCATGGTCCGGTGGTCGGTGAGGACGCCGGTCTCCGGCGGGACCGGCGCGTCCGGCTCGGCCTCCAACGGCCGCACGTCGACCAGCGCGACCAGGCGCAGCCGTCCGGCCGCGTGCAGCGCCGCGATGGTCCGGCGGTGCCAGCGGCCGTGCCCGTTCGCCCCGATCAGCGCCACCCGCGGCAGCCCGCCGCCGCTCACCGCTCACCTCCGGCCGATCGGCGCCCACTCGGCCTGCTCCCGCTCACCGGGCGTCCGCCAGTGTCGCCCGGACGCCGTGGCGTTCCAGCGCGGTTAGCCAGCCGGTCACATCGGCGCGGACCTCGTCGTCGGCGGCCAGGTCGGCCGGGAACACCTCGCGCAGCGCGAAGACCGCGTCCACCACCCCGGCCGGGGTGTGCGCTCCGGCGGCGAGCGCGGCGCGCAGCCGGTCGGCGAGCGGGTCGTCCAGCGGCAGCGGCCGGCCGTCGTCGGCGTACCCGAGCAGGAACCGCAGCCACGCGGCCACCACGAGCGCGCTCCACCGCGCCGACCGGCCGGCCGCCCGCAGGTCGGTGATGGTGTGCAGCACCCGCTGCGGCAGCTTCTGCGAGCCGTCCATGGCGACCTGCCACGTGCGGTGGCGGATCGCCGGGTTGCCGAAGCGGGCGAGCACCTGTTCGCCGTACGCGGTCACGTCCACGCCGGGCGGCGGGGTGAAGCTGGGCGCGATCTCCTCGGTGACCAGCCGCCGCAGCACCGTGTCCAGGTGCGGCAGCGTCAGCGCTTCGGCCACCGTCTCCGCGCCGGCGAGCGCACCCAGGTACGCGGTGGCGGAGTGCACCCCGTTCAGTGCCCGCAGTTTCAGCCGCTCCCACGGGCCGGCGTCGCCGGTGAGCACCGCGCCGGATCGTTCCCAGGCCGGTCGCCCGCCCGGGAAGTCGTCCTCGATCACCCACTGCGACCACGGTTCGGCGGCGACCGCCGCCAGGTCGGTGACACCGAGCGCCCGCCGGGCGGTGTCCCGGGTCTCGTCGGTGCTGGCCGGCACGATCCGGTCCACCATGGTGCCGGGGCAGGTGACGGCGGTGAGCACCCGCTCGGCTGTGGCGTCCGGCACCCGGGCCAGCGCGAGGCACTGCTCCACCAGCCCTCGCAGCCGCCGCCCGTTGGCGGGAAGGTTGTCGCAGCTCACCAGCGCCAGCGGCCCGGCGTCGGCGGCGGCGCGGGCGAGCAGACCGCGGACCAGCAGACCCGGCACGGTACGCGGGGGACGGCCGGTGGTCAGGTCGGCGGTCAGGTCCGCGTCCACTGTCAGCGCGGCTGTCACCGGGTCCAGCCGGTACGCCTTCTCGGTCACCGTCAGCGTGACCACCCGGATCGCCGGGTCGGCGAGCAGGCCGACCACCGCGTCCGGATCACTCGCGGCGTGCCGTACCCCGGTCAGCGCGCCGACCGCCCGGGTGGCCGCGCTCTCGGCGGCGAGCGTGGTGACGCTGAACAGGCAGTCCTGCGCGCTGAGGGCGTCGACCACGCCGGTGCTGCGCGGCGCGACCCCGATGATGCCCCAGTCGCCGCCGGCCGCACCGACCGCCGCCTCCGTGTGCACGGCCTGGTGGGCGCGGTGGAACGCGCCGAGGCCCAGATGGACGATGCCGGCCGGCACGGTGCCGGGGCGCAGCAGCGGCCGGGACTCCGGCGGCAGCCGGCGCAGCGTGGCCAGGCCGAGCCGGTCGGTGGTCAGCGCCATGCCGGCCCGTCCGGGAAGCGGAACTGCGCGATCGACTCCGGCCGCATGGTGGCGCTGTAGCCGGGCGCGGTGGGCAGCAGGTAGCGCCCGCCCCGGGTGCGGACCGGGTCGGTGAAGTGCTCGTGCAGGTGGTCGACGTACTCGACCATGCGCCCGTCCAGGCTGGTGCCGACGCGCAGGTGGTCGAAGATCGCGAGGTGCTGCACGTACTCGCACAGGCCCACGCCACCGGCGTGCGGGCACACCGGCACGCCGAACTTGGCCGCCAGCAGCAGTTCGGCGAGCACCTCGTCCACGCCGCCGACGCGGCACGCGTCGACCTGCATCACGCCGATCGCCTCGGCCTGGAGCAACTGCTTGAAGATGACCTTGTTGGCGGCGACCTCGCCGGTGGCGACCCGGCAGCGTCCGCCGGTCAGCTCCTCCACCGCGCGGGCGATCCGGGCGTGCCCGAGCACGTCGTCGGCGTGTGTGGGCTCCTCGATCCAGTACGGGTCCACCTCGGCCAGGACGCCCATCGCGGCGATCGCCTCGTCCACGTCCCACACCTGGTTGGCGTCCATCATCAGCAGCGCGTCCGGCCCGATCTCGGCCCGGATGACCCGGGCCCGCCGCAGGTCGTCCTCGATCCGCCCGCCGACCTTCATCTTCATCGCGCGCCACCCCTGCGCGTACGCCTCGCGGGTCAGCGCGCGGACCTGTTCGTCCGGGTAGCCGAGCCAGCCGACCGACGTGGTGTACGAGGGGAACCCGTCGCGTTCCAGCCCGGCCAGCCGGTCGGCCAGGCCGTCGCGTCCCTTGTCCAGGATGGCGGCCGCCTCGTCGGGGGTGAGCGCGTCGGTGATGTGGTGGAAGTCGACAGTCGCGACCAGCTCGTCGGTGGGTGCCTCGGCGAGGAAGCGCCACATCGGCTTGCCGGCGAGCTTGGCGCGCAGGTCCCAGACCGCGTTGACGAGCGCACCGGTGGCCATGTGGATCACGCCCTTCTCCGGGCCGAGCCAGCGCAGTTGCGCGTCGGCGGTGAGCGAGCGCCAGAACGCGACAGGTTCGGCGGCGATCTCGGCGACGGTGCGTCCCCGGACGTGGTGGGCGAGCGCGCGTACCGCCGCGCAGGTGATCTCGTTGCCCCGGCCGTTGGTGAAGGTGAACCCGGCACCGGTGGGCCCGCCGTCGGTGGTCAGCTCCACGTACGTGGCCGAGTAGTCGCCCCGGTTGATCGCGTCCGAGCCGTCGCCGCTGGCCGCGGTGGGGAAGCGCACGTCGTGCACCTCGACGTCGACGATCGTGGTCATGAAGGCCCACCTCCGAACTTGAAGACCTGCTTCGGCAGCCGGTACGCCAGGTCGACGATCGTCTCGGCGGCCTCGTCCCCGGTCATCCGGTGCTCGGCGACGAGGCGGGCGAGGAATCCGGCGTCGACCCGGCGGGCCACGTCGTGGCGTACCGGGATGGAACAGAACGCGCGGGTGTCGTCGACGAACCCGGCGGTGTTGTAGAAGCCGGCCGTCTCGGTGACCGCCTCCCGGAACCGGCGCAGCACCTCGGGGGAGTCCAGGAACCACCAGGGCGCGCCGAGGCGCAGCGCCGCGTACCCGCCGGCCAGGGGCGCGAGTTCCCGGGTGAACGTGTCCTCGTCGAGCGTGTAGAGCACCACTGTGAGCCGGGGGTCGTTGCCGTGCGCGTCGAGCAGCGGCGCGAGCGCGTGCACGTACTCGGTGGCCTGCGGCACGTCCCCGCCCACGTCGCGGCCGTGCCGGGCGTGCAGCCACCGGTTGTGGTTGCGCACCGCGCCGGGGTGCAGCTGCATGACCAGGCCGTCGTCGAGCGACATCCGGGCGAACTCCAGCAGCATGTGCGCCCGGAACCCCTCGGCGTCGCCCGTGTCGGCCAGGCCGCGCCGGCCCTTGTCGTACAAGGCGGCGGCCTGAGCCGGGCCGAGATCGAGGGTACGGGCGGTCGGGTGCCCGTGGTCGGTGGAGGTGGCCCCGGCGGCGGCGAACGCCTCCCGCCGCGCCCGCAGCGCCGCCAGGTAGCCGGCGTACGTGCCGGTGTCCTCCCCGGAGACCTCGGCGAGCCGGTCCACGTTGTCCGCCCAGTTGCCGAACTCCATGTCCACCACGTCGTCGGGCCGGAACGTGGTGACCACCCGGCCGCCCGGCCCGCCCCAGCCGTCGGCGGCGAGCTTGGCGTGCCGGCCCAGGTCGTCCAGCGGCGACTCGGTGGTGGCGAGCACCTCGATCCCGAAGCGTTCGAACAGCGCCCGGGGCCGGAAGCCGGGCTCGGCGAGCCGCTCGGCGAGCGCGTCGTAGACGGCGTCGGCGGTGGCCGGGCCCAGCGGCGTGTCGACGTCGAACACGTTGCGGAACGTCTGCTCCAGCCACAGCCGGGACGGGGTGCCGCGGAACAGGTGCCAGTGCGCGGCGAAGCGCCGCCAGATGGTCCGCCCGTCGGTCTCCACCGGGCTGCCGTCGACGCTCGGCACGCCCAGGTCGGCCGGGGGTACGCCCTGGCTGAGCAGCATCCGGGTCAGGTAGTGGTCGGGCACGATCAGCAGCCGGGCCGGGTCGGGGAACGGCTGGTCCTCGGCCAGCAGCCCGGGGTCGACGTGCCCGTGCGGGGAGATGATCGGCTGCTCGGCGGCGAGCGCGTACAGCTCGCGGGCCAGGGCGCGCAGCCCAGGCTCGGCGGGCAGCAGCAGGTCACCGCGGGAGATGATCGGCACAGCGAGGACTCCTCGGTCAGGGCAGGGTGAGCAGGTCGGCGACCCGGACGGGCGCGCCGGTCTCCAGCGAGCGGTTGGCGGCCAGGCCGGTGAGCAGGGCGAGCGCGCCGTCGCGGGCGGTGGCGGCCCGGCCGAGCGGGTCGGGTTCGCCGCCGAGCAGCACCCGGGTCATCCGGGCATCAGCGCCGCCGTGCCCGCGCCGGGTCCAGCCCTCCACCGGGATCTCCACCGGCGGCGCCCAGAACGGGCGCAGCGTGAGCCGGGCCCCGCCCTGCTCGACGGCGGCCTCGTCGCCGTGCAGCGCCGCGCCTTTGAGCGCCCCGGCGACGGACGGGCTGACGTGATCGCTCTCGGTCACCTCCAGTTCGAGGCGGCCCCGGCTGCCGTTGACCATCACCCGGTAGCCCTCCCAGGGGGCGTACGCGGTGAGGTGGTAGGTCATCGTCGCGCCGGTGTCGTAGCGGGCCAGCAGCGCCAGGTCGTCCTCGATGGTCACGCCGGGGGCGAAGACGTTGCGGTCGCGGTGGTAGCCGTCCTCGGCCTCGGCGTCGAGGTACAGCTCGCGCAGCCTCGGGTGGTCGGCCAGGCGCAGCGCGAACGGGTCGCCGTCGGCGGCGGGGGAGCCGTGTGCCCGGTCGTAGTCGCGGGCGTAGCCGTGCCGGCGGCCGTCCTCGCCGTAGAAGAACAGGCGGCCGTACGCGTGCACCTCGACCGGACGCGCGTCCAGCCACCAGTTGACCAGGTCGAAGTGGTGGCCGGACTTGTGCACCAGCAGCCCGCCGGAGACGGACTTGTCGCGGTGCCAGCGGCGGAAGTAGTCGGCGCCGTGGCGCACGTCGAGCAGCCACTCGAAGTGCACCGACCCGATCTCGCCCACCGCGCCGTCGGCCAGCAGCCGCCGGACCTGCTCGTGCAGCGGGTTGTAGCGGTAGTTGAACGCGACGGTGACGCGGCGGCCGGTCTCGGCGACCGCGTCCAGGATGCGCCGGCACCGCTCGGCGTCCACAGTCATCGGTTTCTCCACGACCACGTCGCGGCCGGCCCGCAGTGCCGCCGTCACGTACTCGTCGTGGGTGGCGTCCACGCTGGTCACCAGCGCCACGTCGACCCGCTCCTTCGCCAGCATGGCGGCGAAGTCGGCGGCGGCGTAGGTGGGCACCGGCGGCCGGCCCAGCTCGGTCAGCCAGCGGTTGTGCGCGTCCATCCTCCTCTGGTTGACGTCGGCGAACGCGACCAGCTCGGCGGTGTCGGCGTGGTCGAGGGCCAGCGCGCGGACGAACATCTCGGCGCGTGCCCCGGCACCCACCAGGGCGTGGCGGACCCGTTCCCGGGCCGGTGGTGACATGACGTCGGCCTCCCCGGCAGTCGGCTGCAAAGGTTTGCAGCCGAAGAAACCATGACGATGGATGCGTCGTCAACGGTTGCCGCCCAAGCCGCCCTATCCATCCGCATTGATGTGCTTTCCTGCATGCGGCGGGAACGCCGGCGCAATCGAGCCGCAACAATGGACCGTTGACACGGGCGCAACCGTTTGCATTAATGGGCGGCACCCGTGACCCCCACCACATCGGACGAGGGAGCCCGCCGTGCCAGCCACCATCCGGGACGTCGCCCGCGCCTCCGGTGTGCACATCTCCACCGTGTCCCGTACGTTCTCGGCCCCGCACCTGGTCAACCCGGAGACCCGGGTCCGGGTGCTGGCCTGCGCGGAGGACCTCGGCTACCGGCCCAACCGGGCCGCCCGGGCCCTCATCACCGGGCGTACGCACAACATCGGCCTGATCGTGGCCGACATCGCCAACCCGTTCTTCCCGCCGCTGATCAAGGCGGCGGAGGGGCAGGCCCGGCACCGCGACTACCACGTGTTCGTGGCCGACACCAACGAGGACCCGGTCGCCGAGGAGGACCTGGTCCACGCGCTGGCCAAGCAGGTCGACGGCGTGCTGCTGTGCAGCCCCCGGATGAGCAACAGCCTGATCGAGCAGGTCAGCCGCGAGGTCCCGGTGGTGGTGATAAACCGCCAGGTCGCCGGCCTGCCCTGCGTGATGATGGACGTCGGGCAGGGCGCCCGGGCCGCGATCGAGCACCTGCTGGGGCTCGGCCACCGCCGGATCGCGCTGCTCGGCGGCCCGCGCGGCTCCTGGACCGCCCGGGAGATGCGCCGCGCCGCGACCGCCGCCGCGAGAGGCGGGGGAGCGGAGCTGACCGTCCTCGGACCCAACCAGCCCACCGAGACCGGCGGCGGCGCCCTGGCCGAACAGGTACGCCGCAGCGGCGTCACCGCCGTGCTCGCCTACAACGACCTGATGGCGATCGGCCTGATCGAAGGGCTGGACGCGCTCGGGTCGCGGGTGCCGCACGACGTCAGCGTCGTCGGCGTCGACGACATCGCGCTGAGCCGGCTCACCCGCCCCAAGTTGACGACGGTGGCCACGCCGACCGCGGCCGCCGGCCGGACGGCCGTCGACATGCTGCTGCAACTGGACTCCGACGCGCCGCGCGGCGCCCGGGGCCGGGGCACGGCGACCGGCGACCGTCGCACCACCGCACAGGTAATGCTCCAGACCGAACTGGTCGTCCGCGACTCGACCGGGCCCGTCCCCGCGCCCGGCCGGGACGGCACCGGAGCCTGAGCAGGTGGCCCGGGCCCGCACAGCACTGCGGACCCGGGCGGCCCGTGGACGGCCGCCGGTGACGTCGTCGCCTCCCACAGCCGAGGAGTGAGCGCAGATGCACCCCGCAACGTCCCCCACCGCCGGCGCACCCGCCGGGCGGCATCACCGTACCCCCCTGACCCGACGCCGACTCGTCCGCGGCCTGGCCGCCGTCGCGCTCGCCGTGCCGCTCGCCCTGGGCGCGGCCGGCTGCGGAGACGACTCCGGCGGCGGCGACGGCGGCCCGGTCAAACTCTCCGTCTTCTGGTGGGGCGGCGAGGCCCGGGCCAAGCTCACCGAGGACGCCCTGGCCCTCTACACCAAGAAGCATCCGGACGTGACGTTCGAGAAGACCTGGCAGGCAAACCAGGGCTACTTCGACAAGCTCGCCACGCTGACCGCCGGTGGCAACCCGCCGGACCTGTTCCAGATCGACGACAACTACCTGGCCGAGTACGCCGGCCGCAGCACCACGCTCGACCTGGGCAGCTACCGCGACTCAGGCAAGCTCGACGTGTCGAAGTTCCCCAAGAGCCTGCTGGAGTACGGCGTGGTCGACGGCAAGCTCGCCGGTGTGGCCGCCGGGGAGAACACCCAGGGACTGGTCTACAACAAGACGCTGCTGACCAGGAACGGGCTGCCCGAGCCGACCACCGGGATGAGCTGGGAGGAACACATCGCCTGGGCCGAGCAGGTGGCGAAGAAGACGAAGATCCCCGGCACCCAGGACCCGAGCGCCGACTACAAGGCGTTCTGGGTGTGGCTGCGCCAGCAGGGCAAGGACCTGTACAACGGCAAGGAACTCGGCTTCACCGCCGAGGACGTGACCAAGTGGTTCGAGCTGTGGAAGGGCGCGCGGGACCGAGGCGCCACCCCGACGCCCGACGTCATCCACGAGGGCAACTCCAGCGACATCACCAAGCAGCTCGTGGTCACCGGCAAGTCCGCCACCTCCTGGGTGTGGGTCAACCAGATGCCGGACCTGAAGAAGAACACCAAGGACGAGCTGGGCGTCGTCGCGTACCCGGGTGACCCGAGCGCGCAGTGGGCGCGCGCCTCGATGTACTGGTCGGTCTTCAAGGGCAGCAAGCACAAGGACGTCGCCGTCGATGTGATCAACTTCCTGAACAACGACCCGGAGGCGGTGGCGCTGCTCGGCACCGACCGGGGACTGCCGTCGAACATGGATCTGCGCGCCAAGGTCAGCGAGACCGCCACCGACCCGGCCATGAAGCAGTCCATCCAGGTCGAGTCCGACCTGGCGCAGAAGTTCGGCGCCTCGCCCCAGGTGCCGATCAAGGGGCACAGCAAGGTCAAGTCCGAGCTGGTCAAGGCCGCCGAGAACGCCCAGTACGGGCGCGCCACCCCGGCCCAGGCGGCGGAGCAGTTCATCACCGCCTGCAAGTCCGCGATCGCCTGACCCGACGAAAGGACCGGTCCCGTGGCTCTCACCACGGCACCCGGCCGGACCCCGCGCACCGGACCGGCCGGCCCCCGCCCCACGCGGCGCGGGGCCGGCCGGGCCCGGCTCGGCGAGGGCCTGGCGGGGTACGTCTTCCTCTCGCCCTGGCTCATCGGACTGATGGGCGTCACGGCGATCCCGATGCTGCTGTCGCTCTGGCTGAGCTTCACCGACTACGACATCCTCACCCCGCTGTCCGAGGTGCGGTGGGTGGGACTGGCCAACTACGAGCGGATGTTCACCGCCGACCCGTCGTACTGGCACGCGGTCCGGGTCACGCTGACGTTCGCGCTGATCGCGGTGCCGCTGAAGCTGGCCGCCGCGCTCGGCGTGGCGCTGCTGCTCAACCGCGCATGGCGGGGCGTCGGGCTGTTCCGCAGCCTGTTCTACCTGCCGTCGCTGCTCGGCGGCAGCGTCGCGCTGGCCATCGTCTGGGTCAACATGTTCAACCGGGACGGCGCGTTCAACTCGTTTCTCGCCCTGTTCGGCGTCGAGGGGCTGCCCTGGGTCAGCGACCCGGACTGGGCGCTGGAGACACTGATGGTGCTGGCGATCTGGCAGTTCGGCGCACCCATGGTGATCTTCCTGGCCGGGCTCAAGCAGGTGCCCACCGAGCTGTACGAGGCGGCGGCGGTGGACGGCGCCGGGGCGTGGCGGCGCTTCCGCGCGGTCACCCTGCCCATGCTGTCCCCGGTGATCTTCTTCAACCTGGTGCTGGAGACCATCAACGGCTTCCAGGGCTTCACCGCCGCGTTCGTACTCAGCAACGGCACCGGCGGCCCGGTCGACTCCACCCTGATGTACACGCTGAAGCTCTACATCTCCGGCTTCACCGACCTGGAGATGGGCTACGCGTCGGCGATGGCGTGGGTGTTCCTGGTGGCGATCGGCGTGGTCACCGCCGTCTTCTTCAGCACCGGCCGGTTCTGGGTGCACTACTCGGACGGAGACGACTCATGACGGCGCTCGCTGCCACCCGCCGGCCGGGCAGCGGCCGAAACGTCCTGCGGCTCGTCGTGCTCGTGGCGATCGTCGCGGTGGTGCTCTACCCGCTGTTCTGGATGCTCGGCACCTCGGTCAAGTCGCAGGCCGAGATCGTCAACAACGTCGGCCTGCTGCCGGAACGGTTCACCCCCGGCAACTACCTCGACGGCTGGACCAACTTCGACATCAGCTTCGGCCGGTTCTTCCTCAACAGCGCGCTGGTCAGCGGGCTCACCGTCGTCGGCAACGCGCTGTCCTGCCTGCTCGCCGCGTACGCCCTGGGCCGGCTGCGGTTCCGGCTGCGCAAGCTGTGGTTCACCGTCATGATCGGGACGCTGCTGCTACCCGGGCACGTGCTGATCGTGCCGCAGTACATCCTGTTCCGCAGCCTCGGCCTGGTCGGCGGCGACTGGCCGTACCTGCCGCTGCTGGTGCCGCAGTTCCTGGCCACCGAGGCGTTCTTCGTCTTCCTCATGGTGCAGTTCATGCGGGGCATCCCGCGCGAACTGGACGAGGCGGCCACCATCGACGGCGCGTCCCCGTACGGCGTGTTCCGGCACGTCATCCTGCCGCTGAGCCGGCCGGCGCTGGTCACCACGGCGATCTTCTCGTTCATCTGGACCTGGAACGACTTCTTCCGGCAGCTCGTCTTCCTGTCCAACCTGGAGGACTACACCGTCCCGGTGGCGCTGACCCTGTTCATCGACTCGACCAGCCAGAGCGCCGTCGGCCCGATGTTCGCCATGTCGGTGCTGTCCCTGCTGCCGGTGTTCCTGTTCTTCCTGGCGTTCCAGCGGATGCTCGTCGAGGGCATCAACACCAGCGGGCTGAAGGGATGACCGCCGTGCCTGCCCTCAGCGACGCCGTACCCGCCCACCCCGACAGCGCGCCGGCCCGCGCCGACTGGCGGGACACGCTGCGCGAGGCGACCGACCTGGCGCTGCTCGGCTTCGCCGTGGCGCTGGCCGCGCTGCCGGTGCTCACGCTCGCCCCGGCGGTCGCCGCCGCCGGTGCCGCGCTGCACGACCGGTCGATCAGCGGTTCCTGGCCCGACGCGCGGACCAGCCTGCGCCGGTTCGGCCGCGCGCTGCCCGCCGGGCTGGCGGTCAGCGCCGTCGCGCTCGCCGCCGCCGCGCTGCTCGCCGCCGACCTGCTCGCGCTCGCCACCGGCCGGGTGCCCGGCGGCGGGCCCGCGCTCGCGCTCACCGCCGTCGTGGTGGCGGTCCTGCTCGGGTACGCGGGCCTGGTCGCCGTCGCGGTCGGGCGCACCGGCGGCCGGGGGTGGCGGACGGCCGCCCGTGAGGTGGCCCGCACCTGCCCGCAGCGCCCCGGCACCTGGGCCGCCGCCTCCGGCGTCTGCGCGTTGGCAGTGCTGCTGGGCGTGCTGGTCACGCCGGTGGCGGTGCCGATCCTCGGCGGGTACGCCCTCGCGGCGCTGCACGCGCTGGACGCCCGCCGCCCGGTCCCCGCCCCGGACCCGTCGTGACCGCCGAGCCGCGGCTGGTGGTGGACGGTGCCGAGGTGGCCCGGTACGTGGTCCGGCCGGACCTCGACCCGCGCCACGGACCCCGGCCCTACCTGCACCCGGTGCGGACCCGGGCCGGCACGCCGGTCACCGACGCGCTCCCGGCCGACCACGTCTGGCACCTCGGCGCGTCGTTGGCCGTGCAGGACGTCGACGGCGCCAACCTGTGGGGCGGCCGGACGTACGTGCGCGGCACCGGCTACACCTGGCGCGACGACCACGGCGTCATCGCGCACACCGGCTGGCGGGAGCGGGCCGCCGACCGGCTCGACCACGACCTGGAGTGGCGGGACCGGCACGGCCGGGTGCTGCTGCGCGAGCACCGGCGGATCACCGCCGCCCCGGCCGGCGACGACGCCTGGTGGCTGGACCTGTCGGCGACGCTCATCGCCGCCACCGGCGCGGACGTGCACCTGGGCAGCCCGGCCACGAACGGCCGCCCGGGCGGTGCCGGGTACGGCGGCTTCTTCTGGCGGGCGGTGGCCGACGGGGAACCACTCGTGCGCACCGCCGGCGCGGACGGCGAGGAGGCGGTGAACGGGTCGGCCGCGCCCTGGCTGGCGCTGTCCGCCTCCGCGCCGGGCGGCGGCGCGTACACGCTGGTGTTCACCGGTCTGGGGCCGGGCGACAGGTGGTTCGTGCGCACCACGATGTACCCGGGCGTCTGCGTCGCGTACGCCTTCGACAGCCCGGCGGTGGTCGCGGCCGGGCGGCCCCGGCACAACCGGCACCGGGTGCTCGTCGCCGACGGCCACCTGGACCCGGCCGACATCGCGGCCCGGCTGGACGCGGCGGTCGTCCGGTGAGCGAGCCGCTTGGCTCCGGGGTCGCGGGCCGAGGCCGCGCCGGGGGCGGTCCGGAGGTGGTCTGCGTGGGCGAGACGATGGTGGTGCTCGCCCCTGATGACGGCGGGTCGCTGGAGCACGCCGCGCGGCTGACCGTCGGCGTGGGCGGCGCGGAGTCCAACGTGGCGGCCGGGCTGGCCCGGCTCGGGCACCGCGCGGCGTGGGTCAGCCGGGTCGGCGACGACCCGTTCGGGCGCCGGGTGGTGGCCGAGGTCGCCGCCGCGGGCGTGGACGTCTCAGTGGTCGCCGTGGATCCGGACGCGCCGACCGGGCTCTACCTGAAGGATCCCGGGCCGGACCGCACCCGCGTGCACTACCACCGCGCCGGGTCGGCCGCGAGCCGCCTCGGCGCCGCCGACCTCGCGCGTCCCGGGCTGGCCGGGGCGCGCCTGCTGCACCTGTCCGGGATCACCGCCGCGCTCTCCGGCACCTGCCGCGACCTGCTGGAGCACGCGCTGACCGGCCGGTCGCTGCCGGGCGCGCGGGTCAGCTTCGACGTGAACCACCGGCCGGCGCTCTGGCCCGCCGAGCGGGCCGCACCGGTCCTGCGCGACCTGGCCGACCGCGCCGACGTGGTGCTGGTCGGGCTGGACGAGGCGGCGGCGCTCTGGTCGGCGGGCGATCCGGCGGCAGTCCGCGCGTTGCTGCCCGGCCCGGAGCTGGTGGTGGTCAAGGACGGGCCGGTCGGCGCGACGGCGCTGCCGCGTACCGGGCCGGCGGTGTTCGTGCCGGCGTTGCCGGTGGAGGTGGTGGAGCCGGTCGGCGCCGGGGACGCGTTCGCCGCCGGGTTCCTCTCCGGACTGCTGCGCGACCTCGACCTGCGCTCCTGCCTGCGGCTGGGTCACCTCACCGCCGCGCCGGTGCTGACCGTGCCGGGCGACACCGCGCCGCCACCCGACCCGGAGACGACCGCGCGGGCGCTGGCGTTGCCGGACGAGGCGTGGACCGAGCAGGCGCGAATCAGGGGAGGGAGCGGGAGATGAGCGGGCACGACTTCGAGGCGCTGTTCGGCGACGCGCGGGTGATGGTGATCCTGCGGGACCTGCCCGCAGGCGAGACGGTCCGGCTGGCGGAGCTGGCGTGGGATCTCGGCATCGCCGTGGTGGAGGTGCCCATCCGTACCCCGGAAGCGGTGCCGGCGTTGCGCGCCGCCGTGACGGCCGGGCGGCGGCGGGACCGGATCGTGGGCGCGGGCACGGTGCGTACCCCGGAGCAGGTCCGGCAGGCGGTGGCCGCGGGGGCGGCGTTCACCGTGGCGCCGGGCCTGGACCTGGCCGTCGCCGACGCGGCGGCCGGTCTCGGCGTGCCGCACCTGCCGGGCGTGGCCACCCCGACCGAGGCGCAGCGGGCGCTCGACCACGGCCTGGTGTGGCTCAAGGCGTTCCCGGCGGTCAGCCTCGGCCCGGCCTGGTTCCGCGCGGTCGCCGGGCCGCTGCCGGAGGCCCGGTTCGTGGCGACGGGCGGCGTCGACGCCGGGAACGCGGCCGACTTCCTCGCCGCCGGGGCGCGCGTGGTGGCGGTCGGGTCGGCGCTCACCGACCCGCAGCAGCTGCCGCGCCTGGCCGCGCTCGCGGCCGGCACGGTCACCTGACCGTACGACCGGATGTGGTGGCGGTGGTCCGGATCGCCTTGACGATCGCCGGGATCGACCCGATCAGCAGCACCAGCGCCCAGATCAGCGCCACCACGGCGAACACCACGGCGCCCAGGTCGTCGAGGATGCTGACCAGGATCACCGGCACCAGGCCGTGCAGGAACTGCAGCACCACTGTGCACAGCAGCGTGGTCAGCGCCAGCGCGACGAGGCCCTTGTTGCGCAGGAACCGGGGCTGGGCGGCGAGCAGCAGCGCGGCCCAGACCAGTTTGAGCAGCAGCGCCAGCCCGAGCAGCACCGCCGCGTCGTCGACCGGGAAGAACCCCCAGACCGCCAGGTAGGCCAGCGTGCCGAACGGCGGCGCCAGGAACAGCGACACCATCACTGTCAGCTCGACGAACGCGACGATCAGCAGGACCAGCGACACCAGCAGCAGCACGACCGAGAAGACGAGCGTCGCCACGCCCTGCACCCGGCCCTGCACCCGGTCCGGCAGCACCAGGCTCAGGCAGAACAGCCCGGTCGTCCAGAGCGCCACCACGTCGATCAGCGCCAGGTAGCCGATGCCCCGACCGGACGGCTCGGACACCGCGCCGACGTCGCCCAGCTCGACGCCGAGCTGACCGGCGCGCTCCCGCAGCGCGCCGCTCGCGTCCCCGCCGCCGGTCAGCGCCGCCGCGCCCAGCTCCACGCCGACCACGAGCGCCACCGCGAGCAGCGCCAGCAGCAGGAACGGTTTGCGCAACTCACCCATGCCGCGTCTCCGTCCCGGTCAGGACCGGGCCAGCGTGACCGCACATCCGCCACCTCCCGGACAGCGCAGGAGCACCTCGGTCTCCCGGTCGACAGCCACCTTCGCCACCGCCGGGCCGTCCGCGCCGGGCGCGACCTCGTCGGTGACCGTGACGTCCGCGTCGCCGGGTGCGGGGGCGGTCACCTCGAACGGCGTCGTACCCCGCAACACGAGCGTGCGCAGCGCGCCCGGGTCGGCCACCCGCAGCCGGCACGCGGTGCCGAACGCGAGCGTCACCCCGTCGGCGGTGGTGGCCGGATCGGCGGCCGGCGGCAGGCACGTCACCGCCACCGTCGCCGGGTCCACCGTCCCGGTCCCGCGCCCCAGCCGGGCCAGCGCCCCCGGCCCGGCCGCCGGATCACCCGGGTCGTCGCGGCGCCCGGCCACCGCCACCACGTACAGCGCCACCAGCAGCACGGCCACCGCCACCAGCAGCACCTTCTGCTTCGTGCTCACGGTGCCGTCTTGGTTCGCGACTGCGGGGCTCGCAACACCGGCTCACTCCTCGCGCTCACGGTGCCGTCTTGGTTCGCGACTGCGGGGCTCGCAACACCGGCTCACTCCTCGCTCACGGCCGGACGACGGGGGTGAAGCGGATCTCGTCCACCCCGGCGAAGTACCTGTCGGTGCCCTGGGTCTTGCTCACCGCGACGAGCGTCAGCTTGTGCGGGCCGCGGGTCAGCTCCACGGTGCCCACGTCCACCTCGTCGGTGCGGACGACCGTCGGGCTGAACCCGAAGAACGTGTCGCCGACCTGCCGGCCGTCGACCAGCCAGATCGTGTTCGCGTAGTCGAACGACGTGGTGCGCACGGTGGAGAACCGCCAGGTGCCGTCGGACGGCACGTCCACCTGCACCGTCACCCGGTCGCCCACGCCCCGGCCCAGGAAGAACAGCTGCGCGTCGCCGGACCACACCACGTCGCAGCAGTTCTCCTGCGCCACCACCTCCGCCTTCGCGCCGGTGGGGGACTGGACCGCCGCGCCGGAGACGAGCGTCTCCGCCTCCACCGTCACCGCGTCGGCCCGCGGCGGGGGCGGGGTGTCCGGTCCGCGGGTCACCAGCCAGGTCACCACCCCGGCCACGACCAGCACCAGCGCCGCGGCGGCCGCGATCCACGGCCACGGCGCGCGCTTCGGGGGTACGACGGCCCGCACGTCGTACGTGACCCGGCCGCTGGACCGGGAACTCTCCTCCGGCGCGGTGTTCGCCGAGTACGCGAACCCGGTCATGTCGTAGCGCCGGGGCGGTGTACCGGGCGGTACGGCGAGCCGGACCAGGAACGACACCGAGCCCTGCCCGGGCACCACCCGCTGCGGCTCGGCCACCGTGAACCAGCCGCGCTGGCTGCCCTCACCGGGCGCCACGTCGAACACGACGGTGTCCGGCGCGGTACCCGGGTTGGACACGGTGAACGTCAGCTCACCGGCGTTGCGGGCGTCCAGGGTGAACTGTTCGGCGGCGGCGACGACTGTCCATTCAGTGGTCATGACGGCTCCTCGGGCGGATCGTGGGCCAGGGGGGCGGGTACGTGCGCCCGGCCGACCGCGCGCACCGAAGCCACCCCGGCGGCGGGCACGGCGACGTCCGGCTCGGGCGACGTCGGGTCGGAGGGCGGGTCGGCTCGGGCGGCGACGACCTCGACGGTGACCGCCGCCGGTTTCTCCGCCTCGACGATGCGGGTGACCAGCGCGAGCCGGTCGGCGGCGGCCGGCGGCACCCGCACCACCAGGTGGAACGGCCGCTCGGGCGGCTCGTCCAGCACGAACCCGGTGACGCCGGTGGCCAGCTCCAGCGCGGTCCGCATCCCGTACGGGGTGCCGCGCCACCGGGCCAGCAGCGCGCCGTGCGCGACCAGGTCCCGCAGCCGGCCCACCGGCAACGGCAGCGGCGCGTCGGCGCGCGGCGCGGCGACCACGTGGTCCATCGCCACCCAGCGCGTCAGGTACGCCACGAACCCGTCCGGCGTCCGGTACGGCCCGAACAGCGCGTCGACGTCGGCGAGCACCGCCTCGTCCGGGGCGTGCAGCGCCTCCATCACGTCCAGCAGCGCGCCCAGCACGCTGCCCGGGCCGGCGGCCCGCTGGTACGCGGTCGGCAGCAGCCGCTCAATCGCCGCTCGGCGCATCCTGCCGCACCACCTCGATGTCGTGCTCGCCGGAGCAGAGCAGCCAGGTGCCGGGGACGGTGACCACGTCGGCGGTGGCCTGGTTGGCGCTCGCCGTCCAGTCCTCGCCGTCGCCGCTGCGGAACACGCCGCGCTCGCCGCCGGCCAGCACGAGCCGCCCGGCGCCCGACGTGCCGGTGGGCGCGGTGGCGGCGATGGCGTCGACCGGGACGAATCGGGTCCGGTCCCGCAGCGGCAGGCCGCAGTTCACCATCACCGGCGACCACTGCGGCTGCCCGGCCAGCGTGTCCAGCCGGACCACGCCGCCGCTCTGCGTCGCCGCCAGCGCGAGCGGGCCGCTGAACGCCAGGTCCCGGCAGGTGCCGCCGATCCAGCCGGACGCCATCGACTGCCACTTCACGTCCGACTCGAACAACCGGGTGCGATGGCAGCCCTGACCCGGTTTCTTCGGGTCCGGCTCGCCCGCGCCGCACCACAGCAGCGTGGCCGGGCCGTCGTACTGCACGGCGAGCACCCGGTTGTCCACGTTGGCGAGGCCGACGTGGGCGAACGTGCCGGGCCGTCCCGCCGCGGTGGACAGGTAGACCCCGAATCCGGCCTGCGCGGCCACCGCCACGCCGGGCGCGCCGCGCTCGGAGACGAACGCGCGCACCGCGTAGAAGCCCCGGTCGGCGTCGGCCGGGTCGACCAGGATCTGCAACGGCACCGCGCCGGGCAGCAGCGGCACCTCGTACAGGCCGGTGTCGGTGGCAAGCAGCAGCGCGCCGGTGCCGTCCCGGTCGATCCAGGCCAGGTCGCGTACGCCGGAGTCGAGGTCGGTCAGCAGCGTCCACGTCTCACCCAGGTCGGTGCTCAGCCGGACCCGGGAACCGCCGGCGTCGCGGGTGGTGACCACCGCCACCGAACCGGCCCGGGGCACGACGCCGGGGCGTACCGGGGCGGGCGCGGGAACCACCCGCACCACGGTCTCGTCGTCGAACCGGCCCGCCGGTTCCCAGCCCGCGCCGGCGTTGGTGGAGCGGAACAGCACCGGGCCGCCGCCCGCGTACCAGGTGTCGGCCTGGTACTGGTCCACCGCCACGGTGCGCACCCGCGCGTCGGGCGCCTCGTCGACCACGAACCGCACCGACTCGACGTAGCGCACGCCCGGCTCGGCGTGCTCCAGCATCCGGTACACGTTGGAGGCGCGCAGCGGCTCGCCGAACGCCCAGCCTGCCGGGTTCAGCGGCGTGGGCAGCGGGCTCAGCGTCTGGTGCAGCCGGTCGTGGATGCGGCGGCGCACCGCGTCCACGTCCTCCTCGCGGCGCACCACCACCCGCGCCTGGATGGACACCGCCTTGTACCGGGCCCAGCCCGCGCGCACCGCCGTACCCAGGGCGCGGCGCCGTTCCAGGTCGGCCTCGACCCGGCGGCGGGCCTCCTCCACCTCGTGCTCGCGCAGCACCGCCACCGGCAGACGGCCGCCGGGCCGGGCCGCCTCCGGCACGTACGGCACCAGCACCACCTCGACCTCGCCGGGCCGGGCGAAGCTGTAGACGGCGGCCCGGGTGAACGCCCGCGCCCGTGCCACCGCCCCGGAGCCGGTGGCCAGGATCTCGAAGTCCCGGGCGGTCACCGCTCGCTGCTGGGCGAAGAACTCGTACGGCCCGCGCGCCAGCACCGACTCCAGCGACTCCAGTTCCCGGCCGCCGGTGGCCGGTTCCGGGTTGTCCACCTTCACCCCCGGCAGCGGGTCGCGCAGGCTGGTGAGCACGCCCGCCGCGACGTTGCCGGCCGGACCGCCGCCGCAGCGGTACCAGAGCCGCACCTGCCGCCCGGCCGGCGGCACCGCCGCCACCGTGGTCGCCCCGGCCGCCCCCTCGACGGCCGGGGCGCCCCCGTCCGGGCGCAGGTCCAGCGCCGGGGCGAACGTGACCACCCCGGAGGCCCGGTCCACCAGGTAGACCTTCGCCTGCGGGCCGACACCGGCGAAGCTGTCCACCGGCCGCCAGATCTCGTACGTGCGCCCCTCGTGCTCCCGGGCCGCCGCGCCCAGCTCCACCGAGCCGGGCGGCACCTCCACGCCGAGCAGCAGGTCCAGCGCCTCGGTGGTACGCGTCAGCGGCGCGCGGGCGGCCCGGAACACCTGACCGGGCTGCCCGGTGCCGGTGCCCAGCAGCTCCGCCTCGACCGGCTCGCAGTGGTGCACGCGTACCGTCGCCGTGGTCTCGCCGGCGGGCAGCACCGCCGGTTCGGTGGTCACGAAGACGACCGGCCGGGGGTCCGCGCCGCGGGCCGCGGCGACGCGGGTGCCGGCCGGCACCCGCACCGGGCCGCGATCCGGGCCGGTGCGGGTCAGACGCACGTCCGCCCAGGCCGCCGCCGGTGGGTGCCGGGTGACGCCGAGCAGGTTCAGGAACGCGACGTACGCCTTCTCCGGCAACTGGTTCAGCCGGTAGATCATCACCTCGGTCAGGTACGCGAACGCCTCCACCAGCGCCATGCCCGGGTCGTGCGCGGACAGGTCGGTCCAGTCCGGGCAGGACCGGGCGATGCGTTCCCGCGCCTCGGTGACCAGGTCGAGGAAGGCGCGGTCGTCCAGGTGCGGCACCGGCAGCGTCATGGCGTGCCCTCCTCGTCAGCGGTGTCGCCGGGTCCGGTGCCGGCGGGTTCGTCGTCGGCGGGCAGCAGGTCGACGGAGAACACGAGGTGGCCGGGGGAGAGGCTGGCCCGGACCCGGTAGTCCAGCCGGATCACCAGGCGCCACGGGTCGTCCGGGTCGGGACCGGCGTCCACGTCCAGCACCTCGACCCGGGGCTCCCAGCGCCGGATCGCCTGCCGCACGTAGTGGATCGCCAGCCCGGCCGTGGTGTCGTCGTTGGGCGCGAAGACCAGCCGGTGCAGCCGCGACCCGTACCCGGGACGCATCAGCCGCTCCCCGGGCGTGGTGGACAGCAGCAGGTACAGCGCCTGGCGTACCGTCTCGTCGCCGTCGGTCATGGCGAGCCCGCCGGCGGCGGTGAGCGCGAGACCACCGGCGCGGCCGGCGTCGAAGCCGGCGCCGACGAAGCGGAAGGCCCTCATGCGTCCGCCCCCAGGAAACCCTGCCGCACGTCGCGGACCTGGTGGTGCACGGTGCCCGGCGGGGTACCGTCGGTGAGGCCGTCCAGGTGCGACAGCACCACCGGCTGCCGGTCCACCCGCACCCACGTGCTGTAACCCACGCTGACGGTGCGCGTGTGCAGGCACGGTTTGATGGTCGGGCCGTAGTTGGGGCAGGCGGTGATGTCGCGCCCCTCCGGGTCGGGACGCACCAGCACCGGCACGCCCCGGACCGTGACCCAGTCCTGGGACGGGCGGTTGCGCACCCGCCCGTCGTGTCCGCAGGTGATCAGCGAGTCGCGGTGGATCCAGCGCATCAGCCACCTCCGGCGGAACGGGCGAGCGTACGGGCCTGCGCGGCGGCGGTTTCGGCGTCCTCAGCGGCCGGGGCGTGCAGGAAGTCGACGGTGCGGCCGCGCACCACGACGGCCCGGCCGGGCGCGGAGAGCACCAGGTCACCCGCCGCGTGCACGGTGGTCAGCTCGGGACGAAGCTCGACGAAGCTGCCCGCGTCGGTGGCCAGCCGCAGCGTGCGGCCGTCGTCGTCGATCACGATCGACTGCCCGGTGCCGGTCCGCATCGACCAGCGGCGCGAGCGTCCGGAGACGATGCCCGCGTCGTACGGCTCGACCGCGCCGAACAGCGAACCGAGCACCACGCCCGAGGCGGGCTCGCCGCCGGGCAGCGCCACCAGCACGGTGTCGTCCGGATCGGGCAGCGCGACGATCCCCTTGCCCCGGCCCGCGCCCGGGCAGAGCACCGCGAGCCAGCCGGCGTCCAGATCGCCGTACGCGGGAAGCGTCACCCGGGCCCGTCCCAGCCCGTCCGGGTCGTCGACGTCGGTGACCGTGCCGAGCGTGACCGTGGCCGCCGGGGGCGCGGCCGACGGCGGCGGGCCGGGCGGCGCCGTGGAGAACCGGCTCAGGTGCCCGTCCGCGTCCACCGTGTGCACCACCTCGGTGAGCACGTACACCCCGGCGACCGGCTCCGGGACGCCGGCCAGGGCGATCCGCCGTCCCGGCCGCAGCGCCGGGTCGCCCTCCGCGGTGCCCTCGGCGGTGACCAGCGCCGCCACCCGGGCGTCCAGCCCGGCCTGGGCCAGCGCGGCCAGCTCGTCGTCGCTGCGCCCGGGCTGGTCCACAGCGGTACGCACGCCGTTCGCGCCCACGTCGCCCGGGTCCGGGCGTAGCGGGATCCGCCGCCCGCTGCGCGCCTCGTCCGCCCGTCGGCCCAGCGGCTCCGCGCGCTGCGGATGCCAGCCGAGTACGGCGCACTCCGCGCCCGCCCGGTCCAGGTTCTCGGTCACCCGCAGCGCGTGCACCGTCTCGCCGAGCGTCAACGGCAGCGGCTCCCCGTACCCGTCCAGGGTGAACAGCCGCAACCGGTCACCGTCGACGCCCAGGTGCAGCCCGGCCCGGCCGGCCACCTCGCACAGCAGGTCCAGGTCGGTGTGCCGGTGCTGGAGAAGCCGGTCCAGGCGCGGCCCGTCGTCCTCGGCCGCCACGCTCAACCCCAGCCCGGCGCACAGCTCACCGGCCAGCTCGGCGGCGGTCACCGACTCGAACACCCGCAGCTCCTGCCGCTTGCGCAGCCGGTGCAGCGGGTCGTACGCCCGGATCCGCGCCAGCGCGGCGCCGTCACCGGCGTACTCCCGCTCGACGGCTGTCACCTCGCCGGTGAACAGCGCCTCCGACTGCCCGTCCAGGCGTACGCCGACCGTGGCGCCGGGGCGTACCGGGGGGTCGAGCGGGCCCGCGCCGGGCGCGGCGGTGAGCGTCAGCTCGCACTGCGCCGGCCGGTCCAGGCGGGCGGCCACGCGGATGCCGCGCAGCCGGGCCGGGTCGGCCAGCGGCCGTCCGTCCACGGTCACGAAGGCGGCCCGGCTCACGGCGCGCCCCGGGTGGCTGCTCGCCGGGCGGCGCCGGTCGAGTGGCGCGTCACGGGGTGCCTCCCGTGGTGACGGCGTCGGGCGGGGCCGGGGCGGCACCGACCGGAGGAACGGCGAGCGCGGTGCCCGCGGGCACCGTGAGCGGGTCGGTGATGCGGTTGTGCTCGGCGAGCAGCCGCCAGCGCAGCGGCGAGCCCAGCGCGTCGTGGGCGAGCAGGTCGAAGCGCACCCCGGACCAGCCCGGCTCGGCTGCGCCGTCGGCGGCGGCGACCACCGCCGACCCGGGCGTGACAGTTGGTGTGCTCGCCGCGGCCAGTTCCTCCTCGAACCCGGCGCGCGCCGCTTCCGCGCCCTCCGCGACGCGGACCAGCTTCAGCCGCAGCCAGGACCGCCGGGGCGTACCGGTGAGGGTGAACGCGTCGAAGCGTTCCGCGACGGCCGTGATCACGCCGGGGACGTTCCAGGTCTTGCCCCAGACCAGACGGACCAGCGGCGGGCGCAGCCAGCCGTGCTCGACCGCCGAGTTCTCGGCCAGCATCCACAGCGGCCGGGTCAGCGCGCGGACGTCCTCCGGCCGGGCCGGTGACTCCACGAAGTCGACGTCGAAGAGCAGATCGAGGACCAGCTCGGTACGCCCGCCGCCGGTGAAGACGAGCGGGTCGTCGGCCAGCCCGGCACCGGTGAGCGGCCCGTCCGGCCCGCCGCGCGGGCGTACCCCGGCCAGCCGGGTCACCTGCACGGTCTCCGGGTTGAGCAGGCAGTCGACCCGGGTGCCGGACTCGTCCACGAGGAAGGCGACGCGCTCCATCAGTCACCCGCCTGTTCCCGGTCCAGCCGGGCCGTGTCATCCCACGGGGTGGCCCGCGCCGCCGGGGTCCACCACACCGGTTCGCCCGGCAACGCCGGCCACGGATCCGCGTGTGCTCGGCCGTCGCTCGCCCGGCCCGCGCCGGCCGGGCTCGGCGTCCGGGTCGAGCCGCCGTCGTCCGGCAGCGCCGGCCACGGGCTCCCGGAGGTGGGCCCCTGCCACCGTCGCGTCCGGAACTCGCCGCCCGGCGCCGGGTCGCGTCCGTCCGGGTACGGCGAGCCCGCGGCCCGCCCCGGGTGGTGGTCGACGGGTCCGTCCCCGGTCCCGCCGTGTCCGGCCGGCCCCTGCCGCCGGTGCGGTGACGCGGCCGCGAACGGGAGCGGGAGTACGTCTTCCCGAGCGGGCGACGGTTCCGTCCCGCTGGCGTCCGGCCGGTGCCGCTCCCGGCTCCGGCCGGCCCGAGCACGCCTGGCGAGGGCGTCCGCCCGATCCGCGTCGACGCCGGGCCACCGCGTGGGCGGCGACTGCCGGTCCGGTCCGCCGGACGCCGGTGTGCCGAATGATCCAGCCGTGTCCGCGGCGCGCGATCCGGCCGTGTCCGTGCCGCCGGTGGTGCCCGCCGTACCCGCCGATCCGGCCCCATTCGCCGACCCGGCCGCATTCGTCGATCCGGTTGGGCCCGACCCGCCCGCTGCGCCCGGCGTTCGTGCCCTTCCCGGTGTGCCCGCGGATCCGGTTGCGTCCGCGTCGCCTGCCGTCGTCCGCTCGCCCGGCGATCCCGCCGGACCGCGCGATCCCGTCCCGCACCGGCACACCGGCGGGAGGGCAGGCGCCGAGGCAGCGCCCGGCCCTGCGTCGTAACGGGTGTGGAACCCGGCAGTGGCCGCCGGTGCGGAAGACGCGGCCCCGGCCGATCCGCTTCTCGCCCCCGCCCGCCCCGTTCCGCTCTCCGCACCGGCGGTTCCGCTCCCCGCACCGGCGGTTCCGCTCTCCGCACCGGCGGTTCCGCTCTCCGCACCGGCGGGCCCGCTCCCCGGCCGGGCCGATCCGCTTCCCGGACCGGTCCAGGTAGACGCCGCCCGGATCGGTCCTGCGGCGGCGCGGTTCGCTGCTGCGCCCGGCTCTGCCGATCCCGGCGCCCCCGTCCCGCCCATCGGCACGCCCTGAAGATCTTGGTAGGAAATGGCCCCTGTGGGGGCCGGTTCGTACCAAGATCTCGACGACGAACCCGGATCGGCCCCGTGGGGGTGACGCGTTCGGGAACGGGTTGAGCCGAAGCGGTCGGCCAACCGCGCCTTCCATCCTCGCCACAACCGGCCCATCCCGCGCCGGCTCGTCTCCTCCCGTCGCACCGGCGTCCGGTCCGGGCTGCCGTTCGCGGACGGGCCGGTGAGAGGTCCGTGCTCGACGGTGGACGGGGGCGGGGGAAGGTCGCGCAGGAGGCCGGGAGCGTGCGCCGCCACCAGCCGTCGCCAGTGCTCGGGCGGCTGACCGGGCGGGCGCGGCACGTCCGCCGGAGAGCCCGGGGAGCCCGGCGAGCTCGGGGAACTCGGGGAACCCGGGAAGCCCGTTGAGGACGGTGCGTCCGGTGAATCCGGAGCGGACAGGCGGTCGGCGGTGGCCCGCAGGGCGCGGGCCACCCGGTCACGCGGTCGCCGGGGCGGCGGCACCGCCGGCCTCCAGCTCCAGGCCCTCGTACGCCAGGGTCAGCGCCTCGATGGCGATCTCCTGCGACAGCGTGTTCAGGTGCGCGCCCCGCCACCGGGTCGGCCAGGCGTTGATCATGTTCCAGCGCAGCACCTCGGCGGTGCCGGCCGGGTCCAGCAGCACCACCGACACGTTGCGCCGGTTGACGGTGCCCTTCGCCGCCGCGTTCACCCAGTCCCACAGTTCGCGTGAGCTGGTCAGGCCGAAGTGGAGGGTGACCGGGGCGTACTCGACCTGGCCGGGCACGGCCCGGATGCGCTCGTTGCCCGCCTCCCGGTACGACAGCGCCGGTATCGCCACCTCGAAGCCGCTGACCTCGGTGAAGTGCCCGTTGGTGATCCCGTTGATCAGCAGCTTGAAGTGGTACGCCCGGTACGGGTCGACGGGTGCTCCCGGCTGCGGCGTCGCGGTGGTGGGCATGTCAGCCTCCGATCGTCTCGGTCTCGGTGCCGCCGGCCCACTGGCTCAGCTTGAACACCACGAACTCCGCGGGCTTGACCACCGCGATGCCGATGTGGGCCACCACCATCCCGGCGTCGCGGACGTCGGCGGGGTTGGTCTCCTCGTCGCACTTGACGAAGAACGCCTCCTCGGGCGTACGGCCGAGCAGCGCTCCGTCGCGCCACACCCGGGTGAGGAACGCGCCGATGTCGCGGCGGATCGAACGCCACAGCGTGAAGTCGTTGGGCTCGAACACCATCCAGCGGGTGCCGCCCGCGATGGCCTGCTCGATCGAGATGGACAGCCGCCGCACGTTCAGGTAGCGCCACTCGCTGGCCTCGGCGGCGAGCGTACGGGCGCCCCACAGCCGGATGCCCTCCCCGGCGAAGAACCGGATCACGTTGACGCCCTTGGGGTTGAGCACGTCGTGCTCGGGCCGGGTCACCCGGTACGCGAGGTCGACCGCGCCGCGTACCGGCTCGTTGGCGGGCGCCTTGTGCACGCCGCGCAGCGCGTCGGTGCGCGCCCAGATACCGGCCACGTGCCCGCTCGGCGGGGTGAGCACCAGGTCGCCGCTGAGCGGGTCGCGGACCCGGATCCAGGGGAAGTAGAAGGTGGCGTAGTCCGACTGCCGGGGCCGGTCGCCGCCGGTGCCGGGCGGTTCGCCGTCGCCCGGCGTACCCTCTGCGGGTTCGTCGGCCGACGCGGACGCCGCGGCCGACCCGGAGGCCGCAGCCGACCCGGACGACGGGGCCGACCCGGACCTGGCCGGCTTGCCCGGCGTGGCGACCCGGGTGAGCCGGGAGACGTCGGTGACCTCCGGCGGCGGGTCGCAGATCGCCACCATGGTGCGCAGCCGCTCGGCCATGCTGATCAGGGCCTCGTGCGAGACCGGGTCGTGGTAGCCGGGCGCGGCCAGGATGGAGATCTCGTCGATCGCCTCCAGCAGTTCCAGGCCGCCGCGCCGCCCGCCGGTGCCGGTGAGCCGGCCGCCCTCGCCGACGTTGACCACCCAGCAGCGGGTGCCGCCGTTGTCCAGGAAGCCGAACACGGCGCGGGCCAGCGGCGTGCTCTCCAGGTGCTCGCCGTCGGCGTACAGCCGCAGGAACTCGGTCCAGCTGTTCACCGCCAGCGCCTCGCCGACGTGGGCGCCGCGGTCGGGCGCGATCCCGACGAACGCGGCGGTGCTCATGCCGACCGGCCCGATCGGGCGGGCCCCGCTGGGCACCTCCTCGACGTAGATGCCGGGGGAGAAGTAGGTGGGCATCGGTCCTCCTCGGGACGTCAGTCGGGGGCGCGGACGACGATCAGGCCGTCGCCGGCCGGGTCGAGCTCGGCGGTGTGGACGCGCCCCGCGCCGGTGAGCCGGATCCGCACCGGGGCGTCCGGCGCGTCGGGGTCGTGCGGGACGCCCGCGAGCCGGAACCGGCCGGCGGCGTCGGTCTCGGTGGCCTGGGCGGCGCCCACCAGCTCCACCCGGACGGCGGCGAGCGGCTGGTCCTGCGGCCCGACCACCCGCCCGTCGAGCGTGCGCATGCCGAGCTGGCGCAGCCGCAGCGGCTGCCGTACCGGCGGCGCGACCGGGACCGGCCGTTCCACCCGGGCCGGCGCGTCCAGCAGCAGCGCGGGCCGGGGCACCACGCCGAGCGCCCGCCACAGCGCCGGGTCGCCGGCGGCGAGCACCAGCTCCGGCCGGCCCGCCGTGGTGGCGGCGGCGAGCACCCGGTCCAGCGCGGGCAGCGCCGCCGGGCCGCCGCCGGCGACCAGCAGGCGGACCACGAACCGGTACGGCTCACGCGTCGCGCCGCCGGTCGCGGTCTGCCGGGCCGGTCGCAGCTCCAGCGGCCAGACCGTGAGGCCGCCGTCGGGGTCGTCGCGCGGCGGACCGACCGGTACGGGCTCACCCGCGGCCCCGGCCAGCCAGCTCGCGACGTCCGCGACGGCCGCCTCGATCGCGCCGGTCATCGCGGTGGCGTCCCCTGGACCCGGTACGCGATGGCCTCGTTCCACACGTGCGGGTAGACGCCGATCTCGAAGTAGCGGGTGAACCGGTTGATCGGCGCGTTGGTGTGGTCGTGCCAGAGCAGCCACACCGGGGCGACGGTGAACAGCACGTAGTTGAGCGCCACCAGCGGCAGGTAGAACGGGCCGAGCAGCCGGGCCTGGAACACGTGCACGTCCTCGTGCCGCTGGATGCCGGGGCTGGACCCGGCGCAGACGGTGCCGATCGTGGTCGCGTACCGGGGGGAGACGCCCTCGACGACGTTGACCCGGCCGCTGCCGGCCGAGACGACCCGGTCGAGCTGGTGGCCGAAGACCAGGTGCAGCGCCAGGAACAGCGCCCCGGCGAACGTGTTGAGCAGGCTCCAGGTGTGGTCGACGACGAAGAGGAAGACGCCCTTCGGGCCGGCGCCGTACGTGCCGGCCGACGCGGACGCCCAGCCGAACGGCGCGCCGACGAGCAGTCCGACGACCGCGCCGACCAGCAGGCCGACGGTGCCGGCGGCGAGTTGGCCGAGTACGGCGCCGAAGACGACCTGGACGGCCGCGCTGAGGATGCCGAAGATCATGGGGTCACCTCTCTCAGACCCAGGAGCGGACGAAGCGGGGCTCGCGCCCCTGGGCGAGCTGGGTCGGCGACGCCTGCGTCGCCTGCCGGTTGCCAGGGGGGAGCTGGTTGACGCCGAGCGCGGCGGAGAAGATCACCAGTCCGTTGAAGAACGCGATGACCCACTTCTCCGGTCCGGCGTCGGTGGCGAACGCGGCGGTCAGGTACGACAGCAGGAGCGCGACGCCCAGCGCTATCCACTTGCGCGCCTTGTCGCCGCTCGGGCCGATCAGCCCGCCGAGGACGTTGGTGGCGAGCAGGGTGGCGGCGCTGGCGCCGGTGAGGCTGCCCAGGGCGGCCCAGGTGAAGAGATCGTTCACGGCGATCCCCCTCTTTCCACGGTGCGGTGGTGCGGTCGGGGTGGGATGGTGCGGCGGCGTCCGGGTTCACCGAACCCGGGTTCCGCCCGGTGTGCTGGTGGGCCGCCGGCGCGGGCGCCGTCGGTGGTCGGTGGGTCTCAGGCCGGCGGACCGGCGGGTGGTGCCGGTGCGGCCGGAGGGTTCGGTGCGGCCGCCGGTGCCGGCTCGGCGGGTGCACCCGGGCCGGTGGTGGCGCCCGGGCCGGTGGTGGGCGCCGCGTCCGGCCCGCCGGGGGAGCGACGGCGCCGCAACAGCAGCACGACCGCCACGGCGACGACCAGCAGCAGGACGACCGCGCCGGCGACGACCGGCAGCCAGGGGAAGGAACCGTTCCCGGTGACCACGGCGGCCGGGCTGGTGGCGGGCGGCGGGGGTGCCTGGGCGATGGCGCGCAACTCGGCCGGTTTCGGCTGGTTGGCGACCACCTTCCAGCTGACCGAGCGTCCGGTGACCGTGCCGTTGGTGTCGAGCACCCGGCCGGGGAACGTCACCGAGATCTCGAACTCCATCAAGGTCATGAACGCCTGCTGCTGACGCGGATCCTGCTGCCCGAACTTGCCGCCGTATTTCTTCGGGTCCAGCGGGAGCGAGAAGCGATAGAGATCGTCGTCCCGAACAAGATTCACGCTTTCGCTCGTGAATTGCGCCAGCGGCGTTTTCCGGTACGTGATCTGAATGCCGTACGAGGTGGCGTCCTCGTACCGGGTCTCCGCTCCGGGCGGAAGTGAGGGAATGTTCGGCCGCAGTTCGGCGAACGCCACCGCCGGGTCCGGGTTCCGCTGCTTGAGCACGGACTTCGGCGCGGTGAGCAGGAGCTGGCCGGAGACCGTGTCGTCGTCGTTCACGGTCAGCCCGAGGTTGAGCTGCATGCAGCCGCTCAATATCGCCACGAGGGCGAGACACACCGCGAGGCCGAATGCCCGGCTGCGGCGGAGTCTCGTATTCATGCGCCCAGTGTGAGCCGGTACCGGCCGCCGGGCAGTCCGTGATCGGTCGCCGTTCTGTCGCCGATCTTACCGGCTTCCTCTCCCGTTCGGACGACCTCGAAAAGGTGAGCGATCGATATTCTGAAGGATTGTCGCGGCGCTGATCCGCCGGGGGTGTCGGCAGCGACCCGGCCGGCGGTCGGCGGTCAGCTCGGCGGCTGCCAGTCGGCGTACCGGGCCATGCCGCGCAGGGCCGTCCTCGACGGGGTCAGCCGGATCGCCGTGTCGCGCAGGGCCACCGCCACCGGGTTGCGAAGTTGCTGGCCGTACCGGGCGGTGCGCAGGGCCGCGCGGGCGACGGCCTGACTGCGCGGTCGCCGCTGCCGGTCGTACGAGGCCAGCGCGCCGGCCAGGTCCGCCGTGCCGCTCGCGCAGACGGCGCCCAGCACCACGGCGTCCTCGATCGCCTGCCCCGCGCCCTGACCGAGGTGCGGCGTCATCGCGTGCGCGGCGTCGCCGAGCAGTGCCACCCGTCCGCGTACGTAGGTCGGCAGCGGGGTGTCCAGGTGCAGCAGATCCGTCCGGAGCACCGCCTCCGGCGGCGTGGCCGCCAGCAACGCCGGGATCGGCTCGTGCCAGTCGCCGAACCGCTCCCGCACGGCGGCCAGTTCGTCCGGCTCGTGCCCGCCGGGCGGCGCGACGTCCGCCGCGTACCAGTAGAGCCGTCCGTCGCCGAGTGGAACCGTGCCGAACTCGCGGCCGGGCCCCCAGGTGACGGCCGTCACCACGGGCGTGGGCCAGGGGATGGCCGCCCGCCAGGCCGTCGAGCCGGAGTACGCCGGTGGCGGCGCCGCCGGCCACAACCGGCGCCGGAGCGTGCTGTTCAGCCCGTCCGCGCCGACGACCAGGTCTGCCGTGAGGACCTCGGTCGTGCCGCCCGTCCGGCAGGCCACCGACGGCCCGGTGGCGTCGACGTCGACCGCCTCGACGCCGGTGCGGAGTGCCCCGGACGGCAGCGCGTCGCGCAACAGGCGGTGCAGGGCGGTCCGGTGGATGCCGAGCGCCGCGGTGCCCAGGGCGTCCTCCAGGTCGGCGCCCTCGATCCGGGACAGCCATCGGCCGTCGCTGGTGCGAAGTCCGCCGGGCGTGTCGGGCCGGCCGTCGCGCCGGACGGCGGCACCGAGGCCGAGCGCGTCGAGCCCGCGCAGCGCGTTGGCCATCAGCGTCAGACCCGTGCCGAGTTCGCGCGGGCGGGCGGCGCGCTCCAGCACGGTGACGCGCCATCCGCGCCGGTGCAGCGCGACGGCCGCGGCCAGCCCACCGATCCCCGCGCCGACCACCGCCGCGTGTGGTTCGCCCACCCCGCACCTCCTTCTAGAGATGTAGAAAGGAATCCTGCACCACGGCAGCGTCCTCCGCGTCCAGGCCCGCGAACTGCTGGCCCGGGCGGGCGCCCCGGACCCGCTCCGGCGGGGCGACCAGTTCGTGGCGTTCGTCGACGGACTGCTCTGCGACCGCCTGGTCGGCGCGGGCGCGCTCAGCGCGTCACCGCCCGGCACCCCGGCCGGCCGGGACGATCTCCGGGCGGCCGTGCGTACCCTGCTGCGCGCGTTCACCGGAGCCTGAGCCGGGCCGTCACCGTGCCGAGGATTCCTCCGCAACGATCCGGAAGACCGGGATGCCGGCGGCCACCCGGGCGAAGTCGGCGAGCGGGGCGTGCCGGTCCACCGGCGCGTGCGGGCGCGCGCCGGGGGCGAGCGCGAGGTGCCGGCGCAGGATCGGTGGCCGCTGCGCCACCGGCACCTCGACCAGCCGGACCGGCTCGCGGCGGCGACGGCGCAGCACCACCCGCCCGCCCGCGGCGCGCACGTTCGCCACCCAGTTGGCCCGCTCGCCCAGCATGGACACGACGTACCGCTCGCCGTCGTGGTCGGCGACCACTATCGGCACCGAGACGGTCCGCCCGGTGCGGCGGCCGGGCACCTCCATGGTCATCCAGTGCCGTGGGGCGAGGCCGGCGCCGTACTGCCACGCCGACAGCCCGTTCATCATCCGGGCCAGCCGGTTCGGCCGGCCACCCCGGTACATCCACGTCATGACTCCGCCCATCGGACCCCTCCTTCTCCCGTGTCCATTGACGGACGGGTGCGCGGCGGCGGCCAGGGCCGACCGGCCCGAACGCGCCCACCGCAGCGTGAACCGGCCGGGTGGCTACGACGCGGCCGGCGGCCGGTGCTCCAGGACACCCTGGCGGCCACAGTGGGGCCGCGCGCCGCGACGCCGGACCGGGTCGACGCGACCGCCGCCGGGGGCCGGGCGGCCGGTCAGGCGCTCTCCCGGGTGACCAGCGTCGACGGGAACGCGGTGCTCGGGGCGGCCGGCGCGCGCGTCAGCACGGCCGTGGCCGCCGCGGCGGCGATCCGGTCGACCGGGTGGGTCGCGGTGGTCAGCGGCGGGCTGCTGATCGCCGCGTACGGCAGGTCGTCGAACCCGGCCACCGCCACGTCGTGCGGCACCCGCACGCCGCGCCCGCGCAGGGCGGCGATCACCCCGAACGCGGTGGCGTCGCTGGCCGCGTAGACCGCGTCGGCGTCCGGCCACCGGCGCAGCGCCTCCAGCGCCGCCCGGCCGCCCTGTGCCGTGGTGAAGTCGCCGGTGACCAGCCGCTCCGGCGACCCCGACTCCCGCATGAGCTCCCGGTACGTGGTGACCGAGCGCTCGGCGCAGGTCAGCCAGCGCGGACCGGTGACCATGACGATGCGGCGCCGGCCGGTGGCGTACAGGTGGCGCAGCACCTCGCCCGCCCCACCGGCGTTGTCCACGTCGAACGACGGCACCGTGGCCGAGCCCTGGCCGATCGAGACGACCCGGCCGCGCAGCCTCGGCGGCACGGCGTCCAGCGCCGCCCGGGTGGTGTTGACCAGGATCACCCCGCAGACGCCCCGGTCCGCGCCGAGCCGGGCCAGCCCCGACGGATCGGCCAGCGGCAGCCACTCCAGCGCCACGCCGACGCCGTGCGGCGCGCACACCCGCGACGCCGCGCCCACCACCCGGTGCACGTACGGGTCGTCCAGCACCGCGTCGTCGCGGCCCACCACGGCCACCACCAGGCGTACCCCGGCCCCGCGCACCAGCGATCGGGCCGCGAGATCCGGCACGTAGTCGAGGCGCTCGGCGGCGGCCCGCACGCGGGCACGGGCGTCCGCCGAGGCGAACCCGTAGCCGCCGAGCACCCGGGAGGCGGTGGCCCGGGACACCCCGGCGTCGCGGGCGACGTCTTCGAGCGTGGCGGGACGTGCGGTCGGCGTACCCATGTCCGCATCATGCCTGCTCCGGCGCGGATGGGCGAAGCCTTAACCGCGCTTGTGGTGGAAGCGCTCTCAGGTGTGCGATTGTCGTCGGGATCAGACGGGGGAAGGGACCACCGCACCGTGAGCAGCACCATCGACGCACCGGCCGGGAAGCGGCCACCGGCGCCCCGGGCGGTGCTGACCGCCCGCAACGGCGTCGCCGTCGTCTTCGCCCTCAACGGGCTCGCGGTGGCGAGCTGGTTCTCCCGGGTCCCGGCGGCCCAGGAGGCGCTCGACTTCAGCCCGGGCCGGCTCGGCCTGCTGCTGTTCTGCGTGTCCGCGGGCTCGCTGCTGGCCATGCCGACCGCCGGCCTGGTCACCCAGCGGCTCGGGCCGACGCGCACGGTGGCCGTCTCGGTGGTGCTCGTCGCGCTCGGCCTGACCGGGGCCGGTCTCGCCGCCAGCCTGGCCGGATCGGCCGTCGGGGTCGGGCTCGGGCTCGCCGCGTTCGGCTTCGGCTCCGGCATGTGCGACGTGGCGATGAACGTCGAGGGCGCGGCGGTGGAGAAGCGCCTCGGGTACACCATCCTGCCCCGGTTCCACGCCGCCTGGAGCCTCGGCTCGGTGGCCGGGGCCGGGCTGGGCGCCGGGGCCGCGCATTTCGGCGTACCCGTCGGGGTGCACCTGCCGGTCCTGTCCGTGCTGGTCCTGGCCGGCACGCTGCTCGGCGCCCGGGCGTTCCTCGCCGCACCGGCCGAGGCGGCCGGCGACGGGGAGCCGGCGGCCCGCCGGCGGGCGCTGCTGGCCGCCTGGCGCGAGCCCCGCACCCTGCTGATCGGGCTGCTCGTGCTGGTCATGGCATTCACCGAGGGCAGCGCCAACGACTGGCTCGCGGTGGCGTTCGTGGAGGGGTACGAGGTCGACGAGGCCGTCGGCGCCGCCGTGTTCGGCGTGTTCGTGGTGGGCATGACGCTCGGCCGCACCGTCGGCACGATCGCCATCGACAGGTGGGGACGGGTGCCGGTGCTGTACGGGACCATCGCGATGGCGTCCGCCGGCGCCGCGCTCGCCGTGCTGGCCGGCTCCGGCCCGCTCGCCGTGGCCGGCGTGGCGCTGTGGGGCATCGGCGCATCGCTCGGCTTCCCGGTCGGGATGAGCGCCGCCGCCGACGACGAGGACAAGGCCCCGGCCCGGGTGAGCGTGGTGGCCGTGATCGGCTACACCGCCTTCCTCGCCGGCCCGCCGCTGCTCGGCTTCCTCGGCGACCACTTCGGGGTGCTGTCCGCGCTCGGCGTGGTGCCGCTGCTCCTGCTGCCCACGCTCGCGCTGGTGCCGGTGCTGCGGGAGCGCCCCGCCGCGCCGGACGCGCAGCCCGGCGCCCCGGCGGCGAAGGTCGGCTGAGCCGGTCCAGCCGACTCCCACCGCGCTCCCAGCCGCCTGCCAGGCGGGCGTGCTGCACTGGATCGAACGCGAGGAGAGGAGGCGGGCATGGGCTGGTTCAGCCGCCGGGCCGCCGACCCGACGACGCCCACGAAGCTCGACCGCGAGGCGAACAAGGAGGACCTGGCGCAGCTGGAGGCGTTCGTCACCAGCCGGCGCGGGGTCGAGTTCTACCTGGAACCGGAGACCACCGCCACCGACACCACAGTCGTCGCCATCGCGCACGACGGCGAGTGGATCCGCCGCCGTACCGGCTCGCCCCGGGTCGCCGGCAAGATCGCCCAGAAGCACGCGGTGCCGCTCTACGAGGCGGCCCGCACCGGCTACCCGGAGCGGATGCGGGCGTGGAACCGGGCTCACCCGGAGCGCCGGGCCCGTTGACGGTCCACCCGCTGACCGGCGCGGTCAGCCGGTCAGCGCGGTCACGGCCGCGTAGCCCAGGAACGCCGCGCCGAGCCCCGCGACCGTACTGAGCGCCACATTCGCGTACGCGAGGCGGCGCTGCCCGGTGCGGGCCAGGCGCAACGTCTCGTAGCTGAGCGTGGACCAAGTGGTCAGCGCGCCGCAGAAGCCGGTGCCGACCAGCGCGGTCACGCCCGGGCCGACGGGTGCCGCGAGCAGGCCGCCGAGCAGCACCGACCCGGCCACGTTGACGGTCAGCGTTCCCCACGGGAACGGCGAGCCGTGCCGGGCCTGCACCGCCCGGTCGGTCAGGTAGCGCAGCGGCGCGCCGATCGCGGCGCCGAGCGCGATCAGCAGGACCGTCATCGGTCCGCCGCCTTCCGGGCGCGCAGCGGCGCGACGCTCACCGCCGGCTCCCGTCCCGGGCGCCCAGGAGCCGGGCGGTCACCGTGTCCCCGGCCGCGACCGCCGCCAGCGCGCCGAGCACCGTCGCGGCCAGGTAGACGCCCGCCGTGCCGGCCGCGCCGCCGGTCAGCAGCCGCTGCGCGTCGACCGCGTACGCGGAGAACGTGGTGAACCCGCCGAGCACGCCGACGCCGAGGAACGGCCGGGTCAGCGGGCGGGCCGGGCGGGCGGCGAGTACCGCCATCAGTACGCCGATGAGCAGGCAGCCGGTGACGTTGACGGCGAACGTGGCCCAGGGGAAGCCGCCGGGCTGGTGCGGCACGGCGGTCTGGGCGCCGGCCCGGGCCAGCGCGCCGAGCACGCCACCGGCGGCGATCACGCCGAGCACCGCCGCCGGGTGCGCGGACAATTCGCTCCGGTCCGCCGGTACGCGCAGGTCGACGTCCGGATCGACGCGGGGATCGGACACGGCACCTCCCACCAGGACTCGTCACTGGCAGGGACCGTTGGCGACGTCGCGGTTCTCCCGGCACCCGCCGGAACGGCGGGCCCCACCGCCACCGCGAGCATAACCCCGCCTCGCCCCGCCCCGCCGCGCCCCGCCCCGCCCTTCCGCCCTCGCCCCGGGCTCTCGGCGATCTTGCGTCTTCGGCCCCGACGAAGTTCGCGAAGGGGACACCCGCGGGGCCGTGAGTGCAAGATCGCGGGAGAGGGGCGGGGGAGGAGGGAGGGGGCGGGCGTACGGTGGGCGGCAGCGCCCGGCGCGGCGGCGTCCGGGGCCCCTCGTGCCAGGAGGTCACCGTGCAGGACCGCACCCCTCGTCCGGAGGAGCTGGATCCCGTCGAGCGGATCGGCGTCGACGAGCTGCGCGCGCTGCAACGGGACCGGCTGCGGCACTCGCTGCGGCACGCGTACGACAACGTGCCCCACTACCGGCGCGCGTTCGACGCCCTCGGCGCGCACCCGGACGACCTGCGTGAGCTGGCCGACCTGGCCGGCTTCCCGTTCACCGCGAAGGCGGAGCTGCGGGAGAACTACCCGTTCGGCATGTTCGCGGTGCCCCGCGAACGGGTCGCCCGGCTGCACGCGTCCTCCGGCACCACCGGCCGTCCCACGGTGGTCGGCTACACCCGCGCCGACCTGGACACCTGGGCGAAGCTGATGGCCCGCTCGATCCGGGCCGCCGGGGGCCGCCGCGGCGACCGGGTGCACGTCGCCTACGGGTACGGGCTGTTCACCGGCGGCCTCGGCGCGCACTACGGCGCCGAGGAGCTGGGCTGCACTGTCGTCCCGGTGTCCGGCGGCATGACCGAGCGCCAGGTGATGCTGATCCGCGACCTCGAACCGGAGGTCATCATGGTGACCCCGAGCTACATGCTCGCCATCGTCGACGAGATGGAACGTCAGGGCGTCGACCCGCGCGCCACCTCGCTGCGGGTGGGGATCTTCGGCGCCGAGCCGTGGACCGAGGACATGCGCCGCGAGCTGGAGCAGCGCCTGGACATGCACGCGCTCGACATCTACGGCCTGTCCGAGGTGATGGGGCCGGGTGTGGCGGTCGAGTGCGTGGAGACCAAGGACGGCCTGCACCTGTGGGAGGACCACTTCTATCCGGAGATCATCGACCCGGTGACCGGGGAGGTGCTGCCCGACGGGGAGCGGGGTGAGCTGGTACTGACCTCGCTGACCAAGGAGGCCATGCCGGTGGTCCGCTACCGTACCCGCGACCTGACCCGGCTGCTGCCCGGCACCGCCCGCCCGATGCGGCGGATCGAGAAGATCACCGGGCGTACCGACGACATGATGATCGTCCGGGGGGTGAACGTCTTCCCGACCCAGATCGAGGAGCTGATCCTGCGTACCCCGGCCCTGTCGCCGCACTTCCAGTGCGTGCTCGACCGGCGGGGACGGCTCGACACGCTCACCGTGCACGTGGAGCGGCGGGCGGGCGCCGCCGCCGACGAGGCCGAGCGGGCCGGCGCGACGCTGGTCGAGCAGGTCAAGAACACGATCGGGGTGTCGGTGACGGTACGGGTGATCGAGCCGGACGGGGTGGAACGCTCGATGGGCAAGATGCGCCGCATCGTCGACCAGCGGCGGGAGTCCTGAGATGGCCGGTGACGGCGGCCGTACCGCGGCCCACGACATGTTCGACGCCGACGTGGCGTCCAAAGGGCTCGGCATCGAGCTCGTCTCGGCCGGCGACGGCGCGGCGGTGGCCCGGATGCGGGTCACCGCGGCGATGCTCAACGGGCACACGATCGGGCACGGCGGCTTCGTGTTCCTGCTCGCCGACACCGCGTTCGCGCTGGCCTGCAACAGCCACGGCCCGGCCACCGTGGCGGCCGGCGGCGAGATCAGCTTCCTGCGCCCGGTACGCGAGGGCGACCTGCTGGAGGCGTACGCCACCGAACGGGTCCGGCACGGCCGCAGCGGCATCTACGACGTGACGGTACGGCGGGGCGACGAGGTGGTGGCCGAGTTCCGGGGCCGCAGCCGCACCGTCGCCCGGGACTGATCACCGGCCCGCGCCAGCACGTCTGCGTGCCGGGTGACGTCCGGGCCGGAGTGGCCCCGTGCCCGCTCCGACCCGGACGTCATGCGGCCAGCCCGAGCGCGTGCCCGCCGGGCCCGGTTCTTCGCCGGCCCACCCGTCGGGGCGGACCGGTCGGCCCGGGCCACGACGGAACCACCGGTGGCGGACCGGTCCGCCCGGGCCACGACGGAACCACCGGTGGCGGGCCGGTCCGTTGCCCGGGCCACGACGTGACCTCGGGTGGCGGGCCGCCGCGCCACCCGGACCGCTCCGCCGCATCCGACACGGCCCGTGTCGCGCCGCCCGTCACCGGTCCGGCGCGCGCCGGCTGCCCGGGCACCGCCCGGAGCACGGCGGCCCGTCCGGGCTGTGTGAGGACCGGATCCCCGGGCACCGGACGGCGCGCGCCGGAGCGATCGAGCCGGTCCGGCGGGACGGGCGCCGGTCGGGCCCCTCCACCCGACCGGCGCGACCGTCCCGCCCCGAGCGGGCAGACCTCCCGCCCGCCGGCGTCCCGGGACGGGACACCGGTTCCCGCTCCCGGCACCAGGCCGGCAGCGGTGTCCTTCGCGGCGCGCAGGCGGCGGGCGAAGTCCGCGCGTACCGCACGGGACAGCCGCAGCGCGGCCACCCGCGCCACCAGCGCGTCGATCGACCAGCCGCCGGCCGTGACCGGGTGTACCAGCCCCGCCGCGGCCAGCGCCCGCAGCACCGGCTCGGCCCGGCCGGCGGGCCAGCCGAGCATCGCCTCCACCACGGCGGCCACGACCGGACCACCCCGGGCGGCGCCGGCCAGCAGGACCGCCCGGTGCGCACCGTCGAGCCGGTCCAGGCGGGCGTCCACCAGGCGGCGCGCGGCGGCGGGTACGCCACCCGGCTCGCCTGCCGGATCCGCCGACGCGTACGCGGTCGCGACCGCCGGACTGCCGCCGGCCAGCGGAAGCAGTCGCGCGGCGAGCGCGGCGGGCCGCCCGGCCCGGTCGAGCAGGTGCCGCAGCAGCCGCCCGGTGTCCAGCGGGCCCAGCGGCTCCAGCGGGATCCGCCGCGCCGGTGCGGGCAGCGGGTCGGCGGAGCCGGAGCCGCACGTGGTGACCACCGCCAGCGGCAGTCCCCGCTCACCCGCCGCCACGTGGAGCTGGTGCAGGAACCGGCGCAGCGCCGGGGCGGCCCGGTCCAGGTCGTCCACCGCGACCACCACCGGCGCGTCGGCGGCCAGGCCGAGCAGCGCCTCGCGGCAGGCGGCCACGGCGCGGGCCGCCACCGTGTCGTCGTCCGGCGCGGCGAGGAACGCGGCGAGCACGCCGCCCGGACCCTCGGCGGCCGTGCCGTCCGGCCGGGGACGGACCAGACCGGCCAGCGGCGCCAGCTCCCCGCACGGGTACGGCGGGCAGGCCGTCACCCGGCGGCGCACCGGCACACCGTCCACGTGCGACACCGCACGGGTCACCTCGTGCAGCAGGCGGCTGCGGCCGCTGCCCGGCGGGCCGACCAGTGAGATCCACCGGGGACGTCGCTCGCGCAGCGCCCGGGCCACCTCGTCGGCCGCGCCGGCCAGCTCGTGGCGGCGGCCCACGAGCGGGACGCGGTGCCGGGCCGGCCTGCTCCCGGCCGCCCCGGTCACCCGCCACACGTCCAGCGGGAGCGCCTTGCCGGCGAGCGTCAGGGTGGCCAGTGGACGCTGCTCGACCAGGCCGGCCACCGCGCTGCGGGTGACCGGGCAGACCACGACCCCGCCCGGCGGCGCGTGCTCCTGGAGGCGGGCCGCCGTGGTGATCACCGCGCCGCTGGCCGCGCCGTGGCCGCCGTCGCGGAGCCCGGCCAGGTCGAGCAGCACCTCGCCGGTCGCCACGCCGACCCGCACGCGGAGCCGGATGCCGGCCGGCCGCCGCCGCTCCAGCGCGGCCTGGATGTCCAGCCCGGCCCGCACCGCCCGGTACGCGTCGAGACCGTCCGAACCGGACGCGCCGAACAGCGCCATCACCGCGTCGCCGACGTACTTCTCCACCACGCCCCGCCAGCGGCGCAGCACCGAGGCGACGGTGCCGAAGTAGGCGCGCTGCAACGCGCGGACGTCCTCCGGGTCGAGCCGCTCGACCAGCCGGGTCGAGCCGACGATGTCGACGAAGAGGACGGTCACGGTACGTCGTTCCTCGGGCACCGGTCGGCACGCCGCGATGACGGCTTTCCGACTCCCCGCGGGCGTGGTGATCAACATCGCACCCACCCTTTCCCGTTCGTGGTGCCCGACGACCTCAGCAGACTTTCACCACCGGGTTCTCGGGGGATCTGTAGGACGACGTATGTCGGGCACCCGCAACCATTAGTCGTGTAGTCGACGCGAGAGGTACCGGTCCGGCCCCGAGGCCGTAGAACGGTGCGGGGACCTGTGACTAGGCTGCGTCCCATGGCCAGCGACGTGGACACGGCACCTCTCGTCGGCCGTACCGGGACCATGGCGACGCTGCGGTCGGCGCTCTACGACGACCTGCGGCCCGGGCAGACCGGCGCGGTGTTCCTCACCGGAGAGAGCGGGGTGGGCAAGACCCGCCTGCTGACCGAGGTCGGCGAGCAGCTGCGGCAGGCCGGCGCCCTGGTGCTCACCGGCACGTGCCTCGACATCGGAGACGCCTCGCCGCTGCACCCGGTACGGCAGGCGCTGCGCCGGCTCGACGCCGAGCAGGCGCAGGCGCGCACCACGTCGGCGATCCGCGGGGTGTTGCAGGTCTTCGACGAGGAGACCCCCGGCCCGGACGGCGCCGGCGCGCTGCTGGAACGCGTCGCCCAGGGCCTGCACGTGGTGGCCGGTGGACGGCCGCTGGTGCTCGTCCTCGACGATCTACAGTGGGTCGACCGCAGCACCCGGCAGCTCCTGCTCTATCTGCTGGCCGGCCTCGGCGACCTCCAGCTCTCCGTGCTGGCCGCGATCCGGGCCGAGTCGCTGCGCGGCGCGCACCCGCTGCGCCGGGTGCTCACCGAGCTGCGCCGGCTGCGCTCGGTGCGGGTGATCGACCTGCTGCCGCTGGACCGGTCCGCCACCGACGAACTGGCCGCCGCCGTGGTCGGCGCGCCGCTGCCGCCGGAGGCCGCCGACCAGCTCTGGCAGCGCAGCGGCGGCAACCCGTTCGTGGTGGAGGAACTGGCCCGCGACCGGCGCGACGGCCGCGACGGCCTCTCCGACACGCTGCGCGAGGTGTTCCTCGACCGGGTCGACGCGCTGCCCCAGCCGGCGCACGCGGTGGTGCACGCGGTGGCGGTCGGCGTCGAGCCGGTCGAGCACTGGCTGCTGGCCCAGGTGGTGCGGCTGCCCGAGGAGGAGCTGCTCGACGCGGTCCGCGAGGCGGTCGCGCACCGCCTTCTGGTCGGCGCCGACGACGGTTACCGGCTGCGGCACCGGCTGGTCGCCGAGGTGCTGGCCCACGAGCTGCTGCCCGCCGAGCGGGCCGCGCTGCACCGCCGCTACGCCGAGGCGCTCACCGCCGTACCGGCCGAGCTGCACCAGGCACGGCTGGCCCATCACTGGCGGCACGCGGGCGAGCCGGCCCGGGCACTGCCCGCCGCGATGGCCGCCGCCCGGGAGGCGGAACGGCTGCACGGGTACGCCGAGGCGCACCGCCACTGGTCCGCCGCGCTGACCCTGGCCACCGAGCCGGCCGCCGTGCTGCCCGACGGGGCGCGGCCCGAGCCGGTCGAGGTGGACCGGGCCGAGCTGCTCAGCCACGCCGCCGAGGCCGCGCACCACAGCGGGGAGCACGCCCGCGCCCTGACGCTGCTGGAGGAGCTGGCCGACGACCCGTCCGGCCCGCCGGTCTGCGCGCTGCGCATCCGCCGGGCCCGCTACCTGGCCGCGGCCGGCCGGTCGGCCCCCGCCGAGCAGGAGTACCGGCGGGTGCTGGACTCGCCCGACTGCACGCCGCGGGAGCGGTGCACCGCCGCCGCCCGGCTGGCCGAGCTGCTGCTGCACCTGGGCCGCTACGCCGAGGCCGGCGACCAGGCCCGGGAGGCCCTCGCGCTCGCCGCCGACGTTCCCGGCACCACCTCCGAGGTGGTGATGGCCAGCGCCGCGCTCGGCTTCAGCGAGGCGTTCCTGGAGGATCCGGCCGCCGGGCTGGCGGTGATGCGCCAGGCGCTGGACACCGCCGAGCGGTCCGGCCGGCCGGAGGACGTGGCGTGCGCGTACCTGCACCTGGCCGAGCTGCTCACCGGGCCGCTGAACATCCTCGAGGAGGGTGTGGTGGTGGCCCGCCGGGGCGCCGACCGGGTCGCCGAGCTGGGGCTCGGCCGTACCTGGGAGACCCGGCTGCTGGCGGTGGCGACGAACGGGCTGTTCCGGGTGGGGCAGTGGGCCGAGGCGGAGAAGGTCGTCGCCGCCGCGCTGCGGCACCGCCCGTCCGGGGCCGACGCGGTCGAGCTGCTGCTGGCCCGGTGCCGGCTCTCCGTCGGGTACGGCGACGTCGAGGCGTCCGACCGCGACCTGGAGGCGGTCGCGACGGTGCTGGCCGGCGGCGGCGCCCGGCACGTGCTGCCGATGCTCATCCTGCGGGCCGGCCTGGCCATGTGGCAGGGCCGGCACGACCTGGCCCGGCAGGCGGTGCAGCGGGGCCTGACCGAGAGCCGTTCCGACGACGTGATCGTGCTGGCCACGCTGGCCTGGCACGGACTGCGCGCGGAGGCCGAGGCGGCGGCCAGCCGCACGATCGAGGTGGACCCGAACGCGGTACGCCGGCTGCGCGAGGTGGTCGACCGGGTGACCGGCAAGAGCGCCAAGGCGGGCGCACCGGTGCGCTACGTCGCGGAGGGGTTCCTCGCGCTCTGCGACGCCGAGCTGAGCCGGCTCGACGACGGCCGGGGCGACCCCGCGCTGTGGGAGCGCTCCGCGCTCGAGTGGGACCGGCGCAACCACCCCTACCCGGCCGCGTACTCCCGGTTGCGGCAGGCCGAGGCGCTGCTGGCCCGCCGTAGCCGGGTGGCCACCGCGGGCAAGCTGCTGCACCGGGCGTACGCGATGGCCCAGTCGCTCGGCGCGGTGCCGCTGACCGCGGAGATCCGTACCATCGCCTCGCGGGCCCGGGTGACCCTGGACGCCGCGCCGGATCCCGCGCCGGTGCCCCGGCAGCGGGCGGCGGCGCCCGCCGGGCCGGCGGTGGACGAGCTGGCGACGCTCACCGCGCGGGAGCGGGAGGTGCTCGCCGCGGTCGCGGAGGGGCTGACCAACCGGGAGATCGGCCAGCGGCTGTTCATCAGCGAGCGGACCATCGGCGTCCACGTCTCGCACATCTTCGACAAGCTCCAGGTCCGCACGCGCGTGCAGGCCAGCGCCATCTTCCTGCGCAACGGCGCGGAGTAGGCGTACGCCGGCAATACGTCGTTCGACGGATCCGCGGTGTGTACGGCGGCTGGCAGGCTGTCCCGCGGAACAGGGGTGGTGGCGTCGTGGGGGCGCCGGCCGTTGTGGAGGAGAGATGACCGAACCGGTCTGGGGTCCTGTGCACCAGGACATCGTCGGGCTGCTGGCCGACCACCCCGCCGACGTACCGGCGGTCGTGGACCATCTGACCAAGCTTCAGGATCTGCTGGTCCGGCTGCCGCCGCTGGAGGAGAGCTGCCCGCTCGCCGACTTCAACAAGCTCTACCTGGTCATCACCAGCACCGTGCTCGACGGCCTGTACGACGACCGGTTCTGCGACCCGGCGTTCCTGGCCCGGCTGGACGTGGAGTTCGCGGCCCGCTACTTCGAGGCGCTGCGGTTCTGGACCGACTCCAGCCCGAGCACCCCGAAGGCGTGGTCGTGCCTGTTCAAGCGGATGCGCGGCCCGGACGCCCGGCCGCTGCCGTCGGCCGCCGCGGGCGTCAACGCGCACATCAACTACGACCTGCCGTTCGCGCTGGTGACCACGTTCGACAGCCTGGAGTCCGAGCCGATCGACGGCAGCGACCAGCACCGCGACTACCTGGAGATCAACAAGATCTTCGCCGAGCGGATCCCGGAGCTGCGCCGCGGCTACCTGGACAACTGGCAACTCATGATCGACATGGTCAACGGCGACATCGACGACTGGTACCAGGGCGAACTGGTGGAGTACACCCGGAACGTGGCCTGGCGCAACGCGCAGAAAATCTGGCGCTGCCGGCACGACCCGGACGCCCGCGAGTGTGAGCGGACGCGGCTGGACGACAACGCCGCGCTGCTCGGCCGGCTGCTGCTGTCACCCCTCGGGGCGTTCCTGCAGTAGCCGGGACGGGGGGTTCCCGCGTCCCGCCGTCCGGGCGCGGGACGCGGGAACGCCGCCCGCGGGTGTCGAGTGCGCCGCACCGGGTACGTCGTCGCCGTGCCGCGAGACGAACCGGCCGGCCCCGGGGCGCTCCCGCCGGGCCCGGTCCGCCGCTTCCCGTTCCGCTTCGACCCGGCGTTCCGGCTGCCGCTGGCGTTGCTCGGGGTACGGCCTACCACGGCCTGGCTCGACTGGGGTCCGGACGCGCTCGTGGTCCGGTTCGGGCCGTGGCTGCTGCGCACCACGCCGGGCAACGTGACCGGCGCCGAGCTGAGCGGGCCGTACCGCTGGTGGCGGGCGATCGGCCCGCACCTGTCGGCGGCCGACGGCGGGGTGACCTTCGGCGCGAGCGTGGCCGGGGGCGTCTGCCTGCGCTTCGCCGAGCCGGTGCCGGGGCTGGCCCCCGGCCCGTGGCTGCGGCACCCGGCGGTCACCGTGACAGTGGCCGACCCGGCGGCGGTGCGCGACGCGGTGGCCCGCGGACCGGATCTTTGACCGGTTCGGCCGGGTCGCGGCCGGGACAACCCCTACCGTCTTCATAGGGACGAAGGGGAGCAGATGGGGCAGGCGGGAGACGCGGAGCAGCCCAGGCGTACGCGGGAGCGGCGCCGGGAGGCGCACGCGGCCGCGGCGGCCCGGGCCGGGCGGCACGGCGACCACGCCGAGCGGTCTGGCCGTACCGTGCCGGAGCTGCCCGAACGGGTGGCGGCCCCGACGCGGCCGGCGCCGCCGGCGGGCCGGCTGCACCGGTGGTTGTTCGCGCACCGGGTCGAGCCGGTCGGCCCGGAGGTCCGCGAGCACCAGACCCGGTCCCACCCGTGGTGGCAGGTGATGTGCCTGACCGGCGTCGACTACTTCTCCACGCTGTCCTACCTGCCCGGCATCGCCGCCGTGGCGGCCGGCGCGCTCAGCCCGCTGGCCACGCTTCTGATCGTGGCGCTCACCCTGTTCGGGATGCTGCCGATGTACCGCCGGGTGGCCCGGGAGAGCCCGCACGGGCAGGGCTCGGTGGCGATGCTGGAGCGGCTGTTGCCGTTCTGGCGCGGCAAGGTCTTCGTGCTGGTGCTGCTCGGCTTCGTCGCCACCTCGTGGATCATCACGATCACGCTCTCCGCCGCCGACGCCAGCGTGCACCTGCTGGAGAACCCGGTGCTGCCCGCGTCGTTCCCGCACGGCGGCACCGCGGCGGTGCTGGTCACCGTGGCGCTGCTGCTCGTGCTCGGCGGCGTGTTCCTGCTCGGGTTCAGCGAGGCCGTGCAGGTCGCCATCCCGCTGGTGGCGGTGTTCCTGGCGTTGAACGCGGTTGTGGTGGTCGCCGGGGTGGCCGAGGTCGTCGCCGACCCGGGCCTGCTCGGCGACTGGACCGGCCGGCTGGCCGACACCGGCGGGCCCGGCGACGTCGTGGCCACGAGCGTGCTGGCGTTCCCGCTTCTGGTGCTCGGCCTGTCCGGGTTCGAGACCGGGGTGAGCATGATGCCGCTGGTGCGCGGCGAGGGCGAGGACGCGCAACGGCGGCTGGACGCCCGGATCCGCAACACCCGCCGGCTGCTCACCGCCGCCGCGCTGATCATGTCGGTCTACCTGATCGCCACCACGTTCGTGACCACCGTGCTGATCCCGCCCGAGGCGTTCGACCCCGGCGGGCCGGCCAACGGCCGGGCGCTGGCGTTCCTCGCCCACGAGCACCTCGGCGAGGCGTTCGGCACCGTCTACGACATCAGCAGCGTGCTCATCCTCTGGTTCGCCGGCGCGTCGGCGATGGCCGGTCTGATCAACATCGTGCCGCGCTACCTGCCGTCGTACGGCATGGCGCCGGAGTGGGGGAGGGCGGTGCGCCCGGTGGTGCTGGTCTACACCGCCATCAGCATCGCCATCACGATCGCCTTCTCCGCCGACGTGAACGCCCAGGCCGGCGCGTACGCCACGGGCATCCTCGCGATGATGGTCTCCGGCGCGATAGCGGTGACCATCGCGGCGGTGCGCGGCCGCAGCCGCGCCGCCGCGGCCGGCTTCGCGCTGCTCACCGCCGTGCTGCTGTACGCGCTGGTGGAGAACGTGGTGGAGAAGCCGGACGGCATCACCATCTCCGGGTTCTTCATCGCCGGGATCGTCGCGGTGTCGCTGATCTCCCGGGTCACCCGGACCACCGAGCTGCGCGCCGAGCGGATCGAGTTCGACGAGGCGGCCCGCCGCTTCGTCGACGAGTCGGTCGCCCGGGACGGGCGGCTGCACCTGATCGCCAACAAGCGGCAGCGCGGGTCGGTCAAGGAGTACCGGGTCAAGGAACGGGCGCAACGGTCGATGAATCCGGTGCCGGGCGCCGCCGACGTGCTGTTCCTGGAGATCGACGTGAGCGACCCCTCCCAGTTCAGCCAGGTGCTGCGGGTGCACGGGGTGGAGTCCGGCGGATACCGGATCCTGCGCGCCAGCAGCCCGGCCGCGCCGAACGCGATAGCCGCGATCCTGCTGGCGCTGCGCGACGCGACGGGTGTCCGCCCGCACTGCCACTTCGAGTGGTCGGAGGGCAACCCGATCGCGCACCTGCTGCGCTACCTCATCCTCGGCCGGGGCGACACCCCGCCGGTGGTGCGGGAGATCATCCGCAAGTCCGAGCCGGACCCGACCCGCCGCCCCGGCATCCACGTGGGCGGCTGACGCGCGGGCTACGACCCCAGCGCGCGGACCCGGGCGAGCAGGTCCCGGGCGCAGAAGTCCAGGAAGCCGTCCGGGTCCGGCCCGGCGTTCTGCAGCACGATGTGGTCGAAGCCCGCCTCGACGTACGTCCGCGCCTTCTCCACATGGGGCGCGGCGTCCGGGCCGACGGAGAACTGCTGTCGGATGTGGTGGTCCTCGACCCAGGCGGTGGCGGCGTCGAAGTTCACCGGGTTGGGCAGCTCGCTCATCACCTTCCAGCCGGTGATCGCCCAGCGGCTGGTCTCCTTCGCCGCGCGTACCGCCGACTCCTCGTCGGCGGCCCAGGCCATCGGCACCTCGGCGTAGCGCGGGCCCTGGCCGCCGGCGTTGCGGTACTGGTCGACGATGGACGACTTCGGCTCGGTGGCGAACAGGCCGGTGCCCAGCTCGGCCGCGAGACCGGCTGACTCCCGGCCGCTGGCGGCCACGGCGATCACCGGTGGCTGTTCGGGCAGGTCCCAGATGCGGGCGTCCTCCAGCTTCAGGTGCCGGCCGTCGTACGAGCGGTAGCCGCCCTGCCAGAGCAGCCGGATGATCTCCAACGCCTCGCGCAGCCGCTCGTGCCGTCCCCGGATGCTGCTGGGGAACCCCTGCCCGACGACGTGTTCGTTGAGCCGCTCGCCGGCGCCCACCCCGAGCGTGAACCGCCCGTCGGAGATCAGTGCCATGGTGGCGGCGGCCTGCGCGACGATCGCCGGGTGGTAGCGGACCGACGGGCAGGTGACGCCGGTGGCGAGGCCGAGGGTGGTGGTGCGGGCGGCGATCGCGCCGAGCGCGCTCCAGGTGAAGCAGGAGTGTCCCTGCACCTCCAGCCAGGGGTGGTAGTGGTCGCTCATCTCGACGAAGTCGAAGCCGGCCTCCTCGGCCCGGACCGCCTGCCGGATGAGTTCCTGGGGTCCGAACGCCTCCGAGGCGAGCTTGTAGCCGATCCGCATGCCGGTTCTCCGTTCCGTCGTCGGCGAACCGCTGCCGTTCCCACCGGTCCGGCAGGCAAACCACGCGAAACCCAGCCTCCTAGGACGCTGGAGGGGTGGTGACGGGCCGCACGACGGGTACGGAACGGCCCGCGCTCGCCGGGCGGGCGCGGGCCGGGAGGGGAGTACGGGGGCGGCGGCCTACTTCGACGGCTCGGGGAGCTTGCAGTCCACCTTCGGGTTGGCGCCGATGTAGTTCAGCGGGCCGGCCACGATGGTGACCAGGATCGTGCCCGCCTCCGCGCAGTTGGTTTCGTCGTTGCCGTAGTAGCCGCGCTGACCGGCGGCGATGGCGCCGATGATGAGCCAGATGACGACCAGGACGCCGACTATCGAGGTGCCGCGCATCAGTTGCCTCCACTGGGGTTGTGGTGGATTCGAGGTGGAGGCCATGTACCCCGTGCGGGTGATCCGCCAAACGGCGCAGCGGTGCCGGCACGGCCGATTCCGATTACCTCAGTGCGGTGGCATCGGCTCCTCCGGCGGGCGGCCGCGGCTGCGGCGGTAGTCGGCGCACGCCACCCCGGCCAGCACCAGCATCGCCCCGGCCGAGGCGTAGACCGGCGCGAGGAACAACCCGGCCGGGGCGATCGTGAGCAGCGCCAGCACGCCGCCGGGCCGGGACGAGGAGATGCGGCTGAACACCTCGTACTCGAAGGCGGCCCGGCCGGTCAGGAACAGCGCCGGGCCGCCGAGGATCACCGCCAGCCAGGCCGGCGGCGTGTGGCCGGTCGGTTCCAGCAGGACCAGGTCGAAGCCCGCCGCTGTGGTCACCACGCCGGCCACCATCAGCAGATGGGTGTACGGCGCGGTGTTGAGGAACCGGCTCGGCTGGGCGGCCCGGGCGATGGCGTGCGGCAGCAGCTCACCGGACTTGTGTACGTAGATGCGCCAGAGCAGCAGTGTGGTGGCGAACGCGGTGGCGAAGGCGGCCAGGTTCTCCGCCTCGGAGTGGTGCGTGCTGAACACGGTGCCCGCGACCAGCACGGCGTCGCCGAGCGCGATGATGAAGAACTGCTGGTACCGCTCGGACAGATGCTCGGCGGTGACGTTGCGCTTGGCGTCGGGCACCGCGCCCAGCCCGGGCACCGGGTACGCCAGCCGGAACCCCAGATAGTCGATGGCCAGGGCGCCGGCCCAGAGCCACAACCGGGCGGCGCCGTGCGCGGCCAGTGCGCCGATCAACCACGGCACCGCCGACACGGCGAACCAGATGAAGATGCGGATGGCCCGGCGGCTCGTCTGCGCGTCCCGGCGCACGGCGGGCATCAGGAACAACCCGCGTCCGAGATGGATCGCCACGTACGTGCCGGCGAACACCAGCCCCCGGGAGCCGAACGCCTCCGGGATGGTGGTGGTCATCAGCAGCGCGCCGAACATCACCGCCACGATCAGCAGCTTGATCTCGGTGCGCTGCGGGTCGTAGAGGTCGGTGACCAGCGTGGTGATCGCCCAGGTCCACCAGAGCGCCATCAGCATGACCAGCGACTCGGCGGCCCGCTCCCAGCTCAGCGACCCGACCAGGTTGCGCGAGATCAACGCGAGCGCGACCACGTAGACCAGGTCGAAGAAGAGTTCGAGCAGCGTCACCCGGCGCGGCGCCTCCGGATCGCGGACCGGCGGTCGCCGGCCGGCGGGCTCCGGCGCTGCGGTGGGCACGAGATGCTCCTGCGGGTGGCGGTACGCGCGGCGGGCCCTCCCGGCCCTTCACCGACGGTAGCAACGCCCGTCCCCGTCCGGTCGGCTTTCCGACACAACGCCCCTGCCGGTCACCCTCCGCCATCGTTCCGGGCCGGGCGAGGTGACGCCCGCCATCCCAGGGGCCGCGCCGGCCAGGCCGCACGTCCGGGATCGGCCCCGCGAAACGCGCCGGGCCGGTGGCGACCACTGTCACCACCGGCCCGGAACGCGGGTGCGGACTACTCGGCGCCCGCCGGCAGCACCCGCTCGGCGTCGGCCGGGGCACCGGCAAGCACCTTGGCCTGCTGCGGCCAGGAGGCGAGACCGGGAGCGGCGCGCAGCCCGGCGGCCTTCACGGTCTGCCGCAGCGTGGCCTCGTCCAGCTCGGCGAGCTGCCGGTAGGTGCGGATTCCGGCGTCCTGGAGCGCGGCGGCCATCTTCGGCCCGATGCCCTGGATCCGCCGGAAGTCGTCCGGCGCGTCCCCGGCGGCGTCCGCCGGCACGTCGTTCTCGGCCGAGGCCCGCGGCGCGGGCACCACGGCCGGCGCGGCTACCGGCTCGGCCGTCTCGGCCGGCGCGACCTGCTCGGCCGGCGTGACCTGCTCGACCTGCTCGACCGTCTCCACCTGCTCGGCGGTCTCCACCGGCGACGCCGCTGCCTCCGCCGTGGCCGAACCAGCAGTCGACGTCGTTGCCGGAGCCTCCGGCTCGTCAGCGGGCGCCGACTGCGCCGGCACGGCGACGGGCGCCCGCTCCGGCTCCACCGCGAGGGGCTCCGACTCGGCGACGAGCGCCGGAGTGGCGACCGGCTCGTCCACACCGGTGGAGGTCGAGGTGGTGGCGGGCTCGTCCACAACGGCGGTCGTGGAGGCGGGCACCGGCTCGTCCACCGGACGGTCGGCGGCACCGGTGACCGGCTCGGCCACGGCCACCGGCTCGTCGGCGGCACGGGCGGTGGTGGCGACGGCCGGCTCGGCGGTCGCCGTCTCGGTGGGCGCGGGCTGCTCGGCCACCGTGGCGGTCGCCGGGGGCTCGTCGACCACCGCGACCGGGCGCGGCTCGTCGACCGTGGCGGTCACCTCGGGGGCGGTCTCCACCGTGGGCGTCGCCGGGGCGCCGGGCCGGCGGCGGCCGACGACCACCCAGCCGGCGACGAATCCGATGAGCAGGGCCAGTATCACGAACAGCCACTGCCCGAAGCTCGACGGCATGGCCAACCTCCTTCTATGTACGTGCACGACGGTGGCGAAAGACTCGGGGCAGCTTCGCACACGCGCGCGGCGCACGACAGGCAGCCCGGGGGCGGGCCGCGACAGTGGGACCGGCGATGTCGGCCGGTGCCCGGAGGATGACCGAGCGTGTGCCGGAGACCGGGGTCGAGCGGCTTCGGAGGGCAGGGAGACGCCCCGGAACCTGGGTGCCGTGCGTGGTTCCGGGGCGCCCCGTCCGTCGCCCGTGGCCGTTCAGTGGATCCGGTCGGGCGCAGGCGTGCCGGCGGCGTCCCAGCTGTAGAAGCAGCCCGCCACCGCGTCGCGGGGGGAGTGCCAGGTCGGCAGGTACGGGGAGGTGTGCGCGGAGAGCCGCTTGTTGACCTGCTCGTAGAGCGGGTTGTCGCGCAGTTCCGCGGTCAGCCCGGGGGCGACGTCGACGGTCTCCATCAGATGGACGCACAGGTCGTGCAGGTAGTACAGCGACCGGTGCCGGACGCCGGTGAGGTGGGGAAGTTCGGTGGCGTCGGCCTCGGCGAAGATCTGCGCCACCCGCCCCTGCGCGCCCGGCACGATCCGGCTGACCACCAACAGTCGACTCATCGTGACCCCTCTCGCCGCCGCGGTGCTGGCCTCACCGTGCCGTTCGCGCTGTCACCTCGCCGTCACCGCGTACTCCGGCGCATTGATGGTGGTGGCGACGGCGCGGTGGGGGCGCGCGGCGCCGGTTTGGCGGTCCGGTCCGTGCGGCGCGGCGGCGGGTCCGGGCGGCTGGCCCGGCGGATCGGCGCGAGGGTGTCGTCGAGCAGCGCGGTCATCGCCGGGGACGGTTCCAGGCGCAGCTCGCGCAGGAGCAGATCCCGGTAGACGTAGAAGGAGTGGACCGCCTCGAACGCGTTGCCCTCGGCGAGGTGGATGCGGACCACCAGGCGGTGCGGGGTCTCCCGCAGCGGTTCGGCGGCCATCGCCTCCAGCGCGGCCTCCAGCGCCTCGCCGTGCCGCCCGGCGGTGAGGTGGTTGCCGGCGAGTTCCTCCAGCATGTGCAGGCGTAGCTGGCGCAGCCGTTCGCGTTCCAGCAGCACCCAGTCGTCGTACCAGCCGGGAAGCAGGTCGTGGCGGCCGGCGCCGGCGGCGCCGCGCGGGACGGCGCCCTCGCGGACCAGCGCCGCGGTCTCCACCAGGTCGTCCACGTCGAGGCGGACGGTGGGTCCGAGGCGGACGGTGTCGCCGTCGGTGCGCAGCGGGCAGCACGGGTCCTGCCGCAGCCGCCACAGCGCGGTCCGCAGCGACGACAGCGCCCGCTCCTCCGGCGTCTCGGGCCACAGCAGCCCGGCGAGGTGGCTGCGGGTCGCGGCCGGGCGCAGGCCGATCAGCGCGATGACGCGCTGCAACCCCCGGGGTACGACCACGGGCGTGTCGTCGTGCAGCAGCTGGAAGCCGCCGAGCAGGTGCAGTGACACCCGGGGCGCGGGTTCGCCCGCCGTCGGCATTTTCGATCCACCCGACACGGCGCACCCCCCAGCACCGGAACCCTCGTCCCGACCGTTTGCGTTGCCCGGACCGCCGCCCGCGAAGCCGGTGTCGGAACGCCTCCGCCACGGTTGGGAACCTCCGCCGTGGCCGGGCTGACCGAGACGGAGAATATCAACGCCTGTTACTCTCAGTCAACGGTCGGTCGGTCACCTGACTGTCCGTAGTGGGCTCGGTAATGCGGCCGTGATCTGCGAAGAAGTGTCGTCACCCGGAAACCGGAAGGCGATCTTCCCATAGCTCGCGCACAGCTTGCGTCAACGCAGCGTCACCATGTTTGTGGCGCGATGGGGCCCGGTTGACGCCCGGTAGACGCCGCCGGCGCGACCGTGTGGCAATCCGTGCGGCGCGACCGGTTCGCCGCGCACCGGGACGTGCAGGAGGCGCGAATGGACCGTTCGCTCATCGTCGCCAAGGTGGTGCCGACGGCCGAGGACCGGGTGGCCGAGATCTTCGCCGAGTCCGACGCGACCGAGCTGCCCGGCCTGGTCGGGGTCCGGCACCGCTCGCTGTACCGGCTGCACGACCTCTACGTCCATCTGCTGGAGACGGAGACACCGGCACAGGGCGCCGTGGAGGACAACCGCGGGCATCCCGAGTTCGTCCGGATCAGCGAGCGGTTGCGGCCGTACATCTCGCCGTACCTGCCGACGTGGCGATCGCCGCGCGACGCGATGGCGCACTGCTTCTACCGCTACGACGCGCCGGCCCACGACATCGCCGGGCGGCCACAGTGACCACGACCGCACCCCGCGACGAGCAGCTCTGGTCGAGGTGCGACGGATGCTCGTCGCTGCTCTACCGCAAGCGGCTGCGCCGCAACCTGGACGTCTGCCCGGAGTGCGGGTCGCACGCGCGGCTGGACGCGCCGGACCGGGTGGCGCAGCTGGCCGACCCGGACTCGTTCGTCCCGCTGCCGGACCGGGCGGTACGCGTCGACCCGATCGAGTTCGTCGACGAGCTGCCGTACCCGCACCGGCTCGGCGGGGCCCGCGCGGCGACCGGCCTGGACGAGGCGGTGCTCTGCGGCACCGCCCGGCTGGGCGGGCACCCGGTCGCGCTGGCGGTGATGGACTTCCGCTTCCTCGGCGGCAGCCTCGGCTGCGCGGTCGGTGAGCTGATCACCCGGACCGCCGAGCGGGCGCTGGCCGACGGCGTCCCGCTGGTGCTGGTGACCGCGTCCGGCGGGGCGCGGATGCAGGAGGGCGCGCTGTCACTGATGCAGATGGCCACCGTCAGCCAGGCCCTCGCGGGGATGCGGGAGGCGGGCCTGCTCACGGTCAGCGTGGTCACCGATCCCACGTACGGCGGGGTGGCCGCCTCCTTCGCCACCAACACCGACCTGGTGCTGGCCGAGAGCGGCGCCCGGCTGGGCTTCGCCGGGCCCCGGGTGATCCGCCAGGTCACCGGCGCCACGCTGCCGGAGGGCTTCCAGACCGCGGAGTACCTGCTGCGGCACGGCCAGGTGGACATGGTGGTGCCCCGGCACGCGTTGCGGGGCCGGCTCGCCGCGCTGCTCGCCGCCGCCGAGGCGGGCCGCCGCGCACCGGAGACCTCGCCCGCCCCCCGCCCGCCGGCCACCGCGCCGACCGCGACGACGCGCCCGGACCGGGATCCCTGGGAGACGGTACGCACGGCGCGGCACCCGGGCCGGCCGACCACACTGGACTACCTGGAGACCGCGTTCGACGGGTTCGTGGAGCTGCACGGCGACCGGCTCGGCGCGGACTGCCCGGCGGTCGTCGGCGGCATCGCCCGCCTCGACGGCCGGCCGGTGATGGTGATCGGCCACCAGAAGGGACACACCACCGCCGAGCTGGTGACCCGCAACTTCGGCATGGCCAGCCCGGCCGGGCACCGCAAGGCGCTGCGGTTGATGCGTCTCGCGGCGCGGCTGCGGCTGCCGGTGGTGACGCTGGTGGACACGCCCGGCGCGGACCCGGGGGTGAGCGCCGAGCAGCAGGGCCAGGCGGCGGCGATCGCGGAGAACATCCTCGCGCTCACCGTGCTGCCCACGCCGGTGGTGGCGGTGGTCACCGGGGAGGGCGGCAGCGGCGGCGCGCTCGCGCTCGCGGTCGCCGACCGGGTGCTCATGCTGGAACACGCCGTCTATTCGGTGATCAGCCCGGAGGGCTGCGCCGCGATCCTCTGGCCGGACAGCTCGGCCGCCCCGCAGGCGGCCCGCGCGCTGCGGCTCACCGGCGCCGACCTGTGCCGCCTCGGCGTGGTCGACGAGCTGGTGCCGGAGCCGCGCCCGGCCGCGCACGCCGACCCGGGCGGCGCGGCCGAGCTGCTGCGCCGGGCGGTCGCGGCGAACCTCGCCCCGCTGCTCACCGTCCCTCCGGCCACCCTGGTCCGCCGCCGCCGGCAGCGCTTCCGCCGCTTCGGCGCGGCCCGCTCGGCCGCCGCCGGCCCGTCCCCGGCCACACCCGCGGCGGGTCGGGCGGAGGTGGCGTGATGGCCGACGCCGAGGCCGAGCAGGTGCTCGACGGGCTGCGCCGGCAGGCCCGCAAGCTCGTCGCCGACCTGGCCGGGCCGGTACGCCGGGTGCGGCTGCGCAGCGGCGAGTCGGTGCTGGAGGTCGAGTGGCACGATCCGGCGGCACCCGCGCAGCGCGCCGCCGAACCGGCCGAGGCGCTCCCCGCCCGGGCCGCCGAACCCGCCGCACGCGCGGCGCCGGTGGCCGACCGGCCGGCCGTGCGCTCACCGGTGGTCGGCACGTTCTACCGCGCCCCCGAGCCCGGGGCGATGCCGTTCGTCGCGGTCGGCGACCTGGTCCGCCCGGGCCAGGTGGTCGGCATCGTCGAGGCCATGAAGCTGATGAACGAGGTGACCGCCGGCCAGGCCGGACGGGTGGTCGAGGTGCTCGTCGACGACGGCAAGCCCGTCGAGTACGACCAGCCGCTGATCGCCCTGGAACCGGTCACCGGACAGGACTCCTGATGTTCGACAAGGTGCTGATCGCCAACCGGGGCGAGATCGCGCTGCGGGTGCTGCGCGCCTGCCGGGAACTCGGCGTGCGCACGGTGGTGGTGCACTCCAGCGCCGACGCCGACTCGCTGCCGGTGCGGCTGGCCGACGAGGCGGTGCGGATCGGCCCGGCGGCCAGCCGCCGCAGCTACCTCAACGCCGCCGCGATCGTGGAGGCCGCCCGGCAGACCGGCGCGCAGGCGGTCCACCCCGGTTACGGGTTCCTGTCCGAGGACGCCGACTTCGCCGAGATCTGCGCCGAGAACGGGCTGGTCTTCGTCGGCCCGCCGCCGCAGGTGATGGCCGCGCTCGCGGACAAGTCGACGGCCCGGGCGCTGATGAGCCGGGCCGGGCTGCCGCTGCCGCCGGGCAGCGTCCGGACCCTGCCCACCGTCGCCGAGGCGCAGGAGGTGGCCGCCGAGGTCGGCTACCCGGTCATCGTGAAGGCCGCGGCGGGCGGTGGCGGGCGCGGCATGACTGTGGTGCGCTCGGCCGCCGAGCTGCCCCGCGCGTACGCCCGCACCCGCGCCGCCGCCCAGGTCGCGTTCGGCGACGACCGGGTGTACGTCGAGCGGTACCTCGCCGACGCCCGCCACGTCGAGGTGCAGGTGCTCTGCGACGGCCACGGCAACGGCGTGCACCTGGGCACCCGGGACTGCTCGGTGCAGCGCCGGCACCAGAAGCTGATCGAGGAGGCGCCCGCGCCCGCGCTGCGGCAGGCCACCCTGGACACGGTCGCCGAGGTGGCGCTGCGCGGCGCGCTGTCGGTCGGCTTCACCGGCGCCGGCACCGTCGAGTTCCTGGTCGACGAGGCCGAACGCTGCCACTTCCTGGAGATCAACTGCCGGATCCAGGTGGAACACCCGGTCACCGAGATGGTCACCGGCATCGACCTCGTGCAGGAACAGCTGCACGTGGCGTTCGGCACCCCGCTGCGGCTGCGCCAGTCCGACGTACGCCTGGACGGCGTGGCGATCGAGTGCCGGGTCAACGTGGAGGACCCGGACCGCGACTTCGCGCCCGCACCGGGCCGGCTGGACCGCTTCCGCCCGCCGGGGGGCCCGTTCACCCGGGTCGACACCCACGGACACGTCGGCTACCTGGTCAGCCCGCACTACGACTCGCTGCTGGCGAAGGTGGCGGTGTGGGCGCCGGACCGGGACGCCGCGCTGGACCGGCTCGACCGGGCGCTGGCCGAGTTCGACGTGGCCGGTCCCGGCGTGCGTACGACCATCCCGTTCGCCCGGCGGGTGCTGCGCGACCCGGCCTTCCGCGCCGCCCGGCACACCACCGCCCTGGTGGAACGCCTGCTCGCCCCACCGGCCGACGACTCCCCAACGACCGACGCCCCACCCGCCGGTGACGGCCCGCCGGCCGAGGCGGCGCGGGCCGTCGTGCCCGACCCGCGCGCCGAGCCGGGCGGCCGTACCCCCGTCAGCGCCGTGCCCGCCGCCGGCCCGACCACCTGGAGGAACCGATGACCGTCGCCCCCGACCGCCCGCTCGCCCGCGAGATCACCGACATCCTGGTCACGCACTGCGGCCTGGACCCGGACGCCGCCGCCGGCGCGCCCGCCGCGAGCCTGGAGGAACTGGGCATGGACTCGCTGGCGCTGCTCGAACTGTCAGCGGTGGTGGCCGACCGGTGGCGGGTGAAGATCCCCGAACAGGCCGGACAGCTCAGCATCGCCGGCGTCGCCGACCTGGTGGCCCGCAGGGCGGACCCGCCCGGGCACACCGAGAACGCGGTGGAGATCGCCGCGCCGCTGCCGCTGGTCTGGGAGATCACCAACGACGTCGCCCGGTGGCCGGACCTGTTCACCGAGTACGCGACGGCGGAGATCCTGCACCGCGACGGCGACACCGTGCGCTTCCGGCTCACCATGCACCCCGACGAGAACGGTGTGTCGTGGAGCTGGGTCAGCGAACGCACCGCCGACCCGGCCAGCCGCGAGGTGCACGCCCGGCGCGTCGAGACCGGCCCGTTCGAGTACATGCGCATCCACTGGCGCTACGACGAGATCCCCGGCGGCACCCGGATGACCTGGACGCAGGACTTCGCGATGAAGCCCGACGCACCTGTGGACAACGCCGGCATGACCGACCGGATCAACACCAACAGCACGATCCAGCTCGCCGTGATCAAGGAGAAGATCGAGCGGGCGCACGCGGGAGGCGCGCGATGACCGACACCACCACCGCCCGGGTCTCCGTCCACGACGTACCGGCCGACCGCCGTCGCGGCGGGGAACTGCGGGTGCTGCTCGGCCCGAAGACAGTCGGCAGCACCTCCGGATTCATGGGGGTGGCCACGCTCGCGCCGGGGGAGCGGATCGCCGAGCACTACCACCCGTACAGCGAGGAGTTCCTGTACGTCGCCCGCGGCGCGATCACCGTCGACCTGGACGACGTGCCGGTGCCGGTGGCCGCCGGGGAGGCGCTCTACGTACCGAAGGACGTCCGGCACCGGCTGCGCAACACCGGCGACGAGCACGCCGAGGTGGTGTTCCACCTCGGACCGCTCGCGCCCCGCCCGGAACTCGGCCACGTCGACACCGAGAGCGCGGCGCCGCCGCAACGGGAGCCGTCGTGACCGGCCGGCGCACGGTCGTCACCGGCATCGGCGTCGTCGCGCCCGGCGGCGCCACCCGGGACCGGTTCTGGAAGACGATCACCGAGGGACGTACCGCCACCCGGCGGATCAGCTTCTTCGACCCGTCGCCGTTCCGGTCGCAGATCGCCGCCGAGTGCGACTTCGACCCGGACGCCGCCGGGATCACACTCGCCGAACGGCAGCGCGCCGACCGGTACGTGCAGTTCGCGCTCGCCTGCTCCGCCGAGGCGCTCGCGGACAGCGGCCTCACCCTCACCGACGCGCAGCGGGAACGCGCCGGGGTGGTGCTCGGCACCGCCGTCGGCGGGACCATGGCGCTGGAGCAGGAGTACGTGCGGGTCAGCGACTCCGGCCGGCACTGGCTGGTCGACCACGCGCTCGGCGGGCCGTACCTCTACCAGGCGCTGGTACCCAGCAGCCTGGCCGCCGACGTGGCCTGCCGGCACGGCCTGCACGGCCCGGCGCAGGTGATCTCCACCGGCTGCACCTCCGGCATCGACGCCATCGGGTACGCCCACCAGCTCGTCGCCGACGGCGAGGCCGACGTAGTGCTGGCCGGCGCCGCCGACTCGCCGATCTCCCCGGTCACCGTCGCCTCGTTCGACGCGATCGGCGCGACCAGCCCGGACAACGACGACCCGGAGCACGCCTCCCGGCCGTTCGACGCCGACCGGCATGGGTTCGTCCTCGCCGAGGGCGCCGCGGTGCTGGTGCTGGAGGAGGCCGAGCACGCCCGCCGCCGCGGCGCGCACGTCTACTGCGAGGTCGCCGGGTACGCCGGCCGCAGCAACGGCTTCCACATGACCGGGCTGCGCCCGGACGGCGCGGAGATGGCGGTGGCGATCAGCGACGCGCTGCGGCAGGCCCGGCTCGCCCCGTCGGCCGTGTCGTACGTCAGCGCGCACGGCTCCGGCACCCGGCAGAACGACAGGCACGAGACGGCCGCGTTCAAGCGGGCACTGGGGGAGACGGCGTACCGGGTGCCGATCAGCTCGATCAAGTCGATGGTCGGTCACTCGCTCGGCGCCATCGGCTCGATCGAGATGGCCGCCTGCGCCCTGGCCATCGAGTACGGCGTGGTCCCGCCCACCGCCAACTGGACCACCCGCGACCCGGAGTGCGACCTGGACTACGTGCCGAACGAGGCGCGGGAGGTGCCGGTGGACGTGGCGCTGTCGGTGGGCAGCGGGTTCGGCGGCTTCCAGTCGGCGATGGTGTTCCGCCGCCTCGCGGTGACACCGTGAGCGCGAGGAGTGAGCCGGGTTTGCGAGCCCCGCAGTCGCGAACAAGGACGGCACCCGTGAGCGCGAGGAGTGAGCCGGTTTTGCGAGCCCCGCAGTCGCGAACAAGGACGGCACCGTGACCGCGCGGGCCGTGGTGACGGGCATCGGTGTGGTCGCACCCAGCGGCGTCGGCGCCGAGGCGCACTGGGACACCGTCCTCGCCGGCACCCGGCGCACCGGGCCGATCACGCTGTTCGATCCGGAGCGCTACCCGACCCGGGTGGCCGGGGAGGTGGCCGGCTTCGATCCGGCCGGGTTCAGCGACACCCGGCAGCGGGTGCAGACCGACAGATGGACGCACCTCGGCTTCGCCGCCACCAAGCTGGCGCTGGCTGACGCCGGGCTGCCCGAGGTGTCGCCGGACCCGTACAAGTGGGCGGTCACGCTCGCCAGCTCGTCGGGCGGCAACCTGTTCGGGCAGCGGGAGCTGCAACGGCTCTGGGGCGGGCCGAGCCGCACCGTCGGGGCGTACCAGTCGATCGCCTGGTTCTACGCCGCGAGCGTGGGGCAGCTGTCGATCCGCCACCAGTTCAAGGGACCGTCCGGAGTGACCGTGTCCGAGTCCGCCGGCGGGCTGGACAGCCTGGCGCACGCGGTGCGCACCATCCGCCGGGGCACCCCCGTGGTGATCGCCGGGGCGACCGAGTGCCCGCTGAGCCCGTACGCGCTCGCCTGCCAGCTCCGCTCCGGCCTGCTCAGCGACGTGCCCGACCCGGAGCGGGCGTACCGGCCGTTCGACGTCGCGGCCTCCGGGTACGTGCCGGCCGAGGGCGGTGCGGTCTTCGTGGTGGAGGAACTCGGCCACGCGCTGGCCCGGGGCGCCCGCGTCTACGGGGAGGTCACCGGCTGGGCCGCCACCCACGACGCCGCGCCCACCGACCCGGCCACCGGACCGGACCCGTCCCACTACGCCAGGTCGATGCGGCTGGCGCTGGAGCGCGCCGGGGTACGCCCGCACGACGTGGACGTGATCTGGCCGGACGCGCTCGGCGTGCCCGCGTACGACCGGGCCGAGGCGGCGGCGCTGCGTGCCGTGTTCGGCGACCGGACCCCGCCGGTGACCACGCAGAAGCCGCTGACCGGGCGGGCGCACCAGGGCGGGTCGGCGCTGGACGCGGCCACCGCGCTGCTGGCGTTCCGCCGTGGGATGCTGCCCGCCTCCGCCGGTCCGGACGAGCCGGCGCCCGGCTGCGAGCTGACGTTCCTGCGGCAGCCCCGCCCGCCGCGCAGCCGGATCGCGCTGGTCGGCGCGCGCGGCTTCGACGGGTTCAACAGCGCGCTGGTGCTGCGCGGCGCGGCGCCCCCGCCGGCCGGGGAGGGCTGACGAAGCCCGGTCAGTCGCGTCGGTCGACGCGCTGCCGGAGGGAGCGGCCGGCCCGGAGGGCGCGCCGGGGGAGCCACACCCGCAACCCGACGAGGACCAGGATCAGCCCGAGGAGCAGGACCAGGTAGAGCCAGCGCATGACGCCTCCGCTCGTTCGGGGTGGACCGGTGGTGGCCGCTGGCACCTCTGTGCCCGGTGCCGGCGCCGGTGAATCGTTCCCTGCGGCCCGGCCGTCCGAGGGTGCGCGTCGTCGCCCGGCGGTCTCACCCGGGCTGTTCCACGCCGTGCTCGGCGGCGATCCGGGCGATCTCGGCGGGCGTGCCGGCCATGATCGTGCGGGCGTGCGCGGTGACGAGGTCGGTGGGCCAGTCCCACCAGGCGGCGCGGCGGAGCCGCACGATGTCGGCGTCGTCGAAGCGTTGCCGGATCGGCCGGGCGGGATTGCCGCCGACGATCGTGTAGGGCGGCACGTCGGCGGTGACCACCGCGCCGGTGGCGATGACGGCGCCGTCGCCGATCCGCACGCCCGGCATGACCACGGATCCGAAGCCGAACCAGACGTCGTTCCCGACGACGGTGTCGCCGCGGCTCGGCATGGCGGTGACGATGTCGAGGGTCCGTTCGGCCCACTCGCCGCCGAACATGGTGAACGGGTACGTGGACACGCCCATGCTGGGATGGGCCGCCCCGGCCATCAGGAACCGGGTGCCGGAGGCGATCGCGCAGTACTTTCCGATGACCAGCCGTTCCGGTCCGTAGGCGTACAGGACGTTGCGGTGCTCGAAGCCGGTCGCGTCGTCAGGATCGTCGTAGTAGGTGTAGTCACCCACGACGATCTTCGGTGACGTCACCAGTGGCTTGAGGAACACCACGCGGTCGAAGGCGGGCAGCGGGTGGACGGTGCGGGGGTCGGGTGTCATCGGTCGGCCTCCTGGTGGGACGGTCGGTGTGCGGTCTTGGTGCCGGCTCAGGCGTGCAGGTCGGCCAGGATCCGGGCGCGGGTGGGGTGGCGCAGCTTCCGCAGCGCCTGGCTCTCGATCTGGCGGACCCGCTCCCGGGTCAGCCCGATCCTCGTGCCGATCTCGTCGAGCGTGCTCGGCCGGTCGTCGTCGAGGCCGTACCGCTGGCAGATGACGGCCGCCTCGCGCTCCGACAGGGTGCCGAGCACCTCGTCCAGGTAGCGGCGCCGCCAGGACGACACCACGACGCCGGCCGGGTCGGGCGCCTCGTCGGGGACGAGGTCGCCCAGCTCGGTCGTGCCGGCAGCCCCGGCGACCGGCGTGTGCAGGGAGACCGGCTCGCGGTCGTGCCGCAGCAGCAGTTCCACCTTTTCGACGGGCACCTCGAGCCGGGCGGCGACCTCGGCGGGCGTCGGCTCCCGGTCGAGTTCGCCCGCCAGCGTGCGGCGGGTCCGGTTCACCCGGTTGAGCACCTCGACCAGGTGCGCCGGCAGGCGGATCGTGCGGCTCTGGTCGGTGAGGGCCCGGCCGATCGCCTGCTTGATCCACCAGGTCGCGTACGTCGAGAACTTCAGTCCACGCCGGTGGTCGAACTTCTCGACCGCCCGCATCAGGCCGATGGTGCCCTCCTGGATCAGGTCGAGCAGTGGCAGCCGGCCGGCGAGCGCGTACCGTTTCGCGACCGAGACGACCAGCCGCAGGTTGGCTTCGATCATGTGGTGCCGGGCGCGCCGCCCGTCGGCGACGAGCCGCCGCAGCCGGTCCCGCTCGGCCGCGCCGACCCGGTCGCCGTCGTCGTCCAAGCGCCGCTGCGCCAGGCTGCCGGCCTCGACGCGGGCGCCGAGGCACGTCTCCTGCTCGGCCGTGAGCAGCGGCGTGCGTCCGATCGTCCGGAGGTAGTCGGCCACCGCGTCCGTGGTGTGGCCGGTGGCTGCGGGGTGGGTGGTGGCGAGCAAGAAACGTGCTCCTTCCGGGACGGTGCGGGGCTCGGGACGGGTGGCGGGTCAGCGGCGGCCGGGGATCCGGCGGGGCTGACGCCGGGGGGCGACCACGGGGACGTGCGGCCGGCGCGCCGGAGCGAGGTGCGGGCGGCGGGGCTTGCCGGCGGCGATGTCGCGGGTGTGGGCGGGCATGTCAGGCTCCCTTCCGTGTCGGCGTCTCGCCGGCACGACATAAAATTAGAACCGACCTAAGAAAATGTCAAGGATAATTTTTGGTCGGTACCAGGTATGGTGGATGCATGACCGCGCAGAGCACCGGCCTCAGGGCCTTGAAGAAGCGCCAGACCAGGGAGAACATCTCGAGCCAGGCCACCCGCCTGTTCCTCGAACGCGGCTTCGACAACGTGACGATCGCCGAGGTGGCCGCCGCCGCGCAGGTGTCCAAGATGACCGTCACCAACTACTTCCCTCGGAAGGAGGATCTGGCGCTGGACATGCACGACGAGTTCGTGCGGCAGTTGGCCACCGTCGTCCGGGAGCGCGAGCCCGGCGAGTCGGCGCTGGCGGCGCTGCGCCGCGCCTACCTCGCCGCGGTGGCCGCGCACGACCCGGTCATCGGGTTCTCCGGTCCCACGTTCGCCCGGATGATCGCCGCCAGCCCGGCGCTGGTGGCCCGCCTCCGCGAGTTCCACGACGACCGGGAGAAGGCCCTGGCCGCCGCCCTGGCCGAGGAAACCGGGAGCCCGGAGGGCGACGTCCTGCCCCGGGTTGCCGCCGCGCAGCTGGCCGGCGTCCACCGGCTGCTGTTCGAGGAGACCATGCGCCGCACCGTCGCCGGGCAGGACGACGACGACATCGCGCGTGCCGTCACCGGCTACGCGCACGTCGCCTTCGACGCCCTCGCGCCCGCGCTCGCGGACTACGCCGTCCGCCCGGCGGATGGGCGGGCACCGGGGTGAGGCTGGAGGGCAGCATCCGGCGGCCGGCGGACTACCTTGCCGGCGTGGCCCGATCCTGCCTGTCCGATCGAGCCTGAGCAATCCACCCAGCCGCTGTTTTGGATCTAGCCATTTGCATCTGGCGATGCCGAAGAGGGGCGTCGTAGGGTTCCGCCATACCCCGAACGACGTACCCGCTGGGCGGATCCGCCCAGTTCCTCAGTGGAACGGTGGCTGGTCGTGACTGCACATCCCGTGGCGGAAGATCCTGCCTCGACGACGGTGGACTGGGTGGACGACATCCTGTTCACCGGACGCGACACCGACGTCTGCCTGCGCCTGCCCGAACCGGTCGACAAGGGCACGCTGCGCCGGCTCGTCGGCGAGGCCCAGGACCGGCTCGCCGGGGCCGGGCTGCGCGCCGGAGGCGCCGCCGCGCTGCGCCTGCCGCCCTCGCTGGCGTACGTGGCGCACCTGCTCGCCACCTGGCGTACCGGCGCCCAGGCGGTGCTGCTCGACCACCGGCTCACCGACCACGAGGTCGACCAGGCGTTGCGCCGGCTCAGCCCGCAGGTGGTGGTCGCCCCGGTCCGCTCCGGCGGCGGCGCGCTGCGGATCTTCGTCGACGTCACCGCCGGGGTCAGCGCGTACTCCGACCGCCCGGCGGGCAGCCCGCACGCGGTGATCCAGCTCAGTTCCGGCTCCACCGGACCGTCCAAGGTGATCGGCCGCACCGCCGCCGACCTGGTCGCCGAGGTGCACCGCTACACCCGCATCGACGGTGTCGCGCTGCCCGGCGAGCGGATCATCCTGCTGCCCAGCATGGTGCACGTGCTCGGCCTGGTCGGCGGCCTGCTCTACGGGCTGCACGCGGGTGTCGAGCTGTGCCCGCCGGAGCGGCTCAGCGGCGACGCGATCCTCGCCGCCGTCGCCGCCCAGGACACCCCGGCCACGGTGCTCGGCGTCCCGTTCCACATCGGGCTGCTCGCCTCCACCACACCGGTCGGGCCGTTGCCCCAGCTCAAGCGCATGACCACCGGTGGCGAGCTGGTGCCCGCCGCCGTGGCGGACGCGTTCACCGACCGGTACGGCGTGCCGCTGGGCAACATGTACGGGATGACCGAGGTCGGCGTCATCGGCACCGACCTGTACGGGCGGCACCGCCCCGCCATCGCGCCCGCCCCCGGCATCGAGGTACGCGAGCGCGACGGCGAGCTGTGGGTGAGCTGCCCGGCCAACCCGTACGTCGGGCCGGCCGACCCGACCCGGTGGGCCGACGGCTGGCTGCACACCCGCGACGCCGGCGTGGTCGATCCGGAGACCGGTCTGGTCACCGTCAAGGGCCGGCTGGACTCGCAGGTGTCGGTGGGCGGCCTGAAGGTCGACCTGACCGAGGTGGAGGCCACGGTCGCCGGGCTGCCCGGCGTCACCGCCGCGGTGGTGGTCTGGGACGAGGGCATCACCGCGTACGTCCAGACCGACGGCTCGCCGACCGAGGAGACGCTCGACAAGCTGATCGCCGAGCGGCTGGCCGGCTTCAAACGTCCCCGCACGCTGCGCCTGCTGGACCAGATGCCCCGCACCACCACCGGAAAGCTGGTCCGGTCCGTGCCGGCGCTGCGGGACGCGGCGTCGTGACCGGCCCCCTGTACGAGCCGCACATCTGCCGGACGCCCGCCGGACGTCCGGTCCACCCCGAATCCCGCCCCGGACCGGCCGGGCAGCGCGCCACCCGCGCGCCCGAGCCTGCCGGTTCCCACGCACACGGTGTCCCGACCGGGCACCGTCAGCCGGTACACGGAGAAGAGGTCTGAACCCATGCGAGACGAGGTCCGCACCTTCGTCGTCGAACAGCTCGCCGACATGAACTACGACGTGGAGGAGCTCGACGACGACACCACGCTCGGCCCCTCCGGCGTCGACCTGGAGTCACTGGCCCTGGCCGACCTCGCGGTCCGCGTCGAGGACCGCTACGGCCTGAAGTTCGCCGACGACGAGTCGGAGAAGATGGCGCTGATGACGGTCGGCGAGTTCACCACGATGGTCGCCGACCGGGTGGCCGCGAACAGCGACAAGTCCTGATGTCCGGTCAGCCCGACCTGGGGCGAGCTGACCTGGTGAGCATGCTCGCCGAACTGACCGCGAAACCCGCCGACCAGGTGCCGGACCGGCTCGGCTCGATGGAGCTGGCCTGGCTGGTGCACATGGTCGAGCAGCGCTACGACCGCCGGCTGGACCTGAGCGACGACCAGCTCGCCGGCATCCGCACCGTCGACGACGCGCTCGCGGTGTTCCGTGGCTCTCTCACCGCTCCCGCAGATGGCTGAGCGGGAGACCGTACGGATCACCGGCACGTACGCGCTCAGCGCCCTCGGCAGGGGCGCCGACGCGCTGCTGGCCGGGGTGCTCACCGGCACCCCGGCGTTCACGCCGGTGCGCCGTTTCGACACCGCCGGCCGCCGGGTGACGGTGGCGGCCACAGTGCCGGACGTCGGCACGCTCGCCGGCGAACTGGCCGACGCGATCGACACCGCCGCCCGGGCCGCCGGACTGGACCGGGCCGGGCGGGCGGAGTCGGCCCTGTTCCTGGCCACCCACGGCGGGCCGTACTCGCTGCCCGTACCTCGGGGGTGGGACGAGCCGACGGTGCCGGCGCTCGCCGGTCACCTGGCCGCGCGGTGCGGCCTGCGCGGGCGTACCCGGATCTACACCACGGCCTGTGTGTCGGCGAGCAGCGCGGTCGCCGACGCGGCGGCGCTGATCCGCCGGGGCGACCTGGAGCGGGTCGTGGTCGCGGCCGGTTACCTGGTCGAACCGGACCAGTACGCGCTGTTCGACGCCGGCCGGGCGCTCGCCGCCGACGGCGCGGTCCGCCCGTTCAGCGCCGGCCGCAAGGGGCTGCTGCTGGGCGACGGGGTGGCCGCCGTGGTGCTGGAGTCGGCGGGCGCCGCCGCCCGGCGGGGCGCCGAGACGCTGGCGACGGTGGCCGGGTGGGGCCGGGCGGGGGACGCGTACCACCCGTGCCAGCCGCACCCGGACGGGCTCGGGCTGGCCCGGGCGGTCGAGGCGGCGCTGCGCCGCGGCGGGCTGCCACCGGACGCGGTCGGCTACGTCAACGCCAACGCCACCGGTACCCCGTTCAGCGACGCCTCCGAGGCGGCGGCGCTGACCCGGGTGTTCGGCGAGGACGCCGGGCGGCTGCCGGTCAGCTCCACGAAGTCGGTGCACGGGCACGCGCTGGAGGCGTCCGGGCTGCTGGAACTGGTGGTCACCGTGCTGGCCCTGCGGCACGGCAAGCTGCCGGTCACCGCCGGGTGGCTCGGCACCGACCCGCAGTGCCCGCTGGACGTCATCCGCGACGCACCCCGCCCCGCGCGCACCGGACACGCGCTGACCCTCAACGCCGCCTTCGGCGGCGCCGACACGGCCCTCCTGGTGAGCACCTCATGACCGCGCCCACGCCCCACCCCGGCTTCCCGCGATCTTGCACTCACGGCCCCGGCGAAACGGGCACAACGCCCGCCGAGGGGGCACCAACCGCAAGATCGCGCAACGGGGTCGTGGTGCTCGCGGAGGCGCGGTGGCCCGAGGCGGGGGATGAGGGCAGTGCGCCGGCGGGGGTGGCGGGGTTCGTGCACTCGCCGTTCGCGCCGCTGGTGGCGGCGGTGGCGCAGCGGTGCCTCGCGCGGCGGTACGGCGACGGGCCGCTGCCACCGGGCAACCGGACGGCTGTGGTGCTGGTCAGCGCGGGCGGGGACACCGCCGGCGCGGCGCACGTACGCGCCACTGTGGACGCGGGCGGGCGGATCGGGCCGCTGTTCTTCTTCCAGTCGGTGCCGAACAGCGTGGCCGGGCACGTCGCGGCGCGCTGGCGACTGGACGGGCCGGTGGTGTGCCTGAGCCCGACCGGCGACGCGCGGGCCGAGGGGGAGGCCGAGGCGGACCTGCTGCTGTACGACGGCGACGCCGCACAGGCGTTGCTGATCCTGATCGAACTGGCACCGGACGGTACGCCGGGCGAGGCGACCGCGGTGCTGCTGGGGGAGGGAACACGTCAATGAGGACGAAGGGACTGCGCGGCGCGCTCGCGGCCGACGCGGAGCTGGGCGCGGGCAACGTGCTCGCCCGGGTGCTGGCCCACGGCGCCGACCCGGACGGGCCGGGGCTCACGTTCGACACCGAGGTCGACGGCCACCCGGCCGAGACCCCGCTCACCCTGGGCCGGCTCGACCGGATGGTCGCCGCCCGGGCCGCCTGGCTGCACGAGCGCGGGGTGAAGCCACGCGACCCGGTGGCGGTCTGGGCCGGCACCGCCGCCGACATGGTGCTGTCGTTCCTGGCGCTGACCCGCCTCGGCGCCATCCCGGCGCTGATGAACGGCAGGCTGCGCCCCGAGATCGCCGCCGAGTACGTCCGCCGGCTGCGCGCCGCCGGTGTGCTCGCCGACGCCGCGCACGCCGAGGTGCTGGCCGGGCACGACCTGGGCGCGCCGATGCTCGGCGAGCCCGCGCAGGCCGGGACCGGCGACCCGGACGCCGCGCCCGCGCACTACCGGCACCACCCGGACGACCCGATCGTGATCACCCACACCTCCGGCACCACAGGCGTGCCGAAGGCTGTGCTGCACTCGCACGCCAGCCTGTTCGCCGCCACCCGTCACCTGCTGTCCATGCCGCAGGCGCAGGGCACCACACGCATCCTCAACGCGCTGCCCGCCCCGCACACCGCCACCGTGCTCATGGTCAACCAGGCGCTCGGCAACCGGGCGGAGATGTTCCTGCTCTCCGAGCAGGGCGGCGAGCGGGTGCTCGACGCGATCCAGCGGTGGCGCCCGGACGGCGTGTTCGGCTTCTCGGTCACCTGGGCCGAGCTGGCCCGCTTCGACCTGTCCGGCTACGACCTGGACTCGGTGCGGCTGTGGTTCAACACCGGCGACTGCTCGCACGAGCCGCACGTACGGCGGCTGGTCGCTGTGGGCTCCCGGGACGTGATGACCCGCGGCGGCGTGACCCGGGTACCCGGGTCGGTGTTCATCGACGGCCTCGGCTCCAGCGAGATGGGCCACTCGATGTTCCACATCACCCACACCGCCGACACCGACCGGTACGGCCGCTGCGTCGGCCGCCCGTACCGGTTCACCGGGGTCGCCGTGCTCGACGCCGACGGCAACGAGCTGCCGCCCGGGCAGGTCGGCTGGCTCGGCATCGACTCGCCGTCGCTGTTCCGCGGCTACTGGAACGACTCGGTCACCACGTACCGGTTCCGGCTGCGCGGCTGGTACCTCACCGGCGACCTGGTGTACGCCGACGACGACGGCCGCTACTACCACCTGGACCGGGCGGTCGACTCGGTCGAGGTCGGCGACGGGAAGCGGTTCTTCACCGCGCTGTCCGAGGAACGCATCCTCGCCGCCTGCCCCGACGTGACCGACTGCACAGTGGTGATCGTCAAGGCGGACGACGGCACGGTCACCACGGACGTGCTGCTGGAGCTGGCCGCCGGCGCCGACCCGGAGACGGACCGCACCGAGCGCATCCGTACCGCGCTCGGCCCGGACGTGGCGGCCACGCTGCGCAGGGTCGTCCCGGTACGCGCCGACGACATCCCGGTCACGGTCACCGGCAAGGTGCGCAAGGTGGCGCTGCGCGAGCGCTACCTGACCGAGGCGCCGTCGTGAGCGCCGTCATCACCGGCATGGGGCTGTTCACCCCGGCCGGGCGCGGCGCGGCGGACACGTTCGACGCGCTGATCTCCGGCCGGTCCGGGCTGCGCCGCCCGCCCGAGGGGCACCCGGCAGCGGGCAGCCTGGAGGTGGCCGGGGTGCTGCCGGACATCGACCCGCGCAGCGTCGCCTCCGGACCGGAGACGAAGGTGCTCGACCGCGTGGTGCTGCTCGCCCTGATCACCGCCGCCGAGGCGCTCGCCGACGCCGGCATCGAGGTGGGCCGCGACGTCGACCCGGAGCGTATCGCGGTGATCGTCGGCGGAGTGGGCGGCATGTCCACGCTGGAGGGCCAGGTGCTCGCGCGGGCCGCCCGGGGCCGGGCGGCCGTCAGCCCGTACCTGCTCACCGGCATCCTGCCGAACATGCCCTCGGCGCGGATCGCCATCGCGCACGGCATCCGCGGCTACAGCTCGTCGGTCGGCACGGCCTGCGCCTCCGGCGCCCAGGCGGTCGCCGACGGGGTACGCCTCATCCGCTCCGGCGAGGCCGACGTGGTGGTGTGCGGGGCGAGCGAGGCGCCGCTGTTCGGCACGTTCGCCGACACGTTCGGCAACGCCCGGGCGCTGGCCCGGGGCTGGGACGAACCGACCGAGGCGAGCCGCCCCTTCGACAAGCGGCGCAACGGTTTCGTGCTGTCCGAGGGCGCGGCGCTGCTGGTGCTGGAGCGCGCCGGGCACGCCGACGGCCGGGGTGTGCGCGGGTACGCCGAGGTCGCCGGCTTCGGGGCGAACACCGACGCGTACCACCCGACCGCGCCACGGCCGGACGGGGCCGGCGCGGCGGCGTGCATGCGCCGGGCCCTGGCGGCAGGCGGCGTCGAGCCCGCCGACGTCGGGTACGTCAACGCGCACGGCACCGGCACCAGACTCGGTGACGTCGCCGAGACGGTCGCGCTGGCCGAGGTGTTCGGCACCGGCGGTGTGCCGGTCAGCTCCACCAAGGCGCTCACCGGGCACCTGCTCGGCGCGTCAGGGGTGCTGGAGGCCGCCGCCACCGCGCTGGCGCTCGACGGTGGCCTGCTGCCACCCACCTACCACCTGGACGACCCGGACCCGGAGTGCGAGGCGGACCACGTCCGCGCCGTGCCCCGGCCCACCCGGGCCGGCCACGCGCTGACGAACTCGTTCGGGTTCGGCGGCCAGAACGTCAGTCTGCTCCTGCGCCGGCTCTCCGGGCCGGCCCGCCGGGCCGCCACCCCGGCCGCCGGCTGACCGGACTCCAGTCCCGGGCGTCCGTCCGGGTCGCGATCACGGGGGGAACAGGGGAAGCCCATGACCATCAACGGGATAGATCATCTCGAACTGTACGTGGGGGACGCCCGGCAGGCGGCCTTCTACTTCGACAACGCGGTCGGTTTCCGGCTGTGCGGGCAGGGCGGTCCGGAGACCGGGCTGGACGGGCAGCGTTCGCTGCTGCTGGCCCAGGCCGGCATCCGGCTGCTGCTGACCACCGGGCTGTCCGCCGAGCACCCGGCGGCGACCTACGTGCACCGGCACGGCGACGGCATCGCCGTGGTGGCGCTCGCCGTCGACGACGCCGCCGGGGCGTACGCGGAGCTGGTGGACCGGGGCGCGACGGCGGTGAGTCCGCCGCGCGCCTTCACCGGCGCGGACGCCGAGGTGGTGGTCGCCGAGGTGGGCGGCTTCGGCGACGTGGTGCACCGCCTGGTCGAGCGGCGCGGCGACCCGGGTGTGTTCCTGCCCGGCGCGATCGAGCCGGTGACCGCGCCCGGCGGGACGGACACGCTGCTCGCCGAGGTCGACCACCTGGCGATCTGCGTGCCGCCGGGGCAGCTCGACGAGACTGTCGCGCACTACGAGAAGGTGTTCGGCTTCGCCGACATCTTCACCGAGCACATCGAGGTCGCCGGCCAGGCGATGAACTCCAAGGTGGTGCAGAGCCCGTCCGGGAAGGTCACGTTCGTGCTGCTGGAGCCGGACACCGGCGCCCGGCCGGGGCAGATCGAGGATTTCCTGCGCTGGCACGCCGGCGCCGGGGTGCAGCACCTGGGCCTGCGCACCGACGACATCGTCACCGCTGTCGGCGCGCTCGCCGGGCGCGGGGTGCGGTTCGCCAGCACCCCCGGCGCGTACTACGACGGCCTGGAGCAGCGGGTCGGCCGGCTGGACGCACCGGTGGACCGGCTGCGCGAGCTGAGCATCCTGGTCGACTCCGACCACGACGGGCAGCTGCTGCAGATCTTCACCGAGTCGATGCACGTGCGCCGCACCCTCTTCCTCGAACTCATCGAGCGGCGCGGGGCGCGCACCTTCGGCAGCGGCAACATCAAGGCGCTCTACGAGGCCAAGGAACGCGAGCTGGCCGCGGCGGGGGCGACCCCCGCCGTCGCGGCCGGAGGGGTGACGGCATGAGTGAACGCACCGAGCGAAGCGAGGGCCGTGAGGCCATGCCCGGCCGGCCCGGCATGACCACCATCGATCCCGGGCTGACCGCCGAGGAGGAGGCGCTGCTGCCCTCCGACGAGGACGTCCGGCACTACGCCGAGCACGGCTGGTACCTGTCGAAGAAGCTGCTCACCGACGACGAGGTGGACGAACTCGTCGCCGCCACCGACAGCTACTACGCCGGGGAGCGCGACCGGTTGCTGCCGGTACGGCCGCCGAAGCTGGCCTACTGGGAGCCGTCCCGGGGTGACGTGCAGCGGCACAACGACTACGTCCACCACGAGCACGACGGCATCGCCCGCATCCTGCGCAAGCCGCTGATCGGTGCGGTCGCCGCCCGGCTGGCCCGCGCCGCCGAGATCCGGATCTTCCAGTCCACGCTGATCTGGAAGCCGCCGATCGCCGGTGAGCCGTCGAACATCGTGCCCTGGCACTTCGACAAGCACTACTGGGCGTCCTCGTCGTCGGAGAACATGCTCACCGCGTTCATCCCGTTCCACGACTGCGGCGAGGAGATGGGCACCATCACCATGGTCGACGGCTCCCACCGCTGGCGGGAGATCGGCGCCGACGACACGGTGGTGCGGCACTTCGCCGACCGGGACCGCGACCAGCTCGAAGCGATGCTCGCCGAGAACGCGGCGTACAACGGCGCCGAGATCCGCAAGATCCCCATGGTGATCCCCAAGGGACACATGAGTTTCCACCACTGCCGCACCTACCACGGCAGCGGCGCGAACGTCAGCGGGCGGCCCCGCCGGGCCGTTTCGCTGCACCTGCAGGACGGCGACAACGCCTGGCGGGAGTATCCGCTCTCCGACGGCACGCTCGCCGCGTACAACCACGACGTGCTGGTCCGCCGCACCCACGAGGGCCGGCCGGACTACGCGGACCCCGATTACTGCCCGGTCATCTGGCGCGACCGCGCCCAGCAGGGAGGCTGACAATGTCACGGTACGACTGGGGTAAGACGCACCCGGGCATCGAGCGGCTGGAGCGGGCGGTGACCGAGCGCCGCGACGTGGTGGTCAAGCACCCCCTCTACGCCAACCTGGACACCCACGACGCGCTCGTCACGTTCATGGAGCACCACGTCTTCGCCGTCTGGGACTTCATGTCGCTGCTGAAGTCGTTGCAGCGGCAGCTCACCTGCGTCACGGTGCCGTGGATCCCGACCGGACCGACCGGCAGCCGCCGCCTGATCAACGACATCGTCATGGTCGAGGAGAGCGACGAGCTGGGCGACGGCTACATCAGCCACTTCGAGCTGTACGTGCAGGGCATGACCGAGGCCGGCGCCGACACCACCGCCGTGAACAAGCTCGTCGACCTGCTGCGCGACGGCACCCCGGTCACCGAGGCGCTCGGCGCCGCCGGCGTCCCCGCGGCGTCGGCCGCGTTCGCCGGCACCACCTGGCGGATCATCGAGACCACCCCGGTGCACTGCCAGGCCGCGGCGTTCGCGTTCGGCCGCGAGGACCTCATCCCGGAGATGTTCACCCAGGTCGTCGCCGTCAACGAGCGCAGCAACCGGCTGAACAGTTTCGTCGACTACCTGGAGCGGCACATCGAGGTCGACGGCGAGCAGCACACCCCGATGGCCATGCAGATGCTGGCCGACCTGTGCGGCGACGACGACACCAAGTGGCAGGAGTGCGCCGACACGGTGAACGCCGCGCTGGCCGCCCGCGCCCGCCTCTGGGACGACATCCTCGCCGCCGTCAAGGAGGGCCGTCCGGCGTGACCGGCTCCGACCCGCTCCGGCTCTACCGGACGGTCCGGCTGATCCGCCGCTTCGAGGAGCGCGCGATCGAGCTGGTCCGCGCCGGGGAGATCGTCGGCGGCATCCACCCGTACCTCGGTCAGGAGGGGATCGCCGCCGGGGTCTGCGCGGCCCTTTCCGCCGAGGACCTGGTCACCGGCACCCACCGCGGGCACGGGCACGTGCTCGCGAAGGGCGCCGACCCGGCCCGGATGCTGGCCGAACTGTGCGGCCGGGTCACCGGGCTCAACCGGGGCCGGGGCGGGTCGATGCACGCCGCCGACTTCGGCGTCGGCGTCCTCGGCGCCAACGCCATCGTCGGAGCCGCCGGCGCGATCCTCACCGGAGCGGTGTGGGAGCGCCGGCGGCGCGGCGCCGACATCGTCGGCGCCACCTTCTTCGGCGACGGCGCGGTCAACGAGGGCATGCTCCTGGAGGCGTTCAACCTGGCCGCGCTCTGGCGGGTGCCGGTGCTGTTCGTCTGCGAGAACAACGGCTACGCCACCACCATGCCGGTCGACGGCGCGGTCGCCGGCACCATCGCCGGGCGGGCCGCCGCCTTCGGCATGCCGGCGGCCGTCGTCGACGGGCAGGACCCCGAGGCGGTACGCGAGGTCACCGCCGCCGCCGTCGCGCGGATGCGCGCCGGCGGCGGACCCGAGCTGGTCGAGGCCCGCACCTACCGCTTCGACGCCCACCACACCTTCGAACATCAGGTACGCCTCGACTACCGGCCGCCGGAGGAGGTGGCCGAGGGCCGGTCCCGCGATCCGGTCGACATCGCCGGAGCGCGGCTGGACCCGGCGGTGCGGGCCGAGGTGGACGCCGCCGTCGAGGCGGAACTGGACGCCGCCGTCGAGTACGCGCTCGCCGGGCCGCACCCGGACCCGGCGACCGCCCTGGACCACCTGTACGCCAGCGGGCTCACCGCCCGGACCGGAGGTGGCTGAATGCCCCGGCTCTCCTACCGCAGGGCGCTCACCCGGGCGCTGGCCGACGAGATGACCCGCGACGAGTCGGTCGTGGTGCTCGGCGAGGACATCCGGGTGGCCGCCGCGAACGTCACCACCGGCCTGCTGAAGAAGTTCGGCCCGGAACGGGTCCGCGACACCCCGCTGTCCGAGCAGGCGTTCACCAGCTTCGCCACCGGCGCGGCGCTGGCCGGTGCCCGCCCGGTGGTGGAGTTCCAGATCCCGTCGCTGCTGTTCCTGGTCTTCGAGCAGATCGTCAACCACGCCCACAAGTTCCCGCTGATGACCGGCGGCCAGTGCGCGGTGCCGGTCACCTACGTGGTGCCCGGCTCCGGCTCCCGCACCGGCTGGGCCGGGCAGCACTCCGACCACCCGTACGCGTTGTTCGCCCACGTCGGGGTGACCACTGTCGTACCGGCCACGCCCGCCGACGCGTACGGGCTGCTGGTCTCCGCGATCCGCTGCGACGACCCGGTGGTGGTCTTCGCCCCGGCCGGCGCCCTGGACCTGCGCGCCGACGTCACCGACCTGGCGCCGGTGCCGCTGGGCCGCGGGGTCGTCCGCCGTCCCGGCGCCGACGTGACGGTGGTGGCGGTCGGGCACCTGGTGCACGACGCGCTCGCCGTCGCGGACGAACTCGCCGGCCAGGCGTCGGTGGAGGTCTTCGACCCCCGCACGCTCTACCCGTTCGACTGGGACGGCCTCGTCGAGTCGGTGAGCCGCACCGGGCGGCTGGTGGTCGTCGACGACGGCAACCGCTCCTGCGGCATCGCCGGGGAGATCATCGCCACTGTGGTCGAGCGGGTCCGGCTGGCCGCGCCGCCCCGGCGCGTGACCCGCCCCGACGGCGCGGTGCTGCCCTTCGCACCCGCCCTGGACCGGGCCGTGCAACCCGGCCGCGACCAGCTCACCGCCGCCATCCAGCTGACCCTCAAGGACGGATGAACGATGGACCCGAACTACACGTGGCCGCCGCTCGGCCAGGCGTGGACCGACCTGCCCGAGTCCACCCGTACCGCGATGGTGACCACCGGTGCCGCGGCCTGGGAGAAGATCTTCCACGGCCGGGCCACGTACAACAAGCAGTGGCGGCTGGCCCGCCCGCCGGTGTTCACCGCCGACGCGTTCCGCGAGCTGAACGAGGTCTGCGACCGCATCGCCCAGCTCATCCTGGAGGCGTGCCGGCGTCGTGCCCGCACCGCCGGCGAGCTGCGCCTGCTGCTCGACGTGCCGGACGGGGAGACCCGGCTGCTCGACCCGGACGAGGAACTGCACGAGGGGCTGCTCGCCGCGTACCGGCCGGACGTGCTGTTCTCCGGCGGCGTGCCGTGCATCGTGGAGTACAACATCGACAGCAGCCTCGGCGGCGGCTTCGACGCCGACACGGTGATCCAGCGGTACGCCGAGCTGTACCGCGCGCACGACCTGCTCGACGGGTCGCGGCCCGCGCCCTCACTGCTGGACCAGCGGTTCGTGGCCATCCGGGACACGCTCGGCCTGCCCGACGGCGCCCGGGTGGCGCTGCTGATGGACTTCGACGCCGACTACCCGGGACTGGACGATCCGGAGACGTTCATCCGGATCCTGTCCCCGCTGATCGACCAGGCCCGCCCGTTCGGCATCGACCTGGTCATCGCCCCGGTCGCCTCCGCCGGTCTGGACGCGCAGAACCGGCTGGTCGTCGGCGGCGCCCCGGTCGACGCCCTGTTCCGGCTGTTCGTGCCCAACCGGGTCACCCCCAGCCCCGGGCTGGAAGCGGTCGCCGGGGCGCTCGCCGCCGGCACGCTGCCGATGTTCGTCAGCAGCGCCGCCTGGCTGCTCAGCAACAAGCTGAACTACGCCTGGCTCTGGGACGACCTGGACCTGCTGCCGGAGGACGACCGGACGCTGATCCGCCGGTACGTGCCGCACACCGTGGCGCTCACCGCCGACCAGCTCGACCGGGCGCTCGCCGAACAGGCCGACCTGGTCGCCAAGCCGGCCGGCGGCTCGGCCGGGCACGGTGTGCTCATCGGCCGGGAGATGACAGCGGTGGCGTGGGCGGACGGGGTACGCGCGGCGATCGCCGAGGGCGGCAACATCCTGCAGCGCTACCACGAGGCGGACCGGGTGGCGATGGACTTCGTGCAGATCGAGACCGGCGAGACGGTCACCGCCGACGTCCCGTACAGCCTCGCCCCGTATCTGTTCGACCGCACCGAATCCGGTGCGCTGGCCCGGGTCGGGTACCCGGACTGCGACGAGGTCCTCAACCTGGCGAGAGGCGTCCTCCTGACCGGCATCCTCCTAACCGACTGACCCGCCCCGTCCCCGTCCACCCCCGTTCCCCCCGGTTCCCCCTCCCTCCCAGCGTTGATCAAGGAGTTTGTGTCCTCACGAGGGCGCGTCACCGACCGAAACTCCTTGGTCAACAACGTGGATCCGGGGTCGGCGCTTGACCCTCGCCCCCTGGCCCCGCTGATCATGAAGTTGACGGGAACAAATCGGACGCTCGGCGCCGCCAACTTCATGATCGGCGGATCGGGTTGGGCCGGGCCGGGGTCGGCCGCCCGTCCGGCCTCTCCGTCTCGTCTTCCGCCTCTCCGGTCCGCCCCGGCGCGTTGATCAAGGAGTTTGTGTCCTCACGAGGTCGCGTCAGCGACCCAAACTCCTTGGTCAACAACGTGGATCCGGCCCGCAGGTCGGCCCTCGGCCCTCTGATCCCGCTGATCATGGAGTTAGCGGCGACAAAACGGACGCAGAGTGCGGTCAACTTCATGATCGGCGGGACGGGACGGGGCGGGGCGGGACGGGACGGGGCTCGGCGGGGCGGGGCGGGCGCGGAGCCGGGGGGAGGGCGGGTCAGGGGTGGGGGAGGTGGGTGGCGAGGACCTTCAGGGTTTCGGCGGTGGCTATGGCGTCGCTGCGTGCGCTGCCGTGGCGGCCGTCGCTGCTGTACAGCGACGGGTCGGCCACCAGCGGGTGGTCGGTCAGGTGGACGTGCAGTGTGCCCAGCCGTTCGGCCACGGTCCTCGTGTGCCGGGACAGCCGGCGCATCCGCTCGCCCAGGCCGGCGCGTAGCGCGTCCGGTACCGCCGGGCTGTGCGACACGTCGAACATGCCCACAGTGATCACGTCCGCCCCCGCCTCTCGCAGCGCGGTGATCATGGCGGTCATTTCGGCGTCGACCGCGTCCGGGTCGTAGGCGGACCGGAACGCGTCGTTGCCGCCGCACACCACCAGGGCGAGGTCGGGTTCGAAGGCCAGCGCGTCGGTCAGCTGGGTGGCCCGGACCTCGTGCGCGCGCAGTCCGCGCCGGCCCAGGTTCAGGTAGGCCAGTTCCGGCCGTACCGCGCGCAGCTCGGCCGCGATCCGGTCGGCCCACTGCAGGTCGGGGTAGCCGTCGGCCGGTTCGCACAGCCCTTCCGCGACGCTGTCGCCCAGCACCACGAACCGCCGCCACGGGTGCCCGCGCAGCAGCTCGGCGGCCTCCCCGGGACGCAGGCACCACGGGTCCGTCGCCTCGGTCAACGTCGATGGCATGCCCGGCAGGCTAGCCGAGCGTCCCGCGCGGGGAAAGAGGCTCAGGACAGCAGCGCCAGCAGCTCCCCGGGCCGGGTCAGACTGAGGTCGGCCGGCTCGTCGGGGTCGTACTGGTGGCCCCACGCGGCGGCCACCGCCACCGCGCCGCTGTGCCGGGCGGCGCGGACGTCCAGTGGCGAGTCACCCACGTACGCGGCGCGGCCGGGCGGCACGCCGAGCCGGCGGCAGGCCGCCTCCACGCCGTCGGGCGCCGGTTTGGGGCGGTCGACCTGGTCGCCGCCGAGGACGACCTCGAAGTGACCGAGCAGGCCGGCCCGGTCGAGCAGGATCTCGGCGGCCCGGTGGCTCGCGCCGGTGAACACGCCCATCGGCACCCGGGCGGCGATCTCGGCGAGGGTGTCCGCGACGCCGGGGTAGACGCGTACCCGCCCGGCGAGCGCATCCAGCTCGGCGTGGTAGCGGTCCAGGTCATCGCCGGAGGCGGGCCGCCGCAGCAGGTGCGTCAGCAGGTCCATCGGGGAGCCGATCGAGTAGCCGGCGATGACCTCGGCGTCGGTGTACGACGGCCCGCCTCCGGCGCGCACCGCCGCCCGGTACGCCGCGGGCACCACCGCGTGCGACTCGACGAGCGTGCCGTCCATGTCGAACACGATCGCGTCCACCGGGCCGGTCACGCGTTCTCCGCCCGGTGTGCCGTGGCGAGCCGCTTCGGGGCGCGCGCGTACCACGCCTCGGTGATCAGCTCGGTCAGCTCGTCCACAGCGATCCGGTCGAGCCGCACCAGCACCGCCGGGTAGCCGTCGAAGTGCGGCGTGGTGAAGTAGACAGCCGGGTCGTCGGCGATCAGCGCCTCCTTGGCGCCCAGGTCGGGCACCCGGACGCCGAGGATCGGGCCGTCCGGCGCGGCGTCGCCGAGCGCGTCGAGTTCGCCGCGCCGCAGCGGCCGTTCCCAGACGAACGACTTGTCGCGGACGCGCCAGGCGGGCGCCTGGTCGTACGTGGGTCGCTCGGTGGTCTCCGGCAGCGCCAGCGCGATGCGCCGCACGTCGTCCCAGGTCGCCATGGCCCAGACCCTACCGCCGCCCCCCGACACGACGGCTCAGACCGGCGTGGGCGTGGCCGGTTCCGTCGCCGGGCGCCGGGACGCGCGGGCCAGCAGCAGCGGCCCGACGGTCAGCACCAGGCAGACCACCGACATCACCAGCAGCGCCGGGGTCAGGTCGAGCAGCGCCACCGACCAGCCGCCGAGCAGCGCCCCGACGGGCAGGCCGAGGAACGCCACCGATCCGGAGATGCCCAGCACCCGGGTCTGCAACTCGCCCGGCACCCGCTGGTAGAGCGCGGCGCCGAGCAGCGGGTTCACCGCCGCGATGCCGATGCCGGACAGGAACGTCACGACGAGCACCACGACCAGGTCGTCGCTGAGCGCCAGCGCGAGCAGCCGGGGCGCGCCGCTGAGCGTCAGCCCCAGCGCGAACGTCGTCCCGGCCGGAAGCCGGGTGCCGACCACTGTGAACAGCAGGTTGCCCAGCAGCGCGCCGGCCGAGAAGACGCCCAGCAGCAGACCGAACCCGGCCGGGTCGCCGAGCACCTCGTTGACCCACAGCGGGATCCAGACCGCGACGCTGGCGTTGGCGAACATGTTCGAGACCGAGACCACGATCAGCATGGTCATCAGCGTGCGGTCGGTGCGCAGGTACGCGAAACCGCCGCGCAGCGCCCGCAGGTACGGCTCCCGGGGCGCCGGTTGCGCCGGTGCGGGCGGCCGGACCAGCACGCCGATCAGCAGCGCGCAGACCGCGAACGTGGCCGCGTCGATCCAGATGGCCCGGGTCAGCCCGACCCAGTCGATGAGCAGCCCGCCGAGCACCGCGCCGAACAGCGTCATGCCGCGGGCCAGGCCGTCGTAGGCGCTGGTGAGCCGGATCAGCGGCACCCCGGCCCGCTCGGCCGCCGGCTTGAACAGCACGTGCTTGACCCGGTCGCCGATGCCGCGCAGCCCGCCGGCGACCGCCACCAGCACCAGCAGGGTGCCGAAGCCGAGCCAGGGCGCCAGCGCCACCACGGCCATCGCGACGGCGCTCGCCGCGTCCACGAACACCGAGGTACGGCGTACCCCGAACCGGTCCGCCCAGGGGGTCGCCAGCGCGCTGGAGAGCATGTACGGAAGCGTCTCCGCCGCCGCGACGAGCCCCATCTTGGTGGGGCTGCCGGTGGTCTCCAGCACGAGCCAGGGGATGGCGACGACCGAGATCCGGGTGCCGAGGTTGGACAGCAGGTCGGCGCCGACCAGGGTGTACAACTCCCGGCGGGGGTTCACGCCGGACTGCCGATCGGGTCGGCGCCGGCCGGGTGAGCGGCGGCGTACCGGGCCCGCAACGCGCGCTTGTCCACCTTCGCGGACCGGTTCAGCGGCAGCGCGTCGACGAACTCCACAGCGCCCGGCGCCCAGGTCTCGCTCAGTTCCCGGACCACGAGCGCGATCAGCTCCTCGCCGGTCACCGACGCGTCCGGCGCGGGCACCACGTACGCGTGCGGCAGCTCCCCGGCCACCGGGTCCGGTACGCCGATCACGGCGGCGGCACGCACCTCGGGGTGGCCGGCGAGCACGTCCTCGATCGGGCGGGAGTAGATCGGCCAGCTGCGCTGCCGGGTGAGGATCCGGTCCTGTAACCGGTCGACCAGGTAGAGGAAGCCGTCGGCGTCGAGGTGCCCGATGTCGCGGGTGCGGACCCAGCCGTCGACGAGCGTCTCGGCGGTCAGCTCCGGCTGACCGTGGTAGCCGGCGAAGCTCAGCCTGGTGCGTACCCACACCTCGCCGTCCTCGCCGGCCGGCAGCACCCGCCCGTCGGCGTCGCGGATCTGGACCGAGACGTCCCCGTACGGGCGGCCGCAGGAGCGCAGCCGCTCCGGGTGCTCCGGGTCCTCGGTGAGGCCGGGCAGCGCGCAGATGACGACCGCCTCGCTGAGCCCGTACACGATGCGCAGGCACGGGCCGAAACGGGCGATGGCCTGGCGCAGCCGGGCCGGCGCGGCGGGCCCGGCGCCCACGTTGAACATGAACATCGCGGAGAAGTCGGCGCCCGGCAGGTCGGGGTGGTCGAGCACCTCGTAGAGCATCGGCGGGGTGACGAACGTGGAGGTCAGCCGCTCGGCGTCCACGGTGGCGATGAACGCGGCCGGATCCCACTGCTCGCGCAGGAACAGCACGCCGCCGGTGAACAGGTTGAACAACGTGGTGATCTGGCCGCTGGCCAGCCACATCGGGGAGTGCGACAGGTGCCGCAGCAGCGGGAACCCGGCGCCCCGGAAGTCGGCGGCGAGCGTGAGCACCTGCCGGTAGAAGCTCTCCCGGTGGTGCACCAGCTTCGGCGTGCCGGTGGTGCCGCTGGTCTGCAGGAACGACTCGGGCGCGGGCACCTCGGCGGGCAGTTCCACGGCCGGCCCGGCGGCTTCGGCGGTCAGGTCCGGTCCGGCGCCGCCGGGACCGAGGCAGAGCACCGGTACGCCGGACAGGCCCGCCGCGACCTCCACCGCCTGCGCGTCACGCGGGTCGTACACGAACGCCTCCGGCGCGGACAGCGCGACGAACTCGTCGACCTCCCGCCGGGACGTCACCGGGGCGACCCACATGCTCCGGCAGCCGAGCAGGTGCAGGGCCAGTTGCAGCAGCGGGCCGTCGATCGTGTTGCCGAGCATCACCAGCACCGCCGCGCCGGGGCGTACCCCGTGGTGGCGCAACGCGGCGGCCAGGCCGCGCACCTCGGCCGCGACCCGGGGGTAGGTGAGGCGGCGTCCGCCGCCGACGAGCGCCTCCCGGTCGCCGAACCCGGCGAACAGCTCCAGCGCCTCGTGCACGTAGTTCGGCCGGTCGGTCATCGGGCAGCCCCCATCATGGTCCGCGAGCGGCGTCCGGCCAGGTCAGGGCCGGGACAAGACGGCAGGTGCCAGGGTCGGCGACCGCACCGCCGCCAGTCCCGAGCGTAGGCAGCCGCGGTCCACGGCGGACAGAGCCGATCGTCGCTGCGTCACGCCCCCCGGGCATTTGATCATGTCGATCAGGTTGATTGACGCTCGTCACGGCCGGAAGCTAGTTTCCGGTCCATCGCCCGGGCCGGTGCCGCCGACCGCGTCACGCCCGGGGCTGCCGACCATGGAGGATCGATGCCGACCCCGAAGAGATGGCACGTCATAGCTTCCGCCGTAACGCTGCTGATCGCCGCCACCCCGGCGGTCACCGCGAGCGCCGGCCCGACCGGGAACGACCGCGCCGGGCACGGGCGCGCCGAGTGGGCCGGAACCTGGGCCGCGGCGGTGACCCGCGGGAACAACGTGGGCCTGACCGAGACCGGCCTGAACAACCAGAGCATCCGGATGACGGTGCAGACCTCGGTCGGCGGGCCGCGCCTGCGGGTGCGGCTGACCAACCTGTACGGCCAGCAGGCCGTCCAGGTCGGCCGCGCCACGATCGCCCGGCCGAACACCGCCACCCCCGACGACCTGTCCGACATCGTCCCGGCGAGCGTCCGCCAGCTGACGTTCTCCGGCGCCGGCTCGGCGACCATCAACAAGGGCGCCGAGCTGCTCAGCGACCCGGTCGCCTTCCCGGTGGCCGAGCAGGAGGACCTGGTGGTCACCCTGTACTTCCCGGTGCTCACCGGGCCGGTGACGTTCCACGGCCAGTCCCGGGTCACCAACTTCATCGGCGCCACCGATCTCACCTCGGCGGCCGACGGCGCGGGCTTCACCATCCGGCCCAACTGCTGCTGGATGTTCCTGTCCGGCATCGACGTGGAACGCAAGGTCACGCCCGGTTCGGTGGTGGTGCTCGGCGACTCCATCGGCGACGGCAACGGCAGCACCGTCAACGCCGACCGCCGCTGGCCGGACCTGCTGGCCGAGCGGCTGATCGACGCCCGCCCGGAGCCGCGTACCCCGGGTGTGCTCAACCTCAGCCTGGCCGGCAACCGGCTCAACCACGAGGGCACCGAGCCCGGGGCGGGCGGGTTCCCCGGCTACCACGAGCTGGGCCCGAACGCGCTGGCCCGGCTCAACGAGGACGTGTTTCCGCAGACCGGGGTGCGTACCGTCATCACCCACCTGGGCATCAACGACATCTGGATGAACGGCGACAGCCCGGAGGCGATCATCGCCTCGCTGCGCCAGCTCAACCGGCAGGTCCAGGCGCGCGGCCTGACCAGCATCGCCGGCACGCTCATGCCGTACGAGGGCAACGGCGGGCCGGGCGTGTGGACCCCGGAGAAGGACGCCACCCGGCAGGCCGTCAACACCTGGCTGCGCGGGCCGGGCCGGGCCGAGTTCGACGGCGTCGTCGACTTCGACGCGGTGATGCGCGATCCGGCCCAGCCGAGCCGGCTGCTGCCGGCGTACGACTCCGGTGACCACATCCACCCGAACGACGCGGGCGCTGCGGCGATGGCGAACGCCGTGCCACTGAAGCTGCTCGGACTGTGACACCGGGCGGGGGCGGCGGTCGACACGACGCCGCCCCCGCCGCCGTTTCCTGGGGAGGAAGACACAGTGGACATCAGCGAGATCCTGACCGGGCTCTACAGCGAGCAGGGCCGGCAGAACCCCTATCCCTTCTACGCGGCCCTGCACGAGCACGGGCCGATCAACGCCGTCCCGGCCCGGGCCGAGCACAGCACCGTGAGCGCGGTGGCCGGCGGGTACGACGTGGTGGACCAGGTCCTGCGCGATCCCGGCTGGTACAAGGGCTTCCCGCCCGGCTGGGAGGAGCAGGAGATCCTGCGCACGTTCCTCACCTCGATGATGTTCGTCAACCCGCCCGACCACACCCGGATGCGGGCGGTGTTCGCCAGGACGTTCACCCCGCGCCGCCTCGGCGCGCTGGAGCCGGTGATCGAGCGGATCGTCGCCGAACGCCTGGACCACATGGCCGAGGCGGGCGCGGACGGTACCGAGGTGGACTTCGTGGCCGACTTCGCGTACCCGGTCCCGGCGCTGGTGATGGCCGAGTTCATCGGCCTGCCCGCGGCCGACCTGTCCTGGTACCGGCAGCGCGTCGACTGGATCGACGAGTACATGGACGTCTCCGGCAAGACGCCGGAGCGGCTGGCCCGGGCCAACCAGGCCGCCGAGGAGTTGCGCGTCTACTACCGGGACCTGATCGCCCACCGGCGCCGCGCCCCCGGCCACGACCTGATCAGCGGGCTGGTCGAGGTGCTCGACGCGGGCGGCGTCGACCTCACCGAGGAAGAGTTGATCAGCAACCTGATCGTGCTGTTCAACGCCAGCTTCGTCACCACCGTCTACATGTTCAGCAACGGCCTGCCGCTGCTGCTGGACCACCCGGACGTGACCGCCGCGCTGCCGGGCGACGACGCGCTGGCCCGCGGCTGCGTGGAGGAGGTGCTGCGGATGGAGAGCCCGGTGCACTTCCTGGCCCGCGCCGCGCCGGCCGGCGTGAACCTGGGCGGCGTCCCGATCGACCGCGACGACAACGTGCTGCTGCTGATCGCCGCCGCCAACCGCGACCCGGCCCGGTTCCCCGAGCCGGACCGCTTCGACCCGCGCCGCGCCGGGCCACCGTCGCTGGCCTTCGGCGTCGGGCTGCACTTCTGCCTCGGCTCGGCGGTGTCCCGGCTGGAGGGCCGCCTGGCGTTGCCGCGCCTGTTCGCGCGCTTCCCCCGGCTCGCCGTCACCCAGCCCTACACGTACAGCGGGAGCCTGTTCCTGCGCGGTATCGACAAACTCTTCGTCACCACCGGGGAGGCCGGATGACACTCGATCCGCAGGTGGTCGCGTGGCGGGCCGCGCGCGCCGCCGCCGGCACCGTGCCGCTCTACACCCAGACCCTCGCCCAGGCCCGCGCCGCCGACCTCGCCGCGATCCGCGCCGGCTCCGGCGCGGTCGAGCCGGTCGCCGAGGTACGCGACACGACGGTGCCCGGCCCGGCCGGGCCGCTGCCGGTGCGGATCCACCGGCCGGACGGCGACGGACCGCTGCCCACGCTCGTCTACTTCTTCGGTGGCGGCTGGACGCTCGGCAGCGTCGACACGGCCGACGGGATCTGCCGCCGGCTGGCCAACCTCACCGGCGCCCAGACCGTGACCGTCGGCTACCGGCTCGCGCCGGAGCACCCGTTCCCGGCGGCGGTGGAGGACTGCTACGCCGCGCTGCGGCATCTCGCCGCGCACGCCGCCGAGTTCCGCGCCGACCCGGACCGGCTGGCGGTGGGCGGGGACAGCGCGGGCGGGAACCTGGCTGCCGCGGTGACGCTGCTGGCCCGCGCCGACGGCGGTCCCCGGCTCGCCGCCCAGTTGCTGGTCTACCCGAACACCGACCAGCGGCCCGGGCACCGGCCCGGCGACGACGAGGACCCGATGCTGTTCAACAGGCACTCGGTCGGGTGGTACCGCGGCCACTACCTGGCCGACCCCGGCGACGCCGCCCATCCGCTCGCGTCGCCGTTGCTCGCCGAGGATCTTTCCGGCCTGCCCCCGGCGCTCGTGGTCACGGCCGGGTACGACCCGCTGTGCGCCGAGGGCGAGCGGTACGCGTCCCGGCTGCGCGAGGCGGGCGTGCCCACCGAGACGGCCCACTACCCGGGGATGGTGCACGGGTTCTTCGCCATGCCCGGCGTGTTCGACGCGGGCCGGGAGGCCCAGGAGCGGGCCGCCGCCTTCCTGCGCCGTCAGTTCGGTCTCGACCCGGCGCACGCCGAGGCGGCGACGGGTGCCGATCATGGGTGACGCCGCCGGCGGGTTCGTGCCGCCGGCGAGCCTGGCCGAGTTCGCCGCGCCGGCCCGGGCCGTGCTGCCCGCCGACGTGTGGGACTTCGTCGACGGCGGCAGCGGCACCGAGACCGCCCTCGCCGCGAACCGGGCCGCACTGGACCGGGTGGCGGTGCTGCCCCGGATGCTGGCCGGGGTGGACGACCCGTCCACCGAGGCGACGCTGCCCGGCGGCCGGGCCGCGTTGCCGGTGGCCGTCGCGCCGATGGCGTACCAGCGGCTGCTGCACCCCGACGGCGAGCCGGCGCTCGCGGCGGCGGCCCGCGCGGCGGGCGTGCCGTACGTGGCCAGCACGCTGTCCAGCACCCCGATCGAGGAGATCGCGGCGACCGGCGCGACGGTGTGGTTCCAGCTCTACTGGCTGCGCGACCGGCCCCTGGTGGCCGACCTGCTCGACCGGGCGGAGGTGGCCGGCTGCGCGGCGGTGATGGTGACTGTGGACGTGCCGGTGCTCGGCCGGCGCCTGCGCGACGCCCGCAACGGCTTCGCGCTGCCGCCGCACGTCACCGCCGCGAACCTGCCCGGCGGCCGGGACGACGTGGCGCACCAGGGCACCCCGGGCGTCTCGGCGGTGGCGGTGCACACCGGCGCGGTGTTCGCCCCCGCGCTGAGCTGGGCGGACCTGGACTGGCTGCGGGAGCGTACCCGGGTGCCGTTGCTGGTCAAGGGCATCCTGGACCCGCGCGACGCGGTCCGCGCCGCGGACGCCGGCGTCGACGCCGTGGTGGTCTCCAACCACGGCGGACGGCAGCTCGACGCCGCCCCGGCCAGCGCGAGCATGCTGCCCGAGGTGGTCGGCGCGGTGGACGGGCGGTGCGCGGTGCTGCTGGACAGCGGCATCCGCAGCGGCGTCGACGTGCTGCGCGCGCTGGCGCTCGGCGCGGACGGCGTGCTGCTGGGCCGGCCGCTGCTCTGGGCGCTCGCGGCCGGTGGCCGGGCCGGCGCCGAGGCGGCGCTGGCGCTGCTCGCGGCCGAGCTGCGCGACGCCCTCATCCTCACCGGCTGCCCCGACCCGGCCTCGGCCCGGCGGCTGCGTACCCGGATCGGAGGCTGACGTGGAGCCCGTCGACCTGGCCGTCACGGCGCTGCACGGCAGCGTCGGCGACCCGGCGCTGAACTCGATGAACTTCCTCAACGAGGTGGCGCAGCACTACCCGGACGCGGTGTCGCTGGCGGCCGGGCGGCCGTACGAGGAGTTCTTCGACTCCGCGCTGCTGCACACGCACCTGGACCGCTTCCGCCGCCACCTCGCCGAGGACGCCGGGCTGGACCGGGCCGGTGTGGACCGGACGCTGTTGCAGTACGGCCGCACCAAGGGCGTCGTGCATCACCTGATCGCCCGTCACCTCGCCGTGGACGAGGGGCTCACCGTCGACCCGGAGTCGATAGTGGTGACGGTCGGCTGTCAGGAGGCGATGTTCCTGGTGCTGCGCGCGCTGCGGGCCGGCCCGGCCGACGTGCTGTTCGCGGTGGCGCCCACGTACGTCGGGCTCACCGGCGCGGCCCGCCTGGTCGACCTGCCGGTACGCCCGGTGGCCGGCGGGCCCGACGGCGTCGACCTGGACGACCTGCGCGCCGGGCTGCGCCGGGCCCGTGCGGAGGGGCTGCGGCCCCGGGGCTGCTACGTGATGCCCGACTTCGCCAACCCGTCCGGTGTCAGCATGGACACCGCGCAGCGGCGGCGGCTGCTGGAGCTGGCCGCCGAGGAGGACCTGCTGCTGATCGAGGACAACCCGTACGGCCTGTTCCCGGCCGACGGCACCGCGCGGCGGCCCACGCTCAAGGCGCTGGACACCGCCCGCCGGGTGGTCTACCTCGGCTCGTTCGCCAAGACCGTGCTGCCCGGCGCCCGGGTCGGCTACGTGGTCGCCGACCAGCGGGTGGGGGAGGCCGACGGCGCTGTGGTCCCGTTCGCCGACCACCTCGCGAAGATCAAGAGCATGGTCACCGTGAACACGTCCCCGATCAGCCAGGCGGTGATCGGCGGCGCGCTGCTCGCGCACGACTGCTCGCTGGTGGCCGCGAACACCAGGGAGCGGGCCGCGTACGCCCGCAACCTGCGCCACCTGGTAGACGGCCTGGCCCGGCGCTTCCCGGCCGGCGGGCCGGTGACCTGGACCGTCCCGGCGGGCGGGTTCTTCGTGGTGGTGAGCGTGCCGTTCGCCGTCGACGACGCGCTGCTGCACCGCTCGGCGCGCGAGTACGGCGTGCTCTGGACCCCGATGGCGCACTTCTACGACGCGGGCACACCGGTGAACGCGCTGCGGTTGTCGGTGAGCGCTGTCACACCGGAGTCGATCGATCTGGGCCTGGACCGGCTCGCCGCGCTGGTCACGGACACCATGCCGGGCGGCCTGACGCCGGAGTGTCAGGGTTCCGCCACAGTGCGTGTTTCCTGACGCCGTGCCTCTGTTGATAATGGACGAATGGTTGCCTGGGAGTACGCGTTGCTCGTTCGTCGGTATCAGGGACAGGGTCGCAATTTCCACGTCTCGTTCGTGTGGTACGGCCCGGACGGGTCACGCACCGACGTGACCGCGTACGGCGACACCGCCGTCGCGCACCTCAACCGGGTCGGCCGGGAGGGGTGGGAGCTGGTCTCCGCCGCCGAGGACGTGAACAACGTGCAGGGCAGTACCGAGGTCCACCGCTACCACCTGAAGCGCCCGCTGCGCTGACTCCGCAACCGCCGGCGCCCCGGGAGAACGATCTCCCGGGGCGCCGCCGTCACGACTGTCAGCCCAGGTCCACGGCGGGGTAGAGCGGGAACGGCGTGAGCAGGTCGGCGGCCTGCTTGCCGACGGACTCGGCGACGGCCGGGTCCAGCACGTACTTCGCCTTCGACGGCGCGCCGTCCGGGCCGGTGCCCGGCGTGGTCTGGCTGAGCACGGTGTGGATCAGCTCGGCGGTGGCGTCCATCTCGGCGGCGCCGAGCCCACGGGTGGTCAGCGCCGGGGTGCCGATGCGGATGCCCGAGGTGTACCAGGCCCCGTTCGGGTCCTGCGGCACCGAGTTGCGGTTGGTGACGATACCCGAGTCCAGCAGGGCCTGCTCGGCCTGCCGGCCGGTCAGGCCGTACCCGGACACGTCGATGAGCACCAGATGGTTGTCGGTGCCACCGGTGACCAGCGTGGCGCCCCGGCGCAGCAGCCCGTCGGCGAGCGCCTGCGCGTTGTCCACGATCCGCTGGGCGTAGTCGGCGAAGTCGGGGCGGCGTGCCTCGGCCAGCGCGACCGCCTTGGCGGCCATCACGTGCGGCAGCGGCCCGCCGAGCACCATCGGGCAGCCCCGGTCGACCTGGTCGGCCAGCTCCGGGCCGCAGAGCACCATGCCGCCGCGCGGGCCGCGCAGCGACTTGTGCGTGGTGGTGGTGACGATGTGCGCGTGCGGCACCGGGTCGAAGTCGCCGGTGAAGACCTTGCCGGCGACCAGCCCGGCGAAGTGGGCCATGTCGACCATGAAGGTGGCGCCGACCGAGTCGGCGATCTCCCGCATGATCCGGAAGTTGACCTTCCGCGGGTACGCGGAGTAACCGGCGACCAGGATCAGCGGCTTGAACTCGCGGGCCGCCTCGGCCACCCGGTCGTAGTCGATCAGGCCGGTGGCCGGGTCGGTGCCGTAGCTGCGCTGGTCGAACATCTTGCCGGAGATGTTCGGCCGGAAGCCGTGGGTGAGGTGCCCGCCGGCGTCCAGCGACATGCCGAGCATCCGCTGGTTGCCCAGCTCGCGGCGCAGCGCGAACCAGTCGGCCTCGGTGAGGTCGTTGACCTGCCGGGCCTGCGCCTTCCTCAGCGCGGGCGACTCCACCCGGTCGGCCAGGATCGCCCAGAACGCGACCAGGTTGGCGTCGATGCCCGAGTGCGGCTGCACGTACGCGTGGGACGCGCCGAACAGTTCCCGGGCGTGCTCGGCGGCGAGCGCCTCGACGGTGTCGACGTTCTGGCAGCCGGCGTAGAACCGGCGCCCGACGGTGCCCTCGGCGTACTTGTCGCTGAACCAGTTGCCCATGGCCAGCAGCGTCGCGGGGGAGGCGTAGTTCTCGCTGGCGATGAGCTTGAGCGACTCGCGCTGGTCGGCCAGTTCCGCGGCGATGGCGTCGGCCACGCGCGGCTCGACGCCGCGGACGACCTCCAACGCGCTGCGGAAGGCGGTGGACTCGGCGTTGCGCGACATGCGACCTCCAGGTGACGTGCGGAAGGCCCAGGCGCTCGGCATGCGTCCTCATGACGAGGCCGCTCCCCGATGGTGCTCCATCTCCACGCGCCAGTCACGGCCCGTGCCGATCCTACCGGCCCGGCCGGGACCTGCGGGGTTGGGCCGCCCGTCCCGGGGCACACCGTGGGGGAGGCCGGCCCCGACCCGGCCCGGGGGAGAGGAGGCACGACCATGACCACACCGAGCACCGGACGGCCGCTCGCCGTGGTGACCGGCGCGTCCAGCGGCATCGGGTACGAGCTGGCGGTCCAGTTCGCCGAGCACGGGTACGACGTGGTGGTCGCCGCGGAGGACGCGGCGATCGAGCGCGCGGCCGGCGACCTGCGCCGCGACGGCGGCCCGGAGGTGTACCCGGTCCAGGTGGACCTGGCCACGCCCGAGGGCGTACGGCGGCTGGCCGGGGAGGTGACCGGCCTCGGCCGCCCGGTCGACGCGCTGGCGCTCAACGCCGGCCGGGGCGCGGGCGGGGACTTCGTCGGCGGCACCGACCTGGCCGACGAGCTCACCGTGATCGACCTGAACGTCCGCTCGACGGTGCACCTGGCCAAGCTGCTGCTGCCGGACATGGTCCGCCGGGGCGCCGGGCGGGTGCTGTTCACCTCGTCCATCGCCGCCACCATGCCCGGGGCGTACCAGGCGGTCTACAACGCCTCGAAGTCGTTCGTGCAGTCCTTCGCCGAGGGGGTGCGCAACGAGCTGAAGGACAGCGGCGTCACGGTGACCTCGCTGATGCCCGGCCCGACCGACACCGAGTTCTTCGACCGGGCCGACATGGCGGACACCCGGGTCGGCCAGGGGCGCAAGGACGACCCCCGCAAGGTGGCCGAGGACGCGTTCGAGGCGCTGATGAAGGGGGAGCACAAGGTCGCCGCCGGCTCGCTGGTCAACAAGATCCAGGTGGCCGCCGGCAAGATCGTCCCGGACCGGCTGAAGGCCGAGCAGCACCGGAAGATGGCCGAGCCCGGCTCGGGCGACTGAGCACCGACGCGAGCGGGACCGCCCCCGGGGAAGGGGCGGTCCCGCTCGCGTCGCGGTGCCGGTGTCAGGCGACCACGGCGTCCAGCGACTTCTTCAGCGCCTTCGGGGCGGTCGGCGTCTTCGGCGCCGTCGGCCGCAGGTCGAGCATCCGCTGGCCGATCTCCTGGAGCTGGTTACGGCCGAGCGCCTCGCGCACCTTCGGGAACCACTCCTGCTCCTCCTCCTCGACGTGGTGCAGCACGTTCTCGATCAGCACCGTCGTCTTGGCGTTGAAGCGCTCGTCGTCGGCGTCCATGGTGACCAGCTCGAAGCAGAGCACGTCCGCGACGTGGTGCTCCTCGTACGACTCCAGGATGTCGTCCTCGACGTCGGGCACCAGCTTGCGGACCTCCGGGTACATCACCTCGTTCTCCAGGTAGGTGTGCACCGTCAGAGCTTCGAGGATCTGTTCGACGATCTTCCCGCGCTTGCTCGCCGGCCCCTCCTCGGCCTCCTGGAAGGCCTTGAACAGGCGGCGGATCTCCTTGTGGTCCTCCTTGAGCAGGACGATCGCGTCGGTGGACACCGGTTACCTCCTAAGTCGGCTGACGGTGCCCCCCTACCCGGCGCCCGACCAGGACAAACAGACCGGGCCCGGCGTGCTCGCCGGGCCCGGTCCACGCGGGTCGGGTCACTTCACCGCGTTGTACGCGTCCACGACGCCGGCGCCGTAGAACCCGTTGCGGTTCCCGCCGGAGCAGGTCGCGTCGTACGCGTCCGGGCCCGCCGGGATCAGCGGCACCGGGTTGTAGACGCCCGACGGGCAGGACTTCGCCACCGCCGTGCGCTCCAGGAACGAGGCCAGCTGGCCCGGGTTCATGCCCGGGTGCGCGGACAGCGCCAGCGCCGCGACGCCGGTGGCGTGCGGGCTGGACATCGAGGTGCCCTGCTTGTAGCCCCACCCGTTGGTGCGGGTGGCGGTGTTGAAGGTGGTGGACAGGATGCCGTCGGCGGACGTCGAGCGGGCGCCCTGGGTCCGGAACCGGGTGTCGCCACCCGGCGCGGTCACGTCGATCACGCCCTGGCCGTACGAGGAGTAGTAGCTCTTCTCACCGGTCGGGCCGACGGCGGCGACGGTCACCACGCCCGGCGCCTCGGCCGGCAGGTCGAGGCAGGCGTTGGTGAGGTTCTCGCGCTCCTCCGGCGTGCCGTTGTTCGGGCTGCCGGTGTCGGTGATCTTGTGGGCCAGGTCGTAGTTCGAGTTGCCGGCCGACGCGACGTGCAGCACGCCCTGGGACTGCGAGTAGCGCAGGGCACGCTGCACGGCCTTCCACACCGGGCGCTGACGCGCGTCGTTGCGGCAGTTCAGTTCCCACGGGTCGATGTAGTAGCTGTTGTTGGTGAGCTGGAAGCCGTGCTCGGCGGCCCACATGAACCCACAGACCGCGGCCTCCGGGAAGATGTAGCCGTCGTCGTTGACGACCTTGACGGCGGCGACCTTCACGCCCGGGGCGACACCGGTGACCCCGGCGCCGTTGACGGCGGCGGCGATGGTGCCGGCCACGTGGGTGCCGTGGTCGCTGGTGGTGGGGTTCCACGCGGCCTCGGCGGTGTTCGGGACGCCGCCCACGCAGGAGGCGCTCTTGTCCCTGGCGATCTGGGTCGCCAGGTCCGGGTGGCTGCTGGAGATGCCGCTGTCCAGCACGCCCACCACGACCGACGGGCTGCCGCCGGTCACCGCGTGCGCCTGCGGGACGCGGATCTGGTCCATGTCCCACTGGAGGTTGTAGAGCGGCTCGGCGGTCGGGTCGCCGGTGGCCGCGGCGACGGCGGCGGCCGGCACCTCGACCGTCTCGCCCTCGTCCAGGGCGGTGCCCAGGCCGGCGGTGGAGGCGACCGACTCGACGCCGGCGCCCGCCACCCGGGTGACGAAGTCCGGGGCGGACGAGCGCACGACCAGCACGCCGATCTTGTCGTACGCCGCCACCACGGTGCCGTCGGCGGCCGCCACGCGGGCGGCGGCCTTGGCGGTGCCGTTGCCCTGCGGGGCGAGCACCAGATACGAGGTCTCCGGTCCGGCGGCCGCGACCGGCGCCGTGCCGCCGGTGAGGGCGAGCCCGGCGCCGAGCGTCACCGCGGACGCCGCGGCGAGTGTCTTGCGACGGAGATTGTTCACACAGACTCCCAGGGGTTCGTGCGGGTGGACCGCACCCCTGAACGGGCTGCGGTCCGGGCGGAGGCACGGCGAAGTACCGGCCTCGCCCGGACCAGCGCCGCCGCACCCCCGGGTGTTACACGTCCCGCGCGCCCGTGGAGTCGATCGTCAGACGGTGGCGATCGTGTAGGGGATCTCGCCCAGCAGTTCCCGGGCGAGGAAGCCGATCCGCCCGTACCGGGGGACCAGTCGCTGCCCGCTCACCGCGTGCGCGAACGCCGCCCAGCAGGCCGCCTGCGCCGGGCCGGCGCCCCGGGAGAGCAGGCCTGCGAGCAGCCCGGCCCGCACGTCGCCGCTGCCCGAGGTGCCCAGTCCGGCGTCTCCGCTCTCCTCGCGCCAGGCCCGGCCGTCCGGCGTCGCGATGTGCCCGTACAGCGAGACGACCGCGTCGTACCGGCCGGCCAGTTCCACCGCTTCGGCGTCCAGGTCGTCGCCCGGATCGCGTCCCAGCAGGTGCCGCGCCTCGGTCAGGTTGGGAGTGAGCACCGCCTTGCGGCCGGCCCCGGCCAGCAGCTCCGGCGCGTGGCTGAGCGCGCCGAGCGCGTACGCGTCGAGCACCAGCGCGGTCTCCCGGCCGGCCGCGTCCAGGACCAGGCGCAGCAGTTCCCCGGTGGCCTCGATGTCCGTGAGGCCGGGTCCGACCGCCACCACGTCGGCCTCGGCGACCAGGCCGCGGAGCAGGTCGCCCGGGTCTCCGCGGACCGCGCCGTCGCCGGTCTCCGGCAGGCCGATCACGAGCGCCTCCGGCACCTGGATGCTCAGCGACGCCGCAGTCGACTCGGCTGCGGCGAGCTGGAGCACGCCGGCACCGGCCCGCAGCGCGGCCACCCCGGCCAGCAGCACCGCGCCGGGGGTGAACCGGGAGCCGCCGACCACCAGCACGGTGCCGCGCGCCTCCTTGCCGCCGGTGGGCACCGGCAGCGCCCAGTCCCGCAGCAGCGCGGGGGTGATCACGTCAGACCGGCTCGGCATTGACCTCGTCCTCCCTGGTGGGCTTCGCCCCCTGCCGGTGCAGGTGGGCGACGTCGTTGAACACCTCCGGCACGAGCCGGCCGGCGTCGTCGGCGTGCCAGGCGGTGACCGAGCAGTTGGCGATCACGTGCTCGCGGGTCAGCGCCATCAGCTCCGCCTCGGTGAGCCCTTCCACCAGATAGCGCAGCAGGAAGACCAGCGCGTCGTGGCCGAACAGCAGCACCCGGCCCCCGTCGTGGTCGCGGCGCAGGTCGCCCAGCAGCGCTCGCAGCCGCAGCGCCACGTCGGTCCAGGACTCGCCGCCGGGCGGCCGGTAGTAGAACTTGCCGAGCCGGGTACGCCGCTGCGCCTCCTCCGGGTAGCGCCGGGTCACGCCGTGGCCGGTGAGCCCGTCGAGGATGCCCAGTTCCCGGTCGCGCAGCCGCTCGTCGACGCTCGCCGGGATCCCGGTGCCGTCGAGCGCCAGCTCGGCGGTCCGGACCGCCCGCAGGTACGGCGACACCACCGCGACGTCCGGCCGTCGCCGGTCCGGCAACCCGGCCAGCCAGCGGCCGGTCGCCCGCGCCTGCTCCTCGCCGGTCCGCGACAGCGGCACGTCCGCGTCCCGGTGGGTGAGGTCGATCAGCTCGGCACCGGACGTCTCGGCCGCCGTGGCCGCGACGTTCGCCGTGCTCTCGCCGTGCCGGACGATCCAGAGCGATGCCAACTCCGCCATGCGGCTCCCGGTACCCGGGCTCGACCGGGGATAACCGTGCCGGACCGGCGACGCACGGGGCTGCGGGGCCTTGCATCGACGCGGCAGAATGTCCCACGGCTCGGGACGACCCCGGGTCCGAGGGAGGCGCACATGTCGACGGTGGTGCGGGGGCTGCGGGAGGCGCTGGTGCTCTTCCTGATCGCCGCGGTGGTGATCGCGGCGGCGGTCGGCCTCTGGGTGGCCGTCGGCGGCGGCGACTTCACGCACCGGCTGGGGGTGGCGTTCATGATCGTCGGCGCCGTGATCGGGATGACCGGTGACCTGACGCTGAGCCGCATCGGCATGCTGCCGGCCCGGTCCACGTTCGGCCTGGCCCCCGAGCGGGAGGACGGCGGCGGCGGGCGGGTGCTCACCGGCGTCGGCATCTTCCTGTTCGTCTCGGTGCCGCTGATCGTCGTCGGGGCGCTGCTGATCACCTGAGCACGCGCCCGCCGCCGCCGGACGGTCAGTCCTCCGGCGAACCGGGACTCACCAGGCCCGTCTCGTAGGCGACCACCACCGCCTGGACCCGGTCGCGCAGACCGAGTTTGGCGAGGATCCGGGCGACGTGGGTCTTCACCGTCGCCTCGGACAGGTGCAGCGCGTCCGCGAGCTCGGCGTTGCTCAGGCCGCCCGCCAGCAGGCGCAGGACCTCCGTCTCGCGCCGGGTCAGCGTGGCCAGGTCGCGGTGCACCGCCGCCGTCTGCGGGTCACGGCGGGCGAAGCGCCGCACCAGCCGGCGGGTGATCGCGGGCGCGAGCAGCGCGTCACCGTCCTGGACCATGCGCACGGCCGCGACCAGGTGTTCCGGCGTCACGTCCTTGAGCAGGAAGCCGCTCGCCCCGGCGGCGAGCGCGGCGTAGACGTACTGGTCCAGGTCGAACGTGGTGAGGATGATGATCCGCGGCGCCGCGACGGCCCCGGTGAGGATGCGGCGGGTGGCCTCGAGACCGTCGAACTCGGGCATGCGCACGTCCATGAGCACCACGTCGGGCCTGGTGCGGCGCACCGCGTCGACCGCCTCCGCGCCCGTCGCCGCCTCGGCCACCACGTCCACTCCGCCGGCCGTGAGGATCATGCGGAACCCGGTACGGACCAGCGCCTGGTCGTCGGCGACCACCACTCGTACCGTCATGTCGCCTCCCACGGGATCAGGGCCTCGACGTGGTAGCCGGCGCCCGGCCGCGCGCCGGCGCGCAACGTCCCACCGTAGACGGCGAGCCGCTCCCGCAGCCCGATCAGGCCGCGCCCGCCCGTCGTGCCGGTCGTGGCCGGGACGCCGGGCTCGGTGTTGCCGACCTCGATCCGCAGGCTCTCCGGGGCGTACTCGACGACGACGGTGCCGGCGGCGCCCGGCGCGTGCCGGACCATGTTGGTCAACGCCTCCTGCACCACCCGGTAGGCCGTCAGCCCGACACCGGAGGTGACCGGCCGGCGCTCGCCCGAGACGGTCAGACCCACCGGCACGCCGGCGTCACGCATGCGTGCGACCAGGTCGGGCAGGTCGTCGATGCCGGGCTGGGGGTCCTCCGGGTCGTCCGGTTCGGACTCGGCCAGCAACCCCATGACGTGCCGCAGCTCGGTGAGCGCGGACCGGCCCGTCGACTCGACGGCCAGCAGCGCCTCCGTGGCCTGAGCCGGCGCGGCGGCGAGCACCGTCCGGGCGGCGCCGGCCTGGATGACCATCACGCTGACGTGATGCGTCACGACGTCGTGCAGTTCGCGGGCGATGCGGGCCCGTTCACCGGCGACCGCGTCGCGGAGCGCCCGCTCGTGGGCGCGGGCCTCGGCGGTGATCCGTTGCCGGTCCTCGCCCGCCCGTCGCCGCCACACGTGGTGGCCGCCCGCGGCGGCCACCAGCGGGGCCAGCACGACGAACGGGAGCTGGGCCGGGGGCACCGTGACCGGCATCAGCTCCCGCAGGCCCAGGGCGAGCAGCGCCACCACCGGGACCGATGTCAGCACCAGCAGCCGGTACGGGCTGTGCGCCGCCGCGCTGTAGACGGCGACGAGGCAGGTCAGCACCACGCACGGGTACAGGGCCGGCTGCCCGTCGCCGTCGGTCACCAGCACCAGTGACGCGGCGGCCGTCGTCGCCCAGAGCACCGCGAGCGGATACCGGCGGCGCAGCACCAGCGGCGCGCACATGACGAAGACCAGCAGCAGCGCCCCGAGCGTCGAACCGGGCGGCACCGGCTGCACCTCCGGCGGGACCGCCGGCGGCGGCAGCGGCAGTGGCGGCGGCAACGGCGGGGGCGGGACGCCGACGTCGTCGGTGGCGGCCTGGAAGCACACCAGCCCGAGCACACCAGCCAGCGCCGCGTCGAGCAGCAGCGCCCGCCAGCCCGGCCTCGGCAGCGGTCCGGTCGCCACGATGCCTCTCACGAGCCACATTCTCGCCGCCGGCGCCCGCCGGGGCATCGGCCACGGTGTGCACCGCGACTACATCGCAGGGATGACCCCCGACGAGGATCCACCTCCGGCGGTACGGCGGTGCGTCCCCGGACCGATGCCCGGACCTGCGGCCCACCCCTAACGTCACGGCGTCCAGTCGACCGGCCCGACCGCGAGGGGCGACACATGACCGATCCGGTGATCGACGTACGCGGGGTGACCCGCCGCTACGGGGAGGGGCCGCCCGCGCTGCACGACGTGTCGCTGACCGTCCGGCCCGGCGAGTGCGTGGCGGTGCTCGGCCCGTCCGGCAGCGGAAAGTCCACGCTGCTCAATCTGCTCGCCGCGCTGGACCGGCCGGACGCCGGCACTGTCACCGTCGCGGGCACCCGGCTGGACAAGCTCGGCGAGGCCGCGTCGGCCCGGTTCCGGCGCGCGCACGTGGGCCTGGTCTTCCAGTTCTTCAACCTGCTCGACGACCTGACCGTGCTGGACAACGTCCTGCTGCCCGCCCAGCTCGCCGGCGCGCCGGCCCGCGCGTCGCGCGCACACGCGGCCGCCCTGCTGGACTCGCTCGGCATCGCCCGGCACGCGCAGGCGTACCCGGGACGACTCTCCGGCGGTGAGCGCCAGCGCGTCGCGGTCGCCCGCGCCCTGGTCAACCGGCCCGCGCTCCTGCTGGCCGACGAGCCGACCGGCGCGCTGGACACCGCCTCCGGTGAGGACGTCCGGCGGCTGCTCGACGAGCTGCACCGCAGCGGCCAGACGATCGTGCTCGTCACCCACGACCTGCGGCTGGCCGAGGCGTCCGCCGGCCGGACGATCCGCCTGCGCGACGGCCGGGTCGAGGTGCGACGGTGAGCGGGCTGCGCCGGGTCGTCCGGTCCGGCGTGCGGCGCCGCCGGGTGCAGACAGTCGTCGTCGGTCTGGTCACCGCCGCCGCCGTGACCGCCACGGTGCTCGGCGCCGGGCTGCTCGTCGCGTCGCAGGCGCCCTTCGACGACGCGTTCGCCGCCCAGCGGGGAGCACACCTGACCGTGCGGGCGGACTCCGGTGTGGTGACGGAACCGCAGCTCGCCGCGTCGGCCTCGGCGCCGGGCGTGGTGGCCGCCGCCGGCCCGTACCGGGTGCTGGTGGTCGCCTTCACCGAGCGCGGCGGGATGCGGACGCCGCCGCTGACAGTCGTCGCCCGCGCCGATCCGGGTGGCCCGGTCGACCGGGTCGAGCTGGCCGGCGGGCGGTGGCCGACCGGTCCGGACGAGATCGTGCTGAGCGCTGGCGCCGTCCGCCTGCCGCCCGGCGCCCGCCTGACCACGCCGGGCGGCGCCGGGTTCACGGTGGTCGGTACGGCCCGGTCGATCAGCGACACCGCCGGTGCCTGGGTGCTGCCGTCCGCCGTCGGCGCACTCGACGGGCCGGACACGGCGGACGGGTACCAGATGCTCTACCGGTTCGCGGAGGCGCGCACCGCGACGGAGGTCGGCACCGGCCGGGACGCCGTGGCCGCGACGCTGCCGTCCGGCGCGGTCACCGGCGCCCGATCCTGGCTCGACGTGCGGCAGCAGGCGGTCGAGGACGCGGCCGTCTTCGTGCCGTTCCTCGTCGCGTTCGCGCTGCTCGGCATCGTGATGGCGCTGCTGGTGGTCGGCACCGTGGTCGCCGGGACGGTCGGCGCCGCCACCCGCCGGATCGGCATCCTCAAGGCGCTGGGCTGCACCCCGGCGGGCGTCGTCCGCGCCTTCGTCGCGCAGACGCTGCTCCCGGCCGCTGTGGGTGCCGTCACCGGAACCGTCACCGGGAACCTGATCGCGCTGCCGGTGCTGGCCGAGACCGAGCAGATCTACGGTTCGGCGAACACCACGATCGCCTGGTGGGTGACCGTCCTGGCCACCGGCGGGGTGCTGACGGTGGTGACGTTGACCGCGTGGACGGCCGCGCTGAGGGCGGGCCGGCTGCGTACCGTGGACGCCATCGCCGTCGGACGGGCGTCCGGTCCGGCGCGGGGCCGGTGGGCGTCGCGGCTGGCGGCGCGGCTGCCGGTGACCAGGCCGGTGGGCCTCGGCCTGGCCCGCCCGTTCGCCCGGCCGGCGCGCACGGTCGCGATCCTGCTGGCGGTGGCGACGGGCGCGGCGGCGGTGACGTTCGCGACCGGGCTCGCCGCGTCGCTGCTGCGCATCCAGACCGCGCTCACCCAGGACGTCGCGGACGTCACGGTGAACGGCGACCCGGACGCCGGACCGGCCGCCGTTCCCACCGCCGATCCGGCCGCGGTGCTGGCGGCGATCGACGCCCAGCCGGGCACCCGCGCCAGGTACGGCCTCACGCAGGCACCGGGCGCCGTCGCGGGCGTCGCCGATCCGGTCTCCGTCACGACGATCACCGGCGACGCGGCGTGGGACGGCTTCGAGCTGGTGTCCGGACGCTGGTTCGCCGCACCCGGCGAGGCCGTCGCCGGTGGACCTCTGCTGACCGCGACCGGAGCCCGGATCGGTGACACCGTCACGGTGCGGATCGAGGGCACGCCGGTACGCCTGCGCATCGTCGGCGAGGTGTTCGAGTCCGCGATGGCGGTGTTCACCGGTACCGCCACGCCCACCGGCCGGAACCCGTCCGAGTACCGGATCGCGCTCGCCCCGGACACCGACGCCGCCGCCTACGCGCAGGCGCTGACCGGCGCGCTCGCCGGCCGGGGCCTCACCGCGCGGCCGAGCGGAACGGAGACCGACCCGCTCCTGCTGGTCGTGGAGGGGCTGACCGCCACGCTGACCCTGCTGCTGCTCGCGGTGGCCGCGCTGGGTGTGCTCAACATGCTCGTCCTCGACCTGCGCGACCGGGTCCACGATCTGGGTGTGTACAAGGCGCTCGGCATGACGCCGGCCCAGACCGTCGCGATGGTGGTCGCCTCGGTCGCCGCTGTCGGTCTGGTCGGCGGGCTGCTCGGCGTACCCGCGGGCGTGGCGATGCACCGGCTCGTCGTCCCGGCGATGGCCGCCAACGGCGGACTGCACCTGCCGGAGAGTCTGCTCGACGTGTACGGGCCGCTCCTCCTGACGGCGCTGGCGCTGGGCGGTCCGCTGACGGCCCTGCTCGGAGCGCTGCTGCCGGCCGGGTGGGCGGCCCGGACCCGGACCGCCACTGCCCTGCGCAGCGAATAGCGCCCGCGGCTCCACGGGTGTCGGTGGGGGCGGTTATGGTCCCGGCACACTGCGGGCGATCAAGGAGACGGTGTGCGCAGATTCGAGTTCGTGGGCGGCGGTTCGGCCAAGTTCTGGGAGGTCGGGCGGAGCGACACGACGGTGACGGTCCGCTATGGATCCATCGGCGCGCAGGGCCGCACCCAGGTCAAGGAACTGGGTTCGCCGGCCGAGGCCGCCGCGCACGCCGACCGGCTGATCGCGGAGAAACTGCGCAAGGGGTACGCCGAGACGACTGTCGCGCCGTCCACCGGGCACATCGGAGTGCCCGCCGCCGCGCCGCGCGATCCGGAAGCCACCGGCGCCGATCCGGTCGGCGCTGGTTCGGTCGGCGCTCGTTCGGCCGGTGGCGACCCGGCCGGGGCGCCGTCGGCCACGTCGCCCGCCGGCGAGCTGCCGGACGAGGACGCGTTCGAGGTTCCGGCCGGCTGGCGGCGGATGCTGGTCCCGCGCCGGGGCGGCACGCCGGGCACGGCCCTGCCGAGCGCCGCGAAGGGCCGTGCCGCCGGGCGGAAGGTGCTGGACGCGGTGGCCGCCCCGGTGGCCGCCACCGCGCGGGCCACCGACGATGCGGAGCTGGGCCCGGCGTTGCGCGCCTACCTGGACGGCGAGCCCGGTCCGCTGGGCGGGGCCGCGCTGGTGGCAGCGGTGGCGGTGGCGCTCGGCTATCACGGGCGCGACCAGCAGGGGGTGGCCCTCGCCGACCTGCTGGTCGCCGATCTCGGCCCGGTCGGCGCGGCGGTCGCCGTGACGGAGCAGATCACCGTGGCGGCCACCGGGTCGGCGTCCCCGCCTCGGCTGAACCGCGCCGACGCGGAGAAGTCACACAACTACGGCCACTGGCGTCTGCGCCAGTCCGTGCTGCGCCGGGTTCGCGCGCACCTCGCGGCGGCCGGTGACGCCGACTACGCCGCCGCCCGCGCCGCGCTGGTCCGGTACCGGTCCGGGTCGCTGGCGGCGCGGACGGTCACCTCGTTCCTGCTGCCCACCGAGCGGGAGTGGGTGGCCCGGGACGTCGCCGACGTGGCGCGCGACGGGGGCCCGCTGCTCGCCGAGTTGCTGCTCTGCGCGGTCGACGACGTGGACGCGATCCACGCCCTCGACGGGCACCTGGCGGTCTACCGGCTGATGTACGACCAGGGGCCGATCGTCACCGCCACCACCGCGGTCGGGCCGCCCGTCGCGCCGGTGCTGGCCGGGTGGTTCGACCACGAGCACACCGGCGCGGACGGGCGGCAGCGGGTGGTGTCGCTGCTGGCGGCCCTGCCCGGCGACGAACCGATGACGGTGCTGCTCGACCGGCTGGACCGCCGGTACGTCCCGCCCGCGGTCACGGAGATGCTGCGCCGCTTCCCGGTACGCGGCGTGCGCCTGCTGTCGGCCGCCGCCGAGGGGCGCAGCCCGGCCGCGCGGGAGGCCGCCACGTTGCTGCGCGCGCACGTGCTGGCCAACCCGGCCGCCGTCGAGGCCGCGCTGCCGGCGCTGGACCCGGCGCAGCGGGAACGGGTCGAGCGGATCCGCGACGACGCTTGCGCGCTGCCGGCCGCCGCGCCGGACCGCCTGCCGCCGGTGCTGGTGACGCCGCCCTGGTCGGTCCGGCGGCCACGAGTCGACCCGCCGGCGCTGACCGGGCTGGAGCGTCCCGCCGCCCCCGCCATGGCCTGGCTGCCGGGCGAGCGGGAACGGTGGTCCACGATCGTGCCCGGCTGGGCCGGCTACTGGCACGGGAACGACCTGAGCGCGCTCGCCACCGAGGTCGCCGCCGGGCGGGCCGGATCGTACGAGGCGATCCACTTCTTCGTCCGGGCCACCGAGGAGCTGGCCCGGCCGCTGCTGCCCTCCTGGCGGCCCGACGAGTCCTGGGGCGCGGACCGGTGGATGCTGCGCCTCGCCGGCCGGTACGAGCTGGACGCGCTGCCCACCGCCCTGCACCTGGCCCGCACCGCGCCGAAGAGCGTCGGCGAGGTGCTGCTGCCGTACGCCGACGGCGAGGTCGCCGACCTGATGGCCGACTGGCTCGACCGGCTCAAGTCCGTCCGGCCGACCGCCCGGGCCTGGCTGCGGCGGCACCCGGAGTACGCCACACGGGCGCTGCTGCCGGCCGCCCTGGGCACGCCCGGACCGCGCCGGCGCTCCGCCGAGCGGGCGCTACGCCTGGTCGCCGCGGAACACCGCGAGGTGCTCCTCGGCGTGGCCCGGGAGCACGGGGACGAGGCCCTCGCCGCGGCCACGGCGATGCTCGACGCCGACCCGCTGGCCCAGCTCCCGGCCCGGATGCCGAGCCTGCCGGCCTGGCTGGACCCGGCCGTGCTGCCGCAGGTGCTCCTGCGGGACCGTTCGGCGGCGCTGCCCGCCGACGCGGTACGCCACCTCTGCACGATGCTCGCGATCTCCTCGCCCGGCGAGCCGTACCCGGGGGTGGAGATCGTCCGCGCGGCGTGCGACACCGACTCCCTGGCGGAGTTCGCCTGGGCGCTGTTCGAGAGCTGGCAGAGCGCCGGCGCGCCGTCCAAGGACGGCTGGGCGTTCACCGCGCTGGGCCTGCTCGGCGACGACTCGACCGCCCGGCGGCTGGCGCCGCTGGTCCGGGCCTGGCCCGGCGAGAGCCAGCACACACGGGCGGTGACCGGCCTGGAGGTGCTGGCGCAGATCGGCACCGACGTGGCGCTGATGCACCTCTACGGCATCTCGCAGAAGGTCAAGTTCCGGGGCCTGCGGGAGCAGGCGGCGCGCAAGGTCACCGAGGTCGCCGACGGGCTGGGCCTGACGCCCGAGCAGCTCGGCGATCGGCTGGTGCCCGACCTCGGCCTGGACGCCGACGGCAGCCTGGTCCTCGACTACGGGCCGCGCCGGTTCACAGTCGGCTTCGACGAGCAGCTCAAGCCGTACGTGGTGGACGGCACCGGCGCCCGCCGCAAGGACCTGCCCAAGCCCGGCGCCCGGGACGACGCCACGCTGGCGCCCGCCGCGCACAAGCGCTTCGCCGGCCTGAAGAAGGACGTGCGCACGCTCGCCGCCGACCAGATCCGCCGCTTCGAGGCGGCGATGGTGACCGGGCGGCGCTGGCCGGCCGCGGACTTCCGCCGCTACTTCCTGTCCCACCCGCTGCTCTGGCACGTCGTCCGCCGGCTGGTCTGGGCCACTGTGGACGACGCCGGGACGGTGGGCACCGCGTTCCGGGTGGCCGAGGACCGCACGCTCGCCGACGTCGACGACGAGACGTACGCGCTGCCCGACGACGCCACCGTCACCATCGCGCACCCGTTGCGCCTCGGCGCGGCGGTGCCGGCCTGGTCGGAGGTGTTCGCCGACTACGAGATCCTCCAGCCCTTCCCGCAACTCGGCCGCGAGGTGTACCGGCTGGACGCGGCCGAGCGCGGCGAGGCGCTGCTGCACCGGCACATGGGCGTCACGGTCCCGGCCGGGCGGCTGCTCAGCCTGGAACGGCGGGGCTGGCGACGCGGCACGCCCCAGGACGCCGGCATCCAGGGCTGGCTGGAACGTGACGTACCCGGCGACCGGGCCGTGGTGATCGACCTCGATCCCGGCATCGCGGTCGGCGTGGTGGACATGTTCCCGGACCAGAAGATCGAGGCGATCTGGGTGAACGACGTACCGCACGGCGACTGGTTCCGGCGCGGCGGCAAGCTCCGCCTCGGCGACCTGGACGACGTCACCGTCTCCGAGGTGCTGCGCGACCTGGCGGAGGTGACCCGGTGACCGCGCTCGACCCGGCCGCCGACCGGGCCCAGCGGCCCCCGGCCGAGGTGCGGTACGCCGACGAGCTGGCCGCGCTGGCCGCCGACGACTGTGACCCGCGCCCGCCCGGCTGGCGGCTGAGCCTGCGCGCCGCGCGGCGGTTCATCCTCGGCGACCCGGCGGCCGGGGTCCGGCGCAAGTTCGTCGGCGACCCGTCGCTGATCGACCGGGCGCTGGTGGCGCTGGCGACAAGTCGCGGGCTGATGCTCGTCGGCGAGCCGGGCACCGCCAAGTCGCTGCTGTCGGAGCTGCTCGCCGCCGCGGTGAGCGGCGACTCCACGCTCACCATCCAGGGCGGCGCGGCCACCACCGAGGACCAGATCCGCTACTCGTGGAACTACGCGCTGCTGGTCGCGGACGGGCCGTCGCCGCGCGCGCTGGTGCCGGCGCCGCTGCTGCGCGGTATGGCCGAGGGGCGGGTGGTCCGCTTCGAGGAGATCACCCGCTGCCCGCTGGAGGTGCAGGACTGTCTGCTCTCCCCGCTTTCGGACCGCGTGCTCGCCATCCCGGAGCTGCCGGGCGCCGACGCCATGGTGTTCGCCCGCGAGGGCTTCAACGTGATCGCCACCGCGAACACCCGGGACCGGGGCGTCAACGAGATGAGCGCCGCGCTCAAGCGGCGGTTCAACTTCGAGACCGTGTTCCCGATCCCCGACCTCGGCACCGAGCTGGAACTGGTCGAGGCGGAGGCGGGCGAGTTGCTGCGCCGATCCGGTGTGACCGCGCCGCCCCGGCGCGACCTGCTGGAGGTGCTGGTGACAACGTTCCGGGAGCTGCGGACCGGGATCACCGAACGCGGCGACGCGATGGAGCGGCTGTCGGCGGTGATGAGCACCGCGGAGGCGGTGTCGGTGGCGCACGCGGTCGGGCTGCGGGGCTGGTTCCTGCGCGGCGAACCCGGCGACGCCGCCGACCTGGTCGCCTGCCTGGCCGGCACCGCCGCGAAGGACGACGCGGAGGACCTGGCCCGGCTGCGGCGCTACCTGGAACAGCAGGTGTCCCGCCGCTCCGGCGCGCAGTGGCGGGCGGTGCACGACGCCCGGCACCTGCTGCCCGGGTGAGCGCCACCGAGGCGCCCGGCGGCGTCACGTTCCTCGGCGTCCGGCACCACAGTCCGGCCTGCGCGCGGCTGGTGGCGGCCACGGTGGCCCGGCTGCGCCCGGCGTACGTGCTGGTGGAGGGGCCGGCGGACCTGAACGGGCGGATGGACGAGCTGCTGCTCGACCACGAGCTGCCGATCGCCGTGTTCACCGCGCACCGCGACCGCACGCGGCGGCACGCCTCCTGGAGCCCGTTCTGCGCGTACTCGCCGGAGTGGGTGGCGCTGACCGCCGGGCGGGAGGCAGGCGCGCAGCTGCGCTTCATCGACCTGCCCGCGTGGCATCCCGCGCTCAGCGACCGCGCCAACCGGTACGCCGACGCCGACCAGCGGTACGCCGAGGCGGTACGCCGGCTCTGCGCCACGCTCGCGGTGGACAACGTGGACGCGCTCTGGGACCACCTGTTCGAGATCGGCCCGGACGACGGGCTGGCCGAGCGGCTCGACACGTACTTCGACGTGCTGCGCGGCGAGTCGGCGGCCGGGGCGGACGACACCGCCCGCGAGGCGTACATGGCCCGCTGGGTACGCGCCGCCCGGCGCCGGGCCGCGGGCCGTCCGGTGCTGGTGGTGACCGGCGGCTTCCACCGTCCCGCCCTGGTCCGGCTGACCGCGGACAGCGCCGGCCCGGACGGCACGAGCCCGGGCGGCGACGGCCCGGAGGAGGACGACTGGCCGGAGGTGCCCGCCCCGGCATCCGACGCGGTGGCGGGCAGCTACCTCGTGCCGTACTCGTTCCGGCGCCTCGACGCGTTCGTCGGCTACCAGTCCGGCATGCCCTCACCGGCGTACTACCAGCGGGTCTGGGAGGACGGCCCGCGCCAGGCCGCGGAGGCGCTCACCGAGGCGGTGGCGGCCCGGCTGCGTACCCGGCGGCAGCCTGTCTCCACCGCCGACCTGATCGCCGCCCGGAGCATGGCCGGCGGGCTGGCCCGGCTGCGCGGCCACGCCCACCCGGGCCGGGTCGACGTGCTCGACGGTCTGGTCTCCGCGCTGGTCACCGACGCGCTCGACCAGCCGCTGCCGTGGGCGACCCGGGGCACGCCGGCACCCGGCACCCATCCGGTGGTGGTGGAGATGGTGGCCGCGCTCAGCGGCGACCGGGTGGGCCGCCTGCACCCGGACACGCCGCTGCCGCCGCTCGTGCACGACGTCGACGCCGAGCTGGAACGGCACCGGATCGGCAGCCGCGAGGCGGTCGAGCTGGACCTGACCGACGCGGACGACCTGGCCCGCAGCCGTCTGCTGCACCGGCTGCGGCTGCTCGACGTACCCGGTCACGTCCGCGAACGCGGCCCTCGGGTGGGCGCGGACGCGCTGCTCACCGAACGCTGGTCTCCCGCGCCGTCGGCGGACCGGCTCGCCCGGGTGATCGAGGCGGGCGGGTACGGCCCGACCGTCCTGGACGCGGTCACCGCCCGGACCGAGGAACGGGTGACGCTGCTCGGCGCGGACGTCGACGCGCTCGCCACGACGCTGTTCGACACCGCGCTGGCCGGGCTGCCCGAGCACTCCACCCGCACGCTGACCGCGATCGCCCGCGCCGCGGGCGGGGTCACCGACCTGCGGGCGCTGGGCCGGGCGCTCGCAGTGGCACTGGCCCTGTGGCGGCACGACCGGCTCCTCGGCAGCGCCGGAACGGCCCCGCTGGGCGCGCTGATCACCGCCGCCGTACGCCGGGCGCTCTGGCTCGTCGAGGGCGTGCGCGCGGTGGCCGCGCCGGCCGAACCGGGCCGGCTCACCGCGCTCGTCGCGGTCCGGGACGCGGTCCGCCACGCCGGTCCGGCGTTGGGGCTCGACCCGGCCGACGCGCTCGCAGTGGCCGGGCGGGTGGCGGCCGACGCGGCGGCCCCGCCGGACCTGCGCGGCGCGGCGCTGGGCCTGGCCTGGTCGCTGGGCGACGTGCCGGACGCCGCCCGCGCGGTCCGGGCAATGGCCGCGCCGGACACGCTCGGCGACTGGCTGGGCGGGCTGTTCGCGCTGGCCCGCGAAGAGGTGGTCAGCGGCGACGCGGCGCTGCTCACAGTGGTGGACGAGCTGCTCGCCTCGATGGGCGCACACGACTTCCTGGTGGCGCTGCCGGCGTTGCGGCAGGCGTTCGGCTGGTTCCCGCCCCGGGAGCGGGCCGAGGTGGCCCGGCACGTGCAGGCGCTGCACGGCGGCGACGCGCCGCCCGGTGACCTGCTGCGGCTGGACGCCGACCCACTGCTGGTGGCTGCCGCCCGCGCGGTGGAGGAACGCGTCGACGCGGTGCTGAGCCGGGAGGGACTGTGGGAGGGGGACGGGACGTGAGCGACCCGATGCGGGAACGCTGGCGGCTGGTGCTCGGCGACGCCGCGCAGGACAGCCTGGGCGGCCTGTCGGCCGAGGCGGCCGGCCGGGACGCCGCGCTGGACTGGCTCTACGGCCGCGACGCCGAACTGGGCCGCCGCGACGTGCGGCGCGGCGGATCCGGCCCATCCACGCTGACCACTGTGGACTGGCTGGACGGGATCACCCGGCTGTTCCCGAAGGAGACGGTGCAGCGGCTGGAACGCGACGCGGTCGAGCGGTACGGCATCCACGAGGTCGTCACCGACCCGGCGGTGCTGGCCCGGGTCGAGCCGAACCCGGCGCTGCTGCGCGCGGTGCTGCGCACCAAGCACCTGATGGACCCGGAGGTGCTGCGGCTGGCCCGCAAACTGGTCGAGGCCGTGGTGCGGCAACTGGTCGAGCGGCTGGCCGCCGACGTCCGGCAGTCGTTCTCCGGGCCCCGGGCGCGACGTCCCAGCCGGTTCCGGCAGGCCCGCAACTTCGACGTCCGGCGCACCGTCCGGGCCAACCTGGCGCACTGGCGGCCGGACGAGCGCCGGCTGCACGTACGGCAGCCGCACTTCTTCTCGCGTACCCGCCGCCACCTGGACCGCTGGCAGGTGATCCTGCTGGTGGACCAGTCCGGATCGATGCTCGGCTCGGTGATCCACGCCGCGGTGACCGCCGCCTGCCTGTGGGGGCTGCCCGGCGTACGGACCCACCTCGTCGCCTTCGACACCGACGTGGTCGACCTGACCTCCGACGTGGACGACCCGGTGGAGCTGCTGATGAAGGTGCAGCTCGGCGGCGGCACCGACATCGCCCGCGCGGTCGCGTACGGCGCGCAGCTCGTGGAGAACCCGCGCCGCGCGATCGTCGCGCTGGTGTCCGACTTCTACGAGGGCGGCGACGCCGGGCGTCTGGTCCGGTCGGTGAAGCAACTCGTGGAGCAGGGCACGCACGTGCTGGCCCTGGCCGCGCTGGACGAGGAGGCCGACCCGGCGTACGACCGGGCCACCGCCCAGCGGCTGGCCGACGTGGGCGCCGCGGCCGGCGCGATGACGCCGGGCGAGCTGGCCGCGTTCGTGGCCGAGCACGTCGGCCGGTAGGGAGACGAGGCATGACCCGCGCCGACCTGATCGCGCTCACCCCGGACGTGCTCGCCGCGCTGAGCAACAGAGGCCTGGTGAAACGCGCCACCAGGGAGGTCGACGCCGGCGAGCGGCCCACGCTCAGCGAGGACACCGACGGCGCGGTGCGCGCCGCGTACCCGGACGGGGTCACTGTCACGCTCCCACCGGGCGGCGGCGGGCTGGCGGCCGGCTGCTGCTCCTGCCCGGCGCCGGGCGTGTGCCGGCACCTGCTCGCCGTCGTCCTGACCTACCAGCGCACGCACGCCGCCACCACGCCGAGCCACGCGGCCGCGCCGGACCAGCCCGCGGCGCCGGACCGGCAGGCCGTGCCGGGCCACGACACCACGCCGGGCCACGACACCACGCCGGGCCAGGACGCCACGCCGGGCCAGGACGCCACGCCGGGCCGGGACGTCGCGCCGGGCCGGGACGTCGCGCCGGGCCACGACGCCAAGCCGGGCCGGGACGCCGGGGCCGGTGGCGAGCCGTGGCGGTGGTCGCCGGGCGACGTCACCGACGACGAACTGGCCGCCGCGATCGGCGCCCCGGCGCTCGCCGCCGCGCAGCGGCGCCGGCGGCGCGGCTACACCGCGGTGGTCCACCGGCCGGACGCCGCCGACCCGGTCCCGCGCGTGGAGCTGCCCACCGGCACGGTCCGCTTCCTGGTGCCCCGCCAGATCGGGTACGCGCGCGGCGACGCGGCCGACGACGGCGGCGAGGCGATCGCCCTTGCGGTGTGGGCGTGCCGGACGGCCGACCGGGAGCAGCCGGACCGCTCCGAGGCGCAGGTACGCGTCGGCGGCGCGGCCACCGCGACGGACCATCCGGCGCTGGACACGGCGGTGGCGCTGGCCGCCGACGTGCTGCTGACCGGAGCCGCGCACCTCGGTTCCGGCGTGGCCGCCCGGCTCGCTGCGGCCCGGCGCGACCTCGACGCGGCCGGTCTGCGCTGGCCGCTGCTGGCGCTGGACGACCTGGCCGGGCAACTGGAGGCGTACGCCGCGCGTAGCGCCCGGTACCGGCCGGACACGTTCGCTGACCTGCTCGCCGAGCTGCCCGCGCGGAGGCGCGCGGTGGTCAACGCCGGCGCCACCCCGCCGGAGCGGCTGCTGGGCACCCACGAGCCGGCGGAAACGCCGCTGCGGCGGGTCCGGCTGACCGGCCTCGGCGCCCGGGTCCGGTGCAGCGGCGGCGAGGTGGGCGTGGACGTGGTGCTCGCCCACCCGGCGGCCGTCTCGGTGCTGGTGCTGCACCGGGCCTACCCCGTCACCGACGACGGCCCGCCCACCGGGCACGAACTCGCGGCGCGGCGGGTCACCGGTACCACGCTCGGCGCGCTCGCCACCGGCAACGTGGTCTCCGAGTCGGCGGTGCGCAGCGCCGCGCACCGGCTCCGGTTCGCCGCCGGCCGGCTGGCCCGCACCACTGTGACCCCCGGCGGGGGAGACTGGTCCGGGCTGCCGCCCGGTCTGCTCGCCCGCGACCCGGACGCGCTCGCCGCCGAGCTGGCCGGGCGACCGCCCCGGCTGCTGCGCCCCCGCACCGCCGCCGAATCGGTGCGGGTGCTCGCGCTCCGCGAGGTGCGCGCCATCGGGTACGCGGCCGGTGAGCAGCGCCTGCACGCCACGGTGACCGGTGCCGACGGCGGCACGGCGACGATCACCGCCACCCACCACGGCGCCGCCCCGGGCGCGCTCGACGCGCTCGCGGCGGCGCTGGACGGCACACACGGGCCGCCGCGCTACGTCAGTGGGACGGTACGCCGGGGCGCCGACGGACTCGTCGTCGAGCCGCTGGCGGTGGTCGCCGACGCGGTGGTCGTACCCGATCTGGCAGCCGGGGTGGGCGACGGCCGGCTGGCCGGCGCGGTCGACGCCCGGCCCGACCCGGTCGCGGCCGCGCTGGCCACGGCGTCGGCGCTGCTTGCCCAGGCCGCGCACACCGGCCTGCGGCACCTGCCGGCCGGCTTCCCGGACCGGCTGCGCGCGACGGCGGCCGGTCTCGCCGGGGTCGGCCTGGACCGCTGCGGCGCGGCCCTGTCCGGCCTGGCCGGTACGCTCGGCGCCGACCCGGGCGAACCGGCGGTACGGGCCTGGGTCGACGCCTGGATCCGGCTGTCGGTCACGGCGGAGTCCCGGTGAGCCGATCCCCACAGCCGGGAAGGATCGCTACGGTGTGACGGTGGCGACCACGGCGGCGCAGGAGATCCAGGTGGGGGAGCGGCTGGTCCGCGTCTCCAGCCCCGACAAGCCCTACTTCCCGGAGCGCGGGCTGACCAAGCTGGACGTGGTCCGCTACTTCCTGTCCGTCGGCGACGGCATCCTGCGCGCGCTGCGGGACCGGCCGACCATGCTGGAACGCTGGCCGCGCGGTGTGTTCGAGGGCGCCAAGGTCGCCACCCGCCAGACCAACAAGGGCGACGCGTTCTACCAGAAGCGGCTCCCGGCCGGCGCGCCCGACTGGGTGCGCACCGCGCACATCACGTTCCCCAGTGGCCGTACCGCCGACGAGGTGGCGCCGAGCGAGCTGGCGGTGGTGATCTGGGCGGCCAACCTGGGCACGCTGCGTTTCCACCCGTGGCCGGTGTCCAGGGACGACGTGGAGCACCCCGACCAGTTGCGCATCGACCTCGACCCGATGCCGGGCGTGGACTTCGCGCAGGTGGTGCCGGTGGCGCACGAGGTACGCGCGTACCTGGCCGAGCTGGGACTGGAGGGCTACCCGAAGACCACCGGCGGGCGCGGCATCCACGTCTACGTCTCGATCGAGCCGCGCTGGAGCTTCGGCGAGTGCCGGCGGGCCGTGCTGGCGCTGGGCCGGGAGATGCAGCGCCGCCTACCCGACCTGGTCACCACCACCTGGTGGCGTGACCAGCGGGACCGGCCGGTCTTCGTCGACTACAACCAGATGGCCCGCGACCACACCATGACCTCGGCGTACTCGATCCGGCCGACGCCCGCGGCGCTGGTCTCGGCGCCGCTGGACTGGTCCGAGCTGGACGACGCCCGCCCGGAGGACTTCGACGTGGTCAGCATGCCCGAGCGGTTCGCCGGGCGCGGCGACCCGCACGCCGGGCTGGACGAGCGGCGGTACTCGCTGGAACCGCTGCTGGAGCGGGCCGACGCCGAAGGGCTGGAGTCGCCGCCGGAACGGTGACCGGTCAGTCCCAGGGGCTCTGCGTGCCGTCGAACTCCTCGAACACCAGCCAGGTACGTGTGGACAGCACCCCGGCGATGCTCTGCACCCGGTCCAGCACCACGTCCCGCAGGGTCGCGTTGTCCGGCGCCCGGACCAGCGCGAGGACGTCGTGCTCGCCGCTGAGCAGCGCCGCGTGCTCGATGTAGCGCACCCGGGCCAGCTCGGCGGAGACCTCCCGCCAGGTGTTCTGCTCGATGGTGAGCGCGATGTACGCCGACGTGCCCAGCCCGGCCGGCTCCGGCGCGACCCGCGCGGTGAATCCGGTCAGCACGCCGTCGCGCAGCAGCCGCTCCACCCGGGCGTACGCGTTCGTGCGGGAGACGTGCACCCGTTCGGCCAGCGTACGGATGGACGTCCGGGCGTCGCGGACCAGTTCGCGCAGGATCCGCCGGTCGACCTCGTCCAGCGGCCCGGCCGAACGTCCCGTTCCGCCCGCCGCGCCCGGTGTGGCGCCGGTCTCCTGGCTCACCTCAGCCGCCCTTCAGTGCCATTCGTCCCGGGTTCATCCCGGATGTTGAGTCAATCATCCACTACCGGGAGCATAGGGCCACCACACGTCCAGGAGGTCCCCGCCGTGACGACCACACCCCAGGCGGTCCGCAGGGCATCCCCGCGCACCCGCCGGAAGACCACCCCGGCCGCACCCGACCCGTCGGCCGGCTTCATGCCGCAGCGGGAGCCGGTCCGGCTGCTCGAACCCGACGGGACCCCGCTGCCGGCCCGCGACGACTACCCGGAGCCGCCGGTCGAGACGCTGCGCGAGATGTACCGGCGCATGGTCGTCGGCCGCCGCTTCGACGTGCAGGCCACCGCGCTCACCAAGCAGGGCCGTCTCGCCGTCTACCCGTCCGCCCGCGGCCAGGAGGCGTGCCAGATCGGCGGCGTCCTCGCGCTGCGCGACAGCGACTGGGTGTTCCCCACCTACCGCGAGTCGATGGCGCTGACCGCGCGCGGCCTCGACCCGGTCGAGGTGCTCACGCTGCTGCGCGGCGACTGGCACTGCGGGTACGACCCGGCCGCCACCCGCACCGCGCCGCAGTGCACCCCGCTCGCCACCCAGTGCGTGCACGCCGCCGGGCTGGCCTACGGCGAGTCGTACCAGGGGCGCGACACGGTGGCGCTGGCGTTCATCGGCGACGGCGCCACCAGCGAGGGCGACTTCCACGAGGGCATCAACTTCGCCGCCGTGTTCAAGGCGCCGGTGGTCTACCTGGTGCAGAACAACAAGTACGCGATCAGCGTGCCGCTGTCCCGGCAGACCGCCGCGCCGAGCCTGGCCTACAAGGGCGTCGGCTACGGCGTACCCAGCGAGCAGGTCGACGGCAACGACCCGGTGGCCGTCCTCGCGGTGCTGGAGCGCGCCGTGGCGCACGCCCGCGCCGGCAAGGGCCCCTACCTGGTCGAGGCCCACACGTACCGGATGGAACCGCACACCAACGCCGACGACCAGACCCGCTACCGGGACGCCGACGAGGTCGAGGCGTGGCGCGACCGCGACCCGATCGCCCGGCTCGAGGCGTACCTGCGGGCCAAGGGCGTCCTCGACGACGCCGCCGTCGCGGCGATCGCCGCGGAGGCCGAGGAGTACGCCGCCGCGCTGCGCCGCCGGATGGACGAGCAGCCGACAGTGGACCCGCTGAGCCTGTTCGACCACGTGTACGCCGAGCCGACGCCGCAACTCGTCGAGCAGCGCGAGATGGTCCGGGCCGAACTGGCCGCCGACGCGGAGGGGGACGCCTGATGGCCACCATGACCATGGCGAAGGCGCTCAACGCCGCGCTCGCCGACGCGATGCTCGACGACGACCGGGTGCTCGTCTTCGGTGAGGACGTCGGCCAGCTCGGCGGCGTCTTCCGGATCACCGACGGGTTGCAGGCCCGCTTCGGCGACAAGCGCTGCTTCGACACCCCGCTCGCCGAGGCCGGCATCGTCGGGTTCGCCGTCGGCCTGGCCATGTCCGGCCTACGGCCGGTGGTCGAGATGCAGTTCGACGCGTTCGCGTACCCGGCGTTCGAGCAGATCGCCTCGCACGTGGCGAAGCTGCGCAACCGTACCCGCGGCGCACTCAGCGTGCCGATCGTCATCCGCGTGCCGTACGCCGGCGGCATCGGCGGCGTGGAGCACCACTGCGACTCGTCCGAGGCGTACTACGCGCACACCCCCGGCCTGAAGGTGGTCACCCCGGCGACGGTGGACGACGCGTACTCACTGCTGCGCGCCGCCATCGACGACCCCGACCCGGTGGTGTTCCTGGAGCCCAAGAAGCTTTACTTCACCAGCGCCGAGGCCGAGCTGCCGGCCCGCACCGCGCCGATCGGCACCGCTGTGGTGCGCCGCCCCGGCACCGACGCCACGCTGATCGCGTACGGCCCGGCGGTGCCGGTCGCGCTCGCCGCCGCCGAGGCCGCCCGCGAGGAGGGCTGGGACCTGGAGGTCGTCGACGTACGCAGCATCGTGCCGTTCGACGACGCCACAGTGACCGCCTCGGTGCGCCGTACCGGCCGGTGCGTGGTGATCCAGGAGGCGCAGGGCTTCGCCGGTGTCGGCGCGGAGATCGCCGCGCGGGTGCAGGAGCGCTGCTTCCACGCGCTGCACGCCCCGGTGCTGCGGGTGTCCGGCCTGGACATCCCGTACCCGGCGCCGATGCTGGAGCACACCCACCTGCCCTCGGTCGACCGGGTGCTGGACACCGTGGCCCGGCTCCAGTGGGACGACCAGCCCGACACGCGGTGGGTGGCGGCATGACCGAACGCACCGAGCGCAGCGAGGGCCGTGAGGGCATGCCCGGCCGGATCGGCATGACCGAACGCACCGAGCGCAGCGAGGGCCGTGAGGGCATGCCCGGCCAGCGCGGCATGACCACGGCTGTGGGAACCCGCGACTTCCTTCTTCCCGACCTGGGCGAAGGGCTGAGCGAGGCGGAGATCGTCGAGTGGCGGGTCGCCGTCGGCGACGTGGTGACCGTGGACCAGAGCGTGGTCGAGGTGGAGACCGCCAAGGCCGTCGTCGACGTGCCCTGCCCGTACGCCGGACGGGTCGTGGCGCTGCACGGCGCGGCCGGTGAGGTCCGCCCGGTGGGTCAGCCGCTGATCACCATCGCCCCGCTCGACGACGCCCCCGACCCGCACGCCACCTACCGCGAGGAGGAGCGGGCGGGTTCCGGCAACGTCCTGATCGGCTACGGCACCGGCCACGGCGGCACGGGCCGGCGGAGGCGCCGTCCGCGGCTGGCGCTCGCTCCCGAGCCCGGCGCGCCCGCCTCGGCGGACGCCTCGGCCGTGACCGGCTCCCCGGCCCCGGCGGGTGCTCCGGCCCTGGCCAAATCATCGGTCCCGGGCGGCGTGGCCGCGTCGGCGGGCCGGGCGGCCGCTGCGGAACCGGCCGGCGGATCGGCGGCGGCGCCGCTGGTCATCTCGCCGATCGTGCGGCGGCTGGCGAAGGAGCACGGCATCGACCTGGCGTCGCTGCGCGGCACCGGGCCGGGCGGCGTGATCCGCCGGGCGGACCTGGACGCCGCCGTGGCCGCTCCCACCACCACCGCCCCGGCGGCCCGGCTGGCAGCGGTGCCGGACGCCCCGGCCGCCCACGCCGGGCTCGCCCCGTCCGGCGACGGCGACACGGTCATCCCGCTCACCGGCATCCGCAAGGTGATCGCCGACAAGCTCTCCCGCAGCCGCCGGGAGATCCCCGAGGTGACCATCTGGGTCGACGTGGACGCCACCGGCCTGCTGGAGACGCGCGCCGCGATCAACGCGGCCACCCCGGACGCACCGGTGAGCATCCTGGCCCTGCTGGCCCGGATCTGCCTCAGCGGCCTGCGGAAGTTCCCGCAGCTCAACGCGCACGTCGACACCGAGGGACAGCGGATCGTGCAGTCCGCGGGCGTGCACCTGGGCATCGCCGCGCAGACCGACAGGGGCCTGGTCGTCCCGGTGCTGCGCGACGCGCAGCGGCTCACCACCCGGGAGCTGGCCGCCGCGCTCGCCGAGACCACGGCGGCGGCCCGGGCCGGCACGCTGCCGCCGGCACGGCTGACCGGCGGGACGTTCACGCTCAACAACTACGGCGTGTTCGGCGTGGACGGCTCCACGCCGATCATCAACCACCCGGAGGCGGCGCTGCTCGGCGTCGGCCGGATCGTGGACAAGCCGTGGGTGGTGGACGGGCAGCTCGCCGTCCGCAAGGTGACCCAGATCAGTCTGACGTTCGACCACCGGGTCTGCGACGGTGGCGTGGCCGGCGGTTTCCTGCGCCACGTGGCCGACTGCGTCGAGCAGCCCGCCCTGCTGGTCGCCAACGTCTGACCGGTACGGCTCCCGGCACCCGGCCCCGGCCCTCCCCACGGAGAGCCGGGGCCGCGCCCGTCCTCCTCCGCCGCCCGCCCGCCCGCCCGCGATCTTGCACTTGCGGCCCTGGATGTGCCCGATTCGCACCGTTCTCCAGGGCCGCAACTGCAAGATCGCGGCGGCGATGCGGGTGGCGTGGACGATCGCGTCCAGCACTGCCCGCCTTGCGGGACCGTTGATCCGGCGCGCTCGAGATCTTGGTAGGAAAGCGCCCCCATGAGGGCCGTTTCGTACCAAGATCTCGCACTGCCTCTCGCCTCCGTCCGTCGATCATGAGGTTGACGGGGGCAGAACGGACACTTCGCGCCGTCAACTTCATGATCGACGGACCGGGGAGGGCGGGTGAGCGACGAGGGAACCGGGCGGAGGGGGCGTGGGGCGCAAGCGGGGACGGGAATTACCTGTGCGGCACGATTCTCCGCAGCCTTTCCGAGCAATTCTGCCGAAGGTGCCACGGCGCGATCCCGGGCCTACAGAATGTGGGCGAGAGGGTTCGGAAATGGGGGGCGAAATATGTTTGCGAGGCGCCGACTGACGCTTTTCGCGATGACCGTCGCAGCCGCGCCACTGGCGGTCGGCGCGTGCACCGCCGGCCCGAAGTCCGTGGCGAAGCGGGCCGAGGCCGCGCCGCCGTCGGTCTCCGTGTCGCCGGCCGACCGTACCCGGGACGTGCCGATCAGCGCGGAGGTGGGGACGAAGGTCAGCAACGGCAAGGTGACAGCGGTCAAGCTGACCGACGACAAGGGCAACGCCGTGCCGGCCCAGCCGCGTGAGGACGGCTCCGGCTGGGTGCCGGACCGGCCGCTCGCCAATTCCCGGACGTACACCGCGGAGGTGACCGCGACCGGCGATTCCGGCAAGACCGCCACGCAGAGAACGACGTTCACGACGATGGCCAAATCCACCAAACCGGCCGTCACCAGCGAATTGTATTTCCGGCCGAATCAGACGTACGGGACGGCGATGCCGGTCGTGCTCGGATTCGACCCGCCGATTCCGAAGGAGGCCCGCGCGGACGTCCAGCGCCGGCTGTTCGTGAAGACCGACCCGCCGCAGCCGGGTACGTGGTCCTGGGTGGCCGACGGAAAGCAGGCCGAGTACCGGGCGCCGGACCGGTGGAAGCCGGGCACGAAGATCAGCGTGCGCAGCGCGTTGCAGGGACTGCCCATCGGCAAGGACGCCGTCGGCGACTCCGACCGGATCGCGAGCGCCAAGGTCGGCCGGCAGGTGACGCTCGACATCGACAACGGGACCAAGCAGATGACCGTCTACCAGGACGGCAAGGTGCTCAAGAAGATCCCGGTGAGTCTCGGCAAACCGAGCACGCCGACGTCCAGCGGCAACATGGTGATCATGGAGAAGCACGAGCACACCACGTTCGACACCCGTGGCGAACCCGACGGCGGCTACGTGGTCGACGTGGACGACGCCCAGCGCCTGACCTGGGGCGGCGAGTTCATCCACTCGGCGCCGTGGTCGGAGGGGGACCAGGGGAGCACGAACGTCTCGCACGGCTGCACCAACGTCTCGGCCACCGCAGCGGACTGGCTGATGGGCTTCACGCAGGTCGGTGACCTGGTGACGGTCAAGGGCACCGAGGTGAAGCTCGACCAGGGCAACGGCTTCACCGCCTGGAACGTCGGCTGGGACGAGTTCGCCAAGGGCAGCGCGCTGCCCGTACCGGCGGGGCTGAAGCCCACGCAGAGCGCCACGCCGCACCCGGGCGCGGTGGCCGGCGGGTCGTCACCGGCCCCGGCCCCCTCGCGGAGCAACAGCGGCGGCTGAACCTGGGGAGGAACGGCCGCGGGGCCGGCCCGCGTCCGCGCGGGCCGGCCCCGCGCCGTGCTCAGTCCAGGCCGACGCGGGCCACCCCCGTCGCGGTCAGGCTGCCCAGCCAGAGGTGGCGGCCGTGTTGCCGCACGCCGGTGACCATCGGGTACGCCCCGCTCGGGCCGTGCAGCGTGCGCAGCACCCGGCCGGTGCCGTCGACCAGCGCGACCAGCCCGTAGCGGCGCGGCTGCGGCTGCACCGCGCCGGGCAGCAGGGCCACGATCTGCCGCACCCGGGGGTGTGGCAGCAGCCGTTCCATGGCGCGCAGCCGAGGGCTGGGCAACGCGACCCAGTAGGTGCCGTCGCCGACCGCGGAGATGTTGTCCGGGTAGGCGGGCAGGTCGGTGAGCACAGTGGCCCGCCCGCCCGGCAGGTCCACCCGGAGCAGCCGGTGGGTGGCGGTCTCGGCGAGCATCAGCGCCGACTCGTCCGGGGTCAGCGCGAGCCCGTTGGGGAAGTAGAGCCCGTCCGCGACCACGTCGGTGCGCCCGGTGCGCCTGTCGTACGCGAGGACGCGCCCGTTGGGCCGGTGCTCCAGCAGGTCGCGCTTCCAGTGCGAGAGCGGGAACCGGTCGGACGAGTCGGTGAAGTAGACGGTGCCGTCGCGCGCCACCGCCGCGTTGTCGGCCAGGTGCACCGGCGGCGCCGTCCCGGTCAGCTCGTGCACCCGGCCGCCCGGGTCGACCCGCAGCAGTCCCCGGTACGCGTCGCAGACCAGCAGTCCGCCGTCGACCGGATCGCGCTCGATGCCCAGCGGCCGCCCGCCGGTCTCGGCCAGCAGGGTGGGCGGCGTGCCGGGCGGGGAGTCGGCCGGCCACCACCAGAGGCGGCCGTCCTCGTCGCCGCTGACCACCCGGCCGTCGCCGTCGACCACCACGTCCTCCGGGCCGTGGCCGCCGGCCGGTAGCGGCAGCAGGTCGGCCCGGTCGAGCCGGGTGTCAGCGGGCGCCCAGGGGCCGGTGAGCGGCGGCGGCACCGTCGCCGGCTCGCGGATCGGCCGGATCAGCAGGGGCGCACGCGGGCGGGGGACGACCATCGACTCATTGTGGCCCGGCGGCGTCGCGCAGGGCAGTCCCCGACGGCGTTTCGCGGCGTCCCGCGCGGCGTGGCGTCGCGGCTGAGGGTAGACCCTGAGACGGCTCGGGGTCGGGTCCCGGACACTACCCGGAACCCCCGCCGCGGGGTCCGGAAATGTCGGTGGGGCCCGGTAGGTTTGGCCGCATGGTACACAGCGGTGAGCGCTTCCACGTGGCGATGGACGTGCACGATCACGTGGTCGAGCTGCGCCCGGTCGGCGAGATCGACATCGCCTCCGTGACGGCGTTCCGGGCCGCGCTCTGGGCGGCACCGGCCCGGCCGGTGCTGCGGGTCGACCTGTCCGGCGTGCGGCTGCTCTCCGCCGCCGGTGTCCGCGCGCTGGTCGCCACCCACTTGCGGGTCCGGGCCCGTGGCGGTGAGCTGGTGCTCACCGACCCCGACCCGGTGGTGGCCCGGGTGCTTCGGGTGACCGGCCTGCACCGGGTGCTCCCGGTGCGCTGCTCCGAGCGCTCGCAAGCCCTGCCCGGCCGCGCCCAGGACCTGTCCGGCCGCTCCCACGAGCTGGTGGCCTGCGCGGCCTGAGCCCGAGCGGGCCGTCGGGCGGCATGAGCCGGAGCGGGGCCGCCGCCCGGCGACCCCCGAGACACGAACCGGGCCGCCGCGCGTCGGCCGTGCACGCGCCGGGCCGCCGGCGCGAGTGCCGGCGGCCCGGCGTGAAGGGCGCTGCGCTCAGCGCACGCCGAGCAGGTCCACCACGAAGACGAGCGTCTCGTTCGGCTTGATGACGCCGCCGGCGCCCCGGGCGCCGTAGCCCAGGTGCGGCGGGATGGTGAGCCGGCGCCGGCCGCCCACCTTCATGCCCACGACGCCCTGGTCCCAGCCGGCGATGACCTGGCCGCCGCCGAGCGGGAACTCGAACGTCTCACCCCGGTTCCACGAGGCGTCGAACTCGCGGCCGTTCGAGTGGGCCACGCCCACGTAGTGCACGCTCACCAGTTGGCCCGGGCGGGCCTCCGGGCCGTCGCCGACGGTGATGTCCTCGACGACGAGATCGGCGGGCGGCGCGCCCTCGATCGGGCCGACCTCGGGCTTGTCCATGAGCGGGTCTCCTCGGATGCTGACGGTGTGGTCACAGTCGATCCTGCCGGATCGCGACCGGCCGATACGCGCCGGTCCCCGCACACCGGCGTGGCGGGGACACGAAAGGGGGCGGGCGCCGCCTGTCGGCGACGCCCGCCCCGGGGCGAGCTGGTCACTTCAGCCAGGGCAGACGCTGGACCAGGGGGAGCTTCGCCCAGATCCGGCCGAGGCCGAGGGTGTTGCCGGCGCCCACCAGGGCCAGACCGGCCAGCAGGCCCGCGTAGATGAGGTGGTCGTCCATGAAGGGGTTGTTCGCCGGGGGCAGCACGGCCGTCCACATCAGGACCAGGAGCAGCCCGCCGGCGACGGCGGCGACCCGGATGCCGATGCCGAGCATCAGGGCGACACCGATGCCGAGGAGGCCGAGCATGAACAGCCAGTCCGCCCAGGCCGCGCCGGCCAGGTTCTGGTAGAAGCCCGCGAACGGTCCCTCGACGGCGTTCCCGAGGAAGCCCTTGGTGGGGCTGCCGCCGTTGATCCAGGCGTTCTTCGCCGGGGTCTCGTGACCGAGGCCGAACATCTTGTCGAGGAAGGCCCAGAGGAACACCCAGCCCAGGGCGAGCCGCAGACCGGCCCAGACGTACCGGGTGGCCTTCTGGCGGGTGGTCTCGGTGTGCGCCGCCGGAGCGATGGTGGCGGCGGGGGTCCGCTTGACGGCGGGGGTCCGCTCGATTGTCGCGGTCATTGTCTCCACGTCCCTTCCTGTGCCTCGCACCGCGCTTCCCGGTGGCACATTCATTCCACCGCCGCGCGGCGTCCGGCAGCAGGGCCGAGAGGTGCCCTCCTGACCGGGTCCTTGGTCCCGTCCGTACCCGGTCCGGTCGGCCCCTCACGGCCGGTCCGCCGCCCCTGACCAGGGCGCCCGCCGGCCGCCTACCGTCGCAGGTGGAGACCCGGCACGAGGAGGTCGTGATGAGGACGTGGCAGGTGGCCGACGTGATGACCAGGGACGTCGCTACGGTGACGGAGGAGACCCCGTACCGCGAGGTCGTCGACGTGCTGGTCCGGCAGCGGATCAGCGGTGTGCCGGTGGTGGACTCGTTCCGCCGGGTGCTCGGGGTGATCTCCGAGGCGGACCTGCTGCACAAGGTGGAGCGGTCCGGCCACCCGGAGGAGCGGCGGGTCTTCGAGGGACGGCGCCGCCGTACCGCGCGGGAGAAGGCGGGCGCGCTCGTCGCCCGGGACCTGATGACCGCCCCGGCGGTCACCACCCACGAGCGGGCGTCGCTCGCGGCGACCGCCCGGCTGATGGACCACGAGGCGGTCAAGCGGCTCCCGGTGCTGGACGACCTGGGCCGGCTGGCCGGCATCGTCACCCGCGGTGACCTGCTGCGCGTGCACCTGCGCACCGACGCGGAGATCCGCGAGGAGGTCGTGCACGAGGTGCTGCGCCGGGTGCTGTCGGTGCGCGACGGCCTGGTCACCGTCCAGGTCCGCGGCGGTGAGGTCACCATGGACGGGCGGCTGGACCGGCGCAGCGCCGTCGAACTCGCCGGCCGTCTCGCCGCCCAGGTCGCGGGTGTGGTCGCGGTGCACAACGCGATCGGGTACGACGTGGACGACACCACGCTGATGGAGCTGGACCCGGTGCACGCCACCCCGGTGGCCTGACCGCCGCCGGTCCGGGCCCCACCGGTCAGGTGGGGCCCTCGGTGGCGAGCTGGGCGGCGAGCAGCGCCGGGGCCTCGGCCAGTGACGGGCCGTACCAGGTGAGGTGCCGGCCGGACACCAGCGCCGCCGGCACGCCGGGGAACGCCTCCGGCCCGTCGTCGGCGGTGAACCGGTACGGCTCGTCGGGCAGCACCACCAGGTCCGGCGCCCGGGCGCGCAGTTCGTCCAGGCTCGGCCGGGGATAGCGGTCGGCGTCGTCAGCCCAGCCGTTGCGCACACCGAGCCGGGCCAGCACGTCCCCGGCGAACGTGTCCCGCCCCAGCACCACCCAGGGCCGCCGCCACACCGGCACCACGGCGGTGCGGACCCGCCCCGGCGCGGGCAGCGCGGCCCACGCGCGGCGGGCCTCGCGCAGCCACGGCGGCTCGGCCGGCGCGCCGAGCGCGACCACCAGCTCACCGAGCTGGTCGAGGGCCTCCGGCACGGTACGCGGGAACGTGACCCGGACCGGCACTCCGGCCGCGCGTAACGCCTCGGCGTCGGCCAGCCGGTTCTCCTCCTCGTTGAGCAGCACCAGGTCCGGCTCCAGCGCGAGCACCCGGTCCAGGTCGGGGTACTTCGTCCCGCCGACCCGGGCGACGTCCAGCCCGGCCGGACGGGTGCACCAGTCGGTCGCCCCGACCAGCACCTCCGGGCGGGTGGCCGCGACCGCCTCGGTCAGCGACGGCACCAGTGACACCACCCGCACGGCGTCTCCTCCCTCGAGCCGGACCGGCCGGTCAGTGTGCCGGTGCGGCCACGGCGTCGGCGTTCTCCGCCGGCAGGCCCGCCACCGGCACGCCCTTGCGTACCGCCCAGTCGACAGCGGCGCGCAGGTCCGCGGTGGGCAGCGGCCGCCGGGTGGTCACCCCGACCGCCGCGTGCACGGTGTACGCCATGAACGGGTACGACCGGGCCAGCGCGCCGATCGCGTCGTGCAGCCGGCGTACCACCTCCAGCGCGGCCGGCTCGTCGAGCCCCGGCAAAAGGAGCTGGAACTCGTTCTCGGTGACCCGCAGCGCGCGGTCGACCGGCCGCAGCACGGCGGTGATCGCGGTGAGCACGGCGTGCCCCTCGCGGGCGACACCGCGTCGGCCGAAGCGTTCCGGCGAGCCGGGCGGCGCGTCCACCCGCAGCCCGACCAGCGCCACCGGCAGCGTGCCGGAGGCGGTCACCCCGTCCGCGCCGGACCAGCGGGCCAGGCCGGCTTCGTCCAGCATCGCCTCGGCCGGCTCGACCGGCTGGTTGTTCCGGTCGCCGCGGCGGGCCAGCAGCCGCAGCGCCGCCTCGGCGCGCGGTTCGCCCGGCCCGGCCGGGATGTCCCGCACCCGGGCGATCGCCTCGTCCAGCGCGGCACGTGCCACGGCGGGCAGCCGCTCGGCGAGCTGTTCGCGCAGCCGGATCGTCTCGTGCAGCGCCTCGTCGCGGCGGAAACCCCAGCGACCCTCGAACAGGCGGCCGGACTCCAGCGTCGGCGCGGGCGCCACCTCGGCCCGGTCGTGCGCGACGAGTGTGGCGCCGAAACGAGGGCTCAGCGCCACCACCGTCCACTCCCGGGCCAGCGCCTCCGTCTCGTCCAGCGCCACGCCGTAGGCGCCCTCGGGCAGGTCGGGCGGCGGCCCGCCGACCATCGCCACCACCGTCACGGCGGCGCGGCCGGCGATGCGCCGGTAGACCTCGCGCTCCCGGGCGAAGTACGGCAGCCGCTGGAACAGCGCGAGCACGACGAGCGGGCCGTCCTCGGCCTCGGCGAGCGCGGCGCGTTCGACGGCGTGGGAGACGGCGACGAGGCTGCGTTTGGTGAACTGTTCCGGGGTCCGTCCGCTGGGCACGGGCAGAGCCTAGAGGGACGGGCGCGGTAGCGCACCGGTCGACCGGACCGGTCCTGCCGCACCGCCTACACTCGGGCGTCGACCGGACGAGGGGGATCGGGGCGAGATGACGAGCACAGGCAGCGTGACCGCCTCCTGGCTGCGGCCGATCCCACCCGGCGTCGCGCCGTCCCTGGTCCGTGCCGGCCACCTCGGTCACGCCGTGCGGCGGCTCGGCGAGCTGGTGCAGGGCCGGCCGCCGGGGGTCACCGGCAGCCAGTGGAGCACCGCCGGACGGGCGTCGCTCGACCTGGTGGTCTGCGACGCCGGCACCGGGCTGCCGCGCTTCGCGGTGCGGTTCACCGCGCCCGTCCCCGACGGATCGCCCGCGCGGCGGGAGGAACGGCTGACCGACGCGGTCTGCGCCGCCGTCGGCCTGCCGCTGCTGCGTGTCGAGTCGCCCACGCTGGGCGGCGCGGAGCAGGTCCGCCGGTTCGTCGAGTACGTGCTGGACGCGCGGGCCTACGCCGACGGCACCGACCCGGACGGCGGCGACGCGGTCGGCTTCCGGGACATCCTCGGCCGGTTGCCGGACGGCCGGCGCGGGCCGGTGAACGACCTGGGCGCGCTGGCCCGGGTCGAGGCGGTCGAGGCGTACGTGGCGGGCCGCATCGCCGACCCGATCGTGCGCGGCCTGCACGTGCGCTGGACCGACGGCCCGGCGGAGGGGTGGGCCTGGGCCGAGGTGCGGCCCGGCCGCTGCCTGCTGGAGCGGGTCCGGCTGACCTCGCGCGGCTTCTCCTGCGGCGTCGACCCGGGGCGGCTCGCCGAGGATCTGGCCGTGGTGGCGCTGGGGGAGCGGTTGCGTGACCTCGACGCCGCCGCGCCGTCCCTGCTGGACCGTGACGAGCTTCTCCGGCGGGTACGCGCGCTGGCCGCGCGGCGGGACTCCTTCGACGGCGGGTTCGCCTTCGACCACCTCTGCGCCGACTGAGCCGTCCTCGCCCGCGACGACGGCGACTTTCGATTTTTTTCCGATCTCCGGTTGAACCTTCGCCGACGGCGCTCCGTACCTCATCGGGAATGGACGCAGATCTTCCCCGCCGCGCCGCCGACGGCGCGGAGACGGTGCGGAAAGGGCATCGTCGGCCATTGACGTGCGACCGAGCGTCGCAGTGATCTCACACCCCGAATTCGTCGGTCCGCCGGGATCACCAGTCAACTACCGGATCGAGAAGGAGAGCAATTCGATGCGCAGGTCCACACGGGCGCGCCGGTCATCCGGTAACGCGCGGAGCAAGCGGTTGCTGGCGGTCGTCGGCACGCTCGCGGTCTTCGGCGGCATCGTCGCCGTCACCCAGATCTCGTCCGCCCAGGACCGGCGGACGACCACCCGCGCCGCGTCGGCGTCCTGCGTGCCCGCGAGCCCGGGGGCGACCGCCCCGAACGGCCAGGGCAGCACCACCCGTACCTGGCAGAACGGCCGCTGGGTCCGCAACCACTGGGGCGACGGCCAGATGTCACCGGCCGAGTGCCAGCAGACCAACGCGGGCGGCGCCGGCGCCGGCACCCCGACCGTGGCCTGCCCGGACGTCCGCGGCCGGCTGCCGCAGGTGCCCGACCGGGCCCGCGCCGAGGTGGACCGCACCCTGGCGCTGCTGGAGTCGCAGATCGCCGAGGCGAACCGGCGGCTCGCCGCGGAGGGCCGCAACGGCGGCGACTTCATCAACAATGCGATCCTGCGTCCGCTCGCGGACAAGCGGACCGCGGCGCTCAACCGGATCGCCACCGCCATCGGCCGGGTCGCCCAGCGCCCGCAGGGCCTGGATCAGCTCGCCCAGTGCGCGCTGACCGACACCCCCCAGAACGGCGGTCAGAACGGCGGGAACAACAACGGGGGCCAGAACGGCGGCGACAACAACGGTGGCCAGAACGGCGGCAACAACGGCGGCGGGAACAACAATGGCGGTGGCCAGAACAACGGCGGCGGCAACGGCCTGAACGTGCTCGCCAAGGACTGCTCCGGCAGCCAGCTCCAGGCCCACGACGGTTTCCAGAACGGCAACCGGTGCGTGAGCACCGCGTTCGGTGAGGTGGGCGCCGCGGCGAACAACCCGTCGCTGCTGATCACGCAGTTCCCGAACCAGGTGCGGCGCAACCAGCCGTTCACGCTCCGGGTCACCACCAAGAACCTGGTGCGGGACCGCTTCCTCGCCGCCGGCCAGGGCGGCTACTACCTGGAGAGCTCGCTGCTCAACGGCCAGGGCCTGGTGCGCGGCCACTTCCACACCGCCTGCCGGATGCTCGGCAGCACCCGGCAGCCTCCGAACCCGCAGGACGTGCCGGCCTTCTTCGTCGCCACCGAGGACGGGCGGGGCGGCGACCAGCCGGACGACGTGCTGATCCAGATCCCGGGCCTGGCGCAGTCGGGCGTGGCGCAGTGCGCGGTCTGGGCCGGTGACGGCTCGCACCGTATCCCGATGATGGAGCGGGCCAACCAGACCCCCGCCATCGACGTGGTGCGCATCCGGGTCAACTGAGCGGGCGTACGGCCGCGGCCGTCCGGGGGACTCCTCCGGGCGGCCGCTGCCGTTCCCGCGCCGGGGCGCGGTGGGAGGTGAGCCCGGAAGAAATCTCGTGCCGCGCTATGCGGCCGGATGAAAAGCGCCGGCCGTAGAAAGCCGATCGGGGCCACACCGATTTCTCAGCGTGACCCCCGGATGCCCGACGGTGAACCGGTGGCGGTCAGCGGTTCTTGTACGCCTGGACCACCGACACGGGGATGCGCCCGCGCTCGGAAATCTCGAACCCGTTCTTGGCGGCCCATTCCCGGATGGCGCGGTTCTGCTCGCGGTCCATTCCCGAGGTGCTCGGCCGGGTGGTGCGGCGGGCGCCGCGGGTGACCTCGGCCGTTCCCCGGCCGATTCGCCTGCCAGCGCTGATGTACGGATCCAGCGCCTTGCGCAGGACGCCGGCGTTCTCGTCGGAGACGTCGATCGTGTACGCCACGCCGTCCAGGCTGAACTCGACGGTCCGATCGGCCTTTCCGCCGTCGAGGTCGTCGGTCAGAACGGTGATTACTTTCCTTGCCATCGCCATTACTCCCTGTGTCGGGCGGGGTGTGGCTAAGAGTTTGACCTACCGCGCGGTAATTCCGCAACAATAGCCCGCTGTTTCCATTCGGCGGGTCGCGGTAAAGGGGTGTCGCCATTGGGTGCGCGGCGCGGGAACGCGGCGCTTCGCAGTGGCGTGGGTCACAACCCGGAACAAGGGACATGTTTTGTTACTTGAGCCAGACACGCTCAACCAACGTGATGGCAGGTGTTCGATGGCAACTCTTCCGGTACTTCCCCTGACCGACGCCGTCCTGCTGCCCGGGATGGTCATCCCGGTGACCCTCGACCCGACCACCCAGGCCGCCGTCGACGCGGCGCGCGCCACCGGCGACAAGGAACTCCTGGCCGTGCCCCGCATCGACGGTGAGTACGGCTCCGTCGGCGTGGTCGCCACGATCGAGAAGGTGGGCCGGCTGCCCAGCGGCGAGCCGGCGGCGGTCGTCCGAGGTCTGGCCCGCGCCCGCATCGGCTCCGGCGTGCCCGGTCCCGGCGCCGCGCTCTGGGTCGAGGCGACCACACTCGACGAGCCCGCACCGGCGGGCCGCGCCCGGGAACTCGCCCGTGAGTACCGCGCGCTCATGACGTCAGTGCTGCAGCAGCGCGGTGCCTGGCAGGTGATCGACGCGATGGAGCGGATGACCGACCTGTCCGAGCTGGCCGACTCGGCCGGTTACGCGCCCTGGCTCAGCCTGGCGCAGAAGACCGAACTGCTCGCCGCGCCGGACGTCACCGCCCGGCTGGACCTGCTCGTCGGCTGGGTGAAGGAACACCTGGCCGAGCAGGAGGTCACCGAGCAGATCAACAGCGACGTCCGCGAGGGGCTGGAGAAGTCCCAGCGGGAGTTCCTGCTCCGCCAGCAGCTCGCCGCGATCCGCAAGGAACTCGGCGAGGACGAGCCGGACGGCTCCGCCGACTACCGCTCCCGGGTGGAGTCCGCCGACCTGCCGGAGAAGGTGCGCGAGGCGGCGCTTCGTGAGGTCGGCAAGCTGGAGCGGGCCAGTGACGCCTCACCCGAGGCGGGCTGGATCCGTACCTGGCTGGACACCGTCCTGGAGATGCCGTGGAACACGCGTACCCAGGACGACACGGACCTGGCCGCGGCCCGGGCCGTGCTGGACGCCGACCACGCCGGCCTGGCCGACGTGAAGGACCGCATCCTGGAGTACCTCGCGGTGCGCAACCGGCGCGCGGAGCGCAACCTCGGCGTGGTCGGCGGACGCGGCTCCGGCGCGGTGCTGGCCCTCGCCGGTCCGCCCGGTGTCGGCAAGACCAGCCTCGGTGAGTCGGTCGCCCGGGCGCTGGGCCGCAACTTCGTCCGCGTCTCCCTCGGCGGTGTCCGGGACGAGGCGGAGATCCGCGGCCACCGGCGCACGTACGTCGGCGCGCTGCCCGGCCGGATCGTGCGGGCGCTGCGCGAGGCCGGCTCGATGAACCCGGTCGTGCTGCTCGACGAGGTCGACAAGCTGGCCGCCGGTTACGCCGGCGACCCGGCCGCGGCCCTGCTCGAGGTGCTCGACCCGGCGCAGAACCACACGTTCCGCGACCACTACCTGGAGGTCGACCTCGACCTGTCCGACGTGCTGTTCCTGGCCACCGCCAACGTGGTCGAGGCGATCCCCGGCCCGCTGCTGGACCGGATGGAACTGGTCGCGCTGGACGGCTACACCGAGGACGAGAAGGTCGCCATCGCCCGGGACCACCTGCTGCCCCGGCAGCGGGAGCGGGCCGGGCTGACCGCCGACGAGGTGACAGTCGCCGACGAGGCGCTGGCGCTGATCGCGGGCGAGTACACCCGGGAGGCCGGCGTCCGGCAGCTCGAACGGGCCCTGGCGAAGATCCTGCGCAAGGTGGCCGTCGCGCTCGCCACGGACGCCGCGCCGGTGCACGTGGACGCCGGGAACCTGGCCCGCTACCTGGGCCGGCCGAAGTTCACCCCGGAGTCGGCCGAGCGGACGGCCGTGCCCGGCGTGGCGACCGGCCTGGCCGTCACCGGCGCCGGTGGGGACGTGCTGTTCATCGAGGCCACCACGATGGAGGGCGAGCCGGGCCTGACGCTCACCGGCCAGCTCGGCGACGTGATGAAGGAGTCCGCGCACATCGCGTGGTCGTACCTGCGGTCGAACGGACGGCGCTACGGGCTGGACCCGAACGCGCTGGCCGGGCGGCGGATCCACCTGCACGTCCCGGCGGGCGCGGTGCCCAAGGACGGCCCGAGCGCCGGCATCACCATGGTGACCGCGCTGGCGTCCCTGGTGACCGGGCGTCCGGTGCGGCCCGAGTTCGGGATGACCGGCGAGGTGACGCTCTCCGGCCGGGTACTGCCGATCGGCGGGGTGAAGCAGAAGCTGCTCGCCGCGCACCGGGCCGGCCTCACCGAGGTGATCATCCCGAAGCGCAACGAGCCGGACCTGGACGACCTGCCGGCGCAGGTGCGGGAGGCGCTGACCGTGCACACCCTGTCCGACGTGGCGGACGTGCTCGCGCTGGCGCTGCGCCCGGCCGAGATCGGCACGGAGGCGCTGGACGGTCCGGCGCTCGCCGCGGCCTGACGACAGTCGCCCCGGCCACCGTCCGCACGGTGGCCGGGGCGCCGTCGTGTCCGCCCGCGGGTCGCGTCGGGCTCAGCGGCGGTCGCGCCGCTCGTAGCCCCGGTCGCGGCGCTCGCCCGGACCGTCGCCGTCGCGGTCCCGGCGCACCGTCGCCTTGCGGCCCTTGATGGTGGTGCCGCGCAGCCCGGCGATGATCTCGTCGGCCACCCCCTGCGGCACCTCGACCAGCGAGAACCGGTCGGCGATCTCGATCGAGCCGATGTCCCGGCCGCTGATCCGGGTCTCCCCGGTGATCGCGCCGACCAGGTCCTGCGGCCGTACCCCGGCCCGCCGGCCCAGCCCGATGAAGACCTGGGTGGTGCCGCCGGTACGCGGGCGCCCCGGGCCCCGGCGCTCGCCCCGCCCGCCGGTCTCCGGCCGGCCCTCGCGCGGACCGCGGACCGGAACCTGCGGGATCTCCTCCTCGTCGTCCGAGCCCGGCGACGTCGCCTCGTGCGCCAGCTTCACCGCCGCCAGCGCCACCTCGACCAGGTCGAACTCGTCGGTGAGCGACTCCACGATCGCCCGGTACGGGTCGAGGTCGTCCTCCAGCAGGCTCTCCCGCAGCGCGGCCTGGGTCAGCTCCAGCCGCCGGGTCCGCATGTCCGCCACCGTGGGGATCTTGTCGATGGCGATCCGCTGCCCGGTGACCCGCTCGATGGTCTTGAGCATCCGGTGCTCACGCGGCTCGGCGAGCGTGATCGCCACACCCTCCCGCCCGGCCCGGCCGACCCGCCCGATCCGGTGCACGTACGACTCCGGTGCCGACGGGACGTCGTAGTTGACCACGTGGGTGAGCTGCTCGACGTCCAGCCCTCGGGCGGCCACGTCGGTGGCGACCAGCAGGTCCGCCGTGCCGGCGCGCAGCCGGCCCATCACCCGGTCCCGCTGCTCCTGGCTCATCCCGCCGTGCAGCGCCTCGGCCCGGTAGCCCCGGCCGTTCATCGTCTCGGTGAGCCGGTCCACCTCCTCCCGGCTGCGGCAGAACACGATCGCCGCGGTCGGCGACTCCACGTCCAGCACCCGGCCCAGCGCGGCCGGCTTGTGCCCCCGGGCCACGATGTACGCGCTCTGCCGCACCCGGGGGGCCTCCCCGGCGACCGGCCGCTCCCGCTCGATCCGGATGCGGACCGGGTCGGTCAGGTGCTGCCGGGCCAGCCCGTCGATGCGGGCCGGCATGGTGGCCGAGAACAGCACCGTCTGCCGGCCGGCCGGGGCGTGCTCCAGGATCGCCTCGATGTCCTCGGCGAAGCCCATGTCGAGCATCTCGTCCGCCTCGTCCAGCACCACCGTGCTCAGCGCGCCGAGCCGCAGCGTGCCCCGGGCGATGTGGTCCAGGGCCCGGCCCGGCGTCGCCACCACCACGTCCACGCCGTGGTCGAGCGCGCGCAACTGCCGGCCGATCGGCTGCCCGCCGTAGATCGGCAGCACGCGGGCGCCCAGGTCCTTGCCGTAGCGGTGGAACGCCTCGGAGACCTGCACGGCCAGTTCCCGCGTCGGCACCAGCACCAGCGACACCGGGTCGCCCTCGGCCCGGCCGACCGGCATCCGCTGCAACAGCGGCAACGCGAACGCGGCGGTCTTGCCCGTACCGGTCGCCGCCTGCCCAAGCAGATCCTGTCCGCCCAGCAGCGGAGGGATCGCCTCCCGCTGGATCGGCGTGGGTTCCTCGTAGCCGAGCGCGGCAAGCGCGCCCAGCAGCTCGTCGCGGAGCCCGAGATCCGCGAAGGCGGCGGTGTCCTCGGCGTCGGCGGCAATGGCGGGGTCGGTCGGGGTCGGTGCGGCGGTCATGCGACAAGTTTTTCATCACCGGCGTGCGGCGGTCGCGGCGACCGGGGCAAACGTTCGCCGCGACACCCGCGTGCCGTCCCTGCCGGGTGATCCGGCGTGGCCCCGTGCCCCCGCCGGATCACCGGGACAGGACGGCCAGCAGCGTGGTGAGACCCACCCCGACGTCGAACACCGCGCACCACAGCGCGTACCCGCGCGGCACCACCGTGCCGGTGCGGTGGTGCCAGGCGTCCCAGGCGGCGTGGACGAGCCAGCCCACCCCGACGAGCACCCCGGCGACGTCGGCGGAGGCGGTCATCGCCACGACCGCCAGGCCGCCCCACACGGCCGCCCCGGCGAGCTGCGCCGCCAGCGCGCGCCGGTCGCCCCACTGCCGCCGCCAGGTGCCGATCAGCAGGTAGCCGGCCGGCAGGACCAGCAGCGTCCACGGCGCGAAGACGGTCGGCGCGAACCACATGTCCACCGTCATGAGCAGCCCCAGCCCGGCGGGCCACCCCCGCGCCACGGCCACGGCGACCGGGTGGCGGCGGGGCGGCGCGGCGGGCGTGTGCCGGTGCCGCAGCGCCACCAGCAGCATCGCCGGCACCATCAGCAGGTGACCGCCGAGCAGCAGCGTGTCGTCCCCGACCCATCCGGCCCACCAGGGCGGGAGCAGGAGCAGGAACGGCACGTACATGGCCGCCGACATCTCCGCGGTGGCCGCCCGGCCGTCCCCCCGGTACCACATCCACCCGGCCATGCCCGCCGCCATGTTCGTCGCCATCACCAGCGCGCCCACGTCCGGCCGCGCCAGCACCGCCGTGCCGCCGAGCAGGCCCCCGCCCACCTGCCACAGCGGCCCGAGCAGCACCATCCCGGCCACCATCGCCACCACCATCCCGGCCAGGTGCCGGGTCCGCGCCCACCCGGCCCACCGCCGGGGTACGACCACAGTCATCTCCGTCATGCCCCGACCCTGCCGCCGCCGGGCGCACCGGAGAAGGCGCGTCCGTCACCGGGAAACCGTGCGGAACGCACGATCCGGCCGTGACATCTCGCAGGGGCGGGCGGGCCGGCGCACGCCCTAGGATCGGCGGGCATGACAGTCGATTCCGCCGACCACCGGCTGCGCCGGGCCCGGCGGGTCACCCTGCTGTCGCTGGCCACCAACGTGTGGACCACCGTGCTGCTGCCCGCCGTCGGCCTGACCCGTGAACCCGACCCGGTACGCGTCGCGCTCGGCGCCGCCGGGCTGCTCGCCTTCACCGCCGCCCAGATCGCGGTGCTGCACGCCGCCGTCACGCCGTGGCTGCCCGTACCGGCCCGCCGTCGCCGGCACGCCGCGCTGACCGTTGCGGCGCTGCTCAGCCTGCCGCTGCTCGGCCCGGTCGCGGCCGGATCCTGGCCCACCTGGGCGTGGCTGGGCGCTTCCCTGGTCGGCATGGCGCCGCTGCTGTTCCGGCCCGTCGTCGCGGCGGTGGCGGCGGCCGGCGTCCTCGCGGTGTCCGCCGCCGTCACCGCCCTGACCGGTGGGTCGCCGGCCCGGGCGCTGCTGGTCACCGGCGTCGTCGGCGCCGGGATCGCCGCGCTCACCTGGGTGCAGGTCTGGTTCTGGGACCTGCTCGTCGAGGCCCGGCAGGGTCAGGCCGCCCAGGCGCGGCTCGCCGCGGCCGAGGAACGCCTGCGCTTCGCCCGGGACGTACACGATCTGCTCGGCCACGATCTGACCGTGATCGCGCTCAAGGCCGAGCTGGCGGAGCGGCTGGCGCCGCGCGACGCCGGCCGGGCCGCCCGGGAGGCGGCCGAGGCGCGGCGGCTGGCCGGCTCGGCGCTGACCCGGGTCCGGGCGGCGGTGCACGGCTACCGCGCCGTCGACCTGGCCGAGCAGGCCGCCGCGGTGGGGGAGGTGCTGCGCTCCAGCGGGGTTCGCACGACTGTGGTCCCGCCGGCCGGTGAGGTGCCCGCGCCGATCGCCGCCGACCTGGCCGCCGTGCTGCGCGAGGCCGGGACGAACGTGCTGCGGCACAGCCGGGCCGGCTGGTGCCGGATCGAGATCACCCGGGAGGACGGCTTGGTGACGCTGACCGTACGCAACGACGGCGTCCGGGACGACGGCGGACCGGACGGGCTCAGCGGCGGCCTGCGCGGCCTGGCCGACCGGCTCGCACCGGCCGGCGGCCGGGTCCGGGCGCACGCCGCCGACGGCGTGTTCAGCCTGGTGGCGACAGTGCCGGTGACGCCGTGATCCGGGTTCTGCTGGCCGACGACGAGGAGCTGATCCGGCTCGCGCTCGCCGCGCTGCTCGACCTGGAACCGGACATCGAGGTGGTCGCGCACGCCTGCGACGGGCGCAGCGCCCTGGACGCGGCGCTGGCCCACCGCCCGGACGTCGCCGTGCTCGACCTGGAGATGCCACCGCCCGGCGGCGTCGAGGTCGCCGCCGAGCTGGCCCGGGCGCTGCCCGGCTGCGCCCCGGTGATCCTCACCGGACACGGCCGGCCCGCCCAGCTCCGGCCGGCGCTCACCGCCGGGGTACGCGGGTTCCTCGCCAAGGGCGCCCCCGGCGGCGCGCTGGCCGACGTGATCCGCCGGGTGCACTCCGGCGCCCGCTACGTCGACCCCGCGCTCGCGGCCGACGCGCTCACCCTGCCGGAGTGCCCGCTCACGCCGCGTGAGCTGGAGACGCTGCGGCTGGCCGAGCTGGGCACCCCGGTCGCGGTGATCGCCCGGCGGACCCATCTGGCCGCCGGAACGGTCCGCAACCACCTGAGCGCCTGCGTGCAGAAGCTCGGCGCCGCCGACCGGGCGGAGGCGGTACGGCGGGCGCGCGAGGCCGGCTGGCTCTGACGTACGGGGCGTCGCGGGCGGCTGACGCCGACTAGCCTGATCACGTGCGGACGGTCGAACTGCTCTGCTCGCCCGAACTGGAAGCGGCGGTTCGCGCTGCCTGGGACCGGCTCGCCGCCGCCGGGCTGCCCAGCCTGGCCCGCAACACGCACCCGACGAACCGGCCGCACCTGACGCTCGCCTCGGTCGAGGAGTTCCCGCCCGGCGCCGAGCAGCGCCTCGCCGACCTCTGCGACGCGGCGCTCCCGCTGCCGGTGCGGCTGGGCCGGGTGGCGGTGCTCGACGGCAGCGCGCCGCTGGTGTGGCTGGTCCGCCCGACACCGCAGCTCGTCGCGCTGCACGGCGCCGTCTGGGACGTGCTCGCCGAGGCGTCCGGCGGGCACTCGTGGCACCAGCCCGGCCGGTGGGTGCCGCACCTGAGCCTGGCGCTGCGGTTCGGCGCGGCGGACCGGCGCCGCGCCCGGGCGGTCGCCGGCGCGCACCCGCCGGCCGGTGCGTTCGTGGCGGCGCGCAGCTACGACGGCGACGCGCGCACCACTAGCGAGCTGACCACCGCCTGCCCGCGTTCCGGCGGCTGAGCCGGGGCCGCCCCCCACGTGAGGGGACGGCCCCGGACGTCAGCGGTGGAAGCGCAGGTAGTCGAACTCCGCCGTGACGGCCGGCGTCGCGCCGCCGTGCGCCACCAGCCCGATCCGGGGCGTCGTGCCGGCCGGGAACGTCCACACCGCGCCCCACGTCCAGTGCTTCCCGTCGCGGCTGGACCCGGCCCGGAACTCGTGCTCGCCGTCGACCGGGTCGATCCGGTGGGCCAGCCGCAGCCAGGTGGTGGTGCCCGGGGTGCCGACGATGCTGCCGCCGTACACGGGCTGCCCGGCGAAGGGCAGCTCGTAGCCGTACTCGACCTGCCGGGTGTTCCAGATCGCCACCTGGGTCAGCCGGGCGAACCGGTCGTCGTCGACGTACGCGACCAGGCCGGCCTGCTGGTAGTTGCGCACGCTGTCCTCGCCCAGGTCCAGCGTCACCTTCGTCTCGGCGACGTAGTTCCCGGCCGGCGCGTCGCACAGCAGCACCGAGGCGGTGTTGCCGGTGCCGGACAGGTCGGCGTCCTGGACCGGCCAGCGCAGCGCGCCGCCTGCCACGGTGGCGGCCGGGTCCTAGCGTACCCACTGCCAGGCCGGGTCGAGCCCGCCGGTGAACTCGTCGGAGTAGCCGCGCAGCACCGGGCCGACCCGCGGGTCGGGGGCGGCGTGCCGCGCCGGGCGGTACAGCCGGACGGCGCTGACGTTGTCGAACTCGGCTCGGCCGCCCTCGGCGCGCACGGACACCTCACCCGTCGCGGGGCGGGGCAGGCGCACCGACACCTGGGCGACGGGGTCGCCGAGGCGGGACGGGCTGAGCGTGGCGACGAGCTGCCGCCCGCGTACCTCGATCGCGAGATTGTGCCGGTCGCGCAGGTCGAGGCCGGCGGGCAGCGCGGTGGACGCGGCGCCGGCGCTCAGGCGGCCGCGCCCGACGCGGACGTCCACGCCGTGCAGCCGCAGCCCGGCGGTGGCCGCGCCGGTCAGCCGCAGGTCGGTCTCCACGCGCAGGTCGCCGCCCATGCGGGTACGCGAGGTGAGCGTGCCGCTGCCGGTCAGCACCCCGTCGGCGGCCTGCCAGCGGCCGTGCCCGGCCCGCCAGCCGCGCAGGTCGGCGGTGGCGAAGCGGGCGTCGACCGGGCCGGTGGTGACGGGCGCGGTCCGGGCGGTCCCGGAGGGGCCGGCGCCCGCGTTGACGGTGGGCCACCCGTCGATCCAGTCGAGCCGGTCCAGCAGCATCGGCCGCTCGTTGACGCCGAACGGCTCGTCCAGGTACGGGTCGGCGCGGTCGATCGCGTGGTAGGCGATCCAGTCCTGCCCGGACAGGTCGGTGAGGACCGCGTTGTGCCCGGTGCCGATCCAGCGGTTGCCGTTCTGGGTGAGCACCGGCGTGCCGCCGGCCCGGGACACGTCGAGGCGCTGCCCGTCGCGGTCGGTGAACGGGCCGCGCGGGTCACGCGACCGGCCGACCTGCACGGAGTAGCCGGTGGCCGGGCCGGCGCAGCAGTTCGCGGTGGAGGCGAACAGGTAGTACCAGCCGTCGCGGCGCAGCACGTACGCGCCCTCGAACTTGTTGTCGATCGCGACCGGCGTCGGCGTGCCGACCGCGCGCAGCCCGTCCGGGGACAGTTCGGTGACCGAGATGCCGCCGTAGTAGCTGCCGTAGTAGAGCCAGTGGCGGCCGTCGGCGCCGGTGAGCTGGCTCGGGTCGATGGTCCACAGGTAACCGCCGCCGGCGCCCGGGCGCGGCGCGACCACGGGCGTGTCGGCGAACGTCCACGGGCCCGCCGGGCTCGGCGCGGTGGCCACGCCCACGGCGGTGTCGAACGTGTCGTCGGAGACTGTGGTGTCGGTGACCGTCACGTACATCACCCACCGGCCCGCCACCCGCCGCACGTCGGGGGCCCAGAACGCGGCGCCGGGCGCGGCGTAGGCGGGCCGCTGGTCCGGGGTGAACGCGTCGCCGGCGTAGGTCCAGCCGACCAGGTCGGCGGAGCGGGCGATCGGCACCCGGTGCGTGCGGCCCTCGCCCTCGCGCAGCGGGTCGGAGGTGCCGAAGGCGTACCAGAGTCCGTCGTCGCCGCGTACCACGACCGGGTCGGCGAAGGTGTCGGCGAACCCGGCGGAGACCGGGTTGCGGTAGTGGTCGGGCCGGGCGGCGGACGCGGGGGCCGCGCCGGCGAGCAGAAGCGTGAGTACGGCGGCGAGCGCGCCACCGCGGCGGAGGTGTCCCATCGGGCCTGCCCTCGGGAGTAGACGGAGGTGCGGTGCCACCGTTTCTACAACGTTGGAGAGAGTGCTGTAAAGAACCCCGTGACCGTTCGGCGCGGCCCGAACCGTGCCCGTGTCAGCATGGGCCGATGACCACCGGTGCCGACGGCCGCGGACTCGCCGGATTCGCCGCGCTGCTCGCCGACCCCACCCGGGCCGGCTTCTGCCTCGCCCTGCTCGACGGCCGCGCCTGGACCGCCGGGGAGCTGGCCCGCGCCGCCGGGGTCGCCGCCTCCACCGCGAGCGACCACCTCACCCGGCTGGTGGCCGGTGGCCTGCTCGTCGAGGAACGGCAGGGCCGCCACCGGTACGTCCGCCTCGCCGGCCCGGCCGTCGCCCAGCTCGTCGAGGACCTGGCCGCGCGGGCGCCCGCCCCGGCCACCCCGCCCCGCACGTTGCGCGCCGCGTCGGCCGGTGTCGCCCTGGCGTACGCCCGCACCTGCTACGACCACCTGGCCGGGCGGCTCGGCGTGCTGGTGTACGACGCCCTGCTCGACCGCGGCGTGCTCGACCGCTCCGGCGGCCTGGCGCTGACCGGCAACGGCGTGACCTGGCTGGCCGGTCTCGGCGTACCGGTCGAACCGCTGCGCGCGACGCGGCGGCCGCTGGTGCGCGACTGCCTGGACTGGACCGAACGGCGTCCGCACCTGGCCGGCGCGCTCGGGGCGGCGCTGTGCGGGCGCTTCCTCGACCTCGGCTGGACCGTGCGGGGCGCCGGGCGAGCGGTGCGGCTCACCACGTCCGGTCGGGACGCGCTGGCCGAGGCGCTCGCGCTCGACCCGGCGCTGCTGGCCCCGCCCGCGTCCCGCGGCAGCGGCCCCGCCCGCGCCTGACCCGCCCGTGCCCGCGGCACCGGTCCCGCCCGTGCCGGACCGCCGGGTGGGCCCGGCCGTATCGTTCGGTCCGGACCGAACTGTCGGCGCCCTACGGTCGGACGATGGATTCACCGACGATCACGGCTGCTCCGGGCACACCGCCCTGCGGGCCGCCGACCTCCGACGACGGCGGCTGGGTGGTCACCCGCTACGCGGACGTGGTCTCCGTCCTGACCGATCCCCGCTGCGTGGTGCCACCCGCCGAGGGAGCGCCGGAGGGCGGCCTGGCATGGCTGCGCGCCTCGGTGAGCCGGTTCAGTCCGCCGGACCGGCATGCCGCGCGGCGAGCCGTCGGGGTGGCGGCGCTCGACACGCTCGACCCACCGGAACTGCGCGCGGCAGCGGAGCGGCTGACCGGGCGGATCGTCGACCGCGCCGCGACCGGGGACCGGGTGGACGTGACCGGTGACCTGGCTCGGCGCGTACCCCTTGCGGTGCTCGCGGAGCGGCTCGGCCTGGCCGACCCGGCGGCGGCCGTCGCGGAGGTGACGGCGGTGGCCGCCGCCTACCACCCGGGTGCCGGCCCGGCGGCGGTGCGGCGGGCGGACCGGGCGGTGGCGGCGCTGCAGGCCATGTCGCCGCCCGCTCCGGCTGAGGTGACAGCGAACCGGCTCGGGCTGCTGGTGCAGGCCGCCGACGCCACCGCCGGGCTGATCGTGGCCGCCGTCCGGCACGGGCTCGCCGCGCCGGACGGGCTCGGGACCGACGCGTTGCTCGCCGAGGTGCTGCGCCTCGACCCACCGGTACGGGTCACCCGCCGGGTCGCCGCCGACGCGCTGAGCCTGGACGGCCAACCGGTACGCGCGGGGGAGCGGCTGCTGCTGCGGTTCGACGCCGCCAACCGCGACCCGGCGGCCTTCGCGGAGCCGGACCGGTTCCGCGCCGGCCGGGCGGGTGCCGCGCTGACGTTCGGCGCCGGTCCCCGCGGCTGCCCCGGGCAGCGGCACGCGCTCGCCCTGGCCGCCGGTGTGGTCGGCGTGCTGCGCCGCCGCTGCCGTCCCGCCGGCCCGGCCCCTGACGTCCCGACGGCCCGACTCGAGGTGATCCTGCGATGACCGACCGGTACCGCGCGTTCCGTGACCTGCACCGGCCCGGCGAACCGCTGCTCCTGCCGAACGCCTGGGACCACGCCTCCGCCGCGGCGCTCGCCGCCCGGGGCCACCCGGCGATCGGCACCACCAGCCTGGGCGTGGCGGCGTCCGCCGGTCGGCCGGACGCGGTCCGCGCCACCCGCGCCGAGACGCTGGATCTGGCGTACCGGCTGCGGGACCTGCCGACGCTGCTCACGGTGGACGTCGAGGACGGCTTCCACGACGACCCGGCGGAGGTCGCCGCGTTCGTGGGCGAACTGGCCGGGCTCGGCGTGGCCGGCGTGAACCTGGAGGACGGCCGCCCGGACGGGCGCCTGGCCCCGGCGGAGCACGTCGCCGCCGTGATCGCGGCCGTCCGCGCCGCCGTGCCGCAGATCTTCGTCAACGCCCGCACCGACGCCTGGTGGCTGGGCGTGCCGTCGCCGCTGGCCGAGGCGCGGCGGCGGGCGGCGCTGTTCCGGGACGCCGGCGCCGACGGCCTGTTCGTGCCGGGCGCGCCGGACGACCTGGTCGGCGTGCTCGCCGCCGAGGCGGGGTTGCCGCTGAACGTGCTGTACCGGCCGGGCGGACCGGACCTGGCCGCCCTCGGGCGGCTCGGGGTGGCCCGGGTCAGCACCGGGTCGCTGCTGTTCCGGGCGGCCCTCGGCGCGGCGCTGCATCTGACCGACGCGATCGGCGCCGGGCGCGACGCGGGCCTGCCGGCGCCGCCCGGGTACGAGGAGGTGCAGGCCCTGGCCGGGCCGTCCGCCACCTGATCGGGCACTTCGGAGGAGATGGGACGATCGCCGCCCTCTCGGCTCATTACGGTGTGTGCAGGCCCAATCACGCCGTGTCCTGACCGAGAGGGGACGGAAACCATGCGAGTGCCCAGCCGCAGCCCCGGTCGCCAGCCCGGTCCCGCCGTCACGTCCACCGCTCCCGCGCGGCGGGTGCCCGCCGCCGGGCGGCGCGCGGGCAGCGAGCCGGACCTGTCCGCGTACCGGGCGGCGGTTGCGGAACTCCTGGTCGAGGTGGGCGCGCTCGCCGACGCGCCGTCCACCACCGCCCGCCAGGTGCTGCTCGACCAGCGGCTGCGCGAACCGGCCATCGCCGCCGTCCTCGACGCCACCCCGCAGGGCCTGATCGGCGCCCGGGAGACCCTGCTGCTGGAGATGGCCCGCTACCAGCCCAACGCGCGCAGCTCGGCGCAGGACCTCACCGCGCTGGTCCGGATCTACCTGCTCTCCCGCGTCGACGTGCTCTGGTGGCGGGACAGCCCCACGTTCCTCACCGACGACCAGGTCCGCGCCAGCACCGAACTGGTCGACCTGGAGTGGCTGCGCCGCCGCGGCCTGATCGAGTTCCGCTACCAGGAACAGCCCGCCACAGTGGTGGGACGCGGACTGCGGGCGGTCCGGCGACGGCTGCGCCCGGAGGCCACCCCGCGTACCGCCGGGCTGCTGTTCCGCCGGGCCCGCCGCGAGATGATCGCCTTCCTCAACGACCTGGCCCGGGAGTTCACCGCCGTCGCGCCGGACGGCACGCCGCCGCTGTGGGTGACCAGCCTGGCCCGCAGCGCCGAGCACCAGTACCGGCTGCGCCGCCTCGGGTACGCCGCGATGGTGCCCAGCGGGCACTGCCTCGGCTGGGCCGCCGACGTCGAACTGGAGTGGTACGACCGCTTCGGCGCCCGCCCGGCGCTCGCCGGCCTGCTGCTGGCCCGCCAGGACGCCGGCGAGGTGAACGTGGTCGACGAGGGACAGGCCTGGCACGTGTGCCTCGCCCCGGCAGCCCGCCGCCGGTACCGGCGGGCGTACGAGGCCGAGATGGGGGTGTGACCCGGTGTGCGGCATCGCGCTGAGCATCGGCCCCGAAGCGGACCCGGCGACGTTCCGGCGGATGCTCGCCGCGCTCGCGCCGCGCGGTGAGGTCACCGAGACCCGGCAGGAACACGGCCTCCTCGCCGGCGTACGACGGCTGAAGATCGTGGACCGGGAACGGTCCGTCCAGCCGTGGATGTCGCCGGACGAACGGCACCTGCTCTGCTTCAACGGCGAGATCTTCAACCACCACGAGCTGCGCGCCGAGCTGACCCGGCTCGGGCACCGGTTCCGCACCACAGGCGACACCGAGGTGGTGCTCGCCGCGTTCCACCAGTGGGGCGAGAACGCGGTCCGCCGGCTGCGCGGCGAGTACGCGTTCGTGATCGTCGAGCGGGACACCGGCCGGGCGTACCTGGCCCGCGACCCGCTCGGGGTCAAGCCGCTGTACTGGTCCCGCCTGCCCGGCTGCCTGCACCTCGCCTCCGAGGTCAAGGCGCTGGTCGGGCACGGCGCGCCGATCGGCGAGGTGGCGCCCGGCCATCACGGCTGGGTCGAGCCCGGCCGCCCGGTCCGGCTCGGCCCGCACGTCGACCTGCTCACCCTCGGTGACGGCCTGCCGGTGATCGACGACCCGGACGAGGCCGCACTGCTGGTCCGCGTCGCGCTCACCGACGCGATGCGCGCCCGGCTGGACACCGACCTCACCGTCGGCGTGGTGCTCTCCGGCGGCCTGGACAGCTCGCTGGCGCTGCTGCACGCCCGGGAGCTGCACCCCGACTGCGTGGCGGTCACCGTCGGCGTGCCGGAGAGCCCGGACGTCGCGTACGCCCGGCGGCTCGCCGCCGACCTCGGCGTACCGCACGAGGTGATCGAGCTGCGCCCGCGCGACATCCGGCTCGCCGACGTCCGCGAGGCGATCCGGATCTCCGAGCTGACCGAGTACGGCGACATCATCAACGCGGTCGTCTCCGTGCCGATCTTCCGGCGGCTGCGCGAGCTGGGCGTGCGGGTGGTGCTCACCGGCGACGGCTCCGACGAACTGTTCGGCGGGTACCCGATGTACCACCGGGTCGGGCCGGAGCGCTCCCGCCGGCTGTTCCTGCACAAGATCCGCAACCTGTGCCGGACCGAGCTGCAACGGGTGGACCGGGCCAGCATGGCGCACGGCGTGGAGGCCCGGGTGCCGTTCCTCGACTTCAGCGTCGTCGAACTGGCCATGCGGCTGCCGCTGAACGTGAAACTGCGCGACGGTCAGGAGAAGTGGATCGTCCGGCGGGCCTTCGCGGACGTGCTGCCCTCCTACGTCCGGCAGCGGCCGAAGAACCCGATGTCGTACTCGTCGGGACTGCACGAGCGGGCCCGCCTCTACAAGCCGCTGTTCGCCCGGCTGCACCGCTCCTTCGGCTACGACCTGCTCGAACCGGTCCGCCGGGACTTCGACAGCGTGCTCACCCGTTGCGGCAACGACCTCGACCGGGCCATCGCGGAGGGCATGGCCCGGCCCGACTACACAGTGCTGGAACACGCCCGGGACCTGGTCGGCGCGGCCCGCTGGAACGCCGCGCCGATGGTCCGCCGGCTGGTCAACCCGCGCCGTACCAGAGGCGACGAGGCGCCCCTGCCCGGATGAGCCCGGTCACCGCCGCAGGTCGACGTCGGCGGCCGTGCCGGAGACCGGGTCCATGCAGTGGACCGTCGCGCCCGGACGCAACCGGGCGTCCGAGGCGTACCGCCGGGCCAGCTCCCGCCCGGCGGCGGCGTCGCCGCGGTCGGCGGCCACCAGCAGCGCGGCGACCTCGTCGACGAGCGTGAGGTCGGCGCCGGTCAGGTCCTCGGTCATCGCCCCGAAACCGTCCCAGAGCAGCACCTCGTCCTTGTGCCGGTGGGCCAGCTCCAGCAGCACGTAGTCGTGGATGAACCAGTCGCCCCGGAACGGCAGCGACGGGTCCACGCCGTACGTGCCGGGGTCGATCCGGCCCGCCCGGTACGCCAGCCACACCCGGGCCGCCGAGTCGAAGTGCCCCGCCTCCGGGTCGATGTCGTAGCCGTCGAACGGCCGGTCGCCCGCCGGGTCCAGCTCCGGGTCGGACCAGACCCAGCGCTCGCCGTCCCACCACTCGGCGAGCACGTGGTCGTGGTGCCAGCCGGGCACGAAGTAGCTCGCGAACCCGATGCGGCTGCGCGCCGGGACGCCGTGCTGGCGCAGCGCCGCGACCGTGAGCAGCGTGTGGTCCCGGCAGCAGCCGGCGACCCGCTCGGCGGCCGGGCGCTCGGCGGCCAGCGGCAGCGGGAACCGGGACTGGTCGGCGTCGAGGATGCGGTCCAGCCAGCGCAGGTTCACCTCGGCCCGGCGGACGTCCGGCAGCTCCACGCCACCGGCACGGTAGTGGACGATCACGTTGCGGGCGGTCGCCGCGACGGTGGGCAGGTCGGCGGGCACGGCGTCGAGCAGCGCCGCGTGGTGGCGGGGATCGCTGTACGGGGAGTGGGTCCGGTAGTCGTCGACGTCCATCCGGCCATTCTCGGCGCCGGATGCGGCCGGCGGGTGCCCGCTCGGCGCCCAATTTCACGGCACCCGAACACCAGGTCCGATCGCCGCCAGCGGCGCGGACCGGGCCGCGCCAGGCTGGGACCGTGACGACGACCCGTACCGCGTTCGGAATCCGCCCGCTGCCCGCCGAGGAGCTCGCCGGACTGCGCCGCACCGGCCGCGACGCCACCGGGCAGCCGCCCGAGCGCCGGCGCGCCACCGGCGGCGAACCGCTGCGCTGCTGCCTGCGCGACGCCCGGCCGGACGAGGATCTGCTGCTTTTCGGCTACGCCCCGCCGCTGCCGCCCGGCCCGTACCGCGAGGTGGGGCCGGTGTTCGCGCACGCCACCGGCTGCGCCGGCCCGGACGACGTGACGTCGTACCCGTCCCGGTGGCGCGGACGCGAGCAGGTGCTGCGCGCGTACGACAGCCGGGGCCGCATCGTGGGCGGACGGCGACACGACGGCGGCGACCCGGAGGCGGTGATCGCGGAGCTGTTCGCCGATCCGGCGGTGGACCTGCTGCACAGCCGCAACGTCGTGTACGGCTGCTGGATGTTCGCCGTCGTGCGGAGCTGACCGGGTTCCGGATGGACATCGGCGGACGCCTCTTCTAGCGTCGCGGTATGCGGAGGACCCTCATCGCCGGCGGGCTCGCGCTGCTCCTGCTCGGCACGGCCTGCGGGGAGAGCCGCCGGTCCGGCCCGCCGGCCGCGGCCGGCTCACCGACCGCCTCCCGGCAGGACCCGGGGCAGGTCGAGCGGACCCTGGCCAGCCTCCGCAAGATCGACGATCTGCCGATGTACGAGATGACGTACGACGGCGACTACGACCCGACCGCCGGGCTGGCCGGGTCGACGCCGCCGAGCCCGGTCGGCTGCTCGCTGTTCGCCGCGCTCGCCGACCGGCAGCGGCCGGTGTTCGCCCGCAACTTCGACTGGGAGCCGAACCCCGCGCTGGTGCTGCGCACCGACCCGCCGGACGGGTACGCCTCGATCTCGCTCGTCGACATCTCGTACCTGGGCGTGCCCGCCGACCCGACCGGGGACCGGCGGCTGCTGGACGCGCCGCTGCTGCCGTTCGACGGCATGAACGAGCGGGGCCTCGCGGTCGGGCTGGCCGCCGACGACGGGGCACGCGCCGAGCCGGTGCCCGGACTGCCGAAGGTGGGCTCGGTGCGCATCCTGCGCCTGGTGCTCGACTCGGCCGCCACGGTGGACGAGGCGGTCGCAGTGTTCCGGCGCTACAACCTCGACTTCGACGGCGGGCCGCCGCTGCACTACCTGCTGGCCGACGCGACCGGCGCGTCGGCGGTGGTGGAGTTCGTCGACGGGAAGCTCACCGTGGACCGTCGACAGGGCCCGTGGCAGGCGCTGACGAACGTGCCCGCCGTGGGTGTGCCGGACCGGGAACTGCGGCAGGACCACAGGTACGGGGTGCTGGCGAAGGAACTGGACCGCACCGGTGGAGTGGTCGACGCCGCCGGGGCGCTGCGGCTGCTGAACGCGGTACGCCAGTCGCACACCCGCTGGTCGGTGGCGTACGGGCTGCGCAGCGGCGAGGTGCGGGTGGTGACCGCCGGCGGCGGCACCCGCGACTACCGGCTGCCGATGAGCAACTGACCGCGGCCGCGGTGGCGTCGCGTCCCGTTCCGTCAGACGATCGGCTGCCGGTACCTGGCGGCGAGTGTGGACAGGTCCGGCTCGCCGAACCGCTCGACGAGTGCCGCGAACCGGTCGGCCTTGTCCGCGCCGAAGCGCCGCACGGCCACCGCGTAGGAGGCGGCGGAGACGAACGACGGTGGCGTGGTCTTGCTGTGGAACTTGTCCGCGTACATCACGAGGTGTTCCTCGGCGGTGACGGCCGTGTAGTCGGCGGCCGGGATCGGCAGCCCTTGCCGGCGGACGTCCGCCCTGGTGATCCCGACGCCGGTGTGACGGGAGCAGAACCGGGCGATCACCTCGGGCAGCCCCGCCTCCCGCGCCAGCGTGTGGCCCAGCACGCCGTGGCGTACGTAGTTCCGCTCGTCGATCCGGCCGTTCGCGTCGTAGAGGCGGTAGACCCCGATGTCGTGCAGCAGGCTGCCGGCCCGCACGACGGCGACGTCCGCGTCCGCACCGCTGCGGCCGAGCAGTTGTTCGGCGATGTCGCACACGATCCGGCAGTGCGTCCAGACGAGGCGTAACGCCTCGCGGGACGGCGCGAGCCGTTCGTGCAGCGCCCGGATCAGGGCGTCGCCCGGCACCGCCGTCCGGTCGTCGATCGTCACCGGCGCACGTGTCCGTTCCCGTCCCCGGGACCGCACCGGGCCCGGTCCCCCTCGAAGGGGGCACCGGGCCCGGCGGCGGTCAGCGGGTCACCAGCTCAGGTAGCCGGCCTGGGTCTGCACGTTCAGCTCGGGCACCAGCAGGAACTGGGCCAGCCAGGTGCGCGGGTCACGCAGCTCCAGCACGTCCAGTCCCTTCTGGATGTCGCTGGAGTAGATGTGGCCGTTGTACCAGTAGGCCGACCAGGACCCGCCGGTACGCAGCTGCGAGGCGTCCAGCGGCCCGCGCTCCCAGTAGGCGATCTCCTTGGGCTTGCGCGAGTCGGTGAAGTCCCACACCGAGATGCCGCCCTGGTACCAGGCCTGGACCATGATGTCGCGGCCGGGCACCGGGATCAGCGAGCCGTTGTGGGCCACGCAGTTCTCCGTGTCCGTGTTGACGCGGGGGATCTTGTAGTAGCTGCGGAACTCCAGCTTGCGGGCGTCGCCGCGGCCGGTGATGTCGTAGATGGCGTCCGCGCCGCGGTTCGGGCCGACCACCTCGTTGCAGGTGGCCGCGCCGCCGCCGCCCAGCTCGTCGGTGAAGACGACCTTGGTGCCGGCGTTGTTGAACGTGGCCGAGTGCCAGAACGCGAAGTTCTCCGCGTCGGTGACCCGCTCGATCACCCGGGGCGCCTCACGGTTGGCGATGTCCAGTAGGACGCCGTCACCCATGCAGGCGCCCGCGGCCAGGTCCTTCGACGGGTACGCGGTGATGTCGTGGCAGCCGGTGGTGGCCGACGACTGGCCCGGGACGCCCGGGTAGCCGCCGTCCGGGAAGAGGTTCGGCGTGGCGACCACGGAGGCCGTGGTGGGGTTCTTCACCGGCACCTTGACGATGGAGATGGAGTCGTGCGGCGGCTGGCAGTCCGGGAACTCGGCACGCGGGCTGTACGAGGAGACGTACAGGTAGACGTTCCGCTTGTCCTTGCCGGGAACCAGGGTGTGGGTGTGCGAGCCGCACGCCGTCTCCACCGACTTGATGTAGCGCGGGTTGCGCTTGTCCCGGATGTCGAAGATCTTGATGCCCTCCCAGGACTCCTTCACCGACGCCGGCTGGGTGGTGCTGGCGCAGGAGTCGTCGCTGCGGGAGGAGTCGGTCGACAGGAACAGCAGGTTGCCGTGGACCGAGATGTCGTTCTGCGAGCCGGGGCAGAGCACCTGCGACACGATCGCGGGGCGGCTCGGACGGGAGACGTCGTAGACGACGAACCCGTCGTAGTTGCCGACGAACGCGTACCGCCCCTGGAAGGCGATGTCGGTGCCGAAGGCGGCCGTGGTGTCGAACGGCGCCTGCTTCGGCAGGTTCGCCACCTGACGCAGGTTGGGGCTGCTGGAGATCTCGTCGACACCGGGGACGGCGTTGTCCACGGTGGCCGGCGCGGCCTGGGCGCGGGGGATCTCCTGCGCGCTGCTCGGTGGCGCGGTGAACACGCCGGCGAGCAGCAGGCCGGCGGCGGCCAGGCTGACGATCCGGATGCGGGACGTGCGGATGTTGATCATCGGCAACACCCTTCGAAAGGGGGTCATGATTCGCCACACCTTACCTATTGACGACGCCCATCAATGTGACCTGGGTCACACTCGGGAACTTTCGTCTATGGATAGGATCGCTGTCACCTTGACCGGAGGAGGCGTCGTATGACCAGCCGGCAGGCGCGAGTGTGGGTGGGCGTCACAGCACTGGTGACCCTCGTGGTGGTCGGAGCGGTGACGCTGACCGGGCGCGACGACGCCCGTACCCCGGAGGCTGCCGGAACCGTCGCGGTGGCCGGGCCGAGCGCGAGCGCCGCCGCGTCGGCGCCGCCGGTGGTGGTGCCCGGGCGGCCGGGGGAGCCCGCCGCGACCCGCCCCGCCGAGCAGGTCCGGGGCGCCACCACGCCGCGGTGGAACAGCCTCGACGTCTGGTACGTCCGGATGATGATCCCGCATCACGAGCAGGCCCTGGAGATGGCATCGCTCGCGCCCGGGCGCACCGCCGACGCGCGGATCCGCGCCGTGGCCGAGCGGATCCGTGCCGCGCAGGGTCCGGAGGTCGGCCTGCTGCGCGCCTGGCTCAGCACGCGTGACCTGCCCGCCGACGTGCCCGGGCACGACCACGGGAGCATGCGCGGGATGCAGTCCGCCGAGGCGATGCGGCGGCTCGCGGACGCGCGCGGCGCGGCGTTCGACCGGCTGTTCGTGCAGATGATGTCCGATCACCACCGGGGCGCGGTCGTCATGTCCACCGACCTGCTGAAGGTCGGCGTGGACCAGCCGATGCAGGAGTTCGCCACAGCGGTCGCCGTCGAGCAGTCCGCCGAGATCACCCGCATGCAGGCCCTCCTGACCCCCTGACCTGGGAGCGGGCGGGGGAGGGCGAGAGGGCGGGCCTAGGCTGGGGGATCGTGAACCGCCTGATCCTCGGTCGTCCGCTGCGGGGCGTCGCGTTCGACGCCGCCGTCTGCGGGCTCGTCGTGTTCTTCGTGCTGTCCGGGTACCTCGCCGGGCTGACCGGGCTCGCGGCGTCCGCGGTCGGCCTGGCGATGGCGGCGGTGCTGTTCGTCCGGCGTACCCACCCGTCGGTGGTGGGCGCCCTGGTGGCCGCGCTCGCGCTGGTCCAGGTGATCGCCGGCTGGGGCCCGCTCAGCTACGACGTCGCCGTGCTGATCGCCCTCTACAGCGTGGTCAAGTACGCCGACCGGCTCCGCGACGGCATCGCGGCCGGGATTGTCGCCGCGATCGGCGGAGTGCTCGCCGCGCTCCAGTCACCCGGCGCCGGGCCCTGGTGGATGGGCGCGTTCTTCTACACGCTGATCGTCGGCGCGGTCTGGCTGGCCGGGCTGAACCTGCGGACCCGCCGGCTCTACGTGGTCAGCCTGGAGGAACGTGCCGCCACGCTGGAGCGGGAACGGGAGGCGGAGGCGCGCGCCGCCGTCGCCGAGGAACGCACCCGCATCGCCCGTGAGCTGCACGACGTGGTCGCCCACAGCATGGCCGTGATGATCGTGCAGGCGGACGGGGTGCGGTTCACGCTCGACCGTGATCCGGCCACCGCCCGGGAGGCGGCCAAGGTGGTGGCGGACACCGGCCGGGCGGCGCTGGAGGAGATGCGGCGGCTGGTCGGCGTACTCCGGGAACCCGACCGCCCGGAGCCGCTGCCGGCGGCGGACGTGCCGGCTGCCGAGCCGGCGCACCGCCGACCCGCGCTGGTGGAGCTGCCCGCGTTGCTCGACCGGTTCCGCGCCGCCGGGCTGCGGATCACCTGCGGCGGCGCCGGCACCCCGCGGGTGCTGCCGCCCGGCCTGGAGCTGACCGTCTACCGCGTGGTCCAGGAGAGCCTGACCAACGCGCTCAAGCACGCGGGCGTCGGCGCGTCGGTGGAGCTGACGCTGGACTGGGCCGCGGACGCCGTCGTGGTCCGGGCGGTGGACGACGGCGGCGGCGCTCCGGTGGTCCGGCCGGCGCCGTCCGGCGGGCACGGCCTGGTCGGCATGCGGGAGAGGGTCGGGGTGTACGACGGCAGCCTCGCCGCCGGCCCCACACTCGCCGGTGGCTGGCGGGTGCAGGCGCGCCTGCCGCTGCCGGCGGCGGCCGGCATCGAGGAAGGGAGCGCGGCGGCGTGACCGTGCGGGTGATGATCGTCGACGACCAGGCGCTGGTGCGGGCCGGGTTCCGGATGGTGCTCGACTCCCAGCCGGACCTGGAGGTGGTCGGCGAGGCCATCGACGGCGCGGACGCGCTGCGGGTGCTGAACCGGGTCGAGGCCGACGTGGTGGTGATGGACCTGCGCATGCCCACCATGGACGGGGTGGAGGCGACCCGGCGAATCTGTGCCCGCCCGGACGGCGGCCCGCGCGTGCTGGTGCTCACCACGTTCGACACCGAGGCCGACGCGTTCGCCGCGCTGCGCGCCGGGGCGAGCGGGTTCCTGCTCAAGAACGTGCCGCCGGAGGAGCTCATGGCCGCGATCCGGGTGGTCGCACAGGGCGACTCGGTGGTGGCCCCGTCGATCACCCGGCGGCTGCTCGACCGGTTCGCCGGTCAACTCGGTCCCGCGCCGGCGGCGGACCCGCGGCTGGCCCAGCTCACCGAGCGGGAGCGCGAGGTGCTGCTGCTGGTGGCGCAGGGGCTCTCCAACGCCGAGATCGCCGCCCGGGTGCACGTCGCGGAGGCGACGGTGAAGACGCACGTGGGCCGGATCCTGGCCAAGCTCCAGCTCCGCGACCGGGTGCAGGCGGTGGTCCTGGCGTACGAGAGCGGCCTGGTCACGCCCGGCGGCTGACCGGTCGTACGTCTCAGGTCGTACGGGTTGGCCCGGTGGGGGACGACCGTGGTCGCACCGAGGTCGAGCGCGCAGGTGGAGATCAACCAACCGGTGCCGGACCTAGCGTCGGAAGGGTCTTCAGACCGTGTCCGACAGGAGCACCACAGTGTCCGCACCACCGACCACAGGCGTCGCCCTCGCCGCCCGCGCGCTGCGCAAGGAGTACGGCGCCGGGCAGTCCCGCGTCGTCGCGCTCGACGGCGTCGGCCTCGACCTGGCCGCCGCCCGGTTCACCGCCGTCATGGGCCCGTCCGGCTCCGGCAAGTCCACCCTGCTGCACTGCCTGGCCGGCCTCGACCGGCCGACCGCCGGTACGGTCCACATCGGTGACGCCGACCTGACGCGCCTGGACGACCGGCGGCTCACCCGGCTGCGCCGGGACCGGATCGGTTTCGTCTTCCAGAAGTTCAACCTGCTGCCCACGCTCACCGCCGAGGAGAACATCGTCCTCCCGCTGGCGATCGCCGGCCGCCGGCCGGACGCGACGTGGCTGCGTCAGGTGGTCGCCGCGGTGGGCCTGACCGACCGCCTCGGGCACCGTCCGGCCGAGCTGTCCGGCGGGCAGCAGCAGCGCGTCGCGGTGGCCCGCGCGCTGATCACCCGGCCGTGGGTGATCTTCGCCGACGAGCCGACCGGCAACCTCGACTCGCGCTCCGGCGCGGAGGTGCTGCGGCTGCTGCGCGAGGCGGTGGACACGCTCGGCCAGACCGTCATCATGGTCACCCACGACCCGGCCGCCGCCGTGCACGCCGACCGGGTGGTCTTCCTCGCCGACGGCCGACTGGTCGACGAGCTGCACGAGCCGACAGTCGGCGAGGTCCGGGACGCGCTCAGCCGGCTCGACCCGGCCGTGGCCCCGGCGGGGCGGTGACCGGGATGCTGCGCCTGACCCTGCGCCAGGTCCGCGCCGACGGCCTGCGCCTGCTGCTGTCCTCGCTGGCGATCGTGCTCGGCGTCGCGTTCGTCGCCGGCACGCTGATGTTCACCGACGGCATGCGCGCCGGGGCGTACGAGCGGGCCGGTGAGTTCGACAGGCACACCGACCTGGCCGCGTACGCCGGGACCGACCCGCTGCCCCCGGCGTTCGTGGACCGGGTACGCGCCGTCGACGGGGTGGCCGCCGCGGCGGGGGAGCTGACCGGCTCCGCCGGAGTCGTCGGCGCCGACGGCCGTCCCGTGCTCGGGTACGCGGTGCTCGCCGCGATCCCCACCGAGCCGGACCTGCAGTCCTACGACGTGGTGGCCGGGCGGCTGCCGCAGCGCCCCGGCGAGGTGGTGCTGGACGACGAGACAGTCGCCGAGCAGCGCTTCACGCTGGGCGGGCCGGTGTCGATCGGCGGGCGGGACGGCGCGGCCCGCCCGTACACCCTGGTCGGCACCGTCGACGTGGACGGCAGCTCCCGCGACGTCGGCGGCCCGTACATCGGGCTGACCGGCCCGGACGCGCTCGTCGTCAGCGGCGAGAAGGGCTTCGGCCGGATCATGGTGGCGGCGCGGCCCGGTGTGGACGCGGTGGCGCTGGCCGACCGGATCCGCGCCGTGGTGGGGCCGGACGTGACGGTCCGGGACCGCGACGCCGTCCTCGACGCGGCCGTCGACGACGCGGTACGCGACCTGCGGCAGTTCGGGATGCTGCTGGGCACGTTCGCGGCGGTCGCCGTGGTGGTGGCCGGCTTCGTGATCGCCAACACCTTCGCCATCGTGCTCGCCCAGCGTTCCCGGCGTACCGCGCTGCTGCGCCTGGTCGGCGCCACCCGGGGGCAGATCTACCGGGCCACGCTGTCCGAGGCCGCGGTGACCGGCCTGCTCGCCTCGGTGGCCGGGGTGGTGGCCGGCGCGGCGGTGGCCGGCGGCCTCGGCCTCCTGCTCGCCGGCACCGGCGCGCCGCTGGGCAGCGGGCTCACCCTGACCCCGCGTACGCTGCTGGTCTCGCTGGGGCTGGGGACGCTGCTCACGGTGGCGTCGGCAGCGCTGCCGGCCTGGCAGGGCACCCGGGTCGCCCCGGTGGCCGCGCTCACCGACGCGGCGGTCGACCCGGTCCGCCCGGCCGGGCGGATCCGGCTGGCGGTCGGCGCGCTGGCGCTCGCCGCCGGTGTGGCGGCGCTGGTCGGCGCCGGGGCCACCGGCCAGGTGGTACTGGTCGCGGCCGGCGGGTTGCTGGCCTTCGGCGGCATCGTGGCGTTCGGCCCGGTGCTGGTGCCGGCGCTGGTACGGGTGCTCGGCGGGCCGTTCCGCGCGGCGTTCGGCGCCACCGGCGCTCTGGCCGTGTCGAACGCGGTGCGCAATCCACGACGGGTCGCCGCCACCGCGACGGCCATGGTGATCGGCATCGGGCTGGTCTCCGCCTTCGTGGTCGGCGCGGCGAGCGTCAAGTCCGGCATCGAACGCGCGGTGGACGCCCGGATCGGCGTGGACTTCCTGGTCACCGGCATCGGCGGTGACCTGCCGGCCACGCTCGCCGGCGATCTGGCCGCCCGTCCGGAGCTGGGTGTGGTGCACGAGCAGCGCAGCCGGGTGGTCGACGACGTGCAGCTGCGCGCCGCGCATCCGGCGCTGGTCCGGCGGACGCTGTCGGCCGTGGACGCCGGTGACCCGGCGGACCTGGGGCCGGGGGCGGTTCTGGTGCACCGCGAACTGGCCGCCGCCCGGGGCTGGACAGCCGGCTCCACGATCACGCTCGCCGGGCGGCCGTTCCGGGTCGCCGCCGTGGTGGCCGACGAGGAGCCGGTCCTGGCCGGCAGCCCGGTGCCCGCCGGTCACCTGGTAGACGTGGCGGACAGCGACTTCAGCGCCATGTTCCCCGCCGAGCGCGGCCATCTGGCCGAGGTGGACCCGGCCGCCGGGGTGAGCGTCGACGCGGCCCGGGCGGCTGTCGAGTCGGTGCTGGCCCGCTACCCGACGGTGAACGTGATGGACCAGGCCGCGTACAAGAAGATGCTTACCGGCACCGTCGACCTGGTGCTGGGGTTCGTCACCGCGCTGCTCGGCCTGGCCGTGGTGATCTCGCTGGTCGGGGTCGCCAACACGCTCAGCCTGTCCGTCGTGGAACGCACTCGGGAGACCGCGGTGCTGCGCGCGGTCGGGCTGAGCCGGGCCGGGATGCGGGGCGTGCTCGCGGTCGAGGCGGTGCTCACCGCGCTCGTCGGCACGCTGCTCGGCATCGCGCTCGGCACCGGGGCGGCGGCCGGGGCGATGTCCGTGGTCGCCCGCATCGGTGGTGACTTCACGCTGGTGCTGCCCTGGGGACGGATCGGGCTGATCGTCGCCGTGGCGGTGGTGGCCGCGCTGCTCGCCTCGGTCCTGCCGGCCCGCCGCGCCCTGTCCCGGCCGGTGGTGGCGTCGCTCGGCGCGGACTGACCGCCCGGTCCCGGACACGGACGAGCCGGCTCCGCCGTGGGCGGGGCCGGCTCGTGGGTGCCGTGGGTCAGGGCTGCGTGGCCGGCTGCCCGCCGGTGTCACCGCCGCCGGTGCCGGTGCCCGGGTCGGCGGTGGTCGGGTCCGGCGCGGGCGGCGTGGTGGGCGCCGTCGTCGTCGGCGCGCTGGACGGCGTGCTGCTCGGCTCGTCCGTCGGGGCCGGCTCGTCGGTCACGCTCGGCTGCGCCGACGGGGTCGCCGAGGTGCTCGGCGTCACCGAGGGCGTGGCCGACGGCCGGCCGCCCGGACCGGCCGGGCGGTAGGTGTACTCGTCGTCCGCCGACGGCTCGTCGACGACCGGCTCGGCGGCCTGGTCGCTCGGCGCCACCGCCGGGGCGGTCTTGTCGATCTTCGTGGCCGGTTCGGCGGTGTCGTTCGCGGCCGCCACCAGTGCGCCCAGCGCGCCCATCGCCACCAGCACCGCGCCCAGCGCCCCGACGAGCGTGCCGCGCCGGCCCCGCCGCCGGGACGTCGCCACCGCGGCGCCCGGGCGGACCGCCGGCTGGTCGTCCCGCGACCGCGCCGGACCCGCCGCGCCGCGCAGCGCCACAGTGGCCGTCGGGGAGTCGGTACGCGCGGCCCGCGCCGCGTCGGCCATCGCCGCCGCGCTCGGGTAGCGGTCGGCCGGATCCTTCGCCAGCGCCCGCGACACCAGCTCGCGCACCGACGCCGGGATCTCCGCCGGCAGCTCCGGCGGCTCGTCGTCGAGATGGCGTACGGCCACCTGGAGCGGGTTGTCGCCGGTGAACGGCGGGCTGCCGGTGAGGCAGCAGTACGCGACCGCGCCGAGCGCGTACACGTCGGTGGCACCCGAGACGGGCCGGCCGGCGGCCTGCTCCGGCGCCATGTAGAGGGCGGTGCCGGGCACCGCGTTCGTGCTGGTGATGCTCGTGACGTTGGTCGAGCGGGCCACCCCGAAATCGACCAGGACCACGGTGCCGTCGTCCTGCACGAGCAGGTTGCTCGGCTTCACGTCGCGGTGGACGATGCCGCGGCCGTGCGCCGCGTGCAGCGCCTGCGCCACCTGGGCCACGATCGACATCGTCTCGGCGACCTCGAGCTGCCCGGCGGTTTCGATCCGCCGTGACAGCGGCTCACCGGCGACGAACTCCATCACCAGGTAGTCGGCCCGGCCGCCGCCGGGCAGGTCGTCCTCGCCGCAGTCGAAGACCTGGACCACGCCGGGGTGGCGCAGGGAGGCCATGATCCGGGCCTCGGACCGGAACCGGGCGATGAAGTCGGGGTCGGACACCAGGGCGGGAAGCAGCACCTTCACCGCTACCGGGCGACCGAGGACAAGGTCGGTGGCACGCCAGACGTCGCCCATGCCGCCGGTGGCGACACGGTCATCCAGGCGGTACCGACCGCTGAGTACGACGTCTGAGGACAGCACCCCCATACCGTACCCACAGCAGGCGCGAAGTATTTCCCGCGATATCCGCGTCCGGTGCCGCCGGGCCGAAAGGACGGTGTCCGGCAGCCGGGACGCCGATCGGCTGATCGTGATCGACCCGGTACGATCGGCCAGAAAGTTACGCGCCCCCGTGCTCCCGGCCCGCCGTGCCGACCGTGGTCCATCTCGGGGGAGCGTAGCGCCCGCCCTCGGCGTTACCACGACACGCCGATGCCGGGGCTAGACATTTCTCTCTGTTTTCCCGGTCCCCGGCGGCTTGCCGAACCACCCTGCCCGTCCCGGCGTCGGCCCGACTCCCGGCCGCCCCCGGACGCCGGTACGGTATGTCCCGCCGACGCCCGATGCCGCGCGGCAGTGTCCACGGCACCCCGCACCCTCGTGCTGGTGCCTGATCAGCTCACCGGGGGGCCGAGTGCGGATGGCGGTGTGGTCACTGGCACCCGTCGACGCCCGGGGCCGGGCCGTCACGGGACGGCGAGCGTGACGGCCGAGCTGAACGAGGCGGTCGCCGGGGCGCAGGCGGGCGACGAGGAGGCGTTCCGGTTCCTCTACCGCAGCCTGCAACCCGCGCTGCTGCGCTACCTGACCGCGCTCGTCGGCGCCGACGCCGAGGACGTGGCCTCGGAGGCGTGGCTCCAGATCTCGCGTGACCTGCCGTCGTTCACCGGCGGCGAGTTCCGCGCCTGGGTGGTCACGATCGCCCGTAACCGGGCCATGGACCATCTGCGCCGGCAGCGGCGGCGTCCCTCCGTACCGGTGCCGGTGCAGGCCCTCAACGACCTGGCCGCCGACGCCGACACCGCCGACCGGGCCGGTGAGGCCATCGCCACCGAGAGCGCGCTGGCGCTGATCCGTACGCTGCCGCCGGCCGAGGCCGAGGCGGTGATGCTGCGGGCCGTCATCGGCCTGGACGCGGAGACCGCCGGGCGGGTGCTGGGCCGGCGGGCCGGCGCGGTGCGCACCGCCGCGCACCGGGGCCTGCGGCGGCTGGCCGCGATGCTGGAGCGCTCGGCGGCGCAGGCCGCGCCGGACGACACCCGGGACGCCGTCGCGCCGCGTCCCCGGACCGAGCGCCAGGTGCCGCACGCGCCCGAGGCCGAGCCGGCGGAGGGCTGACGTGAGGGGAGACGACGGCATGCACGCTCGCCGGTCCGGCGGGCCCGCCGACCGGGCGGAGTCCGACCGGCTGCTCGACGCCGCGCGCGCCGGCACGCCGCCGGAGGCCGACGCCGATCCGCTGACCCGGCTGTTGTCCGCCGCCGCCGGACCGGCGTCCCCCGGCGAGGTCGCCGGAGAGGAGCAGGCGCTCGCCGCCTTCCGGGCGGCCCGCGCCGGGACCACGGCGGCGCCGGTGCCGGTGACCGCGCCGCGCCCGCGCCGGCGCCTGCGGATCGCCGCCGCGCTCTCCGGGCTCGCCGCCACCGCTGTCGCCGGGGTGGCGTTCGCCGCCGTGCGCCTGGACCGCCACCCCGAGCCGGTGGTCCCGCCCGCGACGGTCGGCCCCACCGGCGCCGGACCGACCGGCACCGGCCCCGCCGTCACCGGGCCGTCCCGGCCGGCGCCGAGCACCCCGGCCGGTGACGCGTCCGGTGCGGCGTCGCCACCGGCGCCGACGCCGTCCGGGACACCGAGCGTCAAGGCCGGGCCACCCGCGCCCCCGGTGAGGGCCGGCCTGGCCGGTCACTGCCGCGCCTACCTGGCCAAGTCGGAGCGGCAGCGGGAGAAGGCGCTCACCACGCCGGGCTTCGCCGACCTGGTGGCCGCCGCCGGCGGCCCCGAGCAGGTGGAGGGCTACTGCCGCAACCTGGTCGGCGCGCCGGCGGACGACCCGGACGACGAACCGGAGCCCGAGCGCCCGGGTCCGCGGACGGACGACTGAACGCCGCGGCGCAATCAGATTCCGGACAAAATTTCATCTCTCCGGGCAAGCGGAACTCGTCTGCTAGACAGAGGATGGTGGACGGCGTCCCGTGCCGTCCCGGCCGGGCGCGTCGCCACGACGTCGTCGTCCATCGCCGAGGAGGAGCCGTCCGATGGTGATGTCGCCGGATCTGGACCGGGCAGTTGTCCTGGGAGACGAGGAGGCGGCCCGGGGCCACCTCGCCCGGATCTGCTTCAAGACCGGGCCACCCGCGCTCGTCGGCGTCGAACTGGAATGGACCGTGCACGACGCCGCGGACCCGGCCCGGCCGGTGGACCGCGAGCGACTACGCGAGGCGCTGGGGCGGCACAGCCCTGTGACCCTCGACCCCACCAGCCCGGCCGACGAGCTCCGGCGCGGCGGCGCCGTGACCGTGGAGCCCGGCGGGCAGGTGGAGATCTCCGCGACACCGCGATCATCGGTCGCCGCGCTGATCCTGGCCACCGAGGCCGACGTCGCCGAACTGCGGGCCCGGCTGGACGCCGCCGGCCTGGTGCTCGGCCGCAGCGGCATGGACCCCTGGCGCCTTCCCCGGCCCGTCGTGGAGACCCCGCGCTACCGGGCCATGCGGTGTGCCTTCGACCGCCGTGGCCCGGCGGGACGGGCGATGATGTACAGCACCGCCGGCCTCCAGGTCTGCCTGGACGCGGGCGAGCCGGAGCATCTGGCGCAGCGCTGGGCCGCCGCGCACGCCGTCGGCCCGCCACTGCTCGCCGCCTTCGCCACCGCCGACCGGCACGCGGGGCGCCGCACCGGCTGGGCCTCCGCCCGGATGGCCACCTGGCTGGCCATCGACCCGGCCCGGACAGGTCCGGTCTGGTCGCCCGGGCGTGCCGAGGAGGATCCGGTGGCGGCCTGGACCGGGTACGCGCTCGCCGCGCCGCTGCTCTGCGTACGCGGCGACGGCCCGGACTGGACCGCGCCGCCCGGTGTCACGTTCGCCGACTGGTTGGCCGGGGCGCTGCCCCGTCCGCCCACCACCGACGACCTGGAGTACCACCTCAGCACGCTGTTCCCGCCGGTCCGCCCGCGCGGCTACCTCGAACTGCGCTACCTGGACACCCAGCCCGGCCCGGAGTGGACCGTGCCGCTTGCGGTGCTGGCGGCGATCTTCGCCGATCCGGCCACCACCCGGGACGCGCTGGCGGCTGCCGCTCCGGTCGCCGACCGGTGGCGCGCGGCGGCCCGGTGCGGGCTGGCCGAGCGCCCGCTGGCGGTTGCCGCGGCGGCGCTGTTCGACCTGGCCCTGACGGCCCTGCCCCGGCTCGGCCTGCCGGCCGGCCTCCACGACGAGACCCAGCGAGCGATCCGGCGGCACCGTGCCGCCGCGGAGAGGGGACACCGGTGACCACCACCGAGCGACTACGCGACCGGATCGCCGCGGAGCTGGAGCGCACCCGGGCCCGTACCGCGCTGCTGACCGACGCGGTGGACGACGACGACCTGGTCCGGCAGCACTCCACACTGATGTCGCCGCTGGTGTGGGACCTGGCGCACGTCGGCAACCAGGAGGAGCTGTGGCTGGTCCGTGACGTCGGCGGCCGCGACCCGGTGCGCCACGACATCGACGACCTCTACGACGCGTTCAAGCAGCCACGCAAGGACCGGCCGGCGCTGCCGCTGCTGCCGCCGGCCGAGGCCCGCGCCTACGTGCGGACGGTGCGGGACAAGGTGTTCGACCTGCTCGACGGCATCCGCTTCACCGAGCGTCCCCTCGTCGCCGACGGGTTCGCGTTCGGCATGATCGTGCAGCACGAGCAGCAGCACGACGAGACCATGCTCGCCACCCACCAGCTGCGCGCCGGCGCCCCGGTGCTCGACGCGCCGCCCCCGCCGGAGCCCCGCGCCCGGGCCGGGGGGGAGGTACGGGTGCCGGCCGGGCCGTTCACCATGGGCACCTCCACCGACCCGTGGGCGCTGGACAACGAGCGCCCGGCCCACACCGTCGACCTGCCCGCGTATCTCATCGACGCCGCCCCGGTGACGAACGGGCAGTACCGGGCGTTCATCGCCGACGGCGGGTACGACGAGCCGCGCTGGTGGAGCGAGGCCGGCTGGCGGCACCGCGTCGAGGCGGACCTGAGCGCGCCGATGCACTGGCGGCGCGACGGGGACGGCTGGGCGTACCGCCGGTTCGGCCGCTGGTCGCCGGTGCGCGACGACGAGCCGGTGGTGCACGTCTGCTGGTACGAGGCGGCGGCGTACGCGGCGTGGGCCGGCAAGCGGCTGCCGACGGAGGCGGAGTGGGAGAAGGCGGCTCGCTGGGATCCGGCGACCGGCCGGTCCCGCCGCTACCCGTGGGGCGACGAGGACCCCACCACGGAGCACGCCAACCTGGGGCAGCGGCACCTGTGGCCGGCGCCGGTGGGCGCGTACCCGGCCGGCGCCTCGCCGCTGGGCGTGCACCAGCTCGTCGGCGACGTCTGGGAGTGGACCTCCTCGCCCTTCCGGGGCCACCCGGGCTTCACCGCGTTCCCGTACCGGGAGTACTCGGAGGTGTTCTTCGGCGACGACCACCGGGTGCTGCGGGGCGGCTCGTTCGGCACCGACCGGTCCGCCTGCCGGGGCACGTTCCGCAACTGGGACTACCCGATCCGGCGGCAGATCTTCAGCGGATTCCGCTGCGCCCGTGACGCCGGACCGGAGGAGTGAGCCGGCCCGATGTGCCGTCACCTCGCGTACCTCGGTCCACCTGTGCCCCTGGGCAGCCTGCTGTTCGACCCGCCGTACGGGCTGCTGCGCCAGTCGTGGGCGCCGCGTGACATGCGCGGCGGCGGCACGATCAACGCCGACGGCTTCGGCGTCGCCTGGTACCCGGACGACGGCGACCCGGTCCGCTACCGGCGGGCCCAGCCGATGTGGAGCGACACCACGCTGCCGGAGCTGGCCGCCGTGACGCGGGTGCGGGCGGTGCTGGCCGCGGTCCGCTCGGCCACCGTCGGCATGCCGCTGCACGAGACCGCCGCGGCGCCCTTCGCCGAGGGGCGGTGGCTGTTCAGCCACAACGGCGTGGTGAAGGGCTGGCCGGACAGCCTGGTCCCGCTCGCCGCCGGCCTGCCGGTCCGCGACCTGATCACCCTCGACGTGCCGACCGACTCGGCGCTGCTGTGGGCGCTGGTCCGGCACCGGTTGCGGGCCGGCGCGCCGCCGGACGAGGCGGTGGCGGACACCGTCGCCGCGGTCGCCGCCGCCGCTCCCGGTTCGCGGCTGAACCTGCTGCTCACCGACGGTACGACGGTGGTGGCGAGCACGGCCGGGCACGCGCTGTCGGTGCGCCGCGGCCCGGACTCGGTGCTGCTGGCGTCCGAACCGTTCGACGACGACCCGGCCTGGCGGGCCGTGCCGGACGGCCGGCTCGTGGTGGCGACCACGGGCGGGCTCGACGTGCGGGAGACGACCGCCGTCTGAACGATCCGTACCCATCGCACGAGAGGACACCCGATGAGCGCCGAGCCGCTGGAGATCCACCTGGAGCAGCAGGACCTCGACCGTGGGTTGCGGGAGGACGTACGGGTCGGGCTGGCCGCGACGCCGAAGTGGCTGCCGCCGAAGTGGTTCTACGACGCCCGGGGCAGCGAGCTGTTCGAGGAGATCACCCGCCTGCCGGAGTACTACCCGACCCGGGCCGAGCGGGCGGTGCTGGCCGCGCACGCGGACGACGTGGCCACGATGACCGGCGCGAAGACGCTGATCGAGCTGGGCTCGGGCTCGTCGGAGAAGACCCGGCTGCTGCTGGACGCGTTCACCCGCCACGGCGACCTGGGCACCTTCGTGCCGCTGGACGTCTCGGTGAGCGCGTTGCGGTCGTCCACCGAGCAGATCGCCGCCGCGTACCCGGGGCTGCGGGTGCGCGGGATCGTCGGCGACTTCACCCGCCACCTGGACCGGCTGCCCACCGGCGGCCGCCGTCTGGTGGCGTTTCTCGGCGGCACGATCGGCAATCTGATGCCGGTGGAGCGGGCCGAGTTCCTCACCGCGATGCGCGCGGCGCTGGAGACCGGCGACTGGTTGCTGGTCGGTACCGACCTGGTCAAGGACCCGGGCGTGATCGTGCCCGCGTACGACGACGCGGCGGGCGTCACCGCCGAGTTCAACCGCAACGTGCTGCGCGTGATCAACCGCGAGCTGGGTGCGGACTTCGACGTCGACGCGTTCCGGCACGTGGCGGTCTGGGATCCGCGGCGGGAGTGGATCGAGATGCGGTTGCGCGCCGAGCATCCCACCCGGGTGCGGGTCCTGGACACCGACGTGGTGTTTGCCGCCGGCGAGGAGTTGCGTACCGAGGTGTCGGCCAAGTTCCGGCCGGAGGGGATCGCGGCCGAGCTGACCGCCGCCGGGTTCGACCGGCGGGCGTTCTGGACCGACCCGGACGGGCTGTTCGGGGTGAGCCTGGCCCGGGCCGACTGAGGGCCGCCGTGGCCCCGCCCACACCCGGTGACCGGGCCTGCCGGTGATCGGCTAGGCTGGGCGGCGCGAAGGGGAGTAGCCCCCAATGTCGTGGTCGACACACTGGTGCGTTCCGCATCCGGCCACGCGGCCCCGGTCTCCGGGGCGGGCGAGACCTTCGACTCAGGCTGTCGCAGCCGGGTCGAGGGCGCCCCCGTTCCTCCTCCCGGCTTGATCGGGAAGGTTCACATGGAGGGTTTCCTCGTCGCGCTGGTGGTCAGCTTCGGCGTCATCTTCGTCGCCGAGCTGGGCGACAAGTCCCAGCTCATGGCACTGACGTTCGCCACGCGGTTCAAGCCGGTGCCGGTCCTCATCGGCATCACGATCGCCACCGCCGTCGTCCACCTGGCCTCGGTGGCCATCGGGTACGGCCTGAACGCCGCCCTGCCCACCGACTGGATCTCGCTGATCGCCGGTCTGGCGTTCCTCGGCTTCGGCGCCTGGACGCTGCGCGGTGACAAGCTGACCGAGGAGGAGAAGCGCAAGGCCGAGCGCGGCGGCCGGTCCGCGGTCATCGCCGTGGGCGTGGCGTTCTTCCTGGCCGAGCTGGGCGACAAGACCATGCTCGCCACCATCACGCTGGCCACCAAGTACGGCTGGTTCGGCACCTGGCTCGGGTCGACGCTCGGCATGGTGGCCGCGGACGCGCTGGCGATCCTGGTCGGCCGGATGCTCGGCCGGCACCTGCCGGAGCGGACCATCCGCTACGGCGCGGCGGTGCTGTTCGCCATCTGCGGCCTCTGGCTGATCTTCGAGGCGGTCTCCGAGCTGACCTGAGCCGCCCCCCTACGGCGGCGCCCGATGATCGGAGACCGCCTCGGTGGGTAAGTAGCCCGGGATGAGCGCCGTGGCGGTGACCGCCCGGCGGAGGACGAATCGGCACGACCGGGAGGTTCCGCCCATGAGCAGGCACGACGAGCCCAACGAGTACGGCTTCGCCGGGGGCGCCACGGCGCCGCAGCCGCCACCGGGCGGGCGCGAGGACGAGCAGGACCGCGCCGAGCAGGTGGCCGTACCCGGTGACGACCTCACCGGCCCGGCCGCCGAGGCGCTCGAGGAACCGGAGCGCAAGCGCGAGCCGCGCCCGGCCGAGCGCCGGCGCTGAGGCGTGACCGGCATGCGGCGGGTGTGACCGGTGGTCGCACCCGCCGCACCGGCTCAGGCCGGGCCCTCCTGGTAGACGTCCGGGACGCCGTCGCCGTCGGCGTCCCGGCTCTCCCGTTCGCTGATCCGCCGGTAGACCCGGTTGCGGCGGATCAGCACCACCGAGGCGAGCAGTGCGGAGATCAACGAGCCGAGCAGCACCGCCACCTTGACGCCGTCCTCCTCCGGGCTGCCGGTGCCGAACGCCAGCTCGCCGATGAGCAGCGAGACGGTGAAGCCGATGCCGGCCAGCAGCGCCAGCCCGAGCAGGTCGGCCCAGGTGATCTCCTCGTCCAGCTCGGCCCGGGTGAACCGGGCGAGCAGGTACGTCGACCCGAACACGCCGATCACCTTGCCGAGCACCAGCCCGGCGGCCACCGCGATCACCACCGGGTTGGTCAGCACGCCGCCCACGTCCACGCCGACCAGGGTCACCCCGGCGGCGAAGAAGGCGAAGACCGGCACGGCCAGGCCGGCGGAGACCGGCCGCCAGCGGTGCTCCAGCCGCTCGGCCAGGCCGGGCGCGCCGTCGCGGCCGCGCAGCACCGGCACTGTGAAGCCGAGCAGCACACCCGCCACCGTGGCGTGCACGCCGGAGGCGTGCACCAGCGTCCAGGCGGCCACCGCGAGCGGGATCAGCGCCCACCACCAGGTCCGCCGCCGCTGCACGAGCAGCCCGAACACGGCGATCGGCAGGAGTGCGCCGAGAAGCGGCAGCGGCTGGAAGTCGGCGGTGTAGAACACCGCGATGATGGTGATCGCGAACAGGTCGTCGACCACCGCGAGGGTGAGCAGGAACGCGCGCAGCCCCTGTGGCAGGTGGGAGCTGACCACGGCGAGCACGGCGAGCGCGAAGGCGATGTCGGTGGCCGTGGGGATGGCCCATCCGCGCAGGCCGGCGCCGCCGGCGCTGAGTGTCACCGCCAGGTAGATCAGTGCGGGCGCGATCATGCCGCCGAGCGCGGCGATCACCGGCAGCGCGGCCCGCCGGGGGTCGCGCAGGTCACCGGCGACGAACTCGCGCTTGAGTTCCAGGCCGACCACGAAGAAGAAGATCGCCAGCAGCCCGTCGGCGGCCCAGGTGCGCAGGTCCAGGTCCAGGTGCAGGCCGGCGCCGCCGGGCCAGGGCACCCAGTGGCTCAGTTCGGCGTACGCGGCACGCCACGGCGAGTTGGCCCAGATCAGGGCGAGCACCGCACCGAGCAGCAGCAGGCCGCCGCCGACCGTCTCGGTGCGCAGCACGTCGGCCAGGAAGCGGGTCTCCGGCCAGGAGCGGCGGGACAGCAGGCGGGACCGGTGCGGGGTGTGCTGGGGCATGCGGCGTCCGTTCGGAAGCTGGGGTCGGCGGAACCATCGCCGACCAGGCTTCCCGGCACACCGGGATCAACCCTAACGGGCGCCGCCACCGGCGGCGAGCCGAGCCGGGCCGATGGGACACCCGTCTCATCCCGTGGTCGGGCGTCCCATCGGCCGGCGGGTCAGCGTTGTCCGGGCAGCGCCGGCAGGGACACCCCGGCCGGGTCGCAGAACGCGGCCATCCGCTTGATCAGCTCGTCCGCGTCGGCGTACGGGTCGAGCCCGCGGATCTCGTCCGGGTCCAGCTCGGGCACCGGGACGTGGGAGATCAGTGGGTGCAGTGGCCGGCTGTCCACCTCGTCGGCGCCGAACAGGTGCTCGTGCAGTTTCTCGCCCGGGCGCAGACCGGTGAAGACGATCTCCACCGGGCGGTCCGCCTCGGCCGCCAGCCGGCGTGCCACGTCGGCGATCCGGACCGGTTCGCCCATGTCGAGCACCAGCGCCTCGCCGCCCCGGCCGATCGTCGCGGCCTGGAGCACCAGGTGCACCGCCTCCTGCACGGTCATGAAGTACCGCGTCACGTCGGGGTGGGTGACCGTGATCGGCACCCCGGCCCGGATCTGCGCCTGGAACGCGGTCAGCACCGAGCCGCGGCTGCTGAGCACGTTGCCGAACCGGACGCTCAGGTACCGGCCGCCGAGCCGCTGCGCGTGGTACGCGGTGAGCCGCTCGGTGATCCGCTTGGAGTAGCCGAGCACGCTCGCCGGGTTGGCCGCCTTGTCGGTGGAGATGTTCACGAACTCGGCGACGTCCCGGCACGCCTCCAGCACGTTCAGCGTACCCATGATGTTGGTCTTGATCGCCTCACCGGGATGGCGCTGGAGCAGCGTGAGGTGCTTGAGCGCCGCGGCGTGGAACACCACGTCGGGCTGCCGGTCGGCGATCACGCGGGCGATGCCCTCGGCGTCGCGGATGTCGGCCAGGATCAGCTCCGGCCCGTCCAGCAGCGCGCGTCCGTGCAGGGACATCTGCAGGGCGTGCAGCGCGGACTCGTCGCGGTCGAGCATCATCAGCTCGTCCGGCTCGCAGCGGGCGATCTGGCGGCACAGTTCCGAGCCGATCGAGCCGCCGGCGCCGGTGACGAGCACCCGGCGTCCGGCCAGCCCGCCGCGCTCGACGCTCAGCTCGGCCACCCGGTGCGCGCGGCCCAGCAGGTCGGTGAGCTGGAGGTCGCGGACGTCGGTGGCGGCCACCGGGCGGTCGAGCACCTCGCGTACCGGCGGCAGGACCTTGAACGCCGCCCCGGCCTCCAGCGTGCGGGTGCGCACGTCGCGCAGCAGCTGCGGGTCGGAGCCGCTCATCGAGAAGATGACGGTGCTCGCCCGGGTGGCCCGGACGGCGGCGGCGATCTGCTCCCGGCCGCCGAGCACGCGCAGCCGCTCCAGCCGCAGGCCGCGGCTGTCGGGTGCGTCGTCGAGCAGGCCCACCGGCCGGTAGCTGCTGTCCGGGTCGTGCAGCAGCACCCGGACGAGGCGCTCGCTCGCCGCGTCCACCCCGTAGATCAGGCAGCGCTCGGCGTGCCCGGCGGCGGGCGGCCGGCGGTCGGCGTGGGCCCGCCAGAGTCCCCGGGCGGTCGCCATCACCACGAGCGCCACCGCGCCGCCGACCAGCGGCGTGCTGGCCGGAATCGGGTGCCGCGCCCACGGCAGCAGGGCGACGAAGCCGACGGCCGCGACGAGCGCGACGGTGGTGGCCAGGCCCTGCGCGTCGCCGGCGCTGCCGATCGGGTACCGGCCGTAGAGCCGGGACCGCAGCAGCGTGAGCGCGGCGTACAGCGCGGCGCAGGCCAGTGCCAGGCCGAGCGTACGGGCGCTGGCGGCGGTGGTGAGGTCGAACTCGTACCGCGTCCAGGCCGCGCCGAGAAAACCTCCGCACCACGCGGCCGTGTCCAGCGTTAACAGGGAAAGGGTGGCGGCGCGGTGGGTGATCCGGCCGGGGGGTCGAACGGCTGTGATCGCATCACGATCCATGGGCTGCCCTCTGTGTCCTATCCGTATTGAAAGGATTAGACCGTCTGTGCCTGTTCGGTCGTTTACTGTCGTCCAGTCACGTAACGTCGTGAATAGGCGATTCGATCCTGGCACGGCGACTGGTGTTTTTAGGGGGCTTTCGTGCAGTTTCATCGGCAGACCGGCGTGTCACGAGGGGGAGCGTGATGGACGTTCTCGGCTACCTGCGCCTGGTCCGGCGCCACTGGTGGATCGTGCTGGTGACGGTGATGCTCGGCCTGGGCACCGCCGCGCTGGTGACGGTCCGGACGGCGCCTCGGTACGAGGCCTCGGTGACGTTCTTCGTCACCACGCCCAGCCAGGGGGTCACCGACGCCTACCAGGGCGGTCTCTTCCTCCAGCAGCGGGTGAAGTCCTACGGTGACCTGCTCACCAGCGACCGGCTGGCGCAGAGCGTGGTCGCCGACGCGCCGCTCGGCCTCACCGCCGACCAGGTGCGCAGCCGGATCCACACCACCGCCACGACCGGCACGGTCCTGCTCAAGGCGACGATCACCGACACCGACCAGACCCGGGCGTTGAAGACCACCGAGACGCTCGCGGCGAAGTTCACCGAGCTGGTACGCAAGGTCGAGACGCCACCGGACGGCAAGGCCCCGCCGATCAAGATCGAGGTGGTCAGCGGTCCCCGTGTCACCTCCAACCCGGTCTCGCCGCAGCCCACCCGCAACCTGGTTCTGGGCGGTCTGCTCGGCCTGCTCGCCGGCGTCGGCCTGGCCGTGCTGCGCGGGATGGCCGACGTCCGGATGCGTGACGGCGCCGGGCTGCAACGGGTGACCGGCAGTCCGCTGCTCGGCGAGATCCCCTACGAGACCGGCGCACGCTCGGCACCGCTGATCGTCGGCGACGCGGCCACCTCGGCCCGCGCGGAGGCGGTCCGCAAGCTGCGGACCAACCTGCGCTTCGTGGACGTGCACGAGCCGGCCCGGGTCATCGCGGTCACCAGCGCGCTGCAGGGCGAGGGCAAGACCACGATGGCCTGCAACACCGCCATCGCGCTGGCCGAGGCGGGCTGGCGGGTACTGCTGATCGACGCCGACCTGCGCCGCCCCAAGGTCGCCGACTACCTCGGGCTCGACGGCGGGGTCGGCCTCACCGACGTGCTGGTCGGCGACGTCCAGGTCGGTGACGTGGTGCAGCGCTGGGGTGAGAAGTCCCTGCTGGTGCTGCCCAGCGGTGCCACCCCGCCCAACCCGAGCGAGCTGCTCGGCTCCAAGTCCATGGCGGACCTGCTGGTCGCGCTGCGGGACTCGGCGGACATCGTGGTCATCGACACCGCGCCGCTGCTCGCGGTCACCGACGGGGTGGTGGTGGCCGTGCAGGCCGACGGCGCGCTCCTGGTCACCCAGCAGGGGCGTACCTCCCGCAGCCAGGTCGCGGCGGCGGCGCACGCGCTCAGCTCGGTCTCGGTGCGCCTGCTCGGCTGCGTGCTCAACATGGCCAAGGTGGCCAAGTCGGACGCCTACCAGTACGAGGCGTACAAGGTGGTCGTGCCGCCCGCGGCGCCCTCCGTGCCGGCCGACCGGGCCGGCGCCCGCCGGGGCGCGAAGGCCGTGGGCGACCGGACGCAGGAACTCACCCGGCTGTCGCGATGAGCGCGAGCACGGGCCGGATCGACCGCTCGATCTCCTCGGCGCAGCGCCGGAAGTCGGCCGGCGAGCCGCCGATCGGATCGCGCAGGTCCTCCGCGCCGGGGGCGGCGGGTTGCAGCCGCCCCCGGGCGCGGACCGCGGCCGACACCGCCGCCCGCAACGGCGTGCCCGCGTCCGCCTCCGCTTCGGCGGGGCGGGCCTCGGCCGCCAGCCGGGCGAACTGCCGCAGCGTGAACGTCCGGGTCAGCGCGGTCGGCGCCAGCGCGGTGCACGCCGAGCGTTGCCGGCGGGTCGCGGTGAGCACCAGCGCGGCCCCGGTCAGGTGCTCCGGGCGCAGCCGGCGGGTCCGGAAGGCCGCCGGGTCCGCGCCGGTGGCCGCGGTCACCTCGACCGCGTACGGGTGCATCGCGCCCCCGTCGATCGCGTCCGTCCCCGCGCTGGCCACCGCCAGCGGCAGGCCGGCCAGCATCCGGCGGGCGATGAACTCCGCCATCGGTGACCGGCACATGTTCGCGTGGCAGACGAAGAGCACCTCGTCGACCATCTGCACCCCTCTCGTCGGCACGGTCGCGACGGAGGGTGCCGCGACGGCGTTCTTCCGGCGGTCGCGGCCGGACGCAGAGGGGATGCGGGAATGGTACGCGGTGCGATGCCCGGCCGTCCGGAAAGCCGCGCCGGGAGCGCGGCCATGAGGGTCGGCATCCTCACCTACCACTTCCCGCCGGAGCCGTCGTTCGTCCCGGGCAGCCTGGCCGAGGAGCTGGTGGCCCGGGGCCACGAGGTACGGGTGCTCACCGGCTTCCCGGACTACCCGGGCGGCCACGTCTATCCGGGCTGGCGGCAGCGCTGGCGGCACCAGACGCACAGCGAGCGGCTGACCGTGCGCCGGGTGCCCCGGTACGCCGCGGGCGACGGTTCCGCCCGTGCCCGCACCACGAGCTGGCTGTCCTTCGCCGGCAGCGCCACGCTCGCCGGCCGGGGCCTGCTGCGTGACGTCGACGTGCTCTACGTCCACGGCCACCCGGCGGTCACGTTCGCCGCCACCGGGCTGCTGCGGCTGCTCGGCCGTACGCCGACCGTGCTGCACGTGCAGGACGTGTGGACCGAGCGGGACGGGCGCGCGGAGCGGGACAGCGGGTGGCCGGCGCGGCTGGAGGCCGCGACCCGTCGCCTCTACCGGGAGGCGGCGGTGGTGGCGGTCGGTTCGCCGTCCATGGCGGATCTGGTCCGCGCCGGCGGGGCCGACCCGGGCCGGGTGCGCACCGCGCCGAACTGGACCGACGAGCGCATCTTCCGCCCCACCCAGGCCGGCCCGGCGGTGCGGCGGCTGGTCCGCCGGGACGACCGCTGCGTGGTGATGCACGCCGGCACGATCGGCGCGCGCCAGGATCTGGAGACGGCGGTCCGCGCGGCGGCGGCGCTCGGCGACCGGATGGACCTGGTGCTCGTGGGATCGGGTCCGCAGGAACGGCGGGTGCGAGGGCTCGCCGCCGACCTCGGCGCGGACAACGTCCGGTTCCTGGAGCGGCGCTCCGCCGTCGACATGCCGCAGCTCTACGCCGCCGCCGACTACCAGCTCGTGGCCCAGCGCGACCTGCCGGAACTGCGGGGCCGGGTGCCCGGCAAGCTGCAGGCCGCGCTCTCCTGCGCCGCGCCGGTGGTCGCCTCCGCGGCGGGGGAGACCGCGGAGGTGGTGGAGCGGGCCCGCGCCGGTCTGTCCTGCCCGCCGGAGGACTGGGCGGCGCTGGCCGACCGCTTCTGGCTGGCCGCGGCCATCCCGCCGGCCGCCCGGCTCGACATGGGCAGGCGCGGCCGCGACGCGTACCTGCGGGACATGTCGATGCGCTCCGGGGTGGACCGGATCGAGGCGCTGCTGCACGAAGCGGCCGACCGCTCGTCGAACCGAACAAAGCTCGCACACAGCCGATAAGTCGCCAGAGTGTCGAATAACGCCTCGAACATGCACTTTCTCGTGCTAAAAACCACTCGATTGCGAATTGTGTCCGATTCGACCGACAGGTAAGGGGAAATCCGTGACCGGACCTGGTGCCACGCCCGGCCGGCGGCGCCGTTCGCGACGGCGGCGGCGTGCCCGGGTCCGCCGGATCCTGCTGACCGGGCTGGTCGTCGTGTCGGTGCTGCTCGGCACCGGCGGCTGGGTCGCGTTCCGGGGCTGGCAGGCCCGCGCCCACCTGGTCAACGCCGCCGGACTGGCCCGGGAACTCAGCGCCCAGGTGCTCGACGGCGACGTGGCCCGGGCCCAGCGCACGCTCGCCGCGTTGCAGGAACAGGCCGCCGCCGCGCGCGGCGAGACCGGGGATCCGGTGTGGTGGGTCGGCCAGCAGACCCCGTACGCGGGGGACAACCTCGCCGCGGTGCGGCAGATCTCGGTGGCGGTGGACGACCTGGCCCGGCTCGCGTTCCCCACGCTGCTGCGCGTGGACCTCGCCTCGCTGGTGCCGAAGCAGGGCAAGCTGGACCTGGCCCGCCTGCGCGCCGTCTCGGACGAGGTCTCCGCCGCCGACCAGGCGGTGCGCACGACCGCCGACCGGCTGCGGCAGGTGCCCACTGGCGACCTCGTGACGCAGGTACGCGACGCGGTCACCGCCCTGCGCGCGGAGCTGGACCAACTCGGCGAGCTGACCTCGGCCGCCGATCGCGGCGCGCGGCTGCTGCCGCCACTGCTCGGCGCGGACGGACCGCGCAGCTATCTGCTGGTCTCGCAGAACCCGGCCGAGCTGCGCGCCACCGGCGGCATGTTCGGCGCCTACGCCGTCCTGCGCGCCGAGGGCGGCCGGATCCGCCTGGTGAAGCAGGGCAGCTCGTCCGGCATGGGCCCGTTCGAGCCACCACTGAAGGTCGACGCGGAGGCGAAGCGGCTCTGGGGCGACCTGCCGGGCCTTTATCCGGCGGACGTGAACCTCACCCCGGACTTCCCGGCCGCCGCCGCGCTCTACCGGGAGATGGTCCGCCGCCGTACCGGCACCACAGTGGACGGGGTGCTCGCGGTGGACCCCGTGGTCCTGTCGTACCTGCTCGGCGTGGTAGGCCCGGTGAACGTGCCGGACGGGCCGTCGCTGGGCGCCGCCACCGCGGTACGGACGCTGCTCAGTGACTCGTACCGGGACCTGGACACGAAGGACCAGGACGAGTACTTCGCCAAGGCCGCCGCGGGCGTCTTCGACACCCTGTTCACCAAGACGGTCGACCCGCGCGCACTTTTGACCGTTTTTAGCCGTTCAATCAACGAACGTCGGATATTGTTCTGGAGTGTCCGATCTGAAGAGCAGCGCGCACTGGCCGGCAGCCGGCTGGCCGGTCAGCTCCCGGAGAAGGACTCCGTGCCGACTGTCGGCGTGTTCCTCAACGACGGCAGCGGCGCGAAGCTCGGCTACTACCTCAGGTTCTCGGCCACCGTGACGGTCGGCGAATGCCACCCGGACGGGCGCCGCGAGCTGCGGCTGCGGGTCACGGTGCACTCCACCGCCCCGAAGTCGGGCCTGAGCAAGTCGGTCACCGGACTGGCTCTGGCCGGCGACAAGTACACCGCACGCACCTTCGTCTCCGTGCACACGCCCACCGGCGGCGCCGTGCTCACCGGCCGGCTGGACGGACGGGACACCGCGATGGGCAGCGGCACCCACGGCCGCCGCCAGGTGGCGGTGGCGAACGTGGAGACCCGCCCGGGGCAGACCCGGACGCTCGACGTCACGGTGCTCTCCGGCCAGACCGGCGCCGGGACGGCCGAACTGGTGCACACGCCCACCGTCACCCCATGGACCACCCAAGTAGTCAACGCACCAAGCTGTGAACAGTAGGAGGGAATCCATCATGCGGCTATCCCGCATCATCATGGCGCTCACGGTGGGCCTGGCCGTAGCGGCCGTGCCGACCGCGGCCGGGGCGGCGCAGCCGCAGCCCCCGGTCTACCCGCCCGAGGTCGCGTCGCTGACCGTCTCACCGACGACCATCCGGCTCGGCGAGACGTTCACCCTGCGGGGTTCGAACTTCGCGCCGAACGAGTCGGTGCGCATCGACGTGGCGATCTCGGGTCTGCCCGCGGCCGCCCCGGCCGAGGGGACCGCGCGGCGCAGCGACGGCAGCACGGTGGCGATGGCGCCGGTCGCCTACACGCCCAACCGGGCCCAGCCGCAGCCCGCGCCGACCACGTTCACCGTGACGGCCGACGCCAGCGGCAACTTCACCGTCACCTACCGGCCGACCCGGCCGGGCCGGTACACGTTCACCGCCACCGGCCTGACGTCCGGGCGGATCGCGAGCGCGACCGGCACCGTCCTGCCGCCGCGGCCGACCAAGTCGCCGCACCACGGCGGGCTGCCGGTCACCGGTGACAGCATCGGCACGCCGCTGAAGCTCGGTGGGGGCCTCGCCGCCGCCGGTGCGGTGCTGCTGCTGGCCTCGATGGCCTGGCGTCGCCGCCGCCTCGGCTGATCCGAGGCGCGCCGGGGACGACCCGGCTCGATCGTGAGTGCCCGCCGGACCCCGTCCGGCGGGCACTCACGTGTCCGGGCGACACGACACAATGAGCCATGGACGCGACACCGTGGACCGATCGGACCGGCCTGCTCACGCTGCCCGGGGGCGCCACCGTACGCGGCCGCAGGGTCGCCGGGCCCGCGTCGCCGGCCGACTTCGCCCTGCTGCTGGCACCCGGTCCCGAGCCGGAGTGGCCGTCCCGGCGGGTCCGCTGGCCCGACTTCTGGATCCCGGCCGACCGCGCCGACGCCCTCGACGCGCTGCGGGAGGCGTGGCGGCGCGCGTACGCGGGGGAGCGGGTCGAGGTGGCCTGTCACGGCGGCGTCGGGCGCACCGGCACCGCGCTGGCCGCGCTCGCCGTGCTGGACGGGCTGCCGCCCGCGCGGGCGGTGGCCTGGGTCCGGTCCCACTATCACCGGCGCGCGGTGGAGACGCCGTGGCAGCGGTGGTGGCTGCGCGGCGTGCGCTGACACCCCGCCCCGGTCACCGACCGGGACCGCCCGATCGGCACGGCGTCACGACACCGGTGAGCCGTCCCGACCTGATCATCGGGCTCGGTAGGGTGCCTTCTCATGAGAGCCCGGGTCCTGGCCGCCGCCACCGCCGTCACCCTGCTCGCCACCGGGGTGCCCGCCCCGGCCACCGCCGCCCCGGCCACCACACCCGCCGTCGCGGCCACCACACCCGCCGCCCCGGCCGCCGCGCCCGCTGCCGCCGCGCCCTGCCCGCGCCTGCCCGCGCCGAAGGTCAGCCGGCCGCCCCGCCCGACACCGCCGGCCACGACGCCCGAACAGGCGGCGGTGGGCGGCGAGGCGCTGGCCGGCGCCGGCCTCGTCGCGCCACCCGGCAGCCCTGCGCCCCCGGCGGTCACCGCCACCACCTGGCTCGTGGCGGACCTGGACACCGGCGCGGTCCTCGGCGCCTGTGGCGCGCACGTCCCCGGCACCCCGGCCAGCACCCAGAAACTGCTGCTGGCCGCCACCATGCTGAGCCGGCTGGACCCGAAGCAGGTCGCCGTCGCGACCCGCGCCGACCTGGACATCGAGCCGGGCAGCTCGGCCGTCGGCCTGCTCGTCGGCGGCCGCTACAGCGTGGAGACGCTGTGGCTGGGCCTGCTGCTCCAGTCCGGCAACGACGCCGCGAACATGCTGGCCCGCCTCGGCGCCGGCAGCGCGCAGGCCGGCGTCGCCGAGATGAACGCGCAGGCCCGCCGACTCGGCGCCGGGCAGACGCACGCGGTCACGCCGTCCGGCCTGGACGGTCCCGGCCAGTTCACCAGCGCGTACGACCTGGCGCTCATCGCGCGGGCCTGCTTCGCCGACGCCGCGTTCCGCCGGTACGCGCTCACCGAGCGCACGCAGATCCCGGCCCAGCCCGCGCTGAAGAAGGGCGGGTTCCAGATCCAGAACGAGAACCAGCTCATCTACCGCTATCCCGGCGCGCTCGGCGGCAAGACCGGCTTCACCGAGCTGGCCCGGCACAGCTACGTCGGTGCCGCCCAGCGGGACGGACGCCGCCTCGTGGTGACGCTGCTCGGCGCCGAGGCCCGCCCGGTACGCGGCTGGCAGCAGGGTGCCCAGCTGCTCGACTGGGGCTTCCGGCTGCCCCGCGACGCCTCGGTCGGCCGGCTGGTCGAGCCGGGCGAGCGGGAGGCCGAGGCGGCGCAGCCCCGGCAGGCGGCGGCCGCCGAGCCCACCCGTACCGCCGCCCCGCCGTGGCGGGGGCCGGCCCGGACGGCGCTGCACCGCATCGGCGACGGGGACTGGCGGGTGATCGTGCCGGTCGCCGGTCTGCTGGCGCTCACCGTGGGCGGGGTGGCGGCGGTGTTCGCCGCCCGCCGGGGCCGCGCCCGCAGGCGGGGACGCCGCCGCGCCTGAGCGGGCGGCACCCTACCGCGCGGTCCCGGCCCCGGAACGCGAATCCCGGAGCCGGTGACCCGTTCGGGTCGGCGTGGCTAGCCTCCGGGTCATGAGGACCTGGGGACCCTTCGTGGCGCTGGCCGCCGCCCTGCTGCTGCCGGCGCCGGCGACACCTGCGACGGCCGCCGTCCGCGCGCCCGCGCGCCGGCTGCCGGTCGCGCCGCCCTGCCCGAACGTGCCGGCCCCGTCGACCCGGCCACCGCAGCCGCCGCCCGCGCCCGACCCGGCCGCACGGGCCGTCGGTGGCGCCGCGCTCGACACCGCGGGCCTGGTCGTCCCGCCCGCGTCGACGGTGCCACCTGCGGTGACCGCCACCTCGTGGGTGGTCGCCGACCTGGACAGCGGTGCGGTGCTCGGCGGCTGCGGCCCGCACGAGTACGGCGTACCGGCGAGCGTGCAGAAGCTGCTGCTGGCCGCGACCATGCTGCCCCGGCTGGACCCGGACCGGGAGGTGACGGTGACCGCCGGGGACCTGGCTGTCGAACCGGGCAGCTCGGCGACCGGGCTGGTCGAGGGCGGGCGCTACCGGATCGAGACGATCTGGCTGGGCCTGCTGCTGCGCTCCGGCAACGAGGCGGCCAACGCGCTCGCCCGGCTCGGCGGCGGCCCGGACGGGCCGGCCGGCGGGGTACGGGCGATGAACGAGGAGGCGCACCGGCTCGGGGCCCGGCAGACGCACGCGGTCACCCCGTCCGGGCTGGACGGGCCGGGGCAGTTCACCAGCGCGTACGACCTGGCACTCATCGCGCGGGCGTGCTTCGCCGACCCGGCGTTCCGCAGGTACGCCGCCACCCGGAACGCGCAGATCCCGGCCCAGCCGGCGCAGCGGGCGAAGGCGTTCACCATCTCCAACGACAACATGCTGCTGGACCACTATCCGGGTGCGCTCGGCGGCAAGACCGGCTTCACCGACCTGGCCCGGCACACGTACGTCGGCGCGGCCGAGCGTGGCGGGCGGCGCCTGGTGGTCACGCTGCTCGGCGCCGAGGTGACCACGCAGCGGGGCTGGCAGCAGGGCGCGGCGCTGCTGGACTGGGGGTTCGCGCAGTCCCGCGACGCCGCGGTCGGACGGCTGGTCGAGCCGGGGGAGCTGGACCGGTCCGCGCCACCGGCGGGCGGGGCGGCCTCGGCGCTGGCCGGACACGCCGGTCTGACCGGTGGCGGGGCGGCATCCGGCCCACGGCCCGGCACCGGAGTGACGGTCGCGGTGGGCGTGGTGCTGACGGCCGGGGGAGCGCTGTTGCTGGCCCGGCGGCGCCGCAACGCCGCCGCCGTCGCCATGTCGGCCGGGCCGGTTCTGCGGGAGCCGGAAATTCCGGAACAGGACTGAAAGGAGCGACCCGGATCAGCGGCCGGCGGGCCCCGCGGTGCTGTCCCGCACCACGAGTTCGGTGGCCAGCTCGACCCGGGGCGAGTCGATCTCCTCGCCCTGGGCCAGCCGCAGCACGGTACGCGCGGCGAGCCGGCCCATCTCGACCAGCGGCTGTCGCACAGTGGTCAGCGGCGGTGAGGCCCAGCGCGCCTCGGGCAGGTCGTCGAAGCCCACCACGCTCACGTCGTCGCAGACCCGCAGCCCGCGGCGGCGCACCGCCTCGTACACCCCGAAGGCCATCTGGTCGCTGGCGGCGAAGATGGCCGTCGGCGGGTCGTCGAGGTCGAGCAGCGCGCCACCGGCGGTGAAGCCGGAGGCGTGGTAGAAGTCGCCGGGCTGCACGAGCCGGTCGTCGGCGGCGACTCCGGCGGCGGCCAGCGCGGCCCGGTAGCCGTCCAGCCGGGCGCGGCTGCACAGCAGGTGCGGCGGGCCGGCCACGAAACCGATCCGGCGGTGGCCGAGCTCGAGCAGGTGCTCGGTGGCGGCCAGGCCGCCGGTCCAGTTGGTGGCGCCGATCGCCGGCACGTCCGTGGCGGCCAGGCCGGCCGCCGGGTCGACCACCACCACCGGCACGTTGAGGCGCCGCAACTGAGCCTGCACGGCCGGGCTCAGGTGCGAGGTCACCACGATCACACCGTCGGACGCGCGGGCGCGCAGGTTGTGCAGCCACTGCCGGGTGGAGCTGGACTCGCGGTGGATCGCCGAGACGACGGTACCCACCCCGGCCGCGTGGCTGACGTCCTCCACGCCGCGGATGATCTCCACGGCCCACGGGCTGTCCAGGTCGTTGAAGACCAGGTCGACGAGGTCCGCCCGGCGTACCGTACGGCTGCCCCGGCGCCGGTAGCCGTGGTGGCGCAGCAGCTCCTCGACCCGTTCCCGGGTGTCCGGCGCGACGTCGGAACGCCCGTTGAGCACGCGCGACACGGTCGGGACCGAGACGCCGGCCTCCCGTGCGATCGCGGTGATGGTCACCCTGCGCTCGTCGTCCGCGCTCACCCGTGTTCCCTTCGCCGGCTGCCGGAACCGACCGGTAGACCGTCCCGCCCCACGCACATCTTGCCGTACGCCGAGGGCTTGACGACAGGCCGGACCGGCCCTAGCGTTCGCACGAGTTGCGGAAACCTTCCGGAAATGCGCCCGCCATCTTCCGACGGCTCGCCGTCCACCCCCGACGAACGACGAGGAATCCGAGTCGTGTTCACCGACCTGACCGAGGCCGAACTCCGTACCCACCGCAGCGACCTGCACGAGCCGCCGGACTTCGACGCCTTCTGGGCTGACACTCTGGCACAGGCGCGCTCGTGCGGCGACCCCGTGTCGGCGACTCCGCTGCCGACGCCGCTGACCGGGGTGGACGTCTTCGACGTGACGTTCCCCGGCTTCGCCGGACAGCCGATCCGCGCCTGGCTGCGGGTGCCGCGCGGCGCCGCCGGGCCGCTGCCCACGATCGTGCAGTACGTCGGGTACGGCGGCGGGCGCGGCCACGCGCTGGAGAACCTGCTCTGGTCGGCGGCCGGCTTCGCCCACCTCCAGATGGACACGCGCGGCCAGGGCTCGGGATGGAGCCGGGGCGACACACCCGACGTCGCCGCCGCCGGGCCGCAGGCGCCGGGCATGGCAACCCGGGGCATCGAGGACCCGAACCGGTACTACTACCGGCGCTTCCTCACCGACGCGGTCCGCGCCGTGGACGCCGCGTGCGAGCTGCCGGCGGTCGACCCGGACCGGATCGCCGTACTCGGTCACAGCCAGGGCGGGGCCGCCGCGCTCGCCGCCGCCGCGCTGGCGCCGAGGGTGCGCGCGGCGGTGGCGCTCGTGCCGTTCCTCTGCGACATCCCGCGCGCGATCACGATCACCGACGCCACGCCGTACCGGGAGATCCGCGACTACCTGGCCGTGCACCGGGACCGCGAGGAGCAGGCGCTGCGCACGCTCGGCTACGTCGACGGCGTCGCGTTCGCCCGCCGCGCCACGGTTCCGGCCCGGTTCTCCGTCGCGCTGATGGACGAGATCACGCCGCCGTCCACCGTCTACGCCGCCTACCACGAGTACCGGGGCGACAAGGACCTGACGGTGTGGCGGTTCAACGGCCACGAGGCGGGCGGCATGGACGACGACGCCGCCGCCGTGGACTTCCTCCGTACCGTGCTGGGCGGCTGACCACCGGTTCCGCCGATGCGGCCCGGCGGCCCGCCGGGCCTGGTAGACACGGCGGGTGGGCACCGGCAGACGCGCGACGGCGGTCCTGGCCGTCGCGGCCGTGCTGCTCGCCGCCGCCTGCCAGCGGCCCGCGCCGTCCCCGTCACCGTCCGCGCGCCCGTCGCCCACCCCGACCGGCCCCCGCGCCCCGGCGGGCTTCGTGGACCTCACCGCCGTCGACCCCACCGTCCGCACCGACATCCGGTACGCGGGCCCGCACAACTTCGTCGGCCGGCCGATCGACGGGTACGCCGAACCGCGCTGCCTGCTCACCCGCCCGGCCGCGCAGGCGCTGCACCGGGTGCAGACCGCCGCGCTCGCCGGTGGGCACAGCCTCAAGGTGTACGACTGCTACCGCCCGCAGCGCGCGGCGGACGACTTCGTCGCCTGGGCGAAACTCCCCGGCGAGCAGCGGATGAAGGGGGAGTTCTACCCCGGCGTGCCCAAGGACCGGCTGTTCGTCGACGGCTACATCGGCGCCCCCACCGCGCACAGCCGGGGCAGCACCGTCGACCTGACCCTGGTCCCGGTCTCCGCCGCCGCTCAGCCCGCGTACACGCCCGGCCAGCCGCTCGTGCCCTGCACCGATCCGGCGGGCCGCCGATTCGCCGACGACTCGATCGACATGGGCACCGGCTTCGACTGCTTCGACCCGCGCGCCCACACCGCCGACGCGCGGATCAGCGACACCGCCCGGAGCAACCGCGACCTGCTGCGCCGGCTGATGTCCGCGCAGGGCTTCGAGAACTATCCGCTGGAGTGGTGGCACTACCGGTACGTCGACGAGCCGTACCCGGACACCTGGTTCGACTTCCCGGTGGCCGGTTCGTCGCTGCGGTGACGCGGTCGTTCCACCATGATCGATCGCGGCTAGGCTGGGCGCTCATGGAGACCGAACGGATCGGGCCGCCGCTGCTCGCCGGCGAGCGGGAGTCGCTGCGCGCCTTCCTCGACTTCCACCGGGCCACGCTGGCCCTCAAGTGCGAGGGGCTGACCGTCGAGCAGTTGCGCCGCCCGGCGTCGCCGCCGTCCACGCTGTCCCTGCTCGGTCTGGTCCGGCACATGGCGGAGGTGGAGCGCACCTGGTTCCGCCGGGTCATCGCCGCCGAGGACGTACCGCTGGTGTGGTCGGACAGCGGCGACTTCCAGCAGGCGTACGACGCCCGCGACGCCGACCCGGCGGAGGCGTTCGAGGCGTGGCGGCGCGAGATCGAGCACGCCCGGCGCATCGAGCGGGAGGCCGAGTCGCTCGACGTCACCGGCCACCAGGCACGCTGGGGCGAGGACGTCTCGCTGCGCCTGGTCATGTTGCACATGCTGCACGAGTACGCCCGCCACAACGGGCACGCCGACCTGATCCGCGAGGCGATCGACGGCACCGTCGGGGTCTGAACCGGCGCGGTCAGCGCGTGCGCAGTGGCAGCCAGGCCAGCACGTCGGAGATGCGCGCGTCCCAGTACGCCCAGTCGTGGTCACCCGGACCGAAGTCGACGGTGACCGGCACGTCCCGTCTCCGGGCCACGTCGAGGAACCGCAGGTTGTCCTCGTACAGGAAGTCCTCGGTGCCGCAGGCGACGTAGAGCGCCGGGAGGTCGTCGCCGGCGCGCTCCAGCAGCCCCACCGTGTCGTCGTCGGCGGGCACCGGGCCGTCACCCCAGACGGTGTGCCACACCGCCGGGTCGACCGGATGGGTCGGATGGTGGCGGCGGCGCGTCACGTCCAGCGCGCCGGACAGGCTGGCCGCCGCCGCGAACCGGTCCGGGTGGCGCAGCGCCCACTTCACCGCCCCGTAGCCGCCCATCGACAGGCCCGCGACGAACGTGTCCTCCCGGCGGGTGGACAGCCGGAAGAACGACCGGCACACCTCGGGCAGTTCCTCGCTGAGGAACGTCCAGTACCGGTTGCCGTGCGCCTCGTCGCAGTAGAAGCTGCGCTGCACCTGCGGCATCACCACGGCCAGCCCCAGCGGCGCCACGTACCGCTCGATCGAGGTGCGCCGGGTCCACACCGTGTCGTCGTCGGTCAGGCCGTGCAACAGGTAGAGCACCGGCGGGTCACCGCCGGCGGCCGTGCCCGGCACGCCGATCCCGGCCGCGCCGCGATCCGGCAGCAGAACCGTCATCGACGTGCCCATGCCGAGTGCCTCGGAGAAGAAGTCACAGCGGATCAGCGCCATGAGGCGGCAGCGTACCTCGGAGGGGTTCGATGGGGGCGTTCCTATTGCCCCGGGACGGTCGTACGGGAAAAGATGGCCGTGCGTGCCGGAAACACACCCGTAACCTGCGCGCTGCTGGTCTCTGTCACGAGGAAGTGGGAGTCAGTCATGAGCGACGTGTCGGCCGCACTGGGTGTGCGCCTCTACCCGGACCTGGTCGAGCCCGGCGGTCTCGCCCCCGCGCTCGTGGCGACCGCCGCCGCGCACCAGCTCGACGTCGGCGAGGTGACCGCGCCCGAGCAGGGGCGCAGCCGGTTCACCTGCGCCGAGATGACCTCCGCCCGGGGCGTCGTCTGCGTCAGCCTCGGCTCCCAGGCCCGATACTTCATGATCGACCTGCGGGTCGACGGCGACGTCCAGGCCCGGGGCGACGCCACCGACCTGCTCCAGGTCGCGCAGGTGGCCGCCGCGTGGCGGGCCGGCATCACGCTGGCCGAGCTGACCGCGCGCTACCCGTTCATGGAGGAGATGCGGCGCCACCCGGTGGCGCACGCCGGCTGAGGCCGGGCACCTCAGCCCTGCCCGACCCAGGTCGACCGCCGCTCCCGGACGCGTCGTGTTGATCTAGGGTGATGCGATGACCGCCGGGCGCGTGACGACCGTACTGTTCGACTTCGCCTGGACTCTGTTCGCCAGAGACTCGGAACGTTGGGTGGGCAACGCGGCGGCATCGATCGACCGGGCATTGGCTGCCGGCGAGGCGCACCGTATTGCCGGCGACTTCGCGGAACTGTTGCGGGAGACGACCACGGATCCGGCCCACATCGCCCGAGATCTGGATCCGCGAGTCTGGGATCGGGCGATTCTCACCGTGCTGGAACAGATTCCTGGGGTTGACCAGGCGCTGGCGTCGGCCATGCACGAAACACACGCCGAAGCGATCGAGCCGTACGCCGACACCGTCGCCACCCTGTCCGCATTGCGTGACAGCGGTGTTCGCATCGGCGTCGTCAGCAACGTCGGCTGGGACATCCGCAAATGCTTCGCCAGGCACGGACTCGACGGCCATGTCGATGCGTTCGTACTGTCCTACGAGGTCGGCCTCGTCAAACCGGACCCTCGGATCTGGGTCGCCGCCCTCGCCGCCCTCCATGCCGCACCGGGCCAGACCCTGATGGTCGGTGATCATCCCGCTGGCGACGGCGGATCGGTTGCCGCCGGCATACCAGCGCTGATCCTGCCGATGGTGGATTCGCCCGCGCAGAAACGCGGATTCGAATACCTGCTCAGGCTTGCCCAGGTTACGTCCTGACGGGTCTGTCGCTGGTCCTCACGTAAAGCTCCTCGTGAAGTTGATCCCTCCGCAGAGACCTCCTTCATACGAGGACTTCACTCGCAAATTCACGTTGCCGCCGGTGCGCGGCGCCCCGTACCGTGAGCGGCAACGTTCTGATCCACCAGGGGAGTCCACCGTGTCGCAGCAGAACCGCACCCGCGCCGAGCGGCAAGCGCCGCGCGCCGGTGCCCTGCTGCCCGAACCGGGCACGGGCCGGCGACGGCAGTGGCAACCCGGGTGGTGGCGCGTCTAGCGCCGGCGCGACGATCCGCGCGAACCGCCCGCCCCGACACCGGAGCTGGGCGGTTCTCCGTGTCCGGGGCATCCTCACCGACGGCACCGCGCCGTCGAGGGGCCGTTGGAGCAACTGGCAGCTCACCCGGCTCTCATCCGGGAGGCTACGGGTTCGAGTCCCGTACGGCCTACGTCAGACGGACATGAGCAAGGAGGCGACGATGGGTTTCACCCCGCTGGCCGGTACCCGGGCACCGGTCCGGGTCTGGACCGACCCGTACGCGATCGAGGCGCAGGCGGCCCGGCAGCTGCGCAACATCGGCGCGCTGCCGTGGGTGCAGGGCGTCGCGGTGATGCCGGATGTGCACTTCGGCAAGGGCGCCACCGTCGGCTCGGTGATCGCGATGCGGCAGGCCGTGTCGCCGGCCGCGGTCGGCGTGGACATCGGCTGCGGCATGTCCGCGGTACGGACCTCGCTGACCGCCGCCGACCTGCCCGACGACCTCGCGCCGCTGCGTTCGGCGATCGAGGCGGCGATCCCGGTCGGCTTCGCGATGCGTGACGACGCGGTCGATCCGCGCCGGATCCGGGGACTGGAGCAGGCGGGCTGGGACGACTTCTGGCGGCGGTTCGCGACGCTGGACCGGAAGGTGGCCCAGCTCCAGACGCGGGCGCAGCGGCAGCTCGGCACGCTCGGCGGCGGCAACCACTTCATCGAGGTCTGCCTGGAGCAGGGCGGCGCGGACGACGGCCGGGTCTGGCTGATGCTGCACTCCGGTTCCCGCAACATCGGCAAGGAGCTCGCCGAGCGGCACATGGCGGTGGCGCGCGGCCTGCCGCACAACACCGGCCTGCCGGACCGGGATCTCGCGGTGTTCCTCGCCGGCACGCCGGAGATGGAGGCGTACCGGCGGGACCTGTGGTGGGCGCAGGAGTACGCCCGGCGCAACCGGGCGGTCATGCTCGCGCTGCTCTGCCAGGTGGTCCGGGAGGCGTTCCCGCACGCCGGCTACGACGAGCCGATCTCCTGCCACCACAACTACGTGGCGGAGGAGAGCTACGACGGGGTGGACGTGCTGGTGACCCGCAAGGGGGCGATCCGGGCGGGGAAGGGGGACCTGGGCATCATCCCCGGCTCGATGGGCACCGGCTCGTACATCGTGCGCGGTAAGGGAAACCTCGACGCGTACTGCTCGGCGTCGCACGGCGCCGGGCGGCGGATGTCGCGGGGGCAGGCGAAGCGGACGTACAGCACCGCGGATCTGGCCGCGCAGACCGCCGGGGTGGAGTGCCGCAAGGACGCCGGTGTGGTCGACGAGATCCCCGGCGCGTACAAGGACATCACCGAGGTGATGGCCCGGCAGGAGGACCTGGTCGAGGTGGTCGCCCACCTCAAGCAGGTCGTCTGTGTGAAGGGTTGACCGGTGGGGCCGGCGTCGAGGGGGCGCCGGCCCTATCGGGTACGCCGGGCGACGCGTACGCCGATGGCGACCGCGCCGATGACGAGCAGCGCGGACAGGAGCTGGAGGCCGGGGGAGTCGTCGGCCTCCCCGTACACGAAGCCGGCGACGCCGAGCGCGACGGCGAGCAGGGCTGCGGCGGCGGCCAGGTATCTCATCGTTCCTCCTCGTCGGCGACCCATTCGAGCAGGTCGCCGGGCTGGCAGTCGAGCACGCGGCACATGGCCTCCAGGGTGCTGAACCGGACGGCCTTGGCGCGGCCGTTCTTGAGCACGGCGACGTTGGCCGGGGTGAGCCCCACGCGCTCGGCGAACTCGCCGACGCTCATCTTGCGCTTGGCCAGTTCGACGTCGATGCGCACGACGATCGGCATCAGATCACCGCTTCCATGTCGGTGCGCAGCGTGGTGGCCTGGCGCAGCAGCGCGCGCAGGACGACCATCAGCAGCCCCAGCACGCTGACGCCGGTGACCAGCAGGAACAGCAGCAGCGGCAACCCCGGGTCGTCGGCGTTGAAGCCGACGTAGCCGAACACGCCGACGAGCACCACCCAGGCGGCGGCGACCGCCCAGACGATCCCGTCGACCCAGCCCAGGGACGCCTCGGTGAAGATGCGGTCGTTCTTGACCAGGGTGAGCAGGTGCCAGGTGCAGACGATCACCACCTGCACGCACAGCACCCAGAAGATCGTCACCGCGGTGGCGGGCCACCGCAGGTACGCCATGTCCGGGTTCTCGCGCGCCATGTGCGCGAACTGCCCGGGCAGCGACATGGTCTGGAACAGCACCAGGATCGCGAACAACAGGACCAGGAAGGCGCGGAGTGGTGTCACCGCGCGTTGCGCCGTCAACATGCATCGACTATCGCGCGGAACCTATCGAAAGTCAATCGGTATTGCTCGTGTGGCGGCCGACGGCGTAGCGGACGTGTACGGCGTACCGCGAGTGGTGCACGGCGCGGATCTCCAGGTCGACGTCGCGGTCGAAGCCCTCGAACAGCCGCTTCCCGGCACCGAGGACCACCGGCGCGGTGGACAGGCCCAGCTCGTCGACGACGCCCGCCGCGAGCGCCTGCCGGATGACGTCGGCGCCGCCGCCGATGACCACCGCGCCGTCACCGGCCGTGCGCCGGGCCGCCGCCAGCGCCTCGTCGAACCCGTCGACCATGAGGAAACCGGCGTCCGGGCCGGGCTGGTCGGCGGTGCGGTGGGTGAGCACGACCAGGGGCGCCTCGAACGGGTTCCGGCCGCCCCACGCGCCGGCGGCGTCGTACATGCCCCGGCCGCACAGCGCGGCACCGGTGCCCGCCAGCATCTCGTCGAAGTACGCGCGGTCCTCGCCGGTCATGCCGGCCCCGGGCTCGCGCGGCGAGTCGTACGTCCACGGACCGCCCATCACCCAGTGGTGCAGCCGCTCGCCGCCGACACCGAGCCCCTGGCCCGCGTGGTCGTCCGGGCCGGTGACGTACCCGTCCAGGGAGACGGTGACGAACGCCCGTACCCGGCCCCGCGCTTCACTGGTGCTCATGCTTCCTCCCGGAGATCGGAGATCGGAGAACACCGACACCGGAGAAGACCGTCCACCGGCGCCGGACTCATCGCCGCCTCCGGTCCGGCGTCAGCCGTACACCGGATGCTCGGCCTGGAACGCCAGCCGCCGGTCAGCGCCGGCGGCCAGCTCGGCGAGCACGTCGTCGAGGTCCAGGAACGTCTGCCAGCGCTCCTGGCCGGTGATGCCGGCGAGCCGGTCGACCACGAGCTGCTCCAGGTCGGTGACGCGGCGGCCCTTCCACACCTTGTCGGCGAGGCTGACGAGCAGGTCCTCCAGCTGCACGCCGGGGGAGTGCCAGGCGGCGTGGGTGACCGCGAAGCGGGCCCGCTCCTCCGGTACGCCGAAGCGCAGCAGCAACTGGTAGCCCGCCTCCTCGTGCGCCGACCCGGGGCCGGTCAGCTCGCCGGGATGCTCGACCTTGCCGAGGTCGTGCACGGCCGCGCCGAACAGCACCGCCTGCCTGTCGAACGGCACCGCACCGAACCGGTCGGCGAACGCGGCGGTCAGGTGCCAGGCGACGTCGTGCACCAGCCGCAGGTGCGCGCCCAGGCGCGGCGGGGCGGCGAGGGCGTCCAGCAGCTCGACAGCCACGCCGGGCAGCGGGAGCAGCGGCGGGTCGCCCGGTTCGGTGAGAGCGCGGCGCAGCGCGTCGGAGGTCATCGGGGCGAGCGTACCGGTCTCCGGTGCGCTCACCAGCGGTGATGGACGAGCAGCCGAGCGTGAAGCGGCCACTCGTCCGATTCCGGTGCGTCGATCCACTCGCGAGTGTGAGGGCCACGTCTCACACGGGGGTTGTTGAATGACCGCAATGAATCGTCGTGCCCTGCTGCGCACCGCCGCGCTGACCGGGCTGGCCGCCGCGACCGGGCTGGCCGCCGCATCCAGGGCCGCGTCCGCCGCACCCGCCGCCGGTGTGGTGAACGGGTCGTGGCTGGTCAGCGTCGGCTGGGGTGTGCTCCAGGTCGATCCGGGCCGCACCACGCCGCGCGAACTGCTGCCGAACGGTGACCACGCCAAGGCCTCGCCGGACGGCCGGTACGTGGCCTGGGAGAACACGGCCCGCTCGGGCGACGGCTCGCTGGAGCCGGTCGTGGCGGTGCACGACCGGATCACCGGCGAGAGGCGCACGTTGCTCGCCGACCCGTTCGGCGTCTACTACGGCGCGCCGACCTGGTCGCCGGACGGCACCGAGATCGCGCTGGTCACCGGCGAGAACCGTGACCGGCTGATCGCCGTCGACGTGGCGACCGGCGCCACCCGCGTACTGGTCGAGGGGCACGTCATGACCGACCCGGACTGGTCCCGGGACGGCTCGATGATCGTCGTGAGGTGGCGCAGCCGTTCGCAGGGCTGGCAACTGCGCGTGCTCGAACTCGCGACCGGCGCGGTGCGGCCGATCTACACGCCGGTGCCGGGCGAGACGTTCCTCTCGCCGGCCTTCACGCCGGACTCCGGGCGCGTGGTGTTCTGCACCGACCGCTGGTATCCGGACCTGGAGACACTCAACCAGTCCCTCGCCTCGGTGCGGATCAACGGGACCGGGCTGAAGAAGCTCACCGACGAGCCCCGGTTCTACCTGTCGCCGGTGTTCTCCCCGGACGGCCGCTACTGCGCCGCGCTGTCGATCCCGCCGGAGAACGAGTACCCCGACGGCAGCAACATCATCGTGTCCACCAGCGGCTTCGGCGAGCAGTGGTGGATCCCCGGCGACGAGTACGACGACAGCACCCGGCTGGACTGGGCGCGGGCGATCACCACGGAGGTGCCGGCATGACCACGATGAACCGCCGAACGCTGTTGCGCGCCGCCGCGCTCACCGGCGCCGCCACCGCGACCGGGCTGGCGGGCGGGCTGGCGGCCGCCGCCCCCGCCTCGGCCACCGCGGGCGTCAACGGGCCGTGGATCGTCACCGGCAGCGCCGGCGTGCTGCAGATCAACCCGGGCCGCACCACCCCGCAGGTGCTGCTGCCCCCGGGCGCCGACGCGGCCGCCTCGCCCGACGGGCGCTACATCGCGGTGCCCGACTACGAGGGCCAGCCCGTGCTCCTGCTCCTCGACCGCGTCACCGGTCAGGTCCGCACGTTGATCAGCGACGCTCCCGGCAACAGCTACGGGTGGCCGACCTGGTCCCCGGACAGCACCGAGATCGCCCTCGTGGTCAACGGCTCCGCACTGGTCGCTGTCGACGTCGCCACCGGTGGCCGGCGCGTCCTCGTCGAGGGGCACAGCATGATGCGACCCAACTGGTCCCGCGACGGCTCGATGATCGTGATGGAGTGGACCAGCCGGTCCAACGGCGGGCAGTTGCGCGTGCTGGAACTCGCCACCGGCAAGGCACGACTGGTCTACCAGCGCGTACCGGGCGAGTTCGCGGATCACGCGGTCTTCACGCCCGACTCCCAGCGGATCGTGTTCAGCACCAACCGGTGGTACCTGGACCAGGAACGCCACAACCTGTCGCTGGCGTCGGTGCGGATCGGCGGCACCGGGCTGAAGCTGCTCACCGACGAACCGCGGTTCATCATCTCGCCGGTGTTCTCACCGGACGGGCGCTACTGCGCCGCGCTGTCCGTCCCGGACAGCAACCCGGACGCCGACGGCGGCAACATCATCGTCTTCACCAGCGGCTTCGGCGAGCCGTGGTGGATCCCGGGCGACGAGTACGACGACAGCATGCGCCTCGACTGGGCGCCGGCCGTCTGACGCACCCGATCGACGCGGCGGCCGGACGATCGGCCGCCGCGTCGGCGTACCCGGGGCGGATGTGCACCCCGGAAGGCGGAAGCGGTGCGAGGCTTGGAGCGGACGCCGCCGAAGGGGCCGGCGTCCGCTGTGGAGGGGTGATGGCCGAGCCGCCGACCGGGACGTCGTCGCACCGCGCGCAGGCGCACGGCAGGCACGCCAACCATCACCGCTACCACGACGGCGCCGAGGTCGACGGGTACGTCGACGACCCGTACCACCGGGTGCGCCGCGCGGTCGCGGCCCGGCTCATGGCCGAGGGGGTGACCCGGCGCGGTCCGGTGCTGGAACTGGGCTGCGGGCCGCGCGGCATGCTCGACCCGGCCGCGCTGCCCGGCCCGGTGGTGCTCGCGGACACGGCCGAGACGGCGCTGCGCACGGCCCGCGCGGCGGCCGGCGGGCGCGCGCTGCCGGTCCGTCTGGACGCCACCCGCGGGCTGCCGTTCCGGGCGGGCAGCTTCGCCGGGCTGCTCGCCGGGGAGCTGATCGAGCACGTGTACGACCCGCTGGCGCTGCTGCGGGAGTGTCACCGGGTGCTGGTGCCGGACGGCCTGCTGGTGCTCACCACCCCGAACCTCGCGCCGGTGCAGGACCGGCTGGCGTTCCTCGCCGGCCGGGCGCCGCGGCAGGTCGATCCGCTGCACCCGTATCTGTGGCTGCACATCCGCCCGTTCACCGCCTCGCTGCTGCGCCGGACGCTGCGCCGGGCCGGGTTCACGCCGGTGGCGCTGCGGTCCAACGAGGTCGGCTGGCGGCTGCCGGGCGGCCGGTGGGTGGCCTCGCGCCGGCTGGCCCGTGCCGCGCCGGGCCTCGGCGGCTCGCTGATCTGCGCCGCCCGCCGGCAGGGCGCACCGCCACCATCCGGGAACAGGGCGTGATGGCGACATTGACAGCGGGCTATCATGGAGGTTCCGTCGTCGACCGGGGGATGTCATGACGCGCCTGCTCGCCTGGGTCGTGACCAATCTCGACGCGTTCATCGGCCTCGTCCTGGCGCTCACGGTGTCCGTGCTCGGCCTCACCAACGCGGTCGACCAGGAGGTCGTCAACAGCGCGATCCTGCTGGTCCTGGGCCTGCTCGCGCAGGCGATGCTGCGCGACCGGCTGCGTCGGCGCACCACCGAGCGGGAGGTTCGCCAGGTCATCTCGGACACCCGTGACCGGCTGACCGACCTGGTGCCGCAGATGCAGGAGATCACCGGCCCGGAGGGCGCGCTGAACCGGGCCCGCGAGGCCATCGACAGTGTCTCCATGGTGCGCGTGCTGCACGGCAGCGAGGTCGGGCAGGCGCTCGCCGAGGCGCGGCGGCACACCGACCAGTGGAGCTTCAAGGGCGGCACCGGCACCTTCCTGCGCGCGGTCACGCTGCCGGACTGCCTGGAACACGCCCGGCGGCGCAACGCCACGCTCACCGTCGCGATCGAGATCATCGACCCGACCGACGAGGAGGTCTGCGAGCGGTACGCGCGGTTCCGGCGCAGCCTCGACCCGGACGCGCCGGGCGAGCCGTGGACCGTCGACCGCACCCGCAAGGAGTCGTACGCGACGGTGCTGGCCGCCTGCTGGCACCTGCAACGTTCCGGCCTGCTCACCGTCGACGTCCGGCTCTCCGCGCAGATGACCACGTTCCGCTACGACCTCTCCTCCTCCTGTGTCGTCATCACCCAGGAGAACCCGCAGACGCCCGCGCTGCGCGTCGACCGCGGCGAGGTCTACTACAACCGTTTCAACATCGAGCTGGACTACAGCCGCCGGCAGAGCCGGCGCGTGCCGATCGAGGCGGCGGCCCAGGTCAAGCTCGACGACGAGCCGTCGGTCGAGCAGGTACGGCGGTTGTTCACCGCTCTCGGCCTGACGCTGCCCCGGTCCTTCGGCGACCGCGAGGTCGCCGACATCATCGGCAAGGCCGTCCAGGCGAGGAACCCCTACTCATGACCAGTTACGCCGACCTCGAACGGGAGATCGACCGGGGCACCCGGCCGGAGATGCTGCGCGGCTGGGTGCTGGACGTGCTCGGCGACGTGGCCGACGGGCGGCGGCCGCTGCGCGCGGTCCGGCACCCGCTCGGCTTCACCTGCCTGCCCGTGGAACGCGACGGCCCGGACGGCATCTGCGTGCACGCCTGGCCGGCCGACCCGCCGCCGGTGCGCCCGACCACCTCCACCATGCACTCGCACAGCTGGGACCTGCTCAGCCACGTGCTGCACGGCACCGTCCGCAACGAGCTGATCGAGGTCGACGACGCGCCGGCCGACCCGTCCTGGCGGATCTACGAGGTGCACAGCCTCGGCGAGGTGGACGAGATGGCCGCCACCGACCGGCTGGTCACCGCGATGACCGCGACGGTGGAGACGCACTCGGCCGGCGACTCGTACGCGCTGCGCGCCGGCGGCTTCCACACCTCGGAGGTCGACGCCGGTGAGCCGGCGGTGACAGTGGCGCTCGGCCGGACCACTCCCGGCGCGTGCGACCTGAGCCTCGGCGCGGTGGACGGGCGCAGCCACCGGGTACGCCGGGACCGCTGCGACGCGGCGGAGACCGCGCGAATGGCGCGGGAGATCGCGCGACTGGTGGCACGGGGCTGACTGGCTGGAGGAGCCATGGACGTGGAGCCGAGCAGAGGCGGGCCCGACCTGCGCGACGCGCACCGGTTCGCGGTGGAGGCCGCGCAGGCGGCGGGCCGCCTGCTGCGCCGGGGCACCCGGGGGGAGGTGCACGCCCGGGCCAAGAACGACACCGGTGACCTGGTCACCGACCTCGACCTGGCCGCCGAGCGGCTGATCGTCGACCGGATCCGGGCCCGCTGGCCGGAGCACGGCGTGATCGCCGAGGAGGGCGGCGAGTACGCCCCGGACACCACCTGGGCGTGGCTCGTCGACCCGCTGGACGGCACCAACAACGTCGCGATCGGGCTGCCCGCGTACGTGGTCGGGATCGCCCTGTGCGACCGCGGCTCGCCGGTGCTCGGCGTGGTGCACGATCCGGTCGCGGGCCGTACCTGGTCGGCGGTGCGCGGACGGGGCGCGTTCGTGCACGCGTCCGGCCCGGCCGCGCGGCCGCTGCGCGCCGCGCACCGCCCGGTGCCGTCCGCGCCGGTGCTGGCCTGGACCCAGGGGCACGAGGTACGCCGGGACGACAGCACCGCCCGGGCGCTGAAGGTGGTGCTCGACACCAGCGCCCGCCGGGTGCTGCAACTGTGGGCGCCGCTGCTGTCCTGGGTGATGCTCGCCCGCGGCGACATCGACGGCATCGTCGGCTACCGCCCCGAGGCGGTCGACCTGCCCGCCGGGATGCTGCTCGCCGCCGAGGCCGGCATGGCGGTACGCGCGCTCGACGGCGGCACGTTCGACGACCGGTACGGCTGCCCGCCCGACCGGCGCAGCTTCGTCGCCGGGCCACCGGAGACCATCGACCGGCTCGTCAAACTGGTCACCGCGGCACAGTGGATCGAACCGCAGGTGCGCCGGCTCACCCCGGTCGGCCTCGGCTCGGTCGGCTGGTGAGCCGGGTCCGCCAACCTCGGCCGGATGGCCGCCAGACAACTCAAGCTCGGGCTCCGGGTCCGTGACCTGGACCGCTCCCACCGGCTCTACCTGCGACTCGGCTTCTACGGGCTCGACCCGGACGGCTACGAGGTCATGTTCGAGCAGTTCCACGCGCCGACGCGCCCCGACGCCTGACCGGTGGCGAAGGTCGCCGCGGCGGGTCAGGCGGCCCGCCGCGACGGTGCCCGGTCGGCCAGGAAGTCGGCCCAGGTCCGTACGCCCCTCGCGGCGCCCGGCCGGGCCAGGTTCGCGCCCTCCCGGTACGCCCGCCCGGCCCGCCCGGGAAGGCGCACCGGCAGCCGTGCCCGGCGCTTTCCGGTGGCCGCCAGGTAGCCGGTCAGCAGGTCACCGATGCCGTACGTGTCCGGCCCGGCCAGGTCCGGCACCAGCCCGGCCGGTGCGCCCAGTGTCAGCTCGGCCAGCCGGGCCGCCACCTCGGCCGCGTCGACCGGCTGCAGCCGCAGCCCACCCGGCACCGGCACCACCGGCAGCCTCGTCATCGCCGCCAGCATGGTCAGCACCAGGTCGTGCACCTGCGCGGCACGCAGCACCGTCCACGGGATGCCGGAGTCGGCCACCGCGCGCTCGGCGTCGAGCTTGGACCGCGTCCAGGCCAGCGGTACCCGGTCGGCGCCGGTCACCGAGATGTGCACCAGATGCGTCACAGCGGCCCGGCGCGCGGCCCGGACCAGGTTGGCGGTGGCGCGGTCGTCGCCCTTCGCGCCACCGGCCAGGTGCAACACCGTGGACACCCCGCGGACGGCGTGGTCGAGGTCCGCGCCGCCGATCAAATCGGCGGTCACGTGGGTGACGCCGTCAGCGGACCGTCCGCCGCGCCGGCTGAGCACGCGCACCGGGTGCCCGGCGGCGCGCAGCAGCGGTACGACGTGCCGGCCGATCGTGCCGGTGCCGCCGGTGACCAGGATCTGTGGGTTCATCGTCCCGCCTTCCGTCGTCGGTGCTGCCGTATCGACCCGCGCCGGCCCGCCGACGTGACGGGTGTGATCGCCGTCACCTTCGGTCACGTCGCCGGCCCCCGGTGGGTCGAGACGGTGTGCGGGAGGGGAGGCTCAGGTGATGGACACCGGGCTGGCGGAGCGGTTCGAGCGGGAGCGGCCACGGCTGCGCGCGGTGGCGTACCGGCTGCTCGGGTCGCTCACCGACGCCGAGGACGCGGTGCAGGAGACCTGGCTGCGGTTGTCCCGTACCGATCCGGCAACTGTGGACAACCTGGACGCCTGGCTGACCACAGTGGTCGCCCGGGTCAGCCTCAACACGCTGCGGTCCCGCGCCGCCCGCCGGGAGGACCCGCTGGACGTACGCCTGCCCGACCCGGTGGTGGACACCGACGCCGACGATCCGGCGAAGGCCGCGTTGCTCGCCGACTCGGTGGGGCTGGCGCTGCTCGTGGTGCTGGACACGCTGACCCCGGCCGAGCGGCTCGCGTTCGTGCTGCACGACATGTTCGGCGTGCCGTTCGACGAGATCGGCCCGCTCGTCGACCGTTCACCGGCGGCGGCCCGGCAGCTCGCCAGCCGGGCCCGCCGCCGCGTACGCGGACAGGCCCCCACGCCCGATCCCGACCCGGCCCGTCAGCGCGCGGTGGTGGACGCCTTTCTCGCCGCCGCCCGCGACGGCGACATCGACGCGCTGATCGCGGTGCTGCACCCGGACGTCGTGCTGCGCTCCGACGCCGGGAGCGCCCACGCCCGCCACACCGTCGTGCTGACCGGCGCGACGACCGTGGCGGCGCAGGCGACCACGTTCGGCCGGCTGTTCCCGCACGCCCGGCCGGTGCTCGTCAACGGCGCCGCCGGGGTGCTGGTGGGCGCCGGCGACCGCCCGCTGTCGGTGATGGCGTTCACCGTCACCGGCGGCCGGATCGCCGCGGTGGACGTGATCGCCGACCCGCGCCGGCTGGCCGCGCTCGGCCTCGCCGGGTGACCGTAGGTCGCGGACCCTCTCAGTCACCCAGCGTCAGGTTGGCCATGTCGACCACCGGCCGGAAACCGAGCCGGGCGTAGAGCCGGTTCGACACCGGGTTGGCCTGGTCGGTGAACAGGCACACCCGCGCGCCCTCGGCGGTGAGCAGCCGGCACACCTCGGCGACCGCGTTGCCGGCCCAGCCGCGTCCGCGCTGCTCGGGTGGTGTGTAGACCGGTCCGACGCGGGCCACGCCGAACGACGTCGGGTTGGCGGCGGTGAGGTGCACGGCCCGGCCGGACTCGTCGGTCCAGAACCAGACCCGGCCGTCCCTGATCCGGCGCAGCAGTTCGGCGCTGTCGGGCGTCTCGTGGGCGCTCGTCCCGCGCGGGCGGCCCGCCTGCTCGTCGGCGTCGGCCATGAACGCGCCGGACCACGCGGCGACCAGGCCGACGTCGTCCGCGGTGGCGGTCCGCAGCGCGCCGGGCACCGGTGCGGGCGGCGTGAGGCGGTCGAGCAGGTGCAGCCGGGTGTGCTGGGCGACCTCGACCCGCCCGCCGTCGAGGCGGGCCACCTCGTCGGCGCAGGCGCGCGCGGCGGGCAGCGCGCCGTTGACCGCGCGGACCCGTTCGCCGCGCCGGTGCCACTCCCGGGCCAGCGCCACGGCGGCCTCGCGCGGCATCGGCAGCAGGAACGGCGGTCGCGGCGGGAACGGCGCGGCACGCATCGCTGCGCCCACCACCGCCCCGGAGGCGTCCCGGACGACGAGCCACCAGTCGTCCTCGGGCAGCGGGACGCCCTCGGCGCGGCGGGCCGCCATCCGGCGCGCGACGGTGGCGACGACCGTGCCGACCACCGGATCGGCGCTCAGGTACGCCTCGGCGGCGGCGAGGAACTCGCCCGGGTCGGCGCAGAAGTGCAGGGTGGGCGCGGCGGTCATGCGGGCCACGGTAGCCAGCCGCCGGGACCACGCCGTAGCGGTTTTCCCGCCCCGGCTCAGGGAGCGATGCGCAGCCGGCGGATGTGGGTGTCGTCGAAGTCCTCGAACCGGAACCGCAGCCCGGCGAACGGGCTGCCGGGGAAGTCGCCGCTGATCGTGGCGGTCACCACCGTCCCGGCCGGCGTCTGCTCGACGTCGGTGATCTCGTACGACACGAGCGGCGTGCCGCTGCGCCAGGCGCGGATCTCGTCGACCCCGCGGTGGGTGCGTCCCTCGTCCTCGACCACCGCGTCGTCGGCGAACAGCGCGAGGTAGGGCTCCTTGTCGGCCTGGCCGGCGAGCGCGAAGTAGCGGCGGACGATCTCGGGCGTGTCGCTCATGGTCGTGATGCTAGGCGCCGGGACCGACAAGAAGCGCCGTAACGGTGGCGGTGGTGGCGAGTACGGCGAGCGCGGCGCTGGTGGCCACGAACCGGCCCAGCGGCACGGCCACCCCGGCGGCCCGGCAACGCTCGTACCAGATCAGGGTCGCCAGCGACGCCCACGGCGTGGCCAGCGGGCCGACGTTCGTGCCGATGAGCAGCGCCAGCAACTGGGTGTGCCGGTCGGCCGCGATCACCGCCTCACCGGCCAGGTACGCGGGCAGGTTGTTGACCACGTTGCTGAACAGCGCGCCGACCGCGCCCGCCCGAAGTGCCCCCTCCGCGCCCGGGTCGGCGCCGATGAGCGTGCCCATCACCGTGTCCAGGCCGTACCGGCCGATGGTCTGCACCACCAGGAACAGCCCGGTCACGAAGACCAGCAGCCGCCACGGCACCAGCGCGAGCCGCAGCCGGTGCCGGGCACGCACCGCGAAGCCCGCGACCAGGATCGCGGCGGCCACCCCGGAGGCGACGCCGATCTCCACCCCGGCGAGGATCCCGGCGACGAACAGCAGGCAGGCGGCGAGCGCGGTGCGGTAGAGCACCCGGTCCGGCGGCACGTACGGCGGCGGCGGGACGAACGGGTCGACCCCGGCGCGCGCCGGACGCCAGTACCACCACCACAGCAGCAGCGCGGTCACCGCGACGGCGACCAGTTGCGGCCACCACATCCGCGCCGCCCACGGCACCGGGTCCAGGTCGACCCGGTCGCTGGCCAGGATGTTCGTCAGGTTGGACACCGGCAGCAGCAGGCTGGCCGTGTTCGCCAGCCACACGGTGGTCATCGCCAGCGGCGTCGGCGGCACGTTCAGCGCCCGGGCCAGCGCGATCATCACCGGCGTGAGCAGCACCGCCGTGGTGTCCAGGTTGAGCGCGATCGTGGTCACCGAGGCGAAGCCGACGCAGAGCCAGAACAGGGCCCGGAAACTGCCCCGCGCGGTCACCGCCACCCGGGTCGCCAGCGCGTCGAACACCCCGGCCACGGCGGTCAGCTCGGCCAGCACGACCACCGTGCCGAGGAAGATCAGGATCGGGACGATCCGCCGCATCGTGCCCTCGGCGTCGGCGCGGGGGAGCAGCCCGGTGAGCACGCACGCCACCCCGAGCACGGCCAGCCCGACCGCGATCCAGTCCAGCACGTGCAGGCGGCCCCAGCGGGAACGGTCGGGCACGGCGTTCGGCGGATCGCCGGGGGTCTCCACGAGGGATGATCCTCGCACACGCCGACGCGGGCGGAGGAGCCCGACGCGGTCGCGATCCGAGCTGCCGAGGGTGTCGATCTGTTGACCGTCGGTGGCCATAATGACCATGTGGTTGTAGGCGCGCACCCCACCCGGTCCGACCGCCCCATCGATTTCTTCATCAGCTACTCGCCCGCGGACGAACGCTGGGCCACGTGGCTGGCGTGGGAGTTCGAGGCGGCCGGCTATCGCACGCTGTTGCAGGCGTGGGACTTCGTGGCAGGCACCAACTTCATCGACTTCATGGACCGTGGCGTCCGTGAGGCCGAGGTGGTGGTGGCGGTGCTGTCCGAGCGCTACCTGCATTCGACGTACGGCAAGCTGGAGTGGCAGGCCGCGCTGCGCGCCGACCCGGACGGCACCGGCAACAAGCTCGTCACGGTACGTGTCGAGGACTGCCCGATCGACGGCCTGCTCGCCACCATCACCTATGTGGACCTGGTCGGCGTGGACGACCCGGTGCAGGCCCGCAACCGGGTGCTCGACCGCATCCGGGAGGCGCTCGACGGCCGGGCCAAGCCGATGCGGCAGCCGGCCTTCCCGCACCACCCGGCCGACCCGCACGGGGTGCTCGCCGCGCCCGCCGCCGGAGCGCCCGCGCCCCGCCGCGCCCGGCGTACCCCGATCAACCCGCCGCCGTTCCCGCCGGCCGCGGCGGCGCCACCGACCGCCCGGGACACCGTGACCGTGCTCCAGGTCGCCGGGCCGCGCTTCGGCCGGGGCGTGATCACCCCCGGCGCGCCGGTCACCCCGGGCGAGGTGCAGGAACATCTGATGGGCGACCTGACGCTGCTGATGAACGACGGCGTGCCCCGGCCCGACCTGCTCGTCGTCGCCGGCAACCTCACCGAGTCGGGCAGCCCGCGCGAGTTCTCCGACGCGCTGAGCTTCCTCACCGGCCTGCGGGTGCTGCTCGGGCTGGAACCGCACCGGCTGGTCGTGGTGCCCGGCCCGCGGGACGTGACGATGGCGGCGTGCCGCGCGTACTTCGCCACCTGCGAGGCCGACGACGTCGACCCGCAGCCGCCGTACTGGCCGAAGTGGCGGCACTACGCGCGCCTGTTCGACGACCTCTACCAGGGACTCGACGACCGGATCTTCGACAGTGAGCAACCCTGGACGCTGTTCCCGGTGCCCGACCTGCGGGTGGTGGTGGCCGGTCTGAACTCGACCATCGCCATCACCCATCGCGAGGAGGACCGGTACGGCTTCCTCGGCGAGGCGCAGTCCAGCTGGTTCGCCCAGCGGCTGCGCCACTACCAGCAGTCCGGCTGGCTGCGGCTGGGCGCGATGGCACACGCGCCGGGGGCGCGCAGCCCGTACGCCGACGAGGTGCCGCCGGACCCGGTGTCGCTGCGCGACCGGGGCTCGGTCAACCGGTTGGTCGGACCGATGCTCAACCTGCTGCTCTCCGACGCGGCGCCGTCGGCCCGGGTGGACCCGGTGGTGCCGCTGGCCGCCGCGCCCCGCGACGGCCGGGCGCAGGTGCTGCGGCTCGGCGCCGACGGGATGACCCGCTGGGTGCTCGGCCGCGACGACCGCCTGGACGGCGGCGCGGCGACCGCCGTGTCCTGGCCGCACGCGGAGGCCACCTTCGGCGCGTCCGGTCCCGCGCAGGTGCCCGATCCGCGCCGCCCGGCCGCCGTCGAGGGGGCCACCCAGGGCGTGGCGGCGGCCGCCGCGCCGGTCGCCCCGGTGCAGCGGCTGCTGGACCGGCTCGCCGAGGTCTGCGAGGCCCGCTACGACCGGGTGGTGGTGCGCCGCGTCGGCACCGACCCGCCGCACCTGTACATCAGCTACCGCTCCGACGGCGTGGTGCGTCAGCAGCGCGTCGGCGCGCACGTGGGCACCCCCACCGCCGCCGACGTGGACGTCTTCGCCCGCCGGGTGCACGCCACCGACCCGGACATCGCCTCCGAGCTGGTCTACGACGGCGACCGGGTGCCGCGCGGGCTGGCCGAGGAGGCACAGCGGCGCGGCGTCCGCGTGCTGCACCTGACCGAGTTCCAGGGCCTGCTCGACCTGCGCGAGTACGTCGCCGCGCAGACCGCCCGGCTGCAGGCCGACCGGCTCTACCCGCCCGGGCAGTACGTGCCGCAGCGCTACCGCCACCTCGTCGGCGCCGACCAGCGCGTCCGCGACGACGTGGTGGACGAGCTGCTGGAGACAGTCTCCGCGCCGGACGGCCGGTTCGTGCTGGTGCTCGGCGACTTCGGCCGGGGCAAGACGTTCGCGTTGCGGGAGGTGGCCCGGCGGCTGCCCACCGCCGCGCCGGACCTGATCCCGATCCTGGTCGAGCTGCGGGCGCTGGACAAGGCGCACTCCGTGGACGGCCTGGTCGCCGCGCACCTGGCGAACCACGGCGAGCAGGTGATCGACCTCAAGGCGTTCCGCTACATGCTGCGCCAGGGCCGCATCGTGCTGCTGTTTGACGGGTTCGACGAGCTGGTCGCCCGCGTGACGTACGACCGGGCGGCCGACCACCTGGAGACGCTGCTGCAGGCCGCCGAGGGCAACGCGAAGATCGTGGTGAGCAGCCGGACCCAGCACTTCAAGACCAACTCGCAAGTGCTGACCGCGCTCGGCGAGCGGGTCGGCCTGCTGCCGCACCGGCGCGTGCTCGCCGTGGAGGACTTCACCCCCGGGCAGATCGAGGCGTTCCTGCGCAACCGGTACGGCGGCGACGAGCGGGCCGCCCGCGAGCGGATGGACCTGCTCGCCGGCGTGAAGGACCTGCTCGGGCTCTCCCGCAACCCGCGCATGCTCGGCTTCATCGCCAACCTGGACGAGGGGCGGCTCGCCGCCGTGGCCGGGGCGGGCGGCACGTTCAGCGCCGCCGCGCTGTACCGGGAGATCCTGGAGTCCTGGCTGGACTTCGAGGAGCGCCGTACCCAGGGCATCCCGGGCGCGCCGGTGAGCCTGCGGCGGCCCGAGCTGTGGCAGGCGGTGAGCCGGCTGGCGTTCCAGCTCTGGGAGAGCGGCGAGGCGTACCTTCGGCTGGCCGAGCTGGCGGAGTCGACCGGCCAGCTCGCCGGGCGGGCCGACTCGCGGCTGTCCGGCCCGCAGGCGGCGCACGCGGTCGGCGCGGGCAGCCTGCTCGTCCGCACCGACGACGGGCTGTTCGGGTTCATCCACACCTCCGTGATGGAGTGGCTGGTCGCCGAGGGGGTGGCCGAGCAGCTCAACCGGGGCGAGGAGCCGGGCGCGCTGGCGGTTCGGTCGCTGTCCGCGCTCGCCGTGGAGTTCCTCGGCGACCTGGCCGACCCGGCCCGCTGCACCGCGTGGACCGCCCGGGTGCTCGGCGACGAGTCGGCGGGCGAGACGCTGCGCGCCAACGCGCTGCGGCTGTCCGCCCGGCTGCGCCTGCCCGACCGGGCCGACCTGCGCGGCGCGGTGCTGCGCGGCGAGGACCTGTCGCACCGCGAACTCGCCGGGGCCGACCTGACCGGTGCCGACCTGACCGACGCGCGGCTGGTCGCCACCAACCTGACCGAGGCGCGGCTGGAGCACGCCCGGCTGCGCGGCGCCCGCCTGGACCAGGCCCGCCTCGCCGGGGCGGACCTGCGCGACGCGGAGATGGCCGGCGCGCGCCTGTTCCGTACCGACCTGCGGGGCGCGCGCGTCGCCGGCAGCAGCTGGCACCGCACCGCGCTGATCGACGTCAGCGCCGACCCGGCGCTGCTGCGCGCCCCGGAACTGCGCGGCGCCGTCGTCGCGCCGGGCCGGCCGGTCGCGCCGGGCCTGGCCCCGCCCGCGGTGGGCGTCGGCTACGGCTTCGAGGTGGGCCGGCTGCCGGTGCCGGTGGCGTACAGCCCGGACGGCGCGGTCCTCGCCGTCGGCAGCGACGACGGGGGTGTGCTGCTCTGCGACACCGCCACCGGGCTGCCGGTGCGCACGCTCCAGGGACACCGCTCCCGGGTGTACGCCGTCCGCTACGACGCCGCCTCCCACCAGCTCGTCACCGGCTCGGCCGACCTCACCGTACGGCTGTGGGACGCCGACCACGGCGACGTGCGGCACGTCATCGAGGACGTCTTCACCGGCTGGGTGTGGCCGCTGCTCACCGACGGCCGCCGGGGCCGCCTGGTGGTCGGTGACGCCGCGGGCGTGGTGCGGCTGTACGACACGCGCGGCGCCCGGCTGCGCCACGAGTGGCCCGGCCACTCCGCGCCGATCTGGGGCACCTCGTTCAGCCCGGACGGGCGGCGGGTCGTGGTGGCCGACAGCGCCGGCACGGTCCGCGGCTGGGACATCCCCACCGGCAAGCTGGCGTTCGAGGTGCAGGAGCCGGAGGTGGTCTACCGGGTGGTGCACTCGCCGGACGGCCGGCTGCTGGCCGCGGTCGGGCAGCACGGCCGGATCTGGATCCGCCGGGCCATGGACGGCGAGCTGCTGCGCGCGCCGCGCGGCCACGAGGCCGACGTGTACGCCCTCGACATCCACCCCGACGGCACGTTGATGGCCACCGGCGACACGCACGGCGCGCTACGGCTGTGGGAGACCGAGACGGGCCGGCCGGTACGGGTGCTCGGGCGGCAGCGGGGCGCGATCTACAGCGTCCGGTTCAACGGCGACGGCAGCCTGCTCGCCACCGCCGCCAGCGACGGCGCGATCCAGCTCTGGGACACCGACGACGGGCAGGTGCGGCACGAGCTGACCCGGCACCGCGGCTCGGTCTGGCCGGTGGTCTGGCGGCCGGACCAGAACCAGGTGGCGACCAGCAGCAACGACGGCACCACCCGGCTGTGGGACGTCCGCGGCGGGCAGCTCCAGCACACGCTGCGCGGGCACGGCCGCCGCGTCACCGCGCTGTCCTTCCGCGACGACGGCGAGGTGCTGGCCGCCTGCGGCAACGACGGCGTGATCCGGCTCTGGGAGCCGCGTACCGGGCGCCTGCTGCGGCAGCTCGCCAGCCCGGCCGACCGGCTGCTGTCGGTGGTGTTCTGCCCCGAGGAGCCGCTCGTGGCCACGCCCAGCGGCGACGGCGGCGTGCACCTGTGGAACACCGACACGGGCGCCGACGAGCGCGAACTCAACGTGGACACCGACCACGTCTGGGCGGTCGCGTTCAGCCCCGACGGCGACGCCCTCGCGACCGCGAACGACGACGACACGGTACGCCTGTGGTACCGCCGTACCGGCCGGCACTTCGCCACGCTCACCCCGCACCGGGGGCGCGTGCGCACCGTCGCGTTCAGCCCCGACGGCGAGACCATCGCCACCGGCTGCGACGACCAGACGGTACGGCTCTGGGACGCCGCCACCGCCACCTGCCGGCTCACCCTCGAACACCACACCGACCGGGTCTACTCGGTCGGCTTCAACAGCGAGGGCACGCTGCTGGCCAGCGCCGGCAACGACGGCACGGCGGTGATCTGGGACGCGGTCACCGGCGAGCGGCGCCTGGTGCTCACCGAACACGACGGCCGGCTCTGGTCCTGTGCGTTCAGCCCGGACGGCAACCTGCTCGCCACCGCCGGGGACGACCTGGTGATCCGGCTCTGGGATCCGGTGACCGGCCGGCTGCACGGCACCCTGGCCGCGCACACCCGGCGCGTCTGGTCGGTGCACTTCAGCCCGGACAGCAGCCTGCTCGCCAGCGCCGGTGACGACGGCACGGTACGGCTGTGGGACGTGGCCGACCCGGAGCACGCCCAGTTGCGGACCACGCTCATCGGCCTGCCGGACGGGTGGGCGGCGGTCAGCCCGGACGGCCGGTACAAGCTGGACGGCGACCCGGGCGGCCAGTTCTGGCACGTCATCGGCACGTGCCGCTTCGAGGTGGGCGAGCTGGACCCCTACCTCACTAAGGTCCGCCGCCTGTCCGTGGACGCCCCCTTCTGACCTTCGCGCCTTCCGCCGGGGCAGGCGGGGGAGGCGTTGGGGTGGCAGGGCCGGTCCAGCGGACCTCGCCGTCCTGCCACACCTCCGTCGGGACCAGTCCGCAGGCCGTGGCCACCGCGGCCGACGCGCGGTGGTCGGGATGGATGTGGGCCATGAGGGTACGCACACCGCGCCGCCCCAGCCAGACGGCCATCCCGCGGGCGGCCTCGACGGCGATCCCGCGGCCCTGCCACTGTGTTCCCACCACCCAGGCGATCTCCGCGACCGGTCCCGCGACGGCCGGCGCCGCCTCGTCGAGGTGCCGGTGCCCGACTGCCCGCGCGCCCGCCGTGGCGGTGTCCGCCACCGTCCCGTGTGGCGCGGTGACCGTTGCCTGGACGAAGCCCGCCAGCCGGCCGTCGTCCCGGAGGTGGATGACCCAGTTGCACCACGACTCGGCCGGGTCGGGCGAGCCGGCGACCAGCCGTTCGTAGCGGGCCCGCAACGCCGCCGGGGCGGCGGGCTCGCCGCCGATGAACGTGTGCAGCGCCGGGTCGGCGAGAACCGCGGCCATCTCTTGGGCGTGCTCGACGGCCAGCGGCAGCAGGATCAGCCGTGCGGTGGGAATGGTCTCCGGCGTGAATCCGCTCGTCGACGTCGGCGCGCCGGTCAGTTCATCCATGATCGCGCTTCCAGGGAGATCGACGGTCTGGTCTCGCGGGAGCGAAACGGACCTCACGGTATCCCGGCCCGCAACGCCATTCGTGCCTCCCGGGGACGGCCGGCCCCGCTGATCTTGAAGTTTGTGCCCGGACGGATGGGACATTCGCGTCACCGCTCGGGCCGAAAGTGCAAGATCGCGGGGGAGGGGGCGGTGCGGGCGGGGCGGGGAGGGACGCCGGGGCGGGCGGGTGTGCCGCCCGCCCGCCCCGGCCTCGGGGGTGCCGGTCAGCGGCGCCACTTCTGGTTGGCGGCGCCGGTGCAGTCCCAGATCTGCAGCCGGGTGCCGTCGGCCGAGCTGGGACCGGTGGCGTCCAGGCACTTGTTCGCCTGGGGGTTCACGATGTCCCCGGCCGCGCTGAACACCCACTTCTGCGCGCCGGTGCCGTTGCAGTCGTAGAGCTGCACCTTGGCGCCGCTCGCGGTGGACCCGGCGGTCACGTCGAGGCACTTGCCCAGCGCGCGGACCGAGCCGTCGGCGTTCCAGGTCCAGCGCTGCGCGGCGGTGCCGTTGCAGGTCCAGAGCTGCACCGGGGTACCGTTGGCGGTACCGGCGCTCGCCACGTCGACGCATTTGTTTCCGTACCCGACGATCTGTCCCCCGGTGCCCCCGCCGCCGTTGTCCCAGGCCTGCACCCGGACGTAGTCGACGGTCATGGTCTGCGGGAACGTGGTGCTGCCGTCCGGCGAGCCGGGCCAGTTACCGCCCACCGCCACGTTCATGATCATGAAGAACGGGTGGTCGAAGACCCAGCGGTTGCCGCCGATGTCGGCGGGCGTCTTGCGGGAGTACGCCACGCCGTCGAGGTACCAGGTGATCGAGTCCGGCGCCCAGTCCACGGCGAACGTGTGGAAGGCGTCGGCGAGCGCCTGGCCGCCCGGGAGCGAGGTGGACGCGCCGACGCCGCTGCCACCGGAGTAGCCGGGGCCGTGCAGCGTGCCCCAGACCGTCGACGGCGCGTAGCCGACGTTCTCCATGATGTCGATCTCGCCGCTGCCGGGCCACGGGTTCGTGCCGATATCGTTGCCGAGCATCCAGAACGCCGGCCACAGCCCCTGGCCGCGGGGAACCTTGATGCGCGCCTCGAACCGCCCGTACGCCTGGGCGAACGTGCCGTTGGTGAGCAGCCGGGCCGAGGTGTACTGGCAGCTTCCGTACCAGCAGGAGTAGCCGGCGGGGTTCTCCTTTCGGGCGGTGATGACCAGGTTGCCGTTGCCGTCGAGCGCGGCGTTGCGGGTGCTGTTGGTGTAGTACTGCAGCTCGTTGTTGCCCCAGCCGCCGCCACCGATGTCGTAGCGCCACTTGCTCGCATCGGGGGCGGCGCCGGCCGGGCCGTTGAAGTCGTCGGACCAGGTGATCGCGCCGGGGGCGGCGATCGCGGGGGAGTGCGGGACGACGGCGAGGGCGGCGGTGAGGCCGACCGCCGTCGCCGCCAGTGCGGCGAGGGTACGGATGGTGCGCACGGGGCGCCTCCTGCGGGGGTGGTGGCCGTTACCGTCACGGCGGCCGGCCCCGCCCAACGGTTAACAAACCATACAAATAGACTTCGATGAAGGTATGAACGAAGTCGGTCGATGTCAAGAGAGCGTTTCCCGCTGGCGCTCCGATGTGGGCTCCGGTTCGCGCTGCCGCACCACGGTGGGCCGGCGCATGTCCCGCCACGGGCCGCCCAGCAGCGGCGTCAGCACCACCAGCAGGTAGCAGGCGCCCATCACGACGAGCGTGGACGTGGGGCCGAACCGGTCCGCGGCGAACCCCGCACCGATCGCGCCGGCCGGCATGGCCGCCCACGCGCCCGCGCCGATCACGCCGTACACCCGGGCCCGCATGGCGGGCGGCACCCGCTCCAGCTCGACGGCGCCCATCAGCGGATTGAGCGAGCCGGCGGCCAGCCCGGCCACCGCGACCACGGCGACCACCACCGGCAGCGGCGGCGCGGCGGCGAGCGCCCACAGTGGCGGCGCACCGCACAGCACGTACGCGGTGACGAACGTTGCCCGGCGGGGCAGCCGGTGCCCGATCGCGCTGAACACCAGCGAGCCGACCAGCGCCCCGCCGCCCATGACGCCCACCAGCAGGCCGAACGCGGCCGGTCCGCCGAGTTCCCGGTCGGCGACCACCGGCAGCAGCACCTGGCTCTTGGCCGCGTCGAACAGGTTGGTCACCAGCACCAGCAGGACCATGGCGCGCAGCAGTGGCTCGCGGACCAGGAAGCGCAGCCCGGCGGCGAACTGCCGCCAGTAGCCGCCGGTCTCCGGCTCGCTCTCCTCGCCGGACGGGCTCAGGCCGCGCGGCACCAGCAGCGCCACCACGAGCGCCGACACCGCGAACGTCACCGCGTCCACCGCCAGCACCGGCAGCGCGCCGAACACGCCGACCAGCAGGCCGGCCACCGGCGCGCCGATCATCCGGGCGCCCCGCGAGGTCGCCTCCGCCCAGCCGACCGCCCGCTCGATCGGCACGCCGGCCGCCTCCGCCGCCTCCGGCAGCAACGCCGTACGCGCGGTCTGCCCGGGTGTGTCCAGCAGCCCGCTGACGAAGACCAGGGCCAGCAGTGCCGGGAACGGCAGGCCGACGGTGGAGTGCAACAGGGGTACGGCGGCGATCGTCACGCCGGAGACCACGTCGGCGAGCACGCTGGACCGCCGGTAGCCGATCCGGTCGACGAGCACGCCGCCGAACGCGCCGCCGAGCACCACCGGCGCGGTGGCGAACGCGCCGGCCAGCCCGGTGGCCGCCGGTGAGCCGGTCTCGGCCAGCACGTAGAGCGGCAGCGCGATGAGCGTGAGCACGTTGCCGGTCAGCGAGACGGCGTGCCCGATCAGCAGTCCGGCCAGGGGCCGGCGGTCGCGGTTCACTGCGGCCCCCGGTAGGCCTGCCAGATCAGCGTGACCATCTCGGCGCCGGCTCGGCCGGGTGCGCCGCGCTCCTGCCAGCGCCGGCCCAGCGCGGACAGCTCGTCGCGCAGCTCGACCAGTTCCTCCGGTGTCAGGCGCAGCACGATGTCGCTGCTGGTGGTGCCGCGGACCCAGGCCGGGTCGAGGCTCGCCTCGGAGTCCAGGTACGCCTGGTAGCGGTCCACGTAGCGCTGCATGGCGGCCTGGCGCAGCAGGTTGCCGGCGAGCCGGCGCTCCGGGTCGTCGAGCAGTTCGAGGGGATCCCAGTCGGTGGTGGCGTGTGCGGCCCGCCACCACCGCTCGCGCCGGTCCCGCGCCAGGTCGGGGGCCTCGGTCACGAAGCCGTGCTCGGCCAGCTTGGCGACGTGGTAGCTGACCGAGCCGACCGCCTCGCCGGTCCGCTCGCTGAGCATGCCGACCGTCTGCGGGCCGCGCAGGCGCAGTTCGCCGAGCAGCCGCAGCCGGGTGGGATGGGCCAGTGCCCGCATGGCCCGCGGGTCGCTCACGCGCCGGTTGCCGGTTCCGTCCGTCATACCGACAGGCTAGACCTACAAGAGATGATGTACAAGAACCCTTGTATTCATCGGGCCGCCTGCGGCGTGTGCCGGTACAGGTCGCGCAGCAGGCACACCTCGGCCAGGTGGTGGATCACCTCCCGGTTGATGTGCAGCACGAGCGTGGCCATCGGGACGTCGGCGAACGGCCCCTCGGCCGGACCGCAGGGGCGCGCCAGGCCTTCCTCGCCGAGCGCCTCGACCCCGGCGGTCCAGGCCGCGTACTCCTCGTCGAGCTGGGCCAGCGCGCCGGCCGCGGTCGGGGAGTAGGGGAACGAGCCGTAGTCGGTGGGCGCGCGGCCGAAGTGCGACGCGTTGCGCATGGCCAGCACGCCGACGACGACGTGAGCGAGCCGCCAGGCGATGGTGGTGAACGGCGGCGGGTCCGGCTGCGGCATCGAGAAGTCGATCGCCGGAGTGCCGCCGTCGCCGCGTGGGCGCAGGCTCCAGCAGCCGGGGACCGGCTCCCAGAGGTATTCGGCGTCGGTGAGCCCGGCGAGGCGGTCGCGCACCTGGTGGGCCCAGTGCCAGGTGAGCTGCTCGCGGAGCAGCGGGTTCCAGGTCAGGTCGGTCATGTGGGCCAGCGTGCCACCGGCCTGGGACAGAAAACGGCGGCTCAGCCCCGCCGCGCCGCCGTCCGGCCCTTGAGGCGGCGGCCCATCTCCCGGGCGATCTCCCGCTCGGCGTCCCGCTCGGCGAGCGCCTGGCGCTTGTCGTACGACCGGCGGCCCCGGGCCAGACCCAGCTCCACCTTGGCCCAGCCGTCGGCGAAGTACATCGACAGCGGCACCAGCGTGACGCCGCCGTCGCGCAGCTTCTCCAGGATCCGGGCGATCTCCACCCGGTGCAGCAGCAGCTTGCGGGTGCGCCGGGGCGCGTGGTTGGTCCAGGTGCCGAAGCCGTACTCGGCGATGTGCAGGCCGTACAGCATGATCTCGCCGTCGCGCTCCTGGGCGAACGCGTCGACCAGCGACACCCGCCCCTCGCGCAGCGACTTCACCTCCGTGCCGGCCAGCACGATGCCCGCCTCGTACGTCTTGAGGATGTCGTAGTCGTGCCGCGCCTTCTTGTTCGAGGCGATCAGCTTGCGCCCGTTCTCCCTGGCCACGCGAGCAGGGTACCCGCCGGCGGCGGCTGCGGTCCGGTCGCCGGGCGCGCCGCGGTCACCCAGCCGGTGGTGATCAGCAGCAGCGCCGCGCAGTAGGTGACCATCACCAGCAGGCCCCGCCCGGGCAGCTCGATCCCGGTCGCGCCCACGCCGATGAGCAGGTCGGAGACGAGGAAGAACGCGCCGCCCGCGGCGACCCGCGCGGACACCCCGGTCGCGGCGGCGGCCATCAGGCACAGCGCCAGGCTGTAGCCGAGCACCGGCAGCCGCAGCGGCCCGAGCATGCCCCACAGCAGCGCGTTCGCGCCGGCCCAGGCGAGCAGGTAACCGGCCCACGCCACGACCGGCGCGCGCCGGTGCCGCACGAAGGCGGAGATGAACGCGAGCTGGGTGACCAGGAAGAAGCCCATGCCGGCCAGGAACGCGGTGTCACCGGGCAGGAGCAGGGCGACGTCGCCCGCGGTGGCGGCGACCAGGCCGACCGCCACCGCGTCGATGCGGCGCCGGTGCGCCCAGAGGTACGCCAGTAGCACCGGCGCGAGCAGCGGCTTGGCCAGCCACTGGAGCACCGTCGAGTCCAGCGCGACCCCGACCAGTTCGACGGCGGCGACCAGCCCGAACACCAGCAGCAGCCCGGAGCGCCTCATCGGGCCGGCTGCCAGCCGGGACGGCCGAACAGGTAGCCGAGGCGGTGCCGCCAGCAGTCGGCCCGGCGTACGTCGGACCAGATCGCGGCGAACTCGTGGGTGGCCACCCGCAGCGGGTTGTAGGTGCCGATGTTCTTGGTGAGCCCGTAGCGCGCGGTGGCGCGCTCCGGCTCGAACGTGCCGAACAGCCGGTCCCAGATGATCAGGATGCCGCCGTAGTTGCGGTCCAGGTATTCGGTGTTCGAGCCGTGGTGCACCCGGTGGTGCGACGGCGTATTGAAGATCCACTCGATCGGCCGGGGCAGCACCTTGATCCGCTCGGTGTGCAGGAAGAACTGGTAGAGCAGGCTGACCGACTGCTGGAGGAAGATCATCCACGGCGGGATGCCGAGCAGCGCCAGCCCCAGCCAGAACGGCAGCGAGGTCATCGGCGTCCAGCTCTGCCGCAACGCGGTCGAGAAGTTGTAGTAGACGCTGCTGTGGTGCACGACGTGGCTCGCCCAGAGCACGCGTACCTCGTGGTGCGAGCGGTGGAACCAGTAGTAGGCCAGGTCGTCGGCGAAGAACAGGATCACCCAGGTCCACCAGTCGCCGGGGGACAGGTGCACCGGCGCGACGGTCCACAGCGCCGCGAACAGGCCGACGGTGAGCAGCTTCCACGGGAAGCCGATGATCTGGCTGCCCAGCCCCATGGACAGGCTGGTGGTGGTGTCCCGCAGCTCGTAGCCGCGTTCGTCGTCGTCGGGCAGGAAGCGGTAGGAGACCGCCTCGACGACGATCAGGAGCAGGAACGCCGGGACGGCGTACAGCACGGCGGGGATCATGCGCGCGCTTCCCTTCCGGGGGTGGGGGTGGTGGGGGTGGTGACCGGCGCGGTCAGCAGCGCCCGGGCGTGCCGGGCCGCCGCCGCGCCCTGACCGGAGGCGACCGACGCGGCGAGCCGGCGGTGACCGGCCACGTCGAGCAGTTCGGCCGCGCGGGCGTCCGGGGGGACGTCGCCGACCGCGAACGTGCCGGCCACCAGGCTGTTGAACGCGAGCTGGTAGGCGGTGTTGCCACTGCCGCGCACGACCAACCGCCAGATGGCGATGTTGGCCTCGTTCATCCGGTCCAGGTCGGGAGCCAGGTCGCCGTACTCCTCGGCGGCCCGCACCAGGGCGGCGACCACCGCCGGGTCCGCGCGCTCGGCGCAGAGCCGGGCCGCGTCGATCCCGACGCAGGCCCGCATCTCCAGCATGTCGCGCACCAGCGTCTCGACCGGGAGTACGTCACCGGAGCGGGCGAGGGACAGCGCCAGGTCAAGCCCGGCGTGGACCCGCCAGTCCAGCACCCGGGTCGCACCGCCCTGGCTGACCCGGACCAGGCCGAGCTGTTGCAGGCGGCGCAGCGCCTCCCGGACCGCGTGCCGGTTGACCGCGAACGCGCCGGCCAGCTCCCGCTCGCCGGGCAGTGTCTCGTCCGGCGCGTAGCGACCGGACACGATCGCGTCCCGGAGCCGGCCGAAGACGTGGTCGGAGACCGACACACGGGGCGCGGGATCGAAGGTCATGCGCAGCAGTGTGGCCCCGAACACATCAACCCGTCAACTGGTTGTACCAGTGAATTTCGAGGGCGGCGGCCGGTGCGTGCCGTCCCGGTCACCCCTCGTATCCTTTCCGCCGTAGTGCCCGCCAGAGGGAAGGGAGTCGGTGTGAGCGACGGGGTCGAGACGCTGGAGTTCCAGGCCGAGGCCCGTCAGCTGTTGCAGCTGATGGTGCACTCGATCTACTCGAACAAGGACGTCTTCCTGCGCGAACTGATCTCGAACGCGTCCGACGCGCTGGACAAGCTGCGACTGGAGTCGCTCGTCGACAAGGACCTGTCGGCCGACACCTCCGACCTGCACATCGAGATCGAGGTCGACAAGGACGCCCGTACGCTCACCGTGCGGGACAACGGCATCGGCATGACCCGCGACGAGGTGGTCGGCCTGATCGGCACCATCGCCAAGTCCGGCACCGCCGAACTGCTGCGCAAGCTGCGGGAGTCCGCCGACGCCGCCGCCTCGCAGGAGCTGATCGGCCAGTTCGGCGTCGGTTTCTACGCCACGTTCATGGTCGCCGACAGGGTGACGCTGCTGACCCGCCGCGCCGGGCAGTCCGGCGGCACCCGCTGGGAGTCCACCGGCGAGGGCACCTACTCGATCGAGGAGGTCGGGGACGCACCCCAGGGCACCTCGGTCACGCTGCACCTCAAGCCGGTCGACACCGAGGACAACCTGCACGACTACACCGCCGAGTGGACGATCCGCGAGATCGTCAAGCGCTACTCCGACTTCATCTCCTGGCCGATCCGGATGACTGTCGACAAGCCCGGCGAGGACGGCGCCACCACCCGCGAGGAGCAGACGCTCAACTCGATGAAGGCGCTCTGGGCGCGCTCGCGGGACGAGGTCGACGAGGCCGAGTACAAGGAGTTCTACCGGCACGTCGCGCACGACTGGGCCGACCCGCTGGAAACCGTCCACATGCGCGGCGAGGGCACGTTCGAGTACGAGGCGCTGCTGTTCCTGCCCTCGCACGCCCCGCTCGACCTGTTCTCCCCGCAGGGCCGCCGCGGCGTGCAGCTCTACGTCAAGCGCGTGTTCATCATGGACGACTGTGACGCGCTGATGCCCAACTACCTGCGCTTCGTTAAGGGCGTGGTGGACGCGCACGACCTGTCGCTCAACATCTCCCGGGAGATCCTCCAGCAGGACCGGCAGATCCGCGCGGTGCGCCGCCGGCTGGTCAAGAAGGTGCTCGCCACGCTCAAGGACATGTCCGCCGAGTCGTACCGCACGTTCTGGACCGAGTTCGGCGCCGTGGTGAAGGAGGGTCTGCTGGAGGACCCGGACAACACCGAGACGCTGCTGGAGCTGGTCCGCGCCGCCAGCACCCACGACCCGGCCGAGCCGACCACGCTGCGCGCGTACGTGGAGCGGATGAAGGACGGCCAGACCGAGATCTACTACGCCACCGGCGAGAACCGGGCCACCATCGAGAACTCGCCGCACCTGGAGGCGTTCCGCGCCAAGGGCTACGAGGTGCTGATCCTCACCGACCCGGTGGACGAGGTGTGGGTCGAGCGGGTCGGCGCGTACGACGGGAAGACGCTGCGCTCGGTCGCCAAGGGACAGGTGGACCTGGAGACCGAGGAGGAGAAGGAGAAGGCCGAGGCGGAGCGCCAGGAGTACGCCGACCTGCTCACGTTCCTCGGCGGCGCGCTCGCCGACAGCGTCAAGGAGGTGCGCCTGTCCACCCGGCTGACCACGTCGCCGGCCTGCGTGGTGGGCGACGCGCACGACATGACGCCGACGCTGGAGAAGATGTACCGGGCGATGGGCCAGGAGGTGCCGCAGGTCAAGCGGATCCTGGAGCTGAACCCGGCCCACCCGCTGGTCACCGGGCTGCGCAAGGCGCACGGGGAGGGCGGCGACACCGCCGCGCTGACCGAGACCGCCGAGCTGCTGTACGGCATGGCCCTGCTGGCCGAGGGCGGCGAGCTGGCCGACCCGGCCCGGTTCACCCGGATCCTCGCCGACCGCCTGGCCCGCGGCCTGTAACTCTCTCCCGACCGACGCCGGATCCCGGTACGCACGTCCGCGTACCGGGATCCCCGGCGCGTTCGGTCAGGGGAGCGCGGGGTAGAGCGCGGCGACTCCGCCGGACAGGCCGGCCTGGACCCGGCGGGCGACGTCGTCGGCGAGAATCTCGTAGCTGTCGGACTCGATGCCGTCCACGGCGAGCCGGGCGACGTCGGCCGGGTCGGCCTTCGGGCCGGGAACGGCGGCGGCCATCTCGGTGTCCATGTAGCCCACGTGCAGCCCGGCGACCCGGACACCCCGACCGGCCAGTTCCAGGCGCAGCGCGTTCGTCATCGACCACTCGGCGGCCTTCGCGGCGCCGTACGCGCCGACGCCGGGGAACGTGAACCAGGACAGCGCGGACAGCACGTTCAGGATCGTCCCGCCGCCGTTGGCCGCGATCCGGGGCGCGAACGCCCGCACCACCGACAGCGTGCCGAGATAGTGCGTCTCCAGCTCCAACCGGATCTTGTCGAGGTCGCCGTCGAGCAGGTCGGTGCCGGTGCTCACGCCGGCGTTGTTGACCAGCAGCGTCACGTCACCGGCCCGCTCCGCGGCGGCGGCCACCGACGCGGGGTCGGTGATGTCGAGGCGTACCGGGGTGACGCCGGGCAGGTCCACGGTGTCCGGGTTGCGCGCGCCGGCCCAGACGGTGGCGCCGCGCGCGGCGAGTTCGGCGGCCAGGTGCCGGCCGAAGCCGCGGTTGGCGCCGGTGACCAGGGCGGTGCTTCCAGCGATCTTCATGTCTCGCTCCGAGAGGTGGTGGGGAAGGGAGGTCAGGCGGACAGCAGGCCCGGACCGGGCAGGACGGCCAGCTCGCCGGGGGGTACGTCGTGCCCGGCGTCGCAGCGCAGCCGGGCGTGCACCGCGGCGCCGCACTCCTCGTGGGCCACCCGGACCGCCGGGCCGGCCTCGTCGGCGGCGTACGCGTCGCCCCACTGCCGCAGCGCGACCAGCACCGGGATCAGGTCGCTCCCCTTCGCAGTGAGCACGTACTCGTCACGGGTGCGCTGCCCGGGCTCGCGGTAGGGACGCCGGTCGAGCAGCCCGTCGGCGACGAGCTGCTTGAGGCGGGCGGCGGCCACCGGCTCGCTGACACCGACCCGCCGGGCGAAGTCGTCGAAGCGGCGGGTGCCGAACGACGCCTCCCGCAGCAGGAGCAGCGTGGTGCGGTTGCCGACCACCTCCAGCGCCCGGGCGATCGAGCAGTTGGCGGTGGACCAGGAGTCACGCTGCGCGAGGAGGTCCGTCATGGCGTCGACGGTACCCACCTGACTTAGGAAAGCAAAAGTCAGCTACCTCACAGCTGGCCGGGGAAGAATCCGTGCCGGGCCAGCGGCTCCACGATCTGGTGCTCCTCGTACGACAGGTGCGACAGCAGCGTGTCGGTGAGCAGGTCCACCGCCTCCTGGAGGCCGGTGAAGTCGCCGGGCCGGCGGACCAGCTCGACGAGCGCCCGGTCGACGCTCTCCACCACCCCGTGGATCACCACGTGCTCCTCCTCCAGGCGGTCCAGCACGGCGGCCAGGCCGGCCTCGGAGCGGCGCAGGTGCGGGAAGATCGAGGCGTCCTCCAGCCCGTGGTGCTGGGTGACCATCGTGCAGTACGCCGCGCAGTACGCCCCGAGCGTCCAGTTGTTCTGCCGCATGGTCATCTCGTTGAGGGCGGCCCGCGCCCGGCCCGGCGAGACCGAGCCCCGCTTGACCTGTTCCAGCAGGTCGCGCACCTGGGCCAGCTCCTGGCGCAGGTGGTCGTGCACGTCCACCAGGTGCTGCCCGGCGGCCTGTCCCCGGGCCGGGTAGACGTGTCCGTCCGGCGGCGGCGGGGCGCTCGGGCGGGTGGACTCGTCCCAGGGGCGGCGCGCGCTCAGGCGTACCCCCGGGTCGGGGGTGGGGGTGACGCCGAGCGTGCTCGGGCCGCCGGCGGTGGTCTGCTCCTCGGCGGCCGCGCGGGCGCCGTCGCCGGGCGTGGCGCGCTCGGCGGCGACCAGCTCCCGCACCGCGGGCGCGACCTCCTGGCCGAATATCTGGATCGCGCGCGGCTCGTCGCTGCCGAGGATGAACGTGGTGATGCCGTGCTCCAGCGTGAGCCCGGCCAGCTCCTCCACCCACTGGTCCGGCGGCCCGGCCAGGAAGCCGGCCGACGAGCGGGCGAACGTGCCGGTCACGTTGAGCATGCGGCGGATCGCGGCCGGGTCGCGCCCGGCGGCGTGGGCGCCCTCGTCGACGAGCGCGTTCAGGGCGGGCAGCTCGTCGGGGCCCTTGGGCAGGTAGGACAGGGACGGCAGCCAGCCGTCCGCGGCGCGGCCGACCAGGCGCAGCATGCGCGGCTTGTACGCGCCGACCCAGATGCCCACCGGGTGCGCCGGCGCCGGCCCGCGCTTGGCGCCGACCACCCGGTAGTGCTCGCCGTCGACGCGGATCATGCCGCGCCGGTCGGTGTCCCAGACCTCGCGGATCACCCGGATCGCCTCGTCCAGGGCCTCGACGGCGGCCCTGGGGGACAGGCGCCGCCCGCCCGCGGCCTCGATCGCGTCCCAGAACGCGCCCGCGCCGAGTCCCAGCTCGACCCGGCCGCCGGTGAGCAGGTCCAGGCTGGCGATGCTGCGCGCCAGCACCACCGGCTGGCGCAGCGGCAGGTTGAGCACGTTGCCGGCCAGGCGGATGCGCTCGGTGGCCGCGCCCAGGTAGGACATCAGCGTCCAAGTGTCCAGGAAGCCCGGCTGGTACGGGTGGTCCTGGAACGTGACCAAATCCAGCCCGACCTGTTCGCAGAGCCGGGCGAGCGCCACCACCTGGTCGGGCTGCCCGGCGGCGGGGGTGAGGAAACCGCCGAAGGTCAGCTCGTGTCCGTGATCGGTCATCCGTCCCGCCCTCCCGTGATCTTGCCTGGCCCTGCCACCGTAGCGCCGCCGCCGGTAGCCCGGCCGGGTGAAGAGCATCACAAGAAGTGGACGATCGTCGCAAAACGTCCCTAGCGTCGGTTTCGTTCGCAGACGCGGACACCGCGGGCCGGAAACGCCAAATCCCGCCGCCGGCCCCGGTAACCGAACCTCGTGCGGGAGCGGGGGAACCACACGTTCCACGGTGCATCGTCACCTCGGGGTGAAGCCGCCACCGGCGGCCGGGCTCCTCGGCCCGAACCCGACAGCTCACCTCGTCGGCGTGGAGGAATCCACATGGCAACTGAATACTCAGCCCGAAGCCGCCGTACCGCTCTCGGAGCGGTTCTGGCCGGCGCCGCCGTCGGCGCCGCGACCCTGTTCGGCCCGGCCGCTCCGGCCAGCGCGGGCGTCAACTGGGACGCGGTCGCGCGTTGCGAATCCGGCGGCAACTGGAAGATCAACACCGGCAACGGCTACTACGGCGGGCTCCAGTTCTCCCGCGCCACCTGGAACGGCTACGGCGGGCAGAAGTACGCCGCCCGCGCCGACCTGGCCAGCCGGTCCGAGCAGATCGCCGTCGCCGAGAAGGTGCTGCGCGGGCAGGGCATCGGCGCGTGGCCGGTCTGCGGCAGGAAGGGCGGCTCGGCGAGCGCCGCGGCGACCCGGTCCGAGAAGGCCACCCCGCGCAAGGCCGCCCCGAAGCGGGCCGCCCCCCGCAAGGCCGCGCCGGAGCGGCCCGCGACGAAGGTCGCGCCGCAGCCCGCGACCGGTGCCGGGACGTACGTGGTCCGGCGCGGGGACACGCTGTCGGAGATCGCCGTGGCGCAGCGCGTCGACGGCGGCTGGCGTGCCCTGCACGAGCGCAACCGCGCCGTGGTCGGCGACGACCCGGGCCTGATCTTCCCCGGTCAGCGGCTGCGCCTGCGCTGACAGCGGTCCGGAGAACGCCCGGCCGGTCCGTCCGGCCGTCCGCCCGTGCGCGACACGCCGCGTCGCCGGTGTCCGGCCTGCTCCCGGCGCCGGGGCGCGGCCCGCGACGGCCGGTGACCGCGATTAGTCGGAGCCTGTTGCTAGGGTCACGGTGCTCGGCTAAGACGTGAAGAAAGCGCGGAAATGACCAACGACCCGTTCTCGGCGGCCGCGAGCCTCGACGAGCTGCTGACCCGCACGCAGCAGGCGCTCACCGCGATGCGCTCCCGGGCCTCGGCGCACGCCGACGGCGAGCCGGGCGACCTGCTCCGCGCCGAGGGCACGGCCGCCGGCGGGCGGGTCCGTGCGGTCGCCGTCCAAGGTGGCCGGCTGGATTCCGTGACGATCGACCCGGAGCTGGCCGGCGAGCCCTTCGACGTCCTCTGCGGACACCTCGTCACCGCCGCCAACGCCGCGCTGTCCGAGCTGGACGCCCAGGTCAGCGCATCGGCGCGGGCCGACGCCGACGCGCTCGCCGCCCGGCTCGGCAGCATGGGCGACCAGGCCGAACTGTTCGGCCGCGCGATGCACGAGGCGGCCGCGCGGATCCACCGCGACCGCGGCACCCCGTCCCGGGCCGGGCGCCCGGCCTGACCCGACCGCACACGCCCCGGCACGACGAGGCGCCGCCCCGGCGCGCGGCTCCGGCCACTCGCGGCGCGGCACCGGTCCGGCACGGCACCGGCCCCGCACGCGGCACCGGCCTGACACGGCGAGGCGGCCGGCCGCCGGGAGGACGACGACCGGCCGCGCACGCCACGGTCAGCTCAGGATGACCGCGGTGTCGTCGACGACGAAGGACGTCTGCAACGAGCTGTCCTCCACGCCGCTGAACGAGACGGTCGCCGTGGTTCCGGCCAGCGACGAGATGTCGAAGGACCGCTGCACGTAGCCGGTGGCCTTGTTCAGGTTGGAGTAGGTGGCCAGCGTGGTGCCGCCCGCCTTGACGGTGAGCTTGTCGTACGCGGTGCTGGTGGTCGACTCCGCGCTGTCGATGTGCAGCCAGAAGCTCAACGTCGCCCGGCATCCGGCCGGGATCGTCACCGACTGGCTGAGCGTGTCGGTGTGCGACGAGCCGTACCCGTCCAGCCACGCCTTGTACGAGCCACCGTGCGCGGCCTGGCCGCTGTCGGTGGTGATGACGCCGGACGAGGCGCTCCAGCTCACGTTGCCCGACTCGAAGCCCGGGTTGGCGAGCTTGTTGCCGGAGCAGCCGCCCGACGGCGGGGTGGTCGTGGTGCTCGGCGTGGGCGTCGGGGTGCCGCCGGCGCAGGTCGGGTCACCGGACTGGGCCGGCACGCTCACCGCGTCCCAGGCCGCCTTGACCGTGTTGAACTCCGCGCAGCCGCCCGGGTAGAGGTTCTTCGCCGCCTGGAGCGTCCAGGTGCGGTACTTCAGGTACGACGAGGACGAGGTCTTCAGCAGCATCGCGTTGTACATGATCTTCATGGCCTTCTGGATGCCGAGGCCGGTCACGCTGCTGCCGTTGCAGGTCGAGCTGGACGGCTGCCCGTTGGTCGGGCTGCTGCCGTTGGCCAGCAGGTAGAACCAGTGGTTGCCCGGGCCGGCCGCGGCGTGCACCTCGGTCGACGGGATGCTGCTGGAGTAGCAGTTCGGGTCGCCGAGCGCCGACGGGTTGTACATGTTGCGGATCGGGCCGGAGCCGACCAGGTTGATCTTCTCGCCGACCAGGAAGTCCGGCGCGTCGTAGCTGGACGGCTCGTTGGCGAACCACTCGGTGGCCGCGCCGAACGTGTCCGCCACGAACTCCTGCGTGCCGCCGCCGGAGATGCCGCCGGGGGTGTTGTCGTCGATGCCGTGGCCGATCTCGTGCGCCACCACGTCCAGCGAGCTGATCCACTGGCCGGCGGTGTTCTTGCCGATCTGCACCTGGCTGCCGTCGTAGTAGGCGTTCTGGTCGTTGAGGCCCACCCGGATCGGCCAGTATCCGCCGTTGCCGTTGGCGCCGTTGCGGCCCAGCCACTGGGAGAGCATCTTGTGCTCGGTCTGCGCGGAGAACAACGCGTCCACGCAGCCGGTCTCCTTGTTGGTCGCGGTGCCGTTGCCCCAGACGTCGTCGGAGCCGCTGAACGTGGTGTTGTTCGCCGCGTCCTGACAGCTCAGGTTCGTGACGGTCGGGTCCTTCATGGTGTACGTGGAGCCCGACTGGGTGGTGTTGAGCGTGAGCGGGCTGGGCCCGTTCCAGGCGCCGGTGCCGGTGCCGCGCACCACGTGCTCCTGCTTGCGCAGGACCGCGCCGGTGCGGGCGTCGACGTCGACTGTGAGCCGGCTGGGGCCGTCCGCGCCGGTGCCGCGTACCGTGGTCTCCCAGGCCAGCGCCGGTGCGGCACCGAGCGTGTAGACCACGAGCGTGGTGCCCTCGACCGCGTTCACGGTCGTGAGCTGGGCGCGCGCCGTCTTCGCGGCGGCGTCCCGGGTCAGCGCGGGCGTGGTGGCGAGGGCGCCGATGGGCCGCTGCTGGGCGACCGAGGCGTACTTGAGGTTGCCGGCCGCGTCCGTGGCGAGCACGAAGTCGCCACCGACCACCGGCAGGCCCTTGTAGGTGCGCTCGTAGGGCACGTACTGGGTGCCCTCGGAGGAGATGACCGGCTTCTGGACGAACGCGTCGTCGGAGCCGGCCTGCAGGTAGGCGGGGCGGTTCGCGACCAGCGCGCGGGCCGAGTCGGCGGCGGTCGCGCGGGCCTGCGCCGGGTCGGGGGCGGCGGGTCCGGGCGGCGCGGCCTGCACGGCGGCGGCGGTCCCTGCGGCGAGCAGGCCGGCCGCGGCCGCGCCGGTGAGCGCGGCGAGGCGAGGTGAGAGTTTCACGGGGGTTTGCTCCTGTTCTACAGGCGCGCCGCACGGAGCCCGGTGGGGACGGGCGGCGCGGTGGTGCGAGGCAGGGTGACGGCCGGTCACCGGAGCTGCCGGCGTGGCTCCGGGTCGACAGATCGACCGTCGCGATCCGCCGGGGGTCGGCGGCTCGCTGGTGCACGATCACACGCCGCGCGAGCCCGGAGCAATGGGTGACCTGGGCAACGACTGGCAGTCGGGCGTGTCGCCGCGCGCGTCGATTCAGGCAACCATGATCTTCAATAGGCGCTGATCAGGGCGAATATCGCCGACGGTGGATGAGCGGCGGTGCAAATTGCGGACGTTGCCGCTGTGTGCGAATGGCGCGCATAGACGCGAGGCCGCCGCGCGCGGCCGGGCGGCGGCCGAGCCGCCGCCCGGCCGGTCAGCGCGGGCCGCGGGTACGTGTCGGCGACACGGTGGGCAGCGGTGGCAGCGACGGCGTCAGCGTCGGCCGCGAGGTCGGCCGGCCGGTCGGGTCCGGGCTCGGGCTCGACCGGCTCGGGCTCGGGCTCGGCGACTCCGACGGCGAGGGTGCGGCGGTGGTCGGCGGCGGAGCCGACCGGGTCGGCGCCGGGGTCTCGCCGGGGAACGTCGGCTCGCCGAACCGGTACTTGCCCGGGTCGAGCTTCATCGCCGCGGTGGCCCGGGTCATGAACTGCCGCCAGATCGGCGCGGCGCCGGTCGAGCCGTACACCTCGTAGCTGCCGCCCTTCGTCCGCAGCGGCTTGCCGTCGGTGGTGCCCAGCCAGACGGCCGAGGCGAGCGCGCCGGTCCAGCCGACCATCCAGGTGTGCACGTTCTGCGTGGTGCTCTGCCCGGCCTGCCACGTGCCGGTCTTGCCGGCGGAGTCCCAGCCGTTGCCCAGCTCGGCGGCCCGCACCCGGCGCAGCGTCCAGTCGAGCTGGTCGATCGCCTCCCGGTCCAGGCCCAGGTCCGTCGTCCGCAGCTGCTCCGTCCACACCTCCTCGTCGTCCTTGGTCACCGATCGGACGAAGTGCGCGTCCGCACGCTTGCCGCCGGCCGCGAACGTCGCCATCCCGTTCGCGTGGTCCTGCACGGTGATGCCGTACTGCCCGATCCCGACCTCGGTGGAGAACCGCTTCGCCACCTCGTCGGCGGGATCGCTGCGCAGGTCGACGCGCTGCGGCCGGGGATTGCCCCGGACCGTCTCCCACATCGACTCCACGCCGGCCTGCCGGGCCATCTCGATCACCTTGTCGGTGCCCAGCTTCTCGGTCAGCTCGAAGTAGGTCACGTTCAGCGAGGCGACGGTGGCCTCCCAGAGCGCGCAGTCCGGCTGGCAGGGCGCGCGCTCGGCGTTGCGGATCGGCCCGGCCGCGCTGCCCCTGGTGCGTCCCGAGGCGGGGAACTCCTTGGTGTCCGGCGAGTCGAACCGCTGCTTCACCGAGATCCCGTCGCGTACGGCGGCGGCCAGGTCGTACACCTTGAACGACGACCCCGGCGGATGCTGGCCGAACCCGCGGGTCTCGCCGTTCTCGTCGTAGTACCAGCCGGCGTAGTCCGCACCCGAGCCGTTGTCGCCGCCGTAGTAGCCGAGCACCCGGCCGGTGCCCGGCTCCACCGCCACCAGCGCCGCCTGCCAGTTGCGCGGCTGGCCGCGTACCGCCTGCGGCGCGGTGTCGCGGCGGATGTCAGCCGCCGCCTCGGCGGCGTCCTGCACGCGCTTGTCGATGGTGGTGACGATCCGGTAGCCGCCGTCGCGGATCACCTCGTCGGGCTTGCCGCGGAACGGCTCGGTCTCGCGCAGTTCGGCGAGCACGTGGTTGACCACCAGGCCGGTCGGCCGGTCCAGGTCGGACCGGCCCGCGTCCTTGTCGATCGGCCGGACCGTGTCCGGGTACGCGAGATCCGCCGCCTGCTGCGGCGTCAGGTAGCCGAGCTTGACCATGCCGTCGCGGATGTAGTTCCACCTGTCGATCGAGTTCTGCTGGGCCAGCGCGTTGCGGCGCGGGTCGTAGCCGGGCGAGCCCTCCGGGTCGGCCGGGTCCGCCTCCGGCTGCTTCACCATCGCGCAGAGCACCATCGCCTCGGCCGGCGTGAGCTGCCGCGCGGCGGGCGCGTCCCGGCGTACCGTCTTGCCGAAGTACGTCTGCGCGGCCGCCTCGATGCCGTACGCGCCCCGCCCGAACGGCACGGTGTTCAGGTAGAAACCGAGGATCTCCTCCTTGGAGTACGCGTCGTCGAGCTTCCACGCGATCACCGCCTCGCGCAGCTTGCGGGAGTAGGTGACCCCGCGCAGGTCCGCGGCGATGCGCGCGTACTGCTGGGTGAGGGTGGACGCGCCCTGCCGCTGCCCGCCGCTGATGTTGGCCCAGGCCGCCCGCAGCACACCCTTGACGTCGATGCCCTGGTTCGTCCAGAACGTACGGTCCTCGGCCGCCACGATCGCCTGCTTCGCCGAGTCGTTCATCTGGTCGTACGGCACGATCGTGCGGTTCTGCGCGCCCAGCTTCGCCATCGGCGTGCGCCCGTCGGCGTAGTAGACGGTGGTGGACTCGGGCAGCTTCAGGTCGCTGGGCGTCGGCACGCTGTCGAAGTAGTAGCCGCCGGCGACCAGCCCACAGCCGGCCAGCAGCGTGCAGACCGCGAGGACGACCAGCAGACGCCGCCGCTTGCGCCTGGGGCGCACCTGGGCCGCGCCGCCCGGTTCCGGGGTGGATCCGCTGTTCCGCACGCGTTACCTCCGACTGCTCGGCTGAGTCGTGCCCGGCTCGCAGGCTAACCGAGCTGCGCCGACGGCACCGGCCGACGAACCCGGACGGTGTGGCGCGGGTTCGGGCCGGGGCGGACGGCTGCCGCCCCGGCCCGGGGGCTCACCAGGTCAGCGCGCCGCCCACCCGGCGGCCCGGTCGTCGCGTTCCCGGCGGGCGGCCCGGCGGGAACGCCACCTGTCGTTGCCGCCCGCGTGGAACGGCGCCGACCGCCACAACGACCGCACCGGCGTGCCGTCCGGGGCGGCGAACGTCTCCCGTTCGGCGTAGCCGAGCCGCCGCAGCAGCTCCTCCTCCTGCTCACCGGCGCACGGGTGCGCGTACGTGGGCAGGCTCAACGTGTCCATCCGGCGCTGCGCGGCGGACAGCGCCTGCGTCGCGCCGCCCCGGGGCGCGGCCAGCAGCGCCAGATGGTTGTGCGGCTCGGCCGGGCGGCGTGCCGCCAGTTCCGCGCCGAGGCGGCGGAACCGGTCCTCGTCCGGTCCGGCGGCGCCGGCGAGACGGTCGGCGTACCGGTGGGGAGCGGGGATCGGGCGGTAGCGGTGGAACCACACGGTGGCGGCACCGCCGTCGGGCAGCAGGAACGCGTCGCCGAACAACAACGCGTGTTCGGTCCAGATCCGCGCCACGGCGGCGAGGACCGGCAGGCGGCGGGACGTGTCGGGGACGAGCCAGGCGGCCAGCGCGGTGGGCGCGAGGGCCTCGGCGACGAGATCGGCGATCCGGCCGATGTCGCACCACCGGGCGCGGACGACGGGCAGGGCTGTGCTCATGAACGGGCTCCTGTTTTTCCAGGCGTGATCGGGTCGGTTGCGGGCGCCGGACGACAGTCGGCGGCGCCGCCGCGGCATGCGGCAGTCGGGCGGGACGCCCGTGCTCCGGATCGGAGATGGTGCCTGTGGAGTCCGCTCAGGCGGGTCTGGTGCCGGGGCGCGACGTGCGGGACGGCGGCAGCGGGTCGGCCGCCGGCCGCGCGTACCGCTGGGTCGGCGCCGGCAGCCGCCAGCGGTTCGTGTCCGCGTCGGCCGGCTCGCTGTGCACGGCGCCCGCGCCGTGGGTGACGCCGTCGCGCGGCAGCGGCAGGGCGGGCGTGGTGGTGACGTGCACGGCCGGACCGACCGCCGCCGGCGCCCGGCTGCGTACCGGGTCGGCCCACCGCGTGCCGACGACGGCGAGAGTGCGCGCCGCCGGGGCGGCGAGGACCGGCCCGCCGAGGCGGGGCGGCGTGTCGTGCGCACGCCCGGGAGCCGGTGCCGGCGTCGCAGCCGGGTCGGCCGGGGTGACCGGGACGCCCGGATCGGCCGGCCCGGGCACGGGCTCGCCGGGTGCCGAGGGTGATCCGGGTTCCGGCGCGGCCGGGGGATCGAGCAGATCGGTCACCGGGCTGAGCGGGTCGAGCACCGGGTCCAGCGGGTCGAGCACCGGTTCCAGGCCCCGCCAGACCGGGCCGAGGATCGGGCGCAACGGCTCCACGACCGGGGACAGCAGGTCCGCCACCGGGTTGAGGACGCCTGCCTTCACCGGGTCGGTGACCGGGCTCAGGCCCTCGGCGACGGGCGCGAGCAGGTGGTCGCGCAGCGGGTCGGTGACCGGGCGCAGGCCGTCGGTGACGGGCATGAGCACGTGGTCCCGGACCGGTGTCACCACCGCCTCGACCACCCGGCCGGTGACCGGCGCCGTGACGGACGGGCGGCCCGGTGCCGGCTCGGCGGGCGCGGCCGGAACCGTCTCCGGCGCCGCCGGTTCGGCCGCGGCCGGTGCCACCGAACCGGCCTTGCCGGGCGCTGCCGGCTCTGCCGGGCCCGGCGTCGGCGAGGTGGCACCCGGCGTCGGCGCGGGCGCGGCGGAGTCGGGGGCAGGCGCTGGTGCGGCGGGCGTCGCCGGCTCCGTCGCGGCGTCGCCGGAGCCGGACGGGGGCGCGCCGCCGTCGTCGGTTCCGGACACGGGCAGGCCGAGCACCGTCCCGAGCGTGTCGGTGAGCACCCCGACGGTGGCCGTCAGCGGACCGGGCGGCTCGCGGTCGGCGGCGTGGGCGGCCGAGCCGGATGCGGCCTCGTGGGCGCCCCAGACGACGGCCACGGCGCCGAGCAGCAGGCCGAGGCGCAGCGTGCCGCGCGCCATCCACCCGGTCCGTTCCGACATCCCGCACCCTTCGGACCCGTGCCCGGCGGCACGGATCGACGCCCGCACTGTACCGAACGTGGCGGCCCGGGCACAGTACGCCGTTGATCCGAATCGGGCGCGTCGCGCCGGGCCACAGGCGTGGGATCCGCGGTGTCCGGGTACCAGCCGGGCCATGGACACGCGCACTGCCGAACGCCCGGACACCGCCCCCGCTCCCGCCGCGCCCCCGGCCGGTGTGGTCGCTGTCGTCGCCCACCGGAAGAAGACGTTCGGGGGTGGGCTCGACGAGCTGCGCGCCCGGCTCGTGGCCGCCGGGGTCGGGCGGCTGCTCTGGTACGAGGTGCCCAAGAGCCGCAAGGCGCCCAAGCGGGTGCGCGCGGCGCTGGACTCCGGCGCCGAGCTGGTGCTGGTGTGGGGCGGCGACGGCATGGTGCAGCGGTGCGCCCACGCGCTGGCCGGCAGCGGCGTGCCGATGGGCATCCTGCCCGCCGGCACCGCCAACCTGTTCGCCGTCAACCTCGGCATCCCGGTCGACCTGCCCGAGGCGGTACGCATCGCCCTGCACGGCCGCCGGCGCGAGCTGGACCTGGGCCGGATCAACGGCGAGCACTTCGCGGTGATGGCCGGCGCCGGGTTCGACGGCGACCTGATCCGCGACGCCGACCGGCAGCTCAAGGGCCGGTTCGGCCGGATCGCGTACGTCTGGACCGGGCTGCGGCACGTGCGCGGGGAGTGCGTACGGACCCGGATCCGGGTCGACGGCGCCGACTGGTTCGACGACGAGGCGAGCTGCGTGCTGTTCGGCAACGTCGGCACCATCACCGGCGGTATCCCGGCCTTCGACGACGCCCGCCCCGACGACGGGGCGCTGGAGGTCGGCGTGTCCACCGCCAGCGGCGCCGTGGACTGGGCGCGCACGCTGGGCCGGATGGCCGCCGGGCGCTCCGAGGAGTCGCCGTTCGTCCGGATCACCCGGGGCCGCAAGATCAAGGTGCGGTTCGACGCGCCGAAGACGTACGAGCTGGACGGCGGCGCCCGGGGCAAGGCGAAACGGCTCAAGGTCAAGGTCGTGCCGGGCGCGTTGACCGTGTGCTGCCCGGACCCGGCGGACTGACCGCGCCCGGGCCGGGGCAGGATGCCGGAATGCGCGACGACATCCGCGACTACCTGGCCGAACTGGTCCGCCGCTCCCGGGACGTACTCGGTGACGACATGGTCGGCGCGTACGCGGCCGGATCGGTCGGGCTCGGCGCGTACCAGCCGGGACGCAGCGACGTGGACGTGGCGCTGCTGGCCACCGGGCCGCTGCCGGAGGCGGACAAGCGCCTGCTCGTGGACCGGCTGCGGCACGAGTCGCTGCCCTGCCCGGCGCGCGGCCTGGAACTCGTCGTCTACCGCCGTGACGTGGCCGCTTCCGGCACCCCCGAGCCGGGCTTCGAGGTCGAGCTGAACACCGGCGCCACCATGCCGTTCCGCGCCACCTACGACCCGGCGGACCGGCCCCCCGCCGACGGGCGGTTCTGGTACGCGCTGGACCGCAGCATCCTGCGCCAGTCCGGCCTGGCGCTGCTCGGCCCGCCCGCCGCCGAGGTGTTCGCCGACCCGTCACCCGAGGCGCTGCGCGCGCTGCTGGCCGACGCGCTGCGCTGGTGGCTGGCGCTGCCCACCCCGCCCGGCGACGAACCGGCCCCCGGCGCGGAGGACGCGGTGCTCGGGGCGTGCCGGACGCTGGTGCGCCACCGCGACGGCGTCTGGCTGGGCAAGGTCGACGCCGGGTTGCGGGTCGCCGCCGACGACCCGGACGCCGCGCTGATCCGGGCCTCGATCGCGGCCCGCCGGGGCGGTACGCCGCCGTCCGGTCCGGCCGCCCGCGCGTTCCAGCGGCGGGTGCTGGACCGGATCACCGCGGACTGAGCCCGGCCGTGCGTGACTACTGTGGGCCGGGGAGGTGCGGTGATCATGTTTGAGCTGAGCGCGTCCGCGCGGGCCGGGCTGGAGTCGGTGGTGCCCGGCGGTGTGGCGACCCGGGCCGCGGACCGGCTGAGGATGGCCCACGACGCCTCGCACTACCTGCTGCATCCCGGCGCGGTGATCACGCCGCAGGACGCCGGTCAGGTGGCCGCGCTGCTGGCGTACGGCCGCCGCACCGGCACCGCGCTGACGTTCCGTTCCGGCGGCACCAGCCTCAGCGGCCAGGCGGTCACCGACCGGCTGCTGGTCGACGTGCGGCGGCACTTCCGCGACCTCACGGTGCTCGACGACGGGCGGCGGGTGCGGGTGCAGCCGGGGGTGGTGCTGCGGCAGGTCAACGCGCGGCTCGCGCCGTACGGCCGCAAGCTCGGCCCCGACCCGGCCAGCGAGTCCGCGTGCACGGTCGGCGGTGTGGTCGCCAACAACTCCAGCGGCATGACCTGCGGGACCGAGTTCAACACGTACCGGACGCTGGAGTCGCTGGTCCTCGCGCTGCCCAGCGGCACCGTGCTGGACACCGGCGCCCCCGACGCCGACGCCCGGCTGCGCGCCGCCGAACCGGAGCTGCACGCCGGGCTGCTGCGGCTGCGCGACCGGGTACGCGGCAACACCGAGTCGGTGCGCCGCATCCGCGCCCAGTACGCCATGAAGAACACCATGGGCTACGGCGTGAACGCGTTCCTCGACCACGACGACCCGGCCGGCCTGCTCACCCGGCTCGTGGTGGGCAGCGAGGGCACGCTCGCGTTCGTCGCCTCGGCGACGTTCCGGACCGTACCCGTGCACCGGCACGCCGCGACGGGCCTGCTGGTCTTCGACTCCCTGGGCGCGGCGACGGCCGCCATGCCGGCGCTGGTGGCCGCCGGGCCGGCGGCGGTCGAGTTGCTCGACGCCGCCGCCCTGCGGGTGGCCCAGCGTGACCCGAAGGCGGACGCCGCGCTGCGCGGCCTGGCCGTGCGCGGGCACGCCGCGCTGCTCGCCGAGTGGCAGGAGTCCGACCCGGAGGCGCTCGCCGACCGGGTCGCCGACGCCGGTCCGGTGCTCGCCGGTCTGCCGTTGAGCGCACCGGCCCGGCTCAGCGGCGAACCGGCCGCCCGCGCCGCGCTGTGGCACATCCGCAAGGGCCTGTACGCGGCCGTGGCGGGCGCCCGCCCGTCCGGCACCACGGCGCTGCTGGAGGACATCGCCGTGCCGGTCGAGGCGCTGGCCGGCACGTGCGCGGCGCTCGCCGACCTGTTCGACCGGCACCGGTACGCCGACAGCGTCATCTTCGGCCACGCCAAGGACGGCAACCTGCACTTCATGCTCAACGAGCGGTTCGACGGTGGCGAGGCGCCGGCGCGCTACGCCGACTTCACCGAGGAGATGGTCGACCTGGTGCTCGGCCACGGCGGCACGCTCAAGGCCGAGCACGGCACCGGCCGGGTGATGGCCCCCTACGTGCGCCGCCAGTTCGGCGACGAGCTGTACGAGGTGATGCGCGAGCTGAAGACGCTCTGCGACCCGGACGGCGTGCTCAACCCGGGGGTGCTGCTCAGCGACGACCCGGAGATCCACATGCGGCACCTCAAGACCGTGCCGGCGGTGGAGGAGGAGGTGGACCGCTGCGTCGAGTGCGGCTACTGCGAGCCGGTCTGCCCCAGCCGCGACCTCACCACCACGCCCCGGCAGCGCATCGTGCTGCGCCGGGAGATCGCCGCCGCGCAGGCCGCCGGCGATACCGCGCTGGCCCGGGAACTGACCGACGACTACGACTACGACGCGGTGCAGACGTGCGCGGTCGACGGCATGTGCGCCACCGCCTGCCCGGTGCTGATCAACACCGGTGACCTGGTGAAGCGGCTGCGCGCGCGGGAGCACGGCCGGGCGGCGGGGACCGCCTGGCGCGGCGCGGCCCGCCGCTGGGGCGCCGCCACCCGCGGCATGGCCCGCGGGCTCGACCTGGCCGGAGCGCTGCCGCCCACGCTGCCGGAGGCCGCCACCCGGGCCGCCCGCGCGGTCCTCGGCGCGGACCGGGTACCGCGGTGGCAGCGGGACCTGCCGCGCGGCGGCACCCCGCGCCGCCCCCACCCGGCCGACGACCCGGACGCCGTGTTCGTGCCGTCCTGCCTCGGCACGCTGTTCGCACCCGCCGAGGGCGGCACCGGCGTGGCCGCCGCGCTGCTCACGCTCGCCGAGCGGGCCGGTGTACGCCTGCTCGTGCCGGACGGCATCGGTGACCTGTGCTGCGGCACCCCCTGGTCGTCGAAGGGACTCACCGACGGCTACCGGGCGGTGCGCGACCGCGTGCCGCCGGTGCTGCGCGCGGCCTGCCGCGACGGCGCGCTACCCGTGGTCAGCGACGCCGCGTCCTGCACCGAGGGCTTCGAGCGGCTGCTCGACGGCGCCGGGGATCTGCGGGTCGTCGACGCGGTCGCGTACACCGCCGGCACGCTGCTGCCCCGGCTGACCGTGCGCCGCCGGATCGGCTCGCTCGCGTTGCACCCGACCTGCTCGTCGGTCCGGCTCGGCCTGGACGACGCGCTGCTCACCGTGGCCCGCGCGGTCGCCGACGAGGTGGTGGTCCCGGAGGGCTGGCAGTGCTGCGGCTTCGCCGGTGACCGGGGACTGCTGCATCCGGAGCTGACCGCGTCGGCCACCCGGGCCGAGGCCGCCGCCGTCACGGCCCGGCCCTTCGACGGGTACGCCTCGGTGAACCGCACCTGCGAGATCGGGCTGGCGCGGGCCACCGGGCAGCCGTACCGGCATCTGCTGGAGCTGCTGGCCGAGGTGACCGCGTGATGCGCAGCTGGCGATTCGCCGCGCTGATGCTGGTCGTCGGCGTGGCGGTGGCCGCCGGCCAGGACACGCCGGTGTCGGCGACGGTGGGGTTCCTGGCGTTCGCCGCGCTGGCGGCGGTCTTCTCGCCGCTGGCGTTCCCCCGGTCGCTGACCGCTGCGCAGGCGCGTCGGCGCAGCGCTGACGACGGCCGGCCGGTGATCTACTGGCGGCCCGGCTGCACGTACTGCCTGCGGTTGCGTCTCCGGCTGGGCGGGCGGGCCCGGCGCGCGTACTGGGTGGACATCTGGCGCGACCCGGAGGCCGCCGCCGCCGTCCGGGCGGTGACCGGCGGCGACGAGACGGTCCCCACAGTGGTGCTGCCGGACGGGGCGGTGGTGAACCCCGACCCGGCGTGGTTGCGGACGCGGCTGCGAGCCTGACCGGGCGAACCCCGGCTCGGGGCCGGACCGGGCGAACCCCGGCACGGGGCGGCCCGCCGGGCATACCGTGCGGAGAGGGCGTCGCGGACGGCGCCCGCGGAGGGGGAACGATGCCGGCCGGGATGTTGTCGGGGCGGGTCGCCGTGGTCACCGGTGCCGCGCGGGGGATCGGCCGGGCCGCGGCGGTGGCGCTGGCCGAGGCGGGCGCGGACGTGGCCGGGATGGACGTCGCCGGGCCGGTCAGCCCGATCCTGGACTTCCCGCCCGCCACGCCGGAGGACCTGACCGAGACCGGCCGGCGGGTGACGGCGGCGGGCGCCCGCTGGTCGCAGCACGTGGCCGACCAGCGCGACATCGGCGCGGTACGCGCGGTGGCCGAGGCGGTGCGACGGGAGCACGGCGGCGTGGACGTGCTGTTCGCCAACGCCGGCATCCAGGCGTTCGCGCCGCTGCTGGAGATGACCGACCGGCACTGGCACGACCAGATCGACGTGAACCTCACCGGCGCCGCCAACGTGCTGCGGGTCTTCGCGCCGCTGCTGGTACGCCGCGGCGGCGGCCGGATCGTCGTGACGTCGTCCACCCAGGGGCAGCACGGCACCACGAACGGGTCCGCGTACTCGGCGTCCAAGTGGGGACTGATCGGGCTGGTCAAGTCCGCCGCGCTGGAACTCGGGCCGCACGGCGTGACGGTGAACGCGGTGATCCCGGGCCTGGTCGACACCGCGCTGACCCGCCACCGGGACCGCTACGCGCAGGCGCTCGCCGAGGCGGGGAAGCCGGCCTCCGGTGACCTCGCCGAGGTGGAACAGGCGGCGGTGGCGGCGCTGCGGGCGAAGACGCCACTGGGCGTGCCGTGGGTGGAGCCGGAGGACGTCGCGCCGCTCGTGGTGTTCCTCGCCTCCGACGCGGCCCGGATGGTCAGCGGCACGTCCTTCGCCGCGACGGCGGGCGACAGCGCGCACGTGACCGCCTGACCGCACCGGGCTGCCGGCGAGGGCGGTCGCGGTTAGTCTCGGGCGATGCATCGATCGCGGTTGTACGCTCTGATCATCGACGCGCCGCAGGACGAGGCGGGGGAGGCGGCCGCGTTCTGGTCCGCCGCGCTCGGCTCGGAGCTGCGCACCGATCCGGCCGAACCGGAGTTCACCGGCCTGGCCGACGTGGTGCCCGGGCTGGTCACCGCCGTGCAGTCGGTCGACGACGCGCCCCGCTACCACCTCGACATCGAGACCGACGACGTGACGGCCGAGGTCGAGCGGCTGCGCGGGCTGGGCGCCACGCCCGTCTCCCGCTGGGGCGACTGCCACGTGCTGCGGGCGCCGGGCGGGCACCTGCTGTGCGTCATCCCGGTGGCGAGCGACAGCGAGCTGTTCGAGACCACCGCCACCCGGTGGCCGTGACCCGAACCGGCGTCCCGGCCACCGGGGCCGGGACGCCGGAACCGCGGGTCAGGAGCCGTACGGCAGCGTGACGGTCGAGCTGCTGCCGACGCCGAGGATCGTGGGCGCGCCGCCGATGGCGTTCCACACCTCGACGCGTACCGTGCCGCCGGACAGGTTGCCCAGCGTGCCGGTGGACGAGAGCAGGCCCTGGGTCTGCCGGTAACGCTCCGCGCCCGGGATCGGGTCGGTGGCGAAGTACCGGTAGGTCTCCACCCGCTCGACGCTGCCGTTGCCGGTCAGGTCGTAGGAGACCCGGATCTGGACGCCGTTGCCGATCGCGGTGCCCGCGTCGACGGCCAGGTCGAACGCGGTCGCCCCGCCGGTGTACGTGCCGGTCAGCCCGGTGGCGGTGAACACCTGCGGGTTGGTCGGCGTGCCGTCGGAGTTGCCGTTTGCCGCCGCCACGTTCACCGTGCCGGCGGTGCCGGCGGTGCCGTCCAGCCCGCCGCCCGAGCGCAGGTACCGGAGCGGCGTCAGCGTCGACGGGCTGCTGGTGCTCGGGCTGGGGCTCGCGGTGGTCGGCGTCGGCGTGGGACTGGCGGTGGTCGGCGTCGGGGTGGGCGTCGTGGTCGGCGGGGGACCGGTCGGCACGGTTCCGCCGCCGGTGGCGTCGCCGCCGCTCCACGTGTAGGCCCCGGAGGTGGCCGTCTTCCCGGCCGGCACGGCGAGCGTGGTGCCGTCGGAGAACGTGACGGTCAGCGGCCGGGCGGTGATGTTCGACGCCACGTAGGTGCGGGCGCCGTTCTTGACGAACACCTTCGCCAGCGGGTGGTTCGCGGTGACGGTGGTGTCCACGGTGCCGAGCGCGGCCAGGTTGCGGATCCAGTGGAACGTGTGCGCCTTGCTCTCGCCCTCCTCGCTGGTGAATCCGCTGTTCGCCCGGAAGTTGCGCAGCGCCTGCTCGCCGTCGCCGAGGGCCAGGAACTCCCAGATGATGTCCTGCCAGACCGTCGGCGGGCCGCCCTTGTTGGTGACCAGCTCGGCGTAGTTGGCCTTGACGTACTCGGGGAAGTCACCCAGGTAGAGGTGCCCGCCGGTGATCGGCAGCATGTTGATGCCCTGGATCATCTCCGGCGCGGCGGAGAACCAGGTCGAGTACGCCCCGCCGTCGCCCCACACCATGCCGACCGTCTTGTGCCCGAACGCGGCCGGGAAGTTCTGGTCGTACACGTCGAACCAGTACTCGGAGATGGCCGCGGACTGCGTGGTCCACAGGTAGACCCCGGCGTCGCGGACGGCGGTGTCGCCGGTGGCCTGGCCCCACTGGATCAGCGCGTTGGCGAAGTTCATCCCCTCCGAGGAGGACTCCTGGTTGTTGCCGGCGAAGAACGGTGCCAGGCCGGAGGCCCAGTCGTGCCCGGCGTAGATGTCGAAGTCCCGCAGGTAGGGGAAGCGGCTGTCGGCGCGGTCGTAGTTGTTGGCGTCGCGGATGAGCAGGTCGATCATGCCGCCGTAGCGGCTGTCGTCGGCCCAGCCCGGGTCGAACTTGGCCAGCGTCGCGGCGGCGGCGATGAAGTAGCCGTAGTGGAAGTGGTGGTCGTTGAGGTCCTCGTCGGAGCCGTACGACGCGGGGTAGCCGATCAGCGTGCCCCAGTTGCGGTCGTAGTAGAACAGCTGGCCGGTCTCGCCGGAGCCGGCGGTGAGCCAGTTGGTCAGCCGGTTCCGCATCGCGGTCAGCGCCGCGTCGCGGACCGAGGTCTGCCCGAGCTGGTCGGCGATCTCGGCGATCCGGGCGGCCCGGCCGAGTCCCTTGCCGGCCCAGTAGGTGTCCGTGCCGCTGACGCCCTCCGGGTTGCCCTGCTCGGCGTTGAGGTAGCCGGTGACGGTGGACAGGTCCGCGCCGCTGGAGTCGCCCACGGCCGGCACCTCGGGCAGGACGCCGGTGAACCGCATCGTGGTGGTGAACGACGGCGCGCCGGTGAGCACCCGCATGGCGCCGCGCGCCGAGACGTACGTCGGGGAGATCGGGGTGGCGCCGGTGAGGCTGCGCCACTGGTGCGGGTAGAGCGCCACCACGGTCTTCGTCTCGCTGCCCTCGCGGGGCGTGGTGGTGAACGCGTACGTGGTGCGCACCGTTCCCGCCGACGGGTCGTACGTGTAGCTCATCCGGGTGCCTGTCACGTGCGCGTGGGCGTACCGGCCGTACGTGTCGGCCAGGGCGGCCCGGTCGCCGCCGCCCGGCAGCACCGCGACCGAGAAGTACCCCTTGCCGGCCAGTGTCGAGCTGATGCCGGCGCCGTTGACGGTCCAGGTCGCGCCGGTCGGGGCGTACGCGACGTAGTCGTGGCCGTTGACCGTGAAGCCGATGGTGGCGCCGGAGTTGCGCCACACGGTGGGCGTGGCGGTGGTGGTGAGCTGGGCGGTGCCGCCGCTGACCGTGTAGTAGCCGAACGGCAGTCCGTGGCCGATGGTGGCGCGCATGGTGCGGCTGCCGTCGCTCCAGTCGGCGGTGACCGTCCAGTCGCTCCATCCGGCGGCCTTGACCACCGGCGCGGACAGCCCCGGCATCCCGACGCGCACGTCCTCGCCGTACGGGTAGTGGAACTCGCCGACGCCGGTCGCGGTCCCGCTGATCGCCGGTGTGGTGGTGTACGACAGCCCGAGCCCGTTGTTCTCGGCCTTGAACGCCAGCGGGTGGGCGTGCAGGACCTCGCTGCCCGTGCAGTTGTTGCGCTTCCAGATCAGCGACGACCACCAGTCGTTGGTGGGGATCGCGCCGGCGGGTGCGTCGGCGGTGGTGAAGATGCGCGGGTCGGTGCTGATCGCGCCGCAGCCCTTGGGCAGCAGCGCGCCGGCGGGCCGCGTCTCGGTGAAGCTGCCCGCGCCGACGGCGCCGGCGGTGGCCGTGCCGCCACCGCCGACCACGACACCCAGCAGGCCGGCGGCCAGCACTGAGGCGGCGACGAGGGCGGTCGCCCGCAGGCCGCGCCGGCGGGCCGGGGACGGGACGGGTGCGGTCGGGGGTACGGGGTCGGGGGAGAAGTCCCGCAGATGGGTCATGGAGGTCCCCTTCACGAGGAGAAGGCGGGGGTGACGGAGTGGTGGTCCGGAGTCGTGAGAGCGCTCTCTTGAGAAGGGACAGTAAGGTTCGGGTTACGGATCCGTCAATGTCCTGTTATCAAAGAGAGCGCTCTCCCGCGCTGACGACCGACTCCCCAGGCACCTCACGAGCCGCGCTGACCAGCGCCGACGGCGCACACGAGCGCCGCCCCCGGCCGAGACGGCCGGGGGCGGCGCGAGAACGCCTGCGCCTACGCTGAGTCAGGCGGCGGTGGCGGCGAGGCTCCGCGCGCCGCTCCGCGCGCCCACAGTGCCCGGCTCACCGGCGGCACCGGCCTGACCGGCGTCCGGCTGCCCGGCGGCGACCGGCCGCGGCGAGGCGGACTGCGGCGAGGTGGCGGGCTGCCGGGACGCGGCGGACCGCCGCGGTGCCCGGGCGGCGCTCAACCCCACCTGCGCGTTGTTCCAGGCGGCGCACGGCCACGCCGCCCCGGCGCAGCTCGGGCTGGCGCAGACGCGCTCGGCGTCCGGCTGGTGCGCGTCGGCCACCGCGGCGGCCAGGTCCCACAGCAGCGGATCGGTCACCTCCGCGGGGCGGTCGGCGACGCGGTCTGTGCTGGCTTCGGACATGATTCGGTCCCCCTGTCGTGAACGGCCCCCACCTGTTTCCGGAAACCGCCCCGGCCAAACCTGCGCCCGCCGGAACGCGGACATAGGCTGACCGGCGTGGCGAGGTACTACGACCTGCATCCGGACAACCCCCAGCCCCGCGTGATCCGGCAGGTGGTGGACCTGCTGCGCGCCGACGGGGTGATCGCCTACCCGACCGACTCCTGCTACGCGCTCGGCTGCCGGATCGGCAACCGCGACGGCGTGGAACGGATCCGGGAGATCCGGCGGCTCGACGACCGGCACCCGTTCACGCTGATGTGCGCCGACTTCGCCCAGCTCGGCCAGTTCGTCAAGCTCAGCAACGCGGTCTTCCGGCAGGTGAAGTCCGTCATCCCGGGCAGCTACACGTTCCTGCTGCCGGCCACCGCCGAGGTACCCCGCCGGTTGCAGGACCCGCGGCGGCGGGTGGTCGGGGCACGCGTACCCCGGCACACGGTGACCCAGGCGCTGCTCGCCGAACTCGGCGAGCCGCTGCTGACCAGCACGCTGCTGCTGCCCGGTGAGGACGAGCCGATGACGCAGGGCTGGGAGATCAAGGAACGGCTCGACCACCTGGTCGACGCCGTGGTCGACGCCGGGGACTGCGGGCTGGAGCCGACCACCGTGGTCGATCTGTCCGGCCCGGAGCCGGAGATCCTGCGCCGTGGCGCCGGCGACCCGGCCCGCTTCGAGTAACGATCACCCGTTCCGCCCCGCCGGGCCGCCGCCGTAGGGCACCGTGATTCCCGGCAGACGGTGACGGGGGTACGGCGTGGAAGCACTCGTGCTGATCACGGTGCTGGGCGCCACCGTGCTCGTCGGCACCACGATCGGGGGGCGCTACAGCGTCGCGCCGCCGGTCCTGCTGATCGCCATGGGCGCGCTCATCGGCCTGCTGCCGCCGTTCGACAACCTGATCCTCGAACCCGAGGTCGTGCTGGTGCTGTTCCTCCCGGCGATCCTCTACCGGGAGAGCCTGGTCATCAGCCTTCGCGAGATCCGGGCCAACCTCACGGTGATCGTCGGGCTCGCGGTCGTGCTGGTGATCGTCACGATGGTCGCCGTCGCGTACACCGCGCAGGCTCTCGGCGTGCAGCCGGCCGCCGCGTGGGTGCTCGGCGCGGTGCTGGCGCCGACCGACGCGGCCGCCGTGGCCGGCCTGGCCAAGCGGATGCCGCGCGGCATCCTCACCACGCTGCGCGCGGAGAGCCTGGTCAACGACGGTACGGCGCTCGTGCTGTTCGCCGTGGCGGCCGGCGTGGTCGCGGGCGGGACCGTGCCCGGTGCGCTGACGCTCACCGGCGAGTTCGTCGGCAAGTCGCTCGGCGGGGTGGCCGCCGGCCTGCTCGTCGGCGCGGTCGTGGTGCTGATCCGCAAGCACGTCGACGACCCGATGCGTGAGGGCGGCCTGAGCATCCTCACCCCGTTCGTCGCGTTCCTGCTCGCCGACGCGGTGCACGCCAGCGGCGTGCTCGCGGTGGTCGTGTCCGGGCTGCTGCTGTCCTACGCCGCGCCGAGGGTGATCCGGGCGCGTTCCCGGGTCACCGCGTTCGCGTTCTGGGACCTGTCCACCTTCATGATCAACGGTGGGCTCTTCGTGCTGCTCGGAACGCAGGTGCCGCGTTCGCTGCGCAGCATCACCAGCCACTCGCCGGCCGCGTCGCTCGGCATCGCGGCGCTCGTGTCGTTGGTCGTCGTGGTGATCCGGCTGGTCTGGGTGCACCTGTCGGTGTCGGCGCTGCAACGCGTGGACCGGCGCGAGTCGAGCCGGGCGCGGCACTTCGACGGCCGGATGCGTACCGCGGTGGGCTGGGCCGGATTCCGCGGCGCCGTCTCGCTCGCCGCCGCGCTCGCCGTGCCGGTCACCATGCACGACGGGAGCCCGGTGCGCGAACGCGACCTGATCATTTTCGTGACCGTCGTGGTGATCGTGCTGATCATGCTGGTGCAGGGCACCACGCTGCCCGCTGTCGTGAGCTGGGCGGGCCTGGTGGGCGACCGGGAACGCGACGACGAGGTGCGCTGGGCCCGGATCCGGGCCACCGAGGCCGCCCTGGAGGCGCTGCCCCGGGCGGCCAGCGACGTGGGCGCCACGCAGGACACGGTGGACCGGTTGCGGGCCGACTACGAGGATCATCTGGCCGACGCCCGCGACCCGCGCGGCGAGGACGCGGAGGGGGAGCGGGAGATGGCCCGGCGGCTCCGGCTGCGGGTGCTCGACCACAAGCGGCAGGAGATCACCCGGCTGCGCAACACCAGGCAGATCGACGACGCGGTGCTGCGGCAGCTCCAGGCGGCCATCGACATCGAGGAGATCCGGCTGCTCGGGCCGGAGATGGAGGAGTGAGCCGGCCGGCCGCCACCCGTCCGGGTGGCGGCCGGCGTAACTCAGCGCGCGTCGACAGCGACCACCGTGTACGGGGTGGTCGGCGTCGGCGGGGTGGTGAACCGGCCGTTCGGCAGGTAGAGCCGGCCGAGCGCGGTGGCGACGGTGGTCGGCACGTCGAAGCCGGGGTCGGTGACGATCCGGTGCAGCGCGCCCCTGGTGCCGGCACGGTTCAGCTCGACCACGGCGACCTGGTTGAGGAAATTCTGCACCACGTACAGCGTGCGGCCGAGCAGCAGCAGGCCGTCGCCGTTGAGGAACGTGGCGCCCGGCACGTCGACTGCGGTGGTGACGCCGGTGGCCGGGTCCACCCGGAACAGCGTGCCGGTGTTCGACTGCACGACGATCAGCGCCCGCCCGTCCGGGGTGGGCACGATGCCGTTGAGGTTGACGCCGGTGCCGCTCTGCTGGAAGTCGCCGGTCAGCGGCAGCGTGGTGAAGCCGTCGGCGGGCGGCAGTGTGCCGCCGCGTCCCAGCGGCAGGCGGTAGAGCACCGGCCGGTTCGAGTCGGTGAACCAGGCGGCGTCGCGGGTGAGCGTCACGTCGTTGACGAACGTCGGCGCCTCGGCGAACCGGTAGCGGGCGAGCACGGCGCCCGTGCGCGTGTCGATCACCCGGGCGTCACCGGCGGTGCCGCCGGCGACGAAGAGCCGGCCCCGCGGGTCGATCTTCAGGCCGAGCGAGGGGGTGCCGGTGGCGGGACTGACCTGCTTGCCCGCGCCGGTGATCAGGTCGGCGCGGTAGATCTCGCCGGTGGCCCGCGACCCGAACCAGGCGTACCGGCCGGCGGCGGCGACGCCTTCCGGCTGGAAGCCGTCGGGCAGCGCGATGACGCTCGGGCGGCGGTCGTGGGCGGTGGCGGGGGCCGGGGCGGCGGTGGTGACGAGGGCGGCGGTCAGGGCGACGCCGAGGGCGGTCCTGATGCGTCGGTTCACTGTGGTCCTTCCGGCGAAACGGTGGAACAGGACCTACCCCACTGTACGGTCGCCGGCCGGTGCCCGCCGGGGACGCGACCCGGCACGGTGGTCCCGTGCCGGGTCGCGCCGGCGGTCAGCCGGCCGCGCAGGCCGGCGTGCCGGAGGGCGCCGTGCCGGTGCCCTGGAATCCGAACTCGGTGGTGCCACCGGCACCGACCTGGCGGTTGTAGTCCACGTTGCGGAACGTCACCGCACCGGTGGTGCCGCTGGCCTGGGCGCTCCAGGTGTTCGTGACGGCCGAGCCCGAGGGCACGGTGAGCGACACGGTCCACCCGTTGAGCCCGCTGGAACCCGCGGTGATCCGGACGTTGGTGACGAAGCCGCCCGGCCACTGGTTGGTGGTGAACGTCGCGGTGCAGGCGCCGGTCGGCGGGGGAGTCGTCGGCGGCGCGCTGGTCGGCGGCGTGCTGGTCGGCGGCGTCGACGTGGGCGGGGTGCTGGTCGGCGGCGCGGTGGTGGGCGGCGGGGTGCCGCCCTCGTTGAGCGCGTTCAGCACGGCCGTGTACGCCTGCTTCTTGTTGCCGCTGCCGTCGAACAGCAGCGGGGTGCCGCTGGCCCGCCAGGAGTCGGTGTCCCGGATGCCCCAGACGGTGATGCCGTTGCAGCGCGGCACGGCCAGGCAGTCCCGGGTCACGTTGCCGTACGTGGTGGCCTGGCTGCTCCCGGAGCCTTCGATGTCCAGCTCGGTGATCTGCACGTCGACGCCGAGCGCGGCGAAGTTCTGCAGCGTGGTGCGGTAGTTGCTCGGGTACGGCGACCCGCTGTTGAAGTGCGACTGGAGGCCGACGCAGTCGATCGGCACGCCGCGGGCCTTGAAGTCCCGGACCATGTTGTAGACGCCCTGGGTCTTGGCCCACGACCAGTTGTCGGTGTTGTAGTCGTTGTAGCAGAGCTTGGCACCCGGGTCGGCGGCGCGGGCGGCGCGGAACGCGGCCTCGATCCAGTCGCTGCCGGTGCGCTCCAGGTTGGAGTTGCGGCGGGCGCCGCTGTTGCCGTCGTCGAACGCCTCGTTCACCACGTCCCAGGAGTGGATCTTGCCCCGGTAGTGGGTGGCGACCTGGGTGACGTGGTTGAGCATCGCCTGGCGCAGCGCGCTGCCGGACATGTTCTGCGCCCAGCCGGGCTGCTGCTGGTGCCAGAGCAGCGCGTGGCCGCGTACCCGCATGCCGTTGGCCTGGGCGTGCGCGACGAGGCGGTCGCCGCTGCTGAAGTTGAACTGGTTCTGGGACGGCTCGGTGGCGTCCCACTTCATCTCGTTCTCGGCGGTGACCATGTTGAACTCGCGGTTCAGGATGCCGACGTACGTGCTGTCGGACAACTTGTTCACCGCCACCGCCGTGCCGAAGTACCGGCCCTGCTCCGCCGCCGACGCGCCGAGCGTCGTGCCGGCGCTGGCACTGGTCGCCACCGCTATCGTGGCGGCGACCACCGCGGCCCCCGCCACCATCGCGACCACAGCGGTCCGCGGGCGTGACCGGGCTGCCGCGCTCCCGCTGCCGCGGGCGAGCACCTTGTCCATCTGAACGCCTCTCTAGCCTGTCAATGGGATCGGCTCGCCTCGGCCACCGCCCGCCACGACGTCGGCTCCGCGCGGCCGCCCGGTGGCCGCGCCAGGTCAGGGAGTGACTCCCCGGCACATCGTGAGTGGATCGAAGCGAATCTCTGCCCGGAGCCTACCGGAAGCGTTCCGAAAACTTAATCACCTCGATGCGTCGACATCGGGGCACGCGGCGCCGGGCGGACGGGCGGGAATCGCGTGCGGGCACGGCCTGCGTGCACGCCGTACCGCCCGCCCTGACTCCGAAAGTTTCGGAGACCGCCGGTTCTGCCGCTTGAGTCGATCGCGCCCGCGGGCCGATGCTTGACGAATCGACCGTAGACGATGGAGGAGGTCCTGGAGGATGCGCCGACCAGCGCTCGTCGTACTCGTCCTCGCCGCGCTGCTCGCCGGCACCCCGGCGGGCGCCCGGGCCGGCGCCGCCGCACCGCCGCCCGGCCCCGCCGCGCTCGCCGACCTCCGCACGCCCGGCACCGCCTGGGGGCACGACCCGGCCAGCGGCCGGCTCACGGTCACCGCCGACAACACGGTACGCGGGCGCGAGCTGGCCGCGTTGCGACGCACCGCCGACCGGGCCGGCGCGGTGCTGCGCCACGAACCCGGGCGGCTGCGCACGCTCGTCGCCGGCGGACAGGCGATCTACGGCGGCAGCGGGCGCTGCTCACTGGGGGCCAACGTACGCAGCGGCACCACCTGGTACTTCGTCACCGCCGGGCACTGCACCCGCCTCGCCGCCACCTGGTACGCCGACAGCGCCCGCACCACCGTGCTGGGCAGCCGGACCGGCAGCAGCTTCCCCGGCAACGACTACGGCGTGGTCCGCTACACCGGCACCGTCGCCCATCCGAGTGCGGTCCACACCTACCCCGGGCAGATCACCGTCACCGCCGCCGGCAGCGCGTACGTCGGGCAGGCGGTCTGCCGCAGCGGGGCCACCACAGGCGTGCGGTGCGGCACCGTCACCGGGCTGAACGCGACTGTCAACTACGCCGAGGGCAGCGTCACCGGGCTCATCCGGACCAACATCTGCGCCGAGCCGGGCGACAGCGGCGGCCCGCTCTACGTGGCCGCGACCGGCACCGTCATCGGCGTCCTCTCCGGCGGCAGCGGCAACTGCGCGAGCGGCGGTACCAGCTACTACCAGCCGATCCTGGAGATCCTCGCCGCGTACGGCCTGACCGTCCCGTGACCGGCGGTGCGGCCGGGGCGCCCGACGCGCCCCGGCCGGTGGTCAGCCCGCGCAGTTGTTGTTGCGCACCGGCCGGGTCAGCCGCTCCTGGTCCCCGAACGCCGCGTACACCCGCAGGTAGCACGGCAGGTCCACGTCACCGTAGTAGCTGACGACCTGGTCGTCGTAGTGCGTGGTGCCGCTGTCGGTCACCTGCCACGTGCCGCCGTCACCGGACTGGATCTCCCAGTAGACGTCGCCCGAGCAGCCGTCCAGGCCGCGCGACCAGGCGATCAGGTTCGCCCCGTTGTAGACCTCCGACTGCACCAGGGTGCAGGCCGCGGCCTGGGCCGGTGTCGTGACCGCGAGCAGGCCCGCGGCCGTCATCGCCCCGGCGCCGAGCGCCGCCATCAGCTTGCGCATGCTTCAGCTCCTCCACGGTGGATGGTGGATCTTTCCGCCGAGGGTAGCGGGAGGTGAAAACAAGCTTCAATGCCTGAGCGGTAAACCGTGGGAAATCTTCAGCTCGCGGTGTCGCCGGGCACGGCCATCTCGCCCAGGCGCGACCAGTCCTGCTGCGGCACCGTCACGTTGACGATCCTGGGCGTCTCGGCCAGGTGCGGAGGCAGCGTGCGCCGGGCGGTCCGGAAGTGCTCCGACTGCACGTGCGCCGCGCCCGCCTCGTCGTCGCGGAACGCCTCGACCAGCACGTACTCGGTCGGGTCGTCCAGGCTGCGGGACCAGTCGAACCACAGGCAGCCGGGCTCGGCCCGGGTCGCGGCGGTGAAGTCGGCGGCGATCTGCGGCCAGTTGTCGGCGTCCTCCGGACGGACCCGGAACTTCGCGGTAATGAAGATCATGGGATCAGGCTACCCAGGCCGGACAGGCCGCCGTGCGGCATCAGCTCTTGGCCGCCGGCCCGAGCAGTTCGGCCGCCCGCCGGTCGGCGAACGCGGTGACCGCCTGCTGCCCGGCGCCGAAGACGATCGCCAGGCCCAGCAGCGCGGCCGTGCTGCTCACGCTGGTCTCCACCAGGCCGCCGATGACCAGCATGATGCCGACCACCGCCACCAGCGGGCCGATCGCGAGCTTCAGCAGCCCCTGCTGGAACGGCAGCTTGTAGGGCAGCCCGCCGGACCGTGAGGTGATCATCGAGGGCAGCGCGCTGAGGAACGCGCCGAGCGCCCCGGCGATCAGCACGAAGAACAGCAGCCGCCAGGCCGGCACGCCACCGGCGTCGGTCGGCGCCTCCAGCAGCCGTACGTCGTGGCTGCGCCACTGCACCAGCACCACCAGGATCTCCGCCACCAGCGCGAACACCGACAGCCCCAGCATCCGGTTGCGCAGCCGGCGGGCCGACTCGTGGAACTCGTCGGACGCGGAGTGGTAGCGCAGCAGCAGTGCCTGCACCCGGGCGCGCAGCAGCGCGTCGGACGGGGTGCCGGCCGACGGGTCGAGATCGGTGAGCACCTTGTCGTCGGCCGGCAGCACCTGCGCCGCCGCGCTCCGGTACGCCGGCAGCAGCCCGGTCAGCTCGTCCGGGCTGCGCAGCGCCACCATCCCCCGCTCCACCGAGTGGATCGTCTGCCACGCGTACTCCAGGTTGCCGCCGCGCAACCACTCGACCACGCCGCTGCGTCCGAGCACCCCCTCCACCCCGGACAGCTGCGCGCGCAGCGCCCCGGCCCGCTCCGGGTCGCGCGCGGACAGCACCGCGAGCTGCTGGTACAGGTCGTCGAGTTTGGTCCGGACGCGGACCTGCCACACCGCGCCGGGAACCGGCGCGGCGGGCCGGACCAGCCGGTCCTCCGGCGCGTTCCGCGGACCGGGTACGGCCTCCGGCTGGGTCTCCTGTCCGATCATCGTGCCCCACCTCTTTCCCCCCACCCGGCGCGGGGCGCGCGCGAGCCTGCCACCAGTATTCGCAGGTCAGAGGCATAATGGCTAGCGCACAACGGACAGTCGGCCGGGTCGCGGCGGCGGTGGCGCCGACCTGACGGACGACACCGCGGCGCTCGGGCGGTCGGTAGCCTGAGCCGGTGACCGTCTACGCCCTCGCACAGCTCACCATCCACGACCGGGCGCGCTACGACAGGTATGCCGCCGCCTTCCCGCCGGTGCTGGCCCGCTACGGCGGGAAGCTGCTCGCCGCCGACACCGCCCCCCGCGTGGTCGAGGGCGACTGGCCGCACCAGAAGGCGGTACTGCTGTCGTTCGACAACCGCGAGGACTTCGAGCGCTGGTCCACCTCGCCGGAGTACCGGGAGATCTCCCGGGACCGGGAGGCGGCCACCGAGGGCGTGGTCCTGCTGCTCGACGGGATCGGTCACGCCTGGCCGGCCTGAGCCGTCAGAGCCGGTGGCGCACCCACACGTTGGGCTCGACGTACGCGGCGTGGTCGTGGTCGACGTCGACGAGCACCGGCGTCAGCGCGCCCGGCACGCGTACCGGGCCGGAGGTGTCGAACGGCAGCCCGGTCCAGCGCCGCCAGTCGGCGAGCGTGCCGGTCACCGTCATCGACCGGGGCGCGATCCGCTCGACGACCCCGCCCGCCCGCACGTGCACCCGCAGCCACGGGTCGGCCGGCAGCCCGTCCGGGCCGCGCCGGGCCACGTACTCGGTCATCGGCACGTCCGGGACGGCGGCCTTGCCGTTCGGGCGCACCGGCGCCACCAGCGTGTCGAAGCCCGCGCGGGCCACCGCCGCGCGCATGGCCGCGAGCATCAGCCCGGACAGCCCGCCGCCGCGCCGGTCCGGGCGCACGCAGATCTCCAGCGCCGACACCAGGTTCGGAGTGGACCCGGTGAGCCGGCCCAGCGTGGCCCGCTGGATCACCCGGTCCCAGCCGCCGTCGGGCAGCTCGTCCTCGGTCCAGCGCAGCGGCACCGCGTACCCCCGGGCCACCGCCCGGCCCGGCTCGGCCGGGTCGACGGCGGCGAAGACGAACTCGGGGTACGTCTCGTGCGCGACGCCGTAGTAGATCGCGCCCATCGGGTCCCAGAGCATGAACGGCGGCCAGGCGCCGTCGAAGTCGGCGTCCAGCAGCGGCGCCAGGTCGGGCCGCTGCGCCAGGGTCACGATCTCCACTGTCACGCCGGGCAGGCTAGAGCCGCGCGGCCCGGACCGCACGCCCTTTTGTCGGCGCCGGTGGCTAGGCTGCCGGCATGGCAGATCCGTTCCGGGTGCGCGTCACCGTGCGCGGCTACGAACTCGACACGCAGGGGCACCTCAACCAGGCGGTCTACCTCCAGTACGCCGAGCACGCCCGCTGGGAGTGCCTGCGCGCGTCCGGCATCGGCCAGGACCGGCTGCTCGCCGGCGGCGTCGGGCCGGTCGCGCTGGAGGTGACGGTGCGCTACCTGCGGGAGCTGCGCGGCGGCGACGAGGTCGACGTGACCTGCGAGTTCCACTGGGGCGAGGGCAAGACGTTCCGGATCGGCCAGGAGTTCACCCGTGCCGACGGCACCCCGGTCGCCTCGGTGACCGGCGTCGGCGGGCTGCTCGACCTCACCGGGCGGCGGCTCGTGGCCGACCCGCGCGAGCGGTTCCGGGCGCTGGCCACCGATCCCGTGCCGATGAACCTGTGACGCCCGGTCAGCCCGCCGCGCGCAGGTAGGCGAGCACGGCGAGCACCCGCCGGTTGGTGTCCTCGTCCGGCGGCAGGCCGAGTTTGGCCAGGATGTTGCCCACGTGCTTGCCGACCGCCGCCTCGGTGACGTACAGCCGGGCCGCGATGGCCGCGTTGGAGTGGCCCTCGGCGACCAGGCCCAGCACCTCCCGCTCACGGGGGGACAGCGTGCCGAGCGGGTCGCGCGGACGCCGCAGCAGGTGCCGCACCACGTCCGGGTCGACGGCGGTGCCGCCGGCCGCCACCCGGCGCAGCGTCGCGGCGAACTCCGCGACGTCGGCCACCCGGTCCTTGAGCAGGTAGCCGACCCGGTTGCCGTCGCCGCTGTCGAGCAGCGCGGCGGCGTACCCGCTCTGCACGTGCTGGCTGAGCACCACCACGGCGAGGTCCGGGCGTTCGGCACGCAGCGTGACGGCCGCGCGCAGGCCGTCGTCGCGATGCTGCGGCGGCATCCGGATGTCGGTCACCAGGAGGTCGGGCCGGTGCGTGCGCACCGCGTCGAGCAGCTCCGGGGCGGAGCCGACCGCGGCGTCCACCGCGAAGCCGAACCGGGTCAGCAGGCCCACCAGGCCCTCCCGGAGCAGCACCTCGTCCTCGGCCAGGACGACCCGGGTCACGGACGGCACGGCAGCTCCACCCGCACGAGGGTAGGCCCACCGGGCGGGCTGGACAGCAGCAGCCGCCCGTCCGCCGCGGCCACCCGGTCCGCGAGCCCGGTCAGGCCGGTGCCGCGCGCCGGGTCGGCGCCGCCCCGGCCGTCGTCGCGTACCTCCACCACCAGCAGGCGGTCGGTACGGGTCAGCCGCACCTGCGCCCGAGTGGCCCCGGCGTGCCGGGCGACGTTGCCGAGCGTCTCCGAGACCACGTACCAGGCGGTGGTCTCCACCAGGTCGGGCACCGGGCGGGTCAGGTCGGCGTGCACGGTGACCGGGACGACCGACCGGGCGGCCAGGTCGCCGACGGCGGCGGCCAGACCGAGTTCGGTGAGCTGTGGCGGGCGGATGCCCTGCACTATGCCGCGCAACGTCACCATCAGCTCCTTGGCCTGCTCGTGCGCCGCCGCGAGCGGCTTCGCCACCGGGGAGTCGTCCGGCACGTCCAGGCGGGCCAGCCCGAGCTGGAGGGTGAGACTGGTCAGGCGTGGCTGCACGCCGTCGTGCACGTCCCGCTCGATGCGGCGCCGCTCCGCCTCGTAGGCGCTCACCAGGCGGGCACGGGACCGGGTCACCTCGCGCAGGGCCGTCCCGGCGGGCGCGTCGTCGAGCAGCAGGCGGGTCACCGCCGCCTGCACCGCGACGAGCAGGCCGGCCAGGTAGACCAGTGCCGGGGCCGCCAGCAGGCCGGCGAAGGCGTACGGCACCGCCTCGGCCGGGGAGTCGACAGTGGCCCAGACCAGCACGATCCGGTCCTCGCCGCCGGCCAGCCAGGGACCGGCGACGAGCGCCGCGTCCAGCAGCACGAGCAGCCCGAACATCCCGTACGCCAGCGGCACCGCCGCACCCAGCACGGCCAGGTACGCGCCCTCCCGCCACCCGGTGGCGGTGGTGAAACGGGCGGCGAGCCCGCGCCACCTCGGCGCGGTCACCGGGCGGTCGTCGACCAGGCCGAGGCGCCACCGCTCGAACGCGGCCAGCGGCGCGCCGGCCAGCGGAGCGAGCGCCACCACCGCCAGCGCCACCACGGCCAGCGCCGCCAGCGCCCCGGCGTCGACCGGGCGGCCCCGCCGCAGCGCGGCGGCCACCAGCAGCAGCGGCGCGGCGACGACCGCCGCGCCGAGCGCCGCCGCGCCGGCCAGGGGCAGGGTCGTGACGGCGTACGCCAGGGCCCGCCACGGCCACGCGGAGAGCAGGTAGCGGCGGCGGCGCAACGCGACGGCCAGCCCGTGATCAACTGTCATGGCCCGACGCTAGCCAGACCACGCCGCCCGGCCCAGCCGGTTGGACCCCGCTCTCCGGGTAGGTCTGGCCCTACCCCGAACCGGCCCGCCACGCCCCGTGCGCCGGGACGCCCTCGGGCGGTGCACTCGGCGGATGAGAAACCGCCTCGCGGGCGCCTGCTGGCTGCTCGCCACCGTGTCGTTCCTGGTCGCCAACGTGGTCGTCGGCCTGGCCTGGGACCAGCCCCGGTTCAGCTGGGCCGAGCACAACATCAGCGACCTCGGCAACGTCACCTGCGGCGTGTGGGACACCAGCCGCCCGCGTCCGGTCTGCTCGCCCTGGCACCCCGCGATGAACGCCGTATTCGTCGGCGCCGGGCTGCTGCTCGCGCTCGGCGCGCTGCTCGCACACCGCGCGCTGCGCCCGGGCCGCGCCGCGGCCGTCGCCGTCGCATCGATCGTGGCCGCCGGGTCCGGGTACGTGCTGGCCGGCCTCCACCCGGCGGACGTGGACGAGAACCTGCACGTGCTCGGCGCGCTGCTGGTCTTCGCGCCCGGCAACGCCGCGCTGCTCGCCGCCGCGCTCGCCCGCCGGTCGCCGCTGCCGCGCGAGCTGCGGAGCGTCAGCGCCCTCCTGGGTCTGCTCGGGCTCGCCGCCACCGTGCTGTTCCTGTCCCGGGTGGACGCCGGCATCGGCGTGGGCGGCATGGAACGCGTCGCCGTGTTCCCGCTGTTCGCCTGGGTGACGGCGGCCGGGCTCCGGCTGCTGTGGTCGTGTCGGTCCCGGCCCCTATCCTGACCGGATGGAGCTGGCGTTCAGCGGCGAGGTGTGGTTTTGGCGCGGCCCAGCGCCGTACCACTTCGTCACGGTGCCCGACGAGCAGAGCGCGGCGATCGAGGCCGCCTCGGCGTCGGTCACCTACGGCTGGGGCATGATCCCGGTGACGGTCCGCATCGGTGACACCGACTGGCGGACGTCGCTGTGGCCCAAGGACGGCCGGTACGTGGTGCCGCTGCGGGTCGCGGCGCGCCGGGCGGAGGGCATCGAGCTGGGCGACCGGGTCGACGTGCGGCTGACGGTGGACGTGTGACCGGGCCGGAGCCGGCCGAGGCGGCCCGGCTGCTCGCCGCCGCGCGGCGGCCGGTGGTCTTCACCGGGGCGGGCATGTCGGCCGAGAGCGGCGTGCCGACGTTCCGCGACGCGCAGACCGGGCTCTGGCAGCGCTACGACCCGCAGGAGCTGGCGACCCCGGCGGCGTTCCGGGCCGACCCGGCGCTGGTCTGGGGCTGGTACGAGGCACGCCGGCGTGGGGTGCGGCGGGCGCTGCCGAATCCGGGGCACCGGGCGGTGGCGGCGATCCAGGCCCGCCTCCCGGAGACGGTGGTGATCACGCAGAACGTCGACGACCTGCACGAGCGCGGCGGCGTGCCCGCCCCGGTACGCCTGCACGGCAGCCTGTTCGCGCCTCGCTGCTCGGCCTGCGCCCGGCCTGCGCCGCTGCCGTCCGACCTGCCACCGCACGACGAACTGGAACCGCACGACGAACTGGAACCGCATGGCGGGCCGGAGTCGCGCGGCGAGCCGGAACCGCACGACGGGCCGCTGACCCCGCCCTCGTGCGCCGGATGCGGTGCGCCGGTGCGGCCCGGGGTGGTGTGGTTCGGCGAGGCGCTGCCGTCGGCCGCGCTGGACGCGGCGGTCGAGGCGGCGGCCGGCTGCGACCTGCTGCTGACGGTGGGCACCTCGGCGCTCGTGCACCCGGCCGCCGAGATCCCGCTCGTGGCGGCCCGTCTCGGCGCGCCCGTGGTGCAGGTGAACCCGGTGCCGACGCCGCTGGACGCGATCTGCGCGGTGAACCTGCGCGGCCCGGCCGGCGAGGTGCTGCCCGCGCTGGTCCGCGCCGCCTGGCCGGATGCCGACGTCGGCTGAACCGACCCCCGCCCCGCCGCCCGTCGTGCGGCCCGGCGGGACGCCGGTGCGGCGGACCGGGCGGGGCGTGATCGCGGGAATCGCCCGGTTGAATCGTCCGGGGCCGCCTACCGTCGGCGCAGGAGGTGGACCGGCGGAGGGCGGCGGACGTGGGACGCGAACGTGTGCGGCGGCGGCTGCGTGCGCCCCGGCCGGGGCCGGACCGGCGCCGGGTCACCCCGTTCGAGATCTTCTTCGACCTGGTCTTCGTCTTCGCGCTCACCCGGATCATGGCGCTGATCGAGCCGCACCCGACCCCGGCCGGGATGGCCAAGGGCCTGCTCCTGCTCGTGCTGCTCTGGGTGGCGTGGCTGTCGTACACCTGGTTGGGCAACCACACGCCCGCCGACGTCGGGGTGGTGCGCGGCGGGTTCCTGGTCGCGATGGCCGCGTTGTTCCTGGCCGCGCTCGCCATGCCGGAGGCGTGGACGCCGGGGCCGGGGCTGGACGGGCCGCTGATCGTCGTGCTGGCGTACGTGGTGCTGCGCGTGGTGCACCTGACGCTGTTCCACTGGGCCGCGTCGGGTGACCCGGAACTGCGCGCCCGGATCCGGTTCTTCGCGTTCGTCAGCGCCGTGGGCTGGGTGCCGCTGCTGCTCGGCGCGCTGCTGGACGGGGCCGCCCACGCGGCGCTGTGGGTGCTGGGCTTCGTCGTCGAGGTGGCCGGTCAACGGCTGTCGTACGCCCGCCGGGGCGCCTGGCCGCTGCGCAGCCCGACGCACTTCGCCGAGCGGTACGGCCTGGTGCTGATCATCTCGTTGGGGGAGTCGGTGGTGGCCGCGGGGGTTGGCGCGGCCTCGGCGGTCACCGAGCCGCCGGTCCTCGCCGTGGCGCTCGTCGCCTTCGTGGTGACCGTCTGCCTCTGGTGGCTCTACTTCCACCGCACGTCCCCGGCGGCGGCCCGGGCGCTCGCCGCCGCGCCGGCGGCGCAGCGGGACCGGATGGCCGCGGACGCCTACAGCCAGACCCATCTGCTGCTGGTCGCCGGTGTCATCTACCTGGCGCTGGGCATCGAACAGGTGCTGGAGCACGTCGCGGACCCGGAGGCCGGGCCCCGGCTGAACCCCTCGGCGGCGGTGGCGCTGTTCGGCGGCGCGGCCGTCTACCTGGCCGGACGGCTGCTGTTCCGCCGACTGACCGGGCAGCCGGTCGGACCGGCCCGGCTGGCCGTCGCCGGGGCGGCGCTGCCGCTGGCTTGGCTCGGGACGGTGCTGCCGCCACCGCTGGCGCTGGCGGCGCTGGCCGGGCTGCTGCTGGCCGCGATCGCCGTCGATCGGCTCGGCGGGCCCGCCGCCGCCGGACGATCGACGGTCACCGACCCGCATCGACCGGTCTGAGGCCGGAACACCGGGCGTGGCGGTGAGCCTCACGCGCCGCGCGGCGCCCGCTTCGGGAAGACGGTGTACGCGACCGGCCAGAACACCAGCCAGCCCGCCATCACCAGGGTGAGCCGGCCGGTCCACGCCCACAGCTCGGCGGTGCGGTCGCCGTCGCCGACCACGGCGATGCCGGCGAGCAGCACGGCGCAGGCGACCGCCCAGCCCACCATGCCCTTGCCCCACTCGCGCCACTCGTGCCGGGCCCGCGCCATCCCGTACTTCGGGGCCCGGCGCGGGGGAGGGCCGCCGGCGAACCGGTGCGCGAACCGTTCGTCGGCCCAGCGCACCATGCTGTGCCCGAACGCCACCGAGAACCCGAGGTACGCGGCGGCGAGGCCGTGGGCGAACGTGGCGGTGGCGCCCCGGCGCAGGTCGATCATCGTGGCGGCCAGCAGCACGAGGTCGACGACCGGCACGGCGATCAGCAGGGCGGCGCCGAGGCGGGGCCGCCGCAGCGGGTACCGGGCGATCAGCCCGGCGAGCAGCACCACCCAGAAGGCCACCTCGCATCCGACGATCACTGCCACGAGCATGCGGTCTCCCTTTTTAGTACGCTGTGCGATAACCGTAACAGCGGCCGTCGACCAGGTTCCGGAGGGGCCCGTGCCCAAGATCGTCGACCACGACGCGCGCCGTGCCGAACTGGCGCGGGCGATGTGGCGGGTCGTCTACCGCGACGGCGTAGGCGCCGCCACCGTCCGCAGCATCGCGGCCGAGGCGGGCTGGTCACCGAGCGCGCTGCGGCACTACTTCGCCACCCAGACCGAGCTGCTGCTCTTCGCCATGGAGCACGTGCAGGCCGAGGCGGCCGAGCGGATCACCACCGGCGACCGCACGGGCAGCCCGCGCCAGGTCGCCCAGCGGATCCTGGAACAACTGCTGCCGCTGGACCGCCAGCGCGCCCGCGAGGCCGAGGTGTGGCTGCTGCTCGCCGCGCGCGCCCAGACCGACCCGGACGCGCGGGCCCGGACGGCCGACGCGGACGACGGCATCCGCCGCGCCGTCGAGTTCGCCGTCGCGCTGCTCACCGGGGAACCGGCCGCCGACGCCGAGGCGGTCGCCCGGCTGCACGCCCTCCTCGACGGGCTCGCGCTGCACGCGCTGCTGTACCCCGAGCGGATGCCGCCCGCGCGCGCCCGGGAACTGCTCGGCGCGCACCTGGACACGCTGGCCGCCTCCTGACCGCCTCAGTCGCCCGGCGGCCGGCCCATCGCCGCGCCCAGCTCGGCGCGGCTGGCGATGCCCAGCTTGCGGTAGACCCGGGCCAGGTTGGCCTCCACCGTCTTCGGGCTGATGTAGAGCGCGTCGGCGATGAGCCGGTTCGTCTGCCCCCGGGCGGCGAGCCGGGCGACCCGCTCCTCGGTGGCGGTGAGCGTCGTCGGGGCCGGGGTGCGGGCGCCGATGCGGCCCAGCTCCGCCCGCGCCCGGTCGGCGAACGCGGACGCGCCGAGCGCGTCGAACTCGGCCACCGCCGCGTCGAGCGCCGCCCGCGCCTCCCGGCGCCGCCGCACCCGCCGGTACGCGCGGCCGGCGGCGAGCAGGCAGCGGGCCCGGTCCAGCGGCAGCACCCCCTCCGGCACCGCGGCCCGGGCCTGCGTCAGCGCGTCCAGCGCCTCTCCCGGATCCGCCCCGGTCGCGCCGGCCAGCAGCACCCGGCTGCGAGCCAGGCCGAGCGTCGTCCAGGGGCGCGGCAGCCTGCTGTGGCGCCCGGCCAGCCGGTCCAGCGCCGTGTGCGCGGTGTCCAGGTCACCGGCGCCCACGCACGCCTCGATCCAGTCCGGCTCGAAGCGCTGCCCCAGCGGTTCGGCGATGCCCGACCCGTCCAGATCGGCGGCGAGCGCGCCGAACGCCGTCGCGGCGGTGGCCCACTCCCCGGACGCCAGCGCCACCAGCCCGGTGAGTTGGTGGTGCAGTCGCCGGCTCCACGCGTCGGCGAGGTCGTCGTCGCGGCGCAGTCCGGCGGCGGCGGCGCCCGCCCGCGCCAACCGGCCCCGGTGCGCGTCGAGCACACCGCCCAGCCAGCTCTCGCCCACCAGCCCGGTACCCAGCTGCTCACCCAGGTCACGGGCGGCGGCGATGTGCGAACCGGCCTCGGCGAAGCGCCCCGCCAGCAGTTCCGTCTCGCCGAGATGGGTCAGCACCTCGTGCCGCAGCGGGTCGTCGCCCCGCGCCACCGCCAGGTCCAGCATCAGGTGCAGCCGGGCCCGCGCCCGGTCGTGGTCGTCGACCGACTTCCACCAGATCGCCGGCACCGAACCGGCCAGGAAGGACGGCTCGCCCGCCTCCAGCGCCAGCGCCCGGTCCAGCAGTTCCGTGGGCGCCGGGCCGCCGGCGCGTACCTCGTTGAAGAACAGCAGCAGCAGCGCGGCGGTCAGCAGCGGGCGGTGCTCGTCGCGGCCGGACAGGCGGGCGATCGCGGCCCGCGCGTGCCGGCGGGCGGGCTCCGGCTGGTCGTGGAACATGGTCAGGTGCGTGTGGATCCGCCCGGCCAGGTCACCGTCCGGCCCGGCGGCGGCGAGTGCCTGCTCGGCGACGCGGACGGCGGTGACCAGGTCGTCGGCGCACCACGCGACGAGCGCGCGCAACAGCAGCGCCTCGCCCCGCTCGGCGCCGGTCAGGTCGCCGGCCGCCGCCTCGGCGGCCCGCCCGGCCGTCGCGTAGTCGCCGCTGTCGATGCGGCACTGGACCGCGTCGAGGCGACGCCGGTTGCGGTCGGCGGCGTCGGACGGCGGGGTCAGCTCGGCCGCCCGGGCGTACCAGTCGGCGGCGAGCGCCGAGGCGCCACGCATCCGCTGCCGGGCCGCCGCGGCGGCCAGGTCGCCGGCGACGGCGGCGTCCGGCGCCACTGTGCACCGGGACAGGTGCCGGGCCCGCTCGTCCGGGTCGGCGACCGCGCCGGCGAGCAGCGCGTGCAGCCGCCGCCGGGCCCCCGGCGGGATGCTCTCGCGCACCGCCGCCGCGTACCGGGGGTGCGCGAAGTCGATCCGGCTCGGAGTGACCACGACCAGCCCGGCGTCCTCGGCCGCGTCCAGCGCGCCGGCCGGCACGCCCGCCGCCGCCAGGTCCCGCAGCGTGGGCACGGTCAGCAGCGCGGCCAGCCGCACCGCGTCGCGGCTCGGGCCGGGCAGCGCCCGCAGCGTCTCCGCGAGCAGCAGGCGCAGCGACGACGGTACGGGTAGGTCCTCGTCGTGCGCGGGCGGGCGGGGCAGCCGCAGCACCGCCCGGGCCAGTTCGATCGCCAGCAGCGGGTTGCCGTCGGCGTCGCGGGCCAGGCGGTCGGTGAGCGGACGGCTGAGCGTGCCGCCGAGCCGGGCCGCCAAGACGCGGTGCAGGTCGGGCGGGGTGAGCGGAGGTACGTCGGCGCGCAGCAGCGGATGCCGTCCGGCCGGGTCGTCGTCCAGCCCGAGCGGCACCGGGACCGGCGGGCTGTCCCCGGTGCGGTGGGTGGCCAGGACGGCGGGCCACCGGGCCAGCCGGCGCAGCGCGAACCGCAGCGCCCGGGCGCTCGGCGGGTCCAGCCACTGCGGATCGTCGACCGCGAGCAGGACCCGGGACGCACCGGTGACCGCCGCGTCGAGCAGCGTACGGGTGGCCGCCCCCACCGCCCGCTCGTCCACCGCGCCGTCGTGCTCACCGGTCAGCAGCACCATGTCGGCCGCGACCCGCTGCGGCGCGGGCAGCCCTGATAGCGCGTCGGCCAGCGGGCGGAGCACGTCGGCCAGCGCCGCGTACGGCAGCGCGGTCTCGGCCTCGGTGGGCGCGGCGGACAGCACCCGCCAGCCGGTCCGCCCGGCGTGGGCGACCACTGCTCGCCAGAGCGCGGTCTTGCCGATGCCGCTGGGACCGTCGAGCAGCACCGGCGTGCCGGTGCTCAGGGCACGCCACACCCGCTCGACGACCGCGTCGCGGCCGACCAGTGCGGCGTCCATGGCGGGATGGTGGCACAGCCGTGCCCGCGAACCCAGCGTCGGCGCGGCCTAGCCCGGAAGCTGTCCGCATATCGAGACGGGCGGGATCACCTCCTGGTTGCGGTAGACGACGGCGCTCCAGCTCGGCCCGCCCGACGCCACGATCGGCGGGATCCGGGGCGCGCGGGACGGGCTGAGCAGGCCGAGGAACTTGTTGATCACCTGGACGACGGGTTCCAGGATCCGGTAGCCGATCCCGAACCGCGCGTGCACACCGAGGCCGACGCCCCGGCACAGCGCGTACGGTGCGCCGAGCGCGGAACCGATGGTGGCGCCGTACGAGGCGATCAGCTCGAACCAGATGCCGGCGGTGAACAGGAACGCGCTGATCCCCATGGTGAACCGCACGCCGTGCCGCACGACCAGGCCCGTCACGCCCACCGGCACGCCGGTGAGCGAGTCGAGCAGGCTCACCCGGCGCGCGAAGCCCTCCGTCACGCGCGAGCCCACCTGACCGTTCGCGTAACCGAACCCGAGCCTGCCGGCCAGCGCGTACTCGCCGGCGCCGCGGAACGTGCCCCGGCGCGCGCCGAACGCGGTGGCCACTTCCAGCGTCTGGCTCACCGTGAACGACAGCGGCAGGCCGGCGACCAGCCCGATCGGGAACGCGATGTCGACCGGGACCGGGAACGTGCGGCGGTGGTTCTGCCCGCCGTCGATGCCGGCGGTGAAGTCCACCTTGATGCCGAAGCCGCCGCCGATCTCCAGCTCGGCCCGGGTCACCTTGCCCGCGCCGACGGCCAGGTGGAACGATGCGGCCGGGCTGCCGACGGTCAGCGTGACGGTCCCGGCCAGCCGGAGCCCGCCGTCGTCGTACGTGAAGTGCGTGCCGACGCCACCGGCGCAGCAGAACGTCTGCACCCGGTAGCCGTGGGCGGTGGCGCCCGCCTGCCCGCCCGGCGCCGGTGGCGGCTGCGCGGGTGCGACGGCGAGCGGACGCGACCGGCCCAGCGTGCCGCCGGCCGCCGCTGTCTCCCGGGTCCACGAGGGTTCACCCGCCACGTAGACGGTCGGGCGGTCGAGGGTGACGTCGTCCCCGCCGAACGTGCCGTCGCGGACCACCTCGGTGAGCGTGACCGGTCCGATCGTGACGACCAGGTCGCCGCCCTCCTCGGCCAGGTCGAGCACCCGGCCCACGCCGCGTCCGGTGAGGAACATGACCCGGCCGGGCGCGAGCCGGTCGGCGTCGCGCGCGCGGGGATCGAGCCGCCAGGTCAGCCCGTCCGGGCTCACCGAGCGCACGGTGCGGCTGCCGCCGCCGACCAGCACCACGTCCGGTTGCAGCGTGACGTCCTTCCCCGGCGCCGGCGCCTGCCCGTACCGGGGGTGCTCGCCGTCGCCCTCGTCCCCCGGGCCCGGCGTGGGCCCGCCGCAGCCGGTCACCAGGAGCAGCACCGCCAGGCCGGCCGCGAGCAGCCGCCGGCCGCGCACCGGCCGCCTCACATCCGGCCGGCGACGGTACGGGCGAGCCGTTCCAGCGGCGCCCGGTTCTCCTGCGGGTCGTTGAGCCGTACCAGCCGCACCGCGACCCACAGTTCGCCCTTGCGCAGGAAGAACGCCTCATAGGTGAGCAGCGCCTCGTCGGCCACCCCGGACAACTCGCGGATCTCGTGTCCGAGCTGCCGCTCGATGTCGAGGTACTTCTTGGCGCCCTCGCCCACGAACGCCTCGACCTGGGCGGTCGGCCCGCTCGTCGGTCCGGTGTAGGTGCACGACTGCCCGGCCACCACCGGTTCGTCCAGCGGCGTGCCGGCGAGGCGTTCCGCGTCGGCCTTCGACACCAGCGCGCACGCCTGCGGGGCGGCGGCGTCGTCCACCGGTTCCGTGCCCGGCTCGGCCGGAGCCTCCCCGGTCGGTTCCGCGACCGGCGCGCCCGCACCGGGCGGAGCGCCGCCGGCGGCCGGCGGTTCGCCGCCGCAGCCGGCGGACGCGGTGAGCAGGGTCGCGGTCAACGCGAGCGCGACCAGTCCGCGGGTTCGCATGCCTGCCCGCTCAGGCCGGGATCGCGTCGAGCGTACGGCGCAGGATCTGTTCGTTGCCCGCGGTGCCGCCGCCGAAGCTGCTGATGGTCACCGTGTACGTGCCCTTGCCGTCGATCAGCACCGCCTCGCCGCGGACGTCCTTGACCGCGAGGTAGCCCCGCTCGCCCCGGTCCAGGTCGACGACCTTCTCGTACTGCTGGCCGGCCTGGTCGTACTGGTAGTCGTAGGTGGCCTTGCCGGCCGTGGCGGAGGCGGTGGTGACGGCCAGCTGGGCGACGCCGTCGCCGAACGAGCAGTTCCCCTCGTCGCGCAGCTTCCGGTCGACCAGCTCGGAGACCTGGGCGGCGGTGAACGGGCACGGGGGCCGGACGTCGCCGGCCGCGCCCGCGTCCACGTCGCCGCCGTCCTCGTCCGCAGCGGTGCCGGCCGATCCGCTGTCGAGGATCCCGTCGCCGGAGTCGCACCCGGCCGGCCCGAGCAGGGCGAGCAGCAGCAGGGGCAGGATCAGCCCCCGCGGGAGCCCGCCGTCGCGGCGGGCACGGGCGGTCCGGGCCGGTGTGAGCGCGTCAGATGCCATGGGTCCGACGCTAGGTGCGTCGTCACCGGCCGTAATCGGGGGTTTCCCTATGCGGTGACCTTGTGGACCGGCGCCTCCGCACCGGCCGGCGCCGGCTGCACGGCGGTCGGCCGCCCGACGCGGATCGCGAGCCGCTCCAGGTAGCCGACCGTCAGCACGGCGAACAGCAGCACGAACAGCACCAGCAGGGGCAGCGGCAGGACCAGGCCGAGCGGAAGCCCGCCGTCGGCGCCGAAGCGGCGGTCGACGAGCATCTGCACGAGCACCGGCGCGGTCATGCTGTCCGGGCCCCGCCCCACCAGCGTCGCCCACAGTGGCGCCTGGGCGTGCGCCAGCCAGGTCGGCAACGCGGTCACGGCCAGCATCGGCAGCGCCGGCAGGAGCAGCGTACGGCCGGCGCCGCCGCCCGCGCGCCAGCGGGCGTGCTGGCCCCGGAAGAGCAGCGTGAACGCGAACAGCGCGGGCACGGAGAGCCAGACCGGCGGGACCAGGCCCAGGAACGAGCCGAGCTGCCCGGCGTCCCGGGTGCGCTCGTAACCGGCGACGGCGAGCGGGCCGACGCCGACGAACAGCCACGGTGCGAACGGCACCAGGAGCAGTTCGCTGAAGCGCCCCAGCGGGCGCAGCGCGCCGATGCCGAACCCGGCGAGCGCCGCGAGGGTCACCGCGACGAGCGTGGACAGCAGCGGCGGCAGCCAGGTGTTGACGAGCACCGTGGACGTGTCGACCGCCGCGGGCAGACGCCCGGTGCCGGAGGACGAGTTCCGCAGCCACGGCAGCGACGCCCAGACCGTCACGCCGGCGACGACCAGGAGCGCGACCGCGACCAGCCCGGTGATCAGCGGCCGGCGGCCGGGGGAGGACTCCGCCGTCCCGGCCACCGGCCGGTCCCACCAGCCGTCGAACTCGATCCGCAGCCGGGTGGCCAGGACGAGCGCTGCCGCGGCCAGCCCGAGCAGCCCGAGCAGCACCAGCAGCAGCGTCGACGTGGCGGATCCGACACCGAGGCGCATCGTCCGGAAGGCGGTCTGCACTGTGGTGAACACCGGAGTGGCGGAGTCACCCCGTGGGCCGCCGCCGGTCAGGATCGCCGGTGCGGCGTACGTCTGCAGGGCGGTGGCGAGAACACCCAGGGCGAGCAGCCCGCCGACGGCGACCATGGCGGGCGCGGGCCGGTGGCCGGGATCGCGGCGGCGCAGGGCGCTCAGATACAGCGTCGCCGCCACCGCGACGACCAGCCCGAACGTCACCTGTGCCAGCGTCGAGGTGAGGAACAGCCGGGGGGACTGCAGGTCCCGGGTGAGGGTGCCCGCCTCGATGCGATCGGCGCGTAGGCCGAGGAGCACGGCGACCGGCGCGTACGCGGCGAGCGGCAGCGCCAGCACGCCCCGGGTGACCAGGCGGGCCACCCGGCCGGCCCGGTCGGCGACGATCGCGAGCACCGGCGCGGCGAGCAGCGCCACCGCCAGCGGGATCAGGCTGAGCAGCACCGCGAGCCCGACCTGCCCGACGAACCCGGAGGTGAAGGCGGCCTCGTAGTTCGCCGTGCCGACCGACTCGCCCGAGCCGCGCGGCCCGTCACCCTGGAAGCTGCGAGCCACTGTGGACAGCGTCGGCAGGACGTACGACCAGATCCAGGCGATCACCGCCGGGACGACCAGGGCCAGCCCGATCAGGGCCCTCCCCGGACGGTTCGGCGACGTGAGCGGGGGCACTGACGCTGTCGCCTGCGGTGCTGCCGGCTGGTTCATCGGGACATCCACCCTCGAAGATCGACGATCACGGCCGCCGCGACGATAACCGACCCGGTCAATACCGGCAGCGCCACCGGCCCACGTCGGCGCGAGGGCGGCTAGGGTCGCAACCGTGCGGACCAAGCAGGAGCTGTCGACGGCGATCCGGGAACGACGGCGGGCGGCGCTCGTGGTCAACGCCCACTCCCGCCGCGGCCGGCGGCTCTACGACACCGTCCACGCACGCCTGCGCGCGGCCGGTTTCGCGCTGCTCGGCGCGTATCCGGTGGACCGGCCCGGCGAGCTGGACCGGGTGCTCGCCGAGGCCGCCGACCTCGGGCCGGACCTGCTGGTGACCGGCGGTGGTGACGGAACCGTCGGCGCGGCGGCCCGGCTGCTCGCCCACCGGGACATCGCGATGGGCCTGCTGCCGCTGGGCACCACCAACAACTTCGCCCGCACCGTCGGCGTCCCGCTCGACCTGGACGCCGCCATCGCGGTGCTCACCGGCGGCAAGGTCATCGACGTCGACCTGGGACTGATCGGCGACACCCGGTTCACCAACCACGTCGGGATCGGGTTGTCCGCCGACATCATGCAGGCCGCGCCGCCGGGGCTGAAACGCGTCGTCGGGCGGCTCGCGTACCCGCTGACCGGGCTGGGGCTGCTGGCCCGGCACCGGCCGCTGGCCGTGACGGTCCGCGCCGAGGGCCGCGAGCACACGTTCACCACCCACCAGGTGTACGTGGCCAACGGCGGCTTCCACGCCGGCCGGCCCATCACCGCCGACGCCACCGCCGACGACCGGCTGCTGGTCGCGTACCCGGTGGGTGGGCCGACCCGGCGCGGGCTGCTGCGCGAGACGGCGCGCAACGCGGCGGCCGGCCACCGCCGCACGCTCGGCGACGAGCCGTTCCTGGCGGTACGCCAGCTGTGGCTGGACACCGACCGGCCGGCCCGCATCGAGGTCGACGGCGAGCCGTACGGGCAGACGCCGGTACGCATCGGCCTGGACCCGAACGCGTTGCGGCTGATGGCGCGCGCCGACAGCCCGGATCACTGACCGGTCAGGCCCAGTGCTCCTCGTCGGGCAGTGGGATCTCCGTGTTCTGCTCCACCGCGTCGGCGGCGGTCAGGTCGTCGCGCACCGACTCACCCAGGCCCGCCCGGTCGCTCGGCGGGCGCAGCACGCCCTGCTCGGCCAGGTCCGCCTCGCTCGCCTCGGGCACCGCCGTGCCGACCGTGTCGGGCGGTCCGACGAGCGTCTCGTCCTGCCGCTGTTCCTGCGCGTCGGCCCCGGGCGGGCGGCGCAGCGCGTCCTCGCTCATCGCGTCCCCGTCACGCCGTGCGCCGCACGTACGGTGCGCTCTGGTCGGCCACGTCGCCGTACTCGGCCGGGAGCTGACCGACGACCTGGGCGTAGGCGGCCGGGTCGACGGCGTCGCGCAGCACGTCGAACACCGCCGTGACCCCGTCCCGGGCGGCGTCCACGTCGACGTCGGCGCGTCCGCTCACCCGCTCCACGAACACGTCGAGCCCGAACGGCTCGGCGTCCTCGCCCGGGCCGAACGCGTACGCCCGCAGCGCCTCCGGCAGCCGGTCGGCGAGGTCACGGGCCTCCCCGCCGTCGATGCGCTCGGCCAGCGTGGTCAACGTCGCCCGGGTGATCGCGGTGGCCTGCTCCGTGGACGCGCCGCACCGTTCGGCCACCGCGCCGACGAACTGATCCTGGTCCATCTCGCCGCCTTCCTCCGCTGGGATTGCCGGATTCCCACGCTGGACCTCGGCAAACGGGGCGCAAGCCCGAGGCGCCGGAGCCGGCGGGCCGGGGTAGCGTGCAGGCCGGAACCCGCAGCGAGGAGGCCCCGACAGTGCAGCCGACGATCGTGGACGTGCCCACCCCCGACGGAACGGCCGACGCCTACCTGGCCACGCCGGAGTCCGGCGGGCCCTTCCCGGCCGTCCTGCTGTTCATGGACGCGTTCGGGCTGCGGCCCCGGGTCGCGGAGATGGCCGCCACGATCGCCGGCCGCGGGTACGTGGTGCTCGCCCCCAACCTGTTCCACCGCGCCGGGCGCGCCCCGCTGATCGACCTGGGCGCGCTCGCCGACGACAGCCGCCGGGCCGCCCTGTTCGAGAGCATCGGGCCGATGATGGCCGCGTTGACGCCGGACGCGGTGGCCCGCGACACCGCCGCCTACCTGGACTTCCTCGCCGCCCGCCCGGACGTCGCGCCGGGTCCGGCGGCGATCACCGGCTACTGCATGGGCGGCACGAACGCGCTGCGCGCGATCGAGGCGCTGCCGGACCGGATCGCCGCGGTGGCCGCGTTCCACGCCGGGCGGGTGGTCACCGACGCCACGGACAGCCCGCACCTGGCCCTGGGTGCGGTGACCGGCGAGCTCTACTTCGGGCACGCCGACGCCGACCCGTCGATGACCGCCGAGCAGATCGCCACGCTGGAGAAGACGCTGGACGCGGCCGGGGTGACCTACCGCTCCGAGGTGTACGCCGGGGCCCGCCACGGCTACACCCAGTCGGACACCCCGATGTACGACGAGCAGGCCACGCGGCGGCACTGGACGGCGCTGTTCGGCCTGCTCGACCGCACGTACCGCCGCTGACTCCGAGGGGCGCGCGGGGGCACGGCCGACGATTCACCGGCCCGGAGCCGGGTAACCGCCGTCATGACCGACCGCCGCGCCGACACCGTCCGCTCGCCCCTGGACCGGGCGGTCGAGCGGGGCGGTCTCGCCCTCTCCCGGGCCCGCGCCGAGGGCGGCGCGGCCGGCCGGAACCGGCTGCGCCAACTGGAGGTCACCGTGGTGATCTCCGCGCAGGCCGGGCTGGCCGCGGCGCTCGCCGCGCTGCTCGCCCAGGAGCTGCTCGGCTCCGGCGCGCACGTCTTCGCCCCCGCTGCCGCGGTCGGCACCATCGCCACCGCCATCGGCCAGCGCGCCCGCCGCACGTTCGAGCTGCTCGTCGGCGTCGGCCTCGGCATCGTGGTCGGTGACCTGCTGCGGGCGCTGCTCGGCAGCGGATCCTGGCAGACCGGCCTGGTGGTCACGCTCGCCATCGCCACCGCGCTGCTCGTGGCCGGGCGCGGCGGCGCGCTCGTCGGCCAGGCCGGCGGTACGGCGGTGCTGATCGCCACGCTCGCGCCGGTGCAGCCCGGCCTGGAGCTGCCCCGCATCTTCGACGCGCTGGTCGGCGGCCTGGTCGGCCTGTTCGTGGTGGCGCTGCTGTTGCCGGTCAACCCGATCCGCGTGCTGGACCGGGCGGTGGAACCGGTGGTCACCCGGCTCACCGAGCGGCTCGACGCCGTCGCCCACGCGCTGACCCGGCGCGACGCCGACGCGGCCCAGCGCGCCCTGGAGGACCTGCGCGGGATCGAACCGGACATCGGGCGGCTCAACGAAGCGCTCAGCGGGGCCGAGGAGGTGGTCACCATCGCGCCCGCCCGCTGGCACCGCCGGGCACGGTTCCACAGGTACGCCGACGCGACCCAGCACCTCGAACGACTGGTCCTGTACGCCCGCTCGATCGCCCGCCGCTCCGCCACCGCGTTGCAGTACGACGAGCCGATCCCGCCCGCGCTGCCCGACGCGGTGGCCCGCCTCGGCGACGCGGTGCGGGAGCTGAAGCGGGCCTGCAAGTCCGGGGAGGACCTGGACCGCACCCGGGAGCTGGTACGGCAGGGCGCCGAGCTGGCCGGGCGCGCGTGGTCGCAGGGGGTGCGCGCCTACGGCGAGGCGATGATCAGCGACCTGCGGACCGGGCAGAGCGAGCTGCTGCGGGCCACCGGCTGCCGGCCCGAGGACGCCAACGGCACCGTGCGCCGGGCCGCCGGTGCGGGGGAGGCGGAGGCGCGCCCGCCGGTCCGGGCCCGGATGAGCCGCCCGGTCCGGCGCCGGCCCGCTGCCCGGGGCGCGCCGGGGCGGCGTCCGGACATGTTCCGCCCACCGAGCCGCGTCGCCTGACCCGGCCCGGCCACCCGTCGTCGTCCGGCCGTCGTCGTCCGGCCCGGCCGCCCGCCTCCGGCCGGTCCGGCTGCCCGTCGTCGTCCGGCCGGGTTGCCGGCCGCAGGCCACCGGGCGTCGACTGGCACCTGCCCGGGGCGGCCCGGCTGGTTAGCGTCGGCGCATGGACATCCGTCAGGACGCGCCGGCCGCGCGATTCGCCACTCTGACCACCGCCCACGTCGCCGACGCCTGCCTGCGCGCCGGCGTACCCGTCCGCTGCGCCCCGGCCGCCGTCGTCCCGGTGCTGCCGGGGCGGCGCCTGGCCGGCCGGGTCCGACCGGCCCGGCACGCCGGCAGCGTGGACGTCTTCCTGGAGGCGATCGAGCTGGCCGCCGACGGGGACGTGCTCGTCGTCGACGACGCCGGCCGCACCGACCGGGCGTGCGTCGGGGACCTGGTGGTACTGGAGGCGCGGGCCGCCGGCCTGGCCGGGCTGGTGGTGTGGGGCGCGCACCGCGACACCGCGGACCTGGTCGCGGTCGGACTGCCGGTGTTCAGCCTCGGCGCCACCCCGAGCGGGCCGCTGGAGCTGGACCCGCGCCCGGCCGGGGCGCTGGAGCACGCCCGGGTCGGGCCGTTCACCGTCGGCCCGCAGGATCTGGCGCTGGCCGACGACGACGGCGTGCTGTTCGTACCCGCCGACCGGGCCGGGGAGCTGTTCGACCTGGCCGGGTCCATCCGGGACACCGAGCGGCGGCAGGCCGACCGGATCCGGGCCGGGGAGTCGCTGCGCGCGCAGGTCGGGTTCGGCGCGTACCTGGCGGCCCGGGAGGCGGACCCGGCGCTGACGTTCCGGGCGCACCTGCGGGCGGTGGGCGGCGCGATCGAGGAGTGACCCGGTCAGCCGCCGCGCGCCCACAGCGCCAGGCGGACCCGGTTGGCGCTGCCGGTCTTGGTCATCAGGCTGGTGATGTGCGTCTTCACAGTGGTCACCCCGATGTGCAGGCGGTCGGCGATCTCGGTGTTCGACAGCCCGTCGGCGACCAGGTCCAGCACGTCCCGCTCGCGGGCGGTCAGCTCGGCCGCACGCCGGGGCGCGCCGGCGCGGGCGTGCACCGCGCGTTCGACCAGCCGGCGCAGGACGTCCGGGCTGAACGGGCTGTCGCCGGCGGCGGCGCGGCGGACGCCGTCGAGCAGGTCGACCGGGGGCGCGTCCTTGAGCAGGAACCCGCAGGCGCCGGCGGTCAGCGCCGGGTAGAGGTGGTCGTCGTCGCCGAACGTGGTGAGCACCATGATCCGGGTGGCCGGCCGGTCGGCGAGGATCCGGCTGGTCGCGGTGATCCCGTCGACGCCGGGCATGCGCAGGTCCATCACCACCACGTCGGGGCGTAGCCGGGCGGCGAGGGCGACCGCGTCGCGGCCGTTGTCGGCCTCGCCGACGACCTCGAGGTCGGGCTGGGCGTCGCAGAGCATCCGCAGGCCGGCCCGGATGAGGTGCTGGTCGTCGACCAGCAGCACCCGGATCACGCCGGCTCCGGCGTGCCCGTGCGGGGCCGGGGCGTGTGGCGGGCGGGCCCGGCCGGGGGCAGCACGGTCCGGACCCGCCAGCCGGACCCGGTGGGCCCCGCCTCCAGCCGCCCGCCGAGCACCTCGACCCGTTCCCGCATCCCGACGATGCCGTGGCCGCCGCCGGAGGGCACCCCGGCCGGCGCGGCGCCCCGCCCGTCGTCGGTCACCGCCCAGCGCACCGCGCCGTCCTCGACCGACACGGTCAGCCGGGCCCGGGCCGCTGCGCCCGCGTGTTTCGCCACGTTCGTCAACGCCTCCTGGGTCAGTCGCAGCACCGCCTGGCCGCGTACCGCGTCGAGGGTGCCGACCGCGGGGTCGACGTCGGCCTCCACCACCACGCCCGCCTGCCGGGCCCGGTCGACCGCCACGCCGAGCGCGGCCGGCAGCGCCGACGGCTCGATCGCGGTCAGGGAGGCGTCGCCGCGTACGCCGTCCGGGTCGCGCAGCACCGCCACCAGCCGCCGCAGGTCGGTCAGCGCGGCCGTGCTGGTGGCGTGCACGTCGTCGAACACCTCGCCCACCCGGGGGTCGAGGTCGGGCAGCACGTGCCGGGCCACCCCGACCCGCAGCACCATCGACGCGACGTGGTGCGCGAGCACGTCGTGCAGCTCCCGGGCGATGGCGCCGCGTTCGTCGGCGCGCGCCGCCCGGCTCTCCGACTCGCGCCGGCGCCGCTCCGCCTCGGCTCGCTCCTCGGCCTGCCGCCCCAGTTCCCGGGTGGTCCGCACGACCAGCCCGAGCAGCAGCGGCAGGCCGACGGTGACGGCCAGCCCGAACAGGCCGGTGAACGCCGCGCGGGCCGGTAGCCCGACCAGGTCGGTCAGGTCGACGGCGGCGAGCAGCCCGGCGCCCAGCCAGACCGTGCGCGGCCGGGTGGCCCGCATGGTCAGCTCCAGCAGCGCCCAGCTCGCACCGACCTGGTTGATCATCACGTCGTCGACCAGGACGAGCGCGGCGACCAGCAGGGCCGACTGGATCAGCAGGTTCACCAGGGGCCGGCGGTGGCACAGCAGCGCCAGCAGGAACGCCGGGATCGCCAGCGCCCACTGCGTACCGGTTGCGGCCGAGCCCTCGTGCGGGCCGAAGACCAGGTAGCCGACGCCGCTGAGGTCCAGCAGCAGGATCCGCGCGAGCGTGTCACGCGCGTCGAACAGGCGACCGACCCAGCTCACCGTGTCAGCCTAGGCAACCGGTGCGACCGGAGGCCACCGCGTTCGACGGCCGCCGCCCGCCCGGCGGTCCGAGGTGGACCGCCGGGCCGAACACCGCGGCGCTCATCCGACCAGCACCACACCGGTACGCCGGTTCCGGCGGGCCAGCACCAGCGTGGTGGCCGTCGCGGTGACCGCCGCCAGCACCCCCGCCGCGGCGAGCGTGAGCGCGTCCGGGGCCAGCAGCGGCTGGCCGCGCAGCGCCTGCCCGGTCAGCAGCAGCGTCAGTGCCGCGTACGCGCCCCCGCCGACGAGCACCAGCCGCGCCCGGGTCAGCCCGTCCAGCCGAGCACCGAGGAACCGGTCGAGCAGGATCGCCAGCAGCGGCAGCGCCTGCAACGCGTGCATCCCGACGAAGTGCCCGACGCGCAGGTCGCCACCGGTGGTGCTCCAGCCGAGCAGCGGCAGCCCGGGACCGCCGTCGGGCACACCGACGCTGTGCGCGCCGCTGATCGTGGCGGGCGCGCCGGCCGGCTGCTGAGCCACCATCGGGAACGCGACGAGCATGCCGAGCAGGGACACGGCCAGGCCGAGCCGGACCGCGTACCCGCCGGCCCGGTCGGCGAGGGACCGGCGCGACAGCACGACCGCCAGCACGAGCTGGGCGGCGAACAGCACGGTGATCGCCGCCCCCATGACGCTGAACAGCATCGCGTCCAGCGTCGTGGTGCCGTTGAAGTGACTGGTCGTGCCGCGCAGCACCTGACCCACGATGATCGCCATCTCCAGCACCGCCATGGCCACGATCACGGTGGCCGCCCGCTCGGCCGCCCGGCTGCGGCGCGGCAGCAGGGACAGCATCCAGGCCAGCGTGACGCCGTAGAGCACGAACGAGATCGCGAACTTCAGCGGCTTGAGCCAGATCGGCGCGCCGGTCAGCACGCGCGGGTCGGCCACGACACCGACCGCGGCGACGACGGTGAGCACCGCCATCGCGGACACGAGGAGCATGAGGGGGCGGTGCCATCCGGCCGCCCGGTTCCGCAGGGTAGTCATGCCTGTAGATGCTCGTGTGGGGCCGGGCCGCTCGCGCCCGCCCGCAGGCCGCACTCGCGGCCACGGGTCGGAGCCCGTCTCCTACCGAGGGAGGAGGCGGATCGGTCAGTCCGGCAGCCGGGGCATCTCGACGCCCGGGTCGCGGCCGAGCAGCACGCCGCGGGTCAGCGCCCGGGCGCCGAAGCGGTCCCGCACCGCGTCGACGGCGGCGTCCAGCGCCGGGCCCGGCTCGGCGGTGAACGGCAGGGTGAGCTGGGTGTGCCCGCCGCCGAGGTTGCCCACCGAGACGCCGAGCAGCGTGACGCCACGTTCCCCGATCTGCGGCAGCGCGGCCCGCAGCAGGTCACGGGCCGCGGCCCGCAGCGGCCCGGTCTGCGCGGTCGGCTCGTCGAGCGTGTGCGACCGGGTGGCCCGGGTGTAGTCGGCGAAACGCAGCCGCAGCGTCACCGTGCGGCCGGTGCGCCGGGCGGCGCGCATCCGCCCGGTGACCCGGTCGATCAGCCCGGCCAGCACCGCGTCCAGGTCGGCGGGGGAGTGCGGTCCGCGTCCCAGCGCGTGCTGCGCGCCCATCGAGGAACGACGGCGGCCCACCTGCACCGCCCGGGGGTCACGGTTGTGGGCCAGGGCGTGCAGGTGCCGCCCGGCGCCCGCGCCGAGCAGCGAGACCAGCGCCGGCTCGTCCAGCCGGGCCACCTGCCCGACGGTACGGATGCCGCGCTCGCGCAGCCGGGCGGCGGTGACCGGACCGACGCCCCACAGCCGTTCGACGGGCAGCGGGTGCAGGAACGCCAGTTCCCGCTCCGGCTCCACCACCAGCAGCCCGTCCGGTTTGGCCACTCCGCTGGCCACCTTCGCGAGGAACTTCGTCCGGGCCACGCCGACGGTGATCGGCAGGCCGACCTCGCGGCGTACCCGCTCCCGCAGCGTGGCCGCGACGGCGGCCGGCGCTCCGGCGAGCCGGCGCAGCCCACCCACGTCGAGGAACGCCTCGTCGATGCTGAGCCCTTCGACGAGCGGGGTGGTGTGCCGGAAGATCTCGAACACCGCCCGGCTGGCGGCCGTGTACGCGGCCATCCGGGGCGGCACCACCAGCGCGTCCGGGCAGAGCCGCCGCGCCTGCCGGCCGCCCATCGCGCTGCGCACGCCCCGGGCCTTGGCCTCGTAGCTGCACGCGAGCACCACGCCGCCGCCGACGATCACCGGCCGGCCGCGCAGCCGGGGGTCGTCGCGCTGCTCGACCGAGGCGTAGAACGCGTCCAGGTCGGCGTGCAGGATGGTGGCCTCGCTCGACACCCCGCCATCTTCGCACACCTGTTCGAACGAACGCGGTTGACCTGCCCGGAAACCACGACCGGCCGGCGGGAGCGCCCGCCGGCCGGTCGTGTTGCGGTCTACCGTCCGTAGACCTCGAACTCGTAGAGCGAGAAGCCGTACGAGGTGGCCCGGGTGACGCCGTACATCCGCACGTATCGCGCGCTGACCGGGGCGAACGTCACGTTGTCGACGCCGCCGTTGCCGGTGGTGGTGCTGAACACCGGCTGCCAGGAGTTGCCGTCACCGGAGACCTCGATCCGGTAGCCGGTGGCGTACGCGGCCTCCCATCGCAGCACCGCCCGGCTGATCGTCCGGGCCGACCCGAGGTCCACCCGCAGCCACTGGTTGTCGTTGTAGCTGCTGGCCCACCGGCTGCCCAGACTGCCGTCGACCGCCTTGGCCGGGGTGTTGCTGGTCAGGAACTGGGTGCTGGACGCGGTGGCGGTGCGGCCCTGCGCCAGGTTGGTCACGGTGTCGCCCCGGCGCGCCGGGAACGAGACGACCTGCTGGTAGGTGGGCCGGTTCTGCCAGGCGATCAGCGGGTGGGTGATGCCGCCGAGCCCGGACTGGGCGATCGAGTCGGCGCACCACTGGTCGCCGGCCCCGCAGGACGAGTCGCCCGGGTAGACGGTGGTCGCGGGCGCCGCCGCGGCCTGGCCGAGCGTGTCGAGCAGCGCCTGCCGGCACGCGCCGAGGTTGCCGTTGCCGCAGTACGTGCGCCCGAGCCCGCCGGCCACCGGGTCGCCGAGCACGGCCCGCAGGTCCTTGTCGACGTAACCCCACCAGCCGTACTGGAACGCCGAGCCCTTGTGCGCCTGCCCCTGCGACGCCCAGTTGACGGTGCCGTCGCGGGCGCCGTTCTGACCGCCGGAGGGTGCCTCGTTGACTTCGAGCGCGTCGACGAGCGCGGCGTACAGGTCGGGGCCGAGGCCGGGACGGAACTGCGCCGAGGCCAGCAGCGGCCACCACGCGTCGAAGATGCGGATGGCCTCGGCGTGCTGGTAGACCTTCGACCCGGGCGACGTCTCCACCCGCCGCGACCCGGCCTGCTGCCAGGCCCGCAGCTTGGTCACCGCCGCGGCGAGCGCCGGGTCGGTGACCGGCGTGCTGTCGAGCACCCGCAGCAGCTCACCGAGCACCTGCTGGCCGCGCAGGTCGGTCACGGCCGCCTCGGCGGTGATCCGGACGATGTCGGCGCGGCCGACCTTGCGCTGGGCGATGGCCGCCTTCACCGGGCCGTCGAGCAGCTGACCCCGGTGCACCGCGCCGTAGCTGAAGTTGCCGTCGGCCGCGCCGAAGTCGCGCGCCTGCTTGTTGTTCCAGCTGACGTAGTAGTCCTGGTTGACCGACTGCGGGTGGGCCGACGCCGGGGCGTACGTGGCGTCGTTGGTGTCCGGGTTCCAGCCCGCCCACTCGTACGCCGGCTCCGCCTTCATCGGCAGGTTCGGGTCGGAGGTGGAGGAGCGCACCGGGTTCGAGCCGGAGTTGAAGTACGCCGCCTCGGTCGAGTTGACGTAGAACCAGTTGAACGCGTACCCGACGCTGGCCGCGGACGCCTGGAACGCCGCCGCGCTGCCCATCGCCGCCGGGTCGTTGTACGCCTGGAAGCCGATCGCCGAGTCGGCCTCGTGCCGGTAGGTGGAGCGCAGCTTGGTGAACGCGGTGGGCTGCCCGTTGACCAGCCCCCGGTAGGCCACCAGCCCGTACTTGGTGCGCAGGGCGCGCAGCGTGTACGCGCCGGCCGGGGTGGAGTCGGCGAGCGTCGGCGACCAGGAGTTGCGCTTCTCCAGCACCTCCATGGCCACGCACTGGCCGCGGTAGAGGTAGCGGTTGGAGCGCAGCGTCGGCGCGCTGCCGTCGGTGGTGCACAGCGGCACCGCGTACGTGTCGGTCAGGTCCTGCGAGGCGGAGGTGGCGCTCCACGCGTAGTCCTGGCCGCGGCCGAGCAGCACGTAGAGGTTCAGCCCGGCGAACGCGGCGCCGCGCGCGCTGATCCCCGGCCCCTGCAGTTCCTGGAGCATGAGCAGTTGCGGGGCGAAGTAGCCGGTCTGCGGCCCGAACACGGCCACCGGGTTGCCGGTGGTGGTGTGCCGGCCGGAGACCACGACCGCGTTGGACATGCCGTGCGACCGCAGGGTGGACAGGCCGCCGAGCAGGTCCTTGGTGGCGGCGCTGCTGCCGGTGCGGGCGGCGGCCCCGCCGGTGGCGTCGTACGCGAGCGGCTCGGCGACCACGGTGCCCGCGTCCGGCAGCACCGCGCTGGTGGCGCCGGGCGGCGTCGCGCCGTACGGGAAGCTCTGTCCGTCGTGCAGCGTCAGCACGGTCTCCGGATCGTTCTGCGAGCGGAACGCCGTCCAGACCCGGTCGCCCTCGGTCGGCCCGTACTTGGCCCGGGCGGCCACCCGGACCAGCGCGGACTGCATCTCGCTGCCGCCGCCCCCGCCGAACAGACCGCCGATGACACCGGCGGTGGCGATCAGGTCGGTCATGGTGAAGTGCTTCGGCTTCCCGGCGCCGGTGAGCACGTACTCGCCGGGGTAGTTGTCGTCGGCGATCGACTTGTCGATGTAGGCGTTGATGCCGGCGATGTAGTCGGCCACGTCGGTGTAGAGCTGCTGGCCCCGGGTGCCCTTGAGGCGCAGCGCGTCCACCTGGGCCTGGAGGTCCGCCTCGGTGTAGGGCGAGTTGGCCCAGACGCTCTGCTCCAGTTCCCGGTTGCCGGGGGCGCCGCCGGCGAACGAGCTGACGTTGCCGCGGCCGACGTGCCGCAGCAGGTCCATCACCCAGAGCCGGTCCTGGGCGCCGGCGTACCCGGCGCCGAACATGGTGCCGGCACGGGTGGTGCCGGTGACGTGCGGGACGCCGGTGGCCTTGTCCCGCACGATGGTGACGTCCGAGCGTGGCGAGATCCTGCTCTCGACTTGGGCGTCGGGGACGCCGAACGAGGCGTCGTTGTAGAAGTGGGCGATCTGCTCGTCGGTCAGCCCGGCGTAGTTGTAGACCAGGTTGGCGTACTCGTCGAGCTGGTCGCTGGAGTGCGCGGGACGGGTGCCGAGCGCCTGGTGGGCCAGGATGCCGGCGAGTGTGGCGTTGCCGTTCTGCCCGGGGGGCAGGATGTCGGCGCACTGGCCGAGGCAGTAGTCGTCGGGGGTGAACGTGCTGGCGGCGAGCGCCGGTGACGGCGCGATGACCGTCAGGACGCTCGCGGTGAGGGCGGCGGCGGTGAGCGCCGCGAGGCGGGCACGGATGGCGGGTAATGGCATGGCGATCCTCCGGGGGACGCGGAGTAGGGCCGTTCGGCACGCCCGGCTGACGGCGTCTCGGCCTCCGTGCCCGGGCGTCCTGCCCGGAGGTGAGAATGACTCATATCTATCTGCGGGCAATGATCGGCGCACCACTGCCGTCCGGGATAGCCGTCGTTCACCAGTCGTCAATGCCGACGTTTCGTCGCGATCCGTCCCGCAACGACGCGGTGGGGGTGGCGCCGTTGCCACCCCCACCGCTCTCCCCGCCGGTGCGCCGTCAGTGCTTGTGGAACGACTGGCGCACCACACCCCCCACCAGCGCGCACCAGGTAGTGGTGCTGATCTTGCCGTTGGGCGGTAGTCCGTGCAGGCGCTGGAGGTCCTTCACCGCCGTGCGGGTGGCGTGGTCGTACTCACCGGTCGCGGTGACCTCGGCGTAGCCCTTGGAGGCGAGCATGAACTGCGCGGCGGCCACCGGGACGCCGGACGACTTCTGGTCCAGCTCCGGGGCCAGGGTCTCCCAGGTCGGCGCCGTGAGCGTGGCGTCGACGTCGACCGGGATGCCGTTGCGGGCCTGCCAGTCCTGCACCGCCGCGACCGTCGCGGCGTCGAACACACCGGTCAGCGGCACTGTGTAGCCGCGGAACGTCAGCAGGTACTGCGCGACGCGGACCACCGGGCCGCCGACGAAACGCCAGATGTCCGGCCAGCGGCGGGCCGGCACGTCGCCCAGGTCGGTGCCCAGGTTCTCGAACACGGCGCGGCGCAGCGCCGGGAACTCCCGGTAGAACATCGCGCCCGGGCAGAGCGTGGCGCGGAAGTCCCAGTGGCCGAAGATGTCGTGGGCGTGCAGCCCGTACTGCCGGCAGATCGCGGTGCACAGCCGGACCAGCCCGTCGAGCAGCTCCTCCGGCGGCGTCTCGGTGACGTAGGTGCCCTCGTTCTCGATGCCGATGGCCCGCCCGTTCTCGCCCGGGCAGTGCGCGGCGATCATCTGCCGGTCGCCGGCGAGCAGCCGGTCCAGGCTGCCGTGGCGTCCCTCCAGGACGTGACCGCCGCGGCTCACCGTGAAGTGCTGCCCGGTGTCGGACCAGCCGTTGCCGTCCATGTGCAGGTCCTGGCAGTCGCGGGCGAGCTGCTTGGCGTGCTCCTCGGAGTAGTCCGTGACATTCGGGAACGCCATGTGGTGCACGATGATCTTGTTGGTCGGGATCGCGCTCACCGACAGCGGGTCGGCCGGCGGGCGGGCGGCCCACTCGTCGCAGCTGATGATCCAGTCGAGGTCCGCGCCCGGTGCGGCGTGCGCGGCGGCCGGCAGGGCGAGCTCGCTGCCGACGACCGCGACCGCCGCGGCGCCGAGGCCGGCCCGCAGCAGCGTACGGCGGTCCAGCTCGGGGTGGTCGAAGTGCATCTCGCCTCCTCGATGGCCCGACCGGCGCCGGGCGATGTAAAGGAACTCCAACGACTGCGCGCGTGGTGGAGAATATTGCCAAGCTCGCGCGGTGCGCCAGAGGACAAAAGCGACGTTCGCCGGCCGGTCCGCCCACCGTTCCTACCGCCGGAGTAGGCGATCTCACGTCCGCTGACCGGGACGGACCATGGTCTTCCGCGACCTGCCGTGGCAGCCTGGGCCGGTGCAGTCGCCCAGCCTGAGCGGAATCCTCGTGCTCGTCGCGGTGCTCGCGGCCGCCACCGCGTTCGGCTGGTGGCGCCGCCGCCACGACGGGCGGCTGCGCGCCGTCCGGAAGCGCCCATCGGCCGCCGACGCGCCGCACCTCGCCACCCTCACCGCCCTCGGGGTACGCCCCGGCGAGGTCACGCTGGTGCAGTTCTCCGCCCCGGTCTGCGCGCCCTGCCGGGCCGCCCGCCGGGTGCTCGCCGACGTCGCCGCCCGCCTCGACGGCGTCGTGGTGCGGGAGGTGGGCGTGGACGAACACCTCGACGCGGCCCGGGAACTGGACGTGTGGCGTACCCCGACGGTGCTGGTGGTGGACGCGGCCGGCCGCGTGGTGCGCCGGGCCGCGGGCGTGCCCGACCGCGACGACCTGATCGCCGCGCTCACGGCCGGGGCGCGGCGATGACCGGCGTACGGCTGACCCGCCGCCGGGTGGTGGACCACGGCCGGCTCGCCACGAGCCTCTGTGCGGCGGCGCGTCCCGCCTGACCGACCGCCCCCGCACGAACGGACCCACCCCATGCTGCTCGACCCCCGGGGACCGCGCTTCGCCGCCGTCCTCACCACAGTCGTCCTCGCGATCGTCCTCGTCACCGGTTCCGGGCTGCTCCTGCTCGTCCAGGCCGTGGTGTTCGCGCTCACCGCCGTCAACCCGCGCGTCGGCCCGTACGGCCTGCTGTTCCGCGCCCTGGTGGCGCCCCGGCTGGGCCCGCCGGCGGAGCTGGAGCCGGTCGCGCCGGTGCGCTTCGCCCAGGTCGTCGGCCTGGTCTTCAGCGCCGTCGGCGCGGCCGGCTGGTTCGCCGGGCTGCCCGCGCTCGGCCTGGCCGCCACCGGTGCCGCGCTGGCCGCGGCCTTCCTCAACGCGGCGTTCGGGCTCTGCCTCGGCTGCGAGGCGTACCTGGCGATGCGGCGGCTGGCCGGGCGCCCGCTCGCCGCCCGGGTGGCGGTGCCCCCGCGCTGACCGCCCGCCCGTACGCTGACCCCGGCGGGACGGGGGGAGTGGCATGGCGGGTCGCGGACGGCTGGACCGGCGCAGCGTGCTCGTGGCCGCGGGCGGGCTGGCGGTCGCCGGAATCGGCGTGCCGGTCGGGCTGGCCGCCACGAACGACCGGCCGCCGCCCCCGCCGCGCGGCCGGCGGCCGGTCAGCATGGCGATGCACCTGCACGCCTCGTTCAGCGAGGGGATCGCCAGCTACGCCGCCCACCTCGACCAGGCCCGCCGCAACGGCGTCGACGTGCTCTGGTGGACCGACCACGACTTCCGGGTCGCCGCCCACGACCACCGCCGCGTCGTCCACTTCGACGGCCCGGAGGAACGCGAGGGCGGCCTGCCCTGGACCTGGCAGCCGGCCACCGAGGGGCGCCTGCGCGCCTCGGCCGCCGACTTCGTGGACGCGCCGGACGCCCTCGACGGCCCGGGCCGTGCGCTGCGCCTCACCGCCGCCGGTTCCGGCGCCCACTGGTACGCGGGCAAGGCGTGGAACTGGACGCACACCGCCAACATCTCCGACACGACGCTGCACCTCGACGTACGCCCCGAAGCGGCGGGCCGGGACGCCACGCTCACCGTGGAGGTGGCGTTGTCGCACCACCCGGCCGGACCCGGGCGGCCCGCCGGGCAGCTCGTGCTGCGCTACCGCCTCGGCGGCGTGGACACGGTCCGGCACACAGTGGACGGCCGCCACGGCACCGTCGAGATGCCCGCCCCGGCCGGCGTCTGGCGGCGGCACACGTTCGACCTGCTCGCCGACGTGCGGCGGCTCTGGCCCGGCCTGGTCGCCGGGGACAACTCGCTGCGCGGGCTGCGCCTCGGCGTGACCGTGTCCGGTGGCGCACGCGGCGCGTACCTGGTGGACCGGCTCGTCTTCGACCGCGCCCGCCGCGCCGGCCAGGCGGGCGAGGAGTTACGCGCCGAGGTGCTGCGCGGCTACGCCGGGGCGTACGAGGGCGTCACCCACCACCGCGCGTACGAGGTGTCGATGGTGCGGCACCTCAACTGGTTCGGCGGCGACGGCACGCTGCCGCGCTTCCCGTCCCCGCCGTACCGGGACAACGACGTCGACGCCACCGAGGAGATGGTGCGCTTCCTGCACGCGCACGGCGGGGTGGTGTGCTGGAACCATCCGCTGGACGTGGAGCGCCGCGAATCACTGGCCCGCCTGCTGGTGAGCCGCGACGCGCTCGGCGTCGACCTGATCGAGATCGGACGCCGGCCGGTCGAGGACCACCTCTGGGCGTACGACGTGGCGGCCCGCAACGCGATCCCGCTCACCGCCGTGGGGGTCACCGACGACCACGACGGCACCGACTGGCGGGCGGGCCGGGACCGGAACATCACCTCGGTCTGGGCGGCCTCGACCGGCCGGGACGACCTGGTCGCGGCGCTGCGCGCCGGGCAGGCGTGGTTCGCCGACCTGGCCGGCTACCGGGGCGAGCTGGACCTGGAACTGGGTGGCCGCAGCGCCATGGGCGCGCTCACCGTGCTCACCGAGGACACCGTCACGGTGCGGCTGCGCGCCACCGACCTGCCCGCCGGGGCCACGCTGGAGACGGTCACCGGCGAGGTCGACCGGGCCGGTGTCGCGGACCCGACACCGGCAGTCCGGGTCGGGCAGGTTCCCTGGCGGCAGCTGCGGCAGGGCTGGCACGACCTGCCGGTGCGCGTCGGCGCCGGGTCGTACGTCCGCACCCAGGTCCGTGACCGCGACGGCGAGATCGTGGGCGCGAGCAACCCCGTCTGGCTGCTCCGCCCCCCTCCACCGGCAGGAATCCCCCCACCCCGCCGCCGCTGACGCCGCGCCTTCCGCCCGCGGTTGCCGGGGTCTGGTACTCGTGGCGTGTGTCCGATACCGACCACCTGCCGGGCGGCGCCGCGCCGCGCGGCGAGCCGGGCGCCGACCGGCGTCCGGAACCAGCCGTTGCGGCGATGGCCGGCGGCCGCGCCACGGTCAGAATGACGGGCGAGGCGGCGTCCGACATCCGCCCGTGGGACGCCGTGGAGTCTGTCGCATGAGCGGCTGGGAACTGTCCGGATACACGCCGGTCCGCCGGCTCGGCGCCGGCGCGTCCGGCAGCGTCGTGCTCGCCACCCACGACCCGACCGGCACCCCGGTCGCGATCAAGTACCTGGTCCGCGACCTGGGCGAGGACTCGGCGTTCCGGACCGCGTTCCGCACCGAGGCCCGGCTGCTCGGCGAGATCGACGACCCGCACATCAGCCGCCTCTACGAGTACGTGGAGGGCCCGCACGGCGCCGCCATCGTGATGGAACTGGTCGACGGCGTCTCACTGCGCCAGATGCTGCGCGCGCACGGCCCGACCACGCCCGAGGCCGCGCTCTGCGTCCTCAAGGGCTCGCTCGCCGGCCTGGCCGCCGCGCACGCGCACGGTGTGGTGCACCGCGACTACAAACCGGAGAACGTGCTGGTCACCGGCGCCGGGCTGAGCAAGCTCGCCGACTTCGGCATCGCCGTGCCGATCGGTCAGGGCTCCGGCACCACGGTGTCCGGCACGCCCCGCTACATGGCCCCCGAGCAGTGGACCGGCGCCCCGGCAAGCCCGGCGTGCGACGTCTACGCCGCCACCGCCACGTTCTTCGAGTGCCTCACCGGCCGCCCTCCGTACCAGGGACCGGACCTGCTGTCCCTGCGCGACCAGCACGCCGGCGCGCCGATCCCCGCCGAGGCGGCGCCTCCGCCGGTGCACGAACTGCTCCGCCACGGCATGGCCAAACGCCCCGACGACCGCCCGCCGTCCGCCGAGGTGTTCCTGGACCTGCTGGAAGGTGCCGCCGGCAGTGGCTACGGCCCGGAATGGGAGGAACGCGGGCTGCGCGAGCTGGCCCGGCGGGCGGTGCTGCTCGCCGCGCTGTGGCCGTTCCCGGACCGGGCCGAGGGCGCGACCGAGGTGGCGCACACCGCGCTGGGCACCACCACCGGCCGGGGCGGACGGTTCCGCAGTGGCCGCACCCGTACCGCGCTCGCCGCCGGCGCCCTGGTCGCCGCCGTCCTGGCCGGGGGCGCCGGCTACAGCTACGCCGCCCACGACGGCACGCCCGCCGCCGGACCCACCGGCCCGGCGAGCGCCGCCCCCGCCACCACCGGCGCACCCGCACCGGACCCGACCGGCGCCGGGACGCCGAGCCCGTCACCGACACCGAGCCCGTCCACCGCGTCCGCCGCGCCGCCACCTCCCGCGCCGTCGGCCACCCCGGACCCGACCGGGACGCCGGCCCGTACCGGCACGCCCACACCCAGCGCGTCGCGCACCACCAGCCCGCCGCCGCCGGACGTGACAGCGCCGGTCGTGGACGGTGTCCGCGCCGACCCGGGCGAGCTGGACCCGAAGGGCTGCCCCTACGGCGCCAAGAGCAGCACCGTCACCGCCACCGTCACCGACGACCGCAGCGGCCCGGCCGCGCTCACCGTCACGTTCGGCTACACCGTCGACGGCGCCACCGGCACGATCCGGATGGCCGCCGCCGGGCGCGGCGTGTTCACCGGCACGCTCGGCCCGCTGTCCACGCCCAGGCGCAGCGCCCGCATCCCCATCCGGGTCACCGCCGCCGACGCCGCCGGCAACACGACCACCTCGGCGTCACCGGTGTACGTGACGCTCTACCACGACTGCACCCCCGGCTAGGAGTACGACAGTGCCCGCTGCCCCGCACCGCAGCCCGTCCCGGGAACGGCCGGCGTGACCCGCCCCGACGAGCCCACCGAGGCGCTGCCCACCCGCGCCCTGCCGATCACCGGCGACGCGGACGCCGCCGAACCGACCGTCCACCTCACCCGGCCCCGAGCCGACGCCGACGCGACGATGCCGCTTGCGGTCGAGCGCGCGGAGCCGACCGCGCGGCTCGCCGTCGACGCCCCGGCGGCGACGGACGGCTCCGAGCCCACCGTCCAGCTCTCCGGACCGGTGGCCGACGATTCGCCGCCCGCTGATCCCGCCACCCAACTGAGCGGTGTCCCGAGCGAGGACGACCCCACGGCGGACCTCGCCGCCTCGGCCACGCCGACACCGCCAGGCGCGGAGCAGACCGTGCACCGGCAACCGGACCGGGCAGACGAGGCAGGAGAGGCGACGGTTCATCTCCGCACGTCAGCCGGCGAGCCGACGGTGAGCCTGTGTCCGGCTCCGGCACATCCGACGGATGAGGCGGCGACCGTCCATCTGCGCCCGGGGAACACGACCGGGCAGGCCACGGTCCACCCGCGTCCGACGCCGGGGCCGACCCAGCGCTCCGGCGCGGAACCGACCGCATCGTGGCAGCCCACCACCTCCTGGCAGCCCACCGGCGTCCCACCCCGGCACCAGGCCACCGGTCCGGCGGCGACGGGCGCCGGGGCGTACCCGGACCGGACCGGCCACGCGCGGGCGGCGAGTGGCGGGCCGGCCCCCGGCGGCGAGCTGCGCTTCGGGCCGGGCGTGCCGGGGACGCCGCCGCCCGCGCCCCCCTGGCCCACCGCACCCCCGATCCGCCCGCGCCCGGTCTGGCGTCGCGTCGTCTCGGTGCTGTCCACGCTGCTCACCGTGGTGCTGCTGCTGGCGGTCGGCCTCTACCTGTGGCAGCGGCTGCGCCCGCTGGAGGTCGAGGGGGTCACGGTCGCGGTGCCCCGGCCGGCCGGGGTCGCGTGCGACGTGACAGTCGACGTGGTGGCCACGGTGCGCACCAACGGGCGCGGCGGGACGATCCGCTACCAGTGGTTCCGCTCGGACGCGCCGCCCGGCGCCGTGCTGACCGAACGGGTCGGCAGCGGGCAGCAGACCGCGGCGCTCACCCTCAAGTGGACGTTCACCGGGGTCGGGACCACCACCGGCATCGCCACCGTCAACATCGTCGAGCCGACGACGGCGCAGGCCAGCACGCGCGTCGTCTACCGCTGCCCCGGAGCCTGACCGCGTTTCCCCGCGCGTGCGTCCGGGTAGCCCCACCCGAACAAACCTGGACCACGTACGTGGAGGCCCTTCGATGAGAGACAACTTCGGGGACGCGGTGGGCGACGCGTTCCGTTCGGTGATGCTGTTCCTGCCCAAGGCGGTCGCGTTCGTCGCGATCCTTGTCGTCGGCTGGCTGATCGCCAAGGCCGTGCTGAAGCTCGTGGACAAGGTGCTGGAGCGGGTCCACTTCGACCGGGCCGTCGAGCGCGGCGGGATCAAGACCGCGCTGGCCCGCTCGAAGTACGACGCCAGCGACATCGTCGCGAAGCTGGCCTACTACGGGGTGCTGCTGGTCACGCTCCAGCTCGCGTTCGGCATCTGGGGCCCGAACCCCATCTCCGACCTGATCGCCGGTGTGATCGCCTGGCTGCCGCGGGCGTTCGTCGCCATCGTCATCGTGGTGGTCGCCGCGGCCATCGCCCGCGCGGTGAAGGACATCATCTCCAGCGCGCTCGGCGGCCTCTCGTACGGCCGGGTGCTGGCCAACCTCGCCTCGGTGTTCATCCTGGGCCTCGGTGTCATCGCCGCGCTCAACCAGATCGGCGTCGCCACCACCGTCACCACCCCGGTGCTGATCGCGGTGCTCGCCACCGTCGGCGGCATCCTGGTCGTCGGCGTCGGCGGCGGGCTGGTCCGGCCGATGCAGAGCCGCTGGGAGAACTGGCTGACCCGGGCCGAGGAGGAGTCGCGCACCATCGCCACGCACGCCCGCGCCTACCAGGCCGGCCGGCGTGACGTCGAGGCCCGCCTGGCCGCCACCGGCCCGTACGGGGAGTCCGAGCTGACCCGGCCGGTGAGCCGCGACGCCGAGGCGGACCGGACGCAGCCCGTCCCGGCGTACCCGGGCACCCAGCCGGCCGCCGCCGGTGCGGACGTCACCGAGCCGGTGCCGTCGCAGGCGGGCGCGGAGGCCACGCAGCACATCCCGGCTTACGCGGACTCCGAGCGCACCCAGCCGACCACGCCGCGCCGGCCGACGGCCGAGCAGGCCGCGGACAGCGAGGCCACCATGGTCATTCCGCAGGCCGACGTGGAGAAGTTCCGCCGCTGACCCGGCAGCCGCGACGAACCAGGGGCGGGACCGCACGGTCCCGCCCCTGCTTCGTGCCCGTCGCGGGACCACCCGGGTGCCGCGCGGCGGATAGGATCCCGGCATGACCTGGCGATGTTGATGCCTTCCTGAGCGACGAGGCCGCGGGCCGCCGCGGACACCGTGCATTCCGACCGGTGTCCGTCACGTCCCGTGGGAAGGTTCCATGCTCGTCGCTCCTGCCCGCGTGCCCGCGACCCGCCGTCTGGCGGCGACGCTCTACGGGTACGCGTTCCTCACCGATCTCGTCCTGCTCTACCCGCTCTACGTGCTGCTGTTCGCCGACACGGGGTTGTCGGTCGGGCAGATCTCCTCGCTGTTCGTGCTCTGGGCGGCCGCCGGCATCGTGCTGGAGGTGCCCTCCGGCGTGTGGGCCGACGCGGTGTCGCGTCGCCTGCTGCTCTGCCTGGCGCCGCTGCTGGCCGCGGGCGGGTTCGCGCTCTGGGTGCTGCTGCCGTCCTATCCGGCGTTCGCCGTGGGGTTCCTGCTCTGGGGCGCCGGTGGCGCGCTGCGCTCCGGGGCGCTGGAGGCGCTCGTCTTCACCGAGTTGGAACGCCTCGGCGCGGCCGACCGGTACGCCCGGCTGATCGGCCGGACCCGAACCGCCGAGGTGCTCGGCGCGGTCGGCTCCGGGGTGCTCGCCGGGCCGGTGTTCGCGCTCGGCGGCTACCTCGCTGTCGGCGCGGCGAGCGTGGCGGCGTGCCTGCTGGCGGCGGCCGTCGCGGCCCGCTTCCCGGAGCACCGCCCGCCGCCGGCCGTGCCGGTCCCAGGTGGCGAGCCGGACGGGCCGGGCGCGGGTGACGAGCCGGGGGAGGGTGACGAGCCCGGCTGGCTGGACAGCCTGCGCCTGGGCCTGCGCGAGGTGCGGGCCGATCGCCGGGTCCGCGCCGCCGTGCTGCTGGTCGCGGCCGTCACCGCGATCTGGGGCGGGCTGGACGAGTACACCGGGCTGCTGGCGGCCGGCACCGGGATGCCCGAGGTGGGCGTGCCGCTGCTGCTCCTGCTGGTGTGGGCCGGGATGACCGTGGGCGGGCTGCTCGCGCCGCTGGGCGAGCGGCTGTCCCACCGGGGGTACGCCGGTCTGCTGGTGTTCGCGGCCGCGGCGACGGCGGCCGGGGCGCTGCTGCGGCACCCGGCCGGGTTCCTGCTGCTGGCGGTGGCGTTCGCCGCGTTCCAGTTGGCCACCGTGCTCGCCGACGTGCGGCTCCAGGCCCGGATCGCCGGGCCGGCCCGGGCCACCGTCACGTCGCTGGCCGGGATGGCCACCGACCTGACCGTCGTCGCCTTCTACGGCGGGTACGGGCTGCTCGCCGGTGCGGTCGGGAACCCGGCGGCCTTCGCGGTCGCGGTGCTGCCGTACCTGCTGGTGGCGCTCTGGCTGCTCACCGGTCGGGCGTGAATCAGCCGAAAAGGGACCAATGGTCGCGTTCGCGGCCTAGCGTGGGTGCGGAAATCGACCCCGGGAGACGATCGCGGTGACGTTGGAAGCAGAGCGCACGCTGCGCGACGAGGAGCTGTCCGGGCTGGCGGAGCTGGCCGCCCAACTGCGGGTGGACGCGATCCGGTGCAGCACCATGGCCGGCTCCGGGCACCCCACGTCCAGCCTCTCCGCCGCCGACCTGCTCGCCGTGCTCGTCGCCCGGCACCTGCGCTACGACTGGTCCTACCCGGGCAACCCCGGCAACGACCACCTGATCTTCTCCAAGGGCCACGCCTCCCCGCTGCTGTACGCGGTGTTCCGCGCCACCGGCGCGATCAGCGAGCAGGAGCTGCTGGAGACGTACCGGCGGTCCGGGTCGCGCCTGCAGGGTCACCCGACGCCGGTGCTGCCCTGGGTGGACGTGGCCACCGGCTCGCTCGGGCAGGGCCTGCCGGTCGGCGTCGGGGTGGCGCTCGCCGCCCAGTACCTCGACCGGTCGCCCGCGCACGTCTGGGTGCTCTGCGGCGACAGCGAGACCGCCGAGGGCTCGGTCTGGGAGGCGCTGGACAAGGCCGGCCACTACGGGCTGCGCAACCTCACCACGATCGTGGACGTCAACCGGTTCGGCCAGCGCGGCCCCACCGAGCTGGAGTGGGACCTGGACACCTACCGGCGGCGCGTCGAGGCGTTCGGCTGCCAGGCGATCGTCGTCGACGGCCACGACCTGGGCGCGATCGACGAGGCGTACGGGCAGGCACGCGACGCCACCGGGCCGACCGTGGTGCTGGCGCGCACGGTCAAGGGCAAGGGCGTGCCCGAGGTGGAGAACGACCCGGCCTGGCACGGCAAGCCGTTCGACCCGGAGCTGGCCGAGCGGGCCGTCCGGGCGCTGGGCGGCCCCCGCCGGATCCGGGTCGCCGCGCCCAAGCCTCCGGCCGCGCCGCGCGCCGCCGCCCCGGAGGCCCGGCCACCGGAACTGCCGCGATACGAGCGCGGGGCGAATGTCGCCACGCGGGACGCGTACGGTGACGCCCTGCGCGCCCTCGGCGCCGCCCGGCCCGACGTGGTCGCGCTCGACGGCGAGGTCAGCGACTCCACCCGGGCGGAGCACTTCGCGGCCGCGTACCCCGATCGGTTCTTCCAGATGTTCATCGCCGAGCAGCAGCTCGCCGCCGCGGCGGTGGGTCTGGCGGTGCGCGGCTACCGGCCGTTCGCGGCGACGTTCGCCGCGTTCTGGTCCCGGGCGTACGACTTCATCCGGATGGCGGGCGTGTCCCGCGCCGACATCGCGCTCGTCGGCTCGCACGCCGGGGTGGAGATCGGCCCGGACGGCCCGTCCCAGATGGGGCTGGAGGACATCGCCGCGCTGCGCGCGGTGCCCGGCTCCACGGTGCTCTGCCCGGCCGACGCGGTCTCCTGCGCGGCCCTCGTGGCCCGGATGCCCGACCACCCGGGTGTGACCTACCTGCGGACGACGCGCGGCAAGTACCCGGTGCTCTACGACGACGCCGAGCCGTTCCCGATCGGCGGCAGCCGGATGGTGCGCGACGGCGGGGACGTGGCGCTGCTGGGCACCGGCGTCACGGTGCACCTGTGCCTCGCCGCCGCCGACGAGCTGACCCGCGAGGGCATCGACGCCCGGGTGATCGACCTGTACTCGATCAAGCCGGTGGACCGGCAGCGCCTGGCCGAGGCCGTCGTGGAGACCGGCGGGCGGCTGGTCGTGGTCGAGGACCACTACCCGGAGGGCGGGCTGGGCTCTGCCGTGCTGGAGGCGCTCGCCGACCTGGGTGAACCGGCCCGGGTCAACCACCTGGCGGTACGCGGGCTGCCCGGCTCCGGCACCCCCGCCCAGCAGTTCGACCGGGCCGGTATCGGCGTGGGCGCGATCGTCTCGGCGGCGCGGGCCCTGGCCTGAGCCGTACCCGCCGGGGCCCGCGGCGCCACGGTGTTTGCCGCGGGCCCCGGCGGGTAGCCACGCTGCCGTTGCGACGGGAGGACCGACCATGGCCGAACCGGAGTTCTACGCGCGGGTGTCAGCCCGCGCCGGCGTACCGGTGGAGACGGCCCGCGCGCTGACCGAGGCGACGCTGCGCACGTTCGCCGAACGCATCAGCGGCGGCGAGGCCGACGACCTGTCCGCGCACGTCGCGCACGAGCTTCGTCCGCTGCTGGCACGCGCCCGGGTCGAGGACCCCGAGGTCTTCGGGTACGACGAGTTCCTGCGCCGGGTCGCCGAGCGCTCCGGCGCGTCACCGTCCGACGCCGAGCGCGGCGCCCGGGCGGTGTTGCAGGCGCTGCACCGGGTGGTCGGGCCCGCCCAGTTCAACCGGGCGCTGTCCCAGCTGCCCCGCGAGATCGCCGAACTCGCCCAGCCCACCCCGCGCCCGGCCTGACCGGGCCCGCCCCGACCGTGGCCCCTCGGGCCGACCGTCACTCCGGCAGCGCGTCGAGGTAGACCCAGCGGCCGTCCTCGCGGGCGAAGCGGCTCTGCTCGGCCAGCACGCCCGCCCGGCCGTCCTCGCGGTAGTGCGCCCGGAACCGGACCGTCCCGGCGCTGTCGAACAGGCCGCCCTGCGCGGTCTCCACTACCTCCAGCCGGGTCCAGCGGGTGCCCGGCTCCAGCTCCAGCCGCTCCGGACGGGTGGTGGAGTGCCAGCTGCGCCGCAGGTAGGCGGCGTCGCCGAGCGCGAACGCGCTGAACCGGGACCGCATCAGCGCCTCCGCTGTGGCCGCCGTCGCCTCGCCCCGGTGCACCGGGGCGCAGCAGTCCGCGTACGGCCGGCCGGTGCCGCACGGGCAGGCCGCCGGACGTGCACCCCGTTTCGCCATGCCACGATTCTCCCAGGCGCCGGGGCGGTGTCCAGCAGGGCCCTTCCCGGCACCTCGACGCACTAGGCTCCCCGGACCATGAGCGTGAGTCCGACTCAGCGTGCCCTCGACCCGGATCAGGTCCGCCGCTACCTCGCCGCCTCGCTCGGACGCGGCGCCGAGGTGGCCGACTGCGGCCCGCTGACCGGTGGCGGCTTCGCCGCCGTCTGGTGGGTACGCCTCACCGGCGGCGGCGACGTGGTGCTCAAGGTCGGTCCGCCGCCGCACGTGCCGCTGCTGCGCTACGAGCGCGATATGATCGGCGCGGAGGCGTTCTACCTGCGCCTGGTGGCCGACCGCGCACCGGGGGTGCCCACGCCGGCGTTGCTGCACCACGGCACCGACCCCGACCTCGGTGACTGGCTGCTCATGGCGCGGCTGCCAGGTCGTACCCTCTGGGATTTGAGCCGGGCCGGCGCGGACGTCGGGCCGCTGCGCGCGGAGTTCGGCCGCGTGCTCGCCGCGCTGCACACGGTCACCGGCGAGCGGTACGGCTACGACGGCGACCGGGCCTCGGCCGGCACCTGGCGGGACGCCTACACGGCCATGGTGGACGACATGCTCGCCGACGCCGCGGACTGGGCGGTGCCGCTGCCGGTGCCCGCGTCCCGGATCCGGGAGCTGGTGGCCCGGCACGCGGCGGTGCTCGACGCGGTCGACCGCCCGGCGCTGCTGCACTTCGACGGCTGGGCCGGGAACGTGCTCGCCGTGGACGGGCCGGACGGCACCCCTCGGCTCACCGGTCTGGTCGACGGCGAGCGGTACCTGTGGGGCGACCCGCTGATGGACCTGGTGTCGCCACTGCTGTTCCGCCGCGCCGAGGACGAGCCGGACGACCCGCTGGTGCGCGCCTACCGGGAGGCGGCGCCGTTCCCGCTCGACGCCGGGGCGCGGCGGCGGCTCGGGCTGTACCGGCTCTATCTCTACCTGCTGATGACTGTCGAGATGCCCAGCCGGAACATCACCGCCGACAACGACCCGGGCCGGGTGGAGCTGCTGGCCGAGCTGCTCGACGCGGAACTCGCCGACCTGGCCGGCTGAGCCTCACCGGGTCGCGGTGGCGAAGACGACGATGTTGTCCGGGTAGCTCCCGGTGCGCGGATCGAACCGCCCTCCACACGTGATCAACCGCAGCCGCGCCGCCGCGTCGCCGCCGTAGACCCGCGCGGTGGGGAAACGCTCCTTCGGGTACGCCCCGACGCCGTCCACCGTGAACGTCGCGGTCCGCCCGTCGGCCCGCAGCACCCGGATCGCGTCCCCGGAGCGCAGCCGCCCGAGGTCGAAGAAGACCGCCGGGCCGTGCTGCGAGTCGACGTGACCGACCAGAACCGCGTTGCCGGCCTGGCCGGGCGCCGGACCGGGGTGGTACCAGCCGGTGAGCTCCGGGCGTTCCAGCGGCGGCACCTCCAGCGCGCCGTCCGCGTCGGTGGCGACCGGGACGATCTCGGCGTCGACGCCGATGCGCGGGATGGTGACCCGCACCGGTGTGGATCGGGGGAGCGCCGGGCCGGCCGGTCGTTCGGTCGCCGGCGCGGCGGACGCGCCGGGCTGCGGTGGTGACGCCGACGTGGTGCCGAGCCCGGCCGAGACCAGCCCGGCGCCCGTGGCGGCGGCCACGGTGACGGCGGTGACCACGACGACGGCGTGCAGGCGCGCCCGCCGCTGCGACTCCGACAGCATCCCGCCTCCGTCCGACAGGGACGCGGCGCCCGCGCCGGAAGATCCGGCGCGGGCGGACCGCTCGACGAGCCGGTCAGGCGACGGCGCCCGCGCGGCGCCGGCGGATGACCGCGTACGCGCCTCCGGCGAGCGCCCCGGCGGCCAGCACCCCGCCGGCGATCAGCACCCCGGTGTCGCCGTCCCGCCCGCCGCCACCGGCCTGCGCGCCGCCGATCGGGGTGACGGTGAACGTGGCGCTGCCGCCGTCGCTGCCGTCGCCGCAGGTGGTGGCCACCGTGTACGTGCCGAGCGTGAAACCGGCGGTGAACAGTTCGGCGCTCAGGCCGCCGCCCGCGGCGGCCGTGGTGGACCGGACGTTCTGGTCCCGGTCCGGGCCGGTGACCCGGAAGATCGCGTCACCGGCGTTCGGGTTGCACGTGGTGGTCAGCACGACGGTGCCGCCGACCGGGGTGGTGGCGGGTGAGACTCTGGTGTCCGCCAGCGCGGCGGCCGGGAGCAGCAGTGCGCCGAGGCCCACGCCGAACGCCGCCGATCCGAGAATTGATTGTGCCTTCATCCGCGTCTTCCCTCACTTTTCGTCCGCTGTAGGCGTGGGACGTCGTTCGGGTGGCCAACTCCGTGACGAGCACCGGTGTGGCCAACACTAGGAGGGTTGCGGCGGTCACTGGGGGTAATTGAGAAATCTTCGTTGCCGTCCGGTGTGCTCCCTCCCGCCACGAGACGCCGGACATGCCGGGCCAGGCCGGGCGGCGAACCGTCCCGGTTCGGCGCGTCTGGGGCCGGTGTCCCGTTCGCCGCCTACCGGACCGGCGGCTCCGGCCGGACCAGGCCGGTGTCGTACGCGAGCACCACCGCCTGGATCCGGTCGCGCAGGCCCAGCTTGGTGAGGATCGCCGAGACGTGGGTCTTCACGGTGGCGGTGCTCAGGTGCAGCCGGGCGGCGATCTCCGCATTGGACAGTGCCCGCGCGGTGAGCGTCAGCACCTCCCGCTCGCGGGCGGTCAGCGCGGTGAGCACGTCGCCGGTGGGGGCGGGCCCGGGCAGCCGGCCGGCGTACCGGTCCAGCAGCCGCCGGGTCACGGTGGGCGCGAGCAGGGCCTCGCCCCGGGCCACCACGCGCACCGCCTCGGCGAGGTCGGCCGGGCGGGTGTCCTTGAGCAGGAACGCGCTCGCCCCGGCACGCAACGCGGCGTAGACGTGTTCGTCCAGGTCGAACGTGGTCAGCATGACCACCCGGGCCGGGTTGCCGGCGGCCACCAGCTCGCGGGTGGCGGCGATGCCGTCGCGCCGGGGCATCCGCACGTCCATCAGCACCACGTCCGGCCTCGTACGCGTCGCGACCGCGACCGCCTCGACGCCGTCCGCGGCCTCCCCGACCACGCTCAGGTCGGGCCGCGCGTCGAGGACCGTGCGCAGTCCGGCGCGGATCAGCTCCTGGTCGTCGGCGACCACCACCCGCACCGTCACCGGTTCGCTCCGACCGGCAGTCGTGCGTGGACCCGGAACCCGCCGGCCGGCAGCGGACCTGCGTCGAGTGTGCCGCCGAGCAGCCGGGCCCGCTCCTGCATCCCGACGATGCCGCGCCCGGTGGGCGTACCGGGCCGGCGGGCGGATGCCGGGCCGTCGTTGACGACCTCCAGCCGCAGCACGCCGTCGCGGTAGCGGACGTCCACGTCGGCGTGGGTGGCGTGGCCGTGGCGCAGCGCGTTGGTCAGCGACTCCTGCACGATCCGGTACGCCGACAGTTGCACCCCGCCCGGCAGTTCGTCGCCGTCGCCGTCCCGCCGCAGCGTCACCGGCAGGCCGACCGCCCGTACCGCGTCGGCGAGCGCGTCGAGCTGCGCCAGTCCCGGCTGCGGCCCGTCCGGGTCGGACCCGTCGTCGGCGGCCAGCGCGTGCAGCATGGCCCGCAGCTCGGTGAGCGCCGACCGGGCCGCGGTGTCGATCGCGGCGAGCGCGGCCCGCGCCTGCTCCGGCTGCTCGTCGAACACGTCCTCGGCCGCGGCGGCCTGGACGGCGATGACCGCGACGTGGTGCGCCACCACGTCGTGCAGCTCCCGGGAGATCCGCTCCCGTTCGGCGGCGCGGACCTGCCGTTCCCGCTCGCAGCGCCGCTGCGCCTGGCCCCGCTGCAACTCGCCCAGCGTCCAGCTCAGGCCCAGCGCGGTCACCGCGAGCAGCAGGTCCCGCCAGCCGCCGGTGACCAGCTTCCACGGCGTGGGCGCCAGCAGCAGCCCGAGCGCGACGAGCGAGTACCGGGGCGGGCGCAGCCGGGCCACGTATGCCATCGGCACCGCGACCAGGCCGAGCCAGCCGAGCTGCGGGCAGAGCGCCTCCAGCCCGGCGCCCGTGAGCGCGGCGACGCCGAGGGCGTACCCCGGGTGGCGCCGGATCCACAGCAGACAGCTCGCCTGCGCCGCGGCGAGGCCGGCCGCGACGGCGGTCGCGCCGGTCGTGGCCGGGCCGGCGTCGGAGGCCAGCAGCGCGAGCAGGCTGACGGCGAGGCTCGCGGTGGCGATGCCGCCGTCGAGCAGCAGCAGGAACCGGGACCGGGACGCGCACCTCATGTCCGGATGCTAGGCCGCCGGGCCGCCGCTTCTCATCGGTCGCCAGACGGAGATCCGGGCCGCTGGTCGGTCCGGCGACGGAGGCGGGAACCGCTCCGCGGCCCGATCCGCGCGGCGGCCCGCCGGACCTAGCGTTCCCGGCAGTCGTCCCGATGTGGAGGAGTCACCGATGGAGAACACGATGCCGACAGTCGCCGCCCGCCCGAACCGCCGCCGGGACCGCCTGCTGACGGTGTTCGCGGCCGCCGTCGCCACGTTGCTGGGCTGGCTGGTCGCGGTGCCGGTGGCCGGGGTGGAGCTGACCGCGCGTACCGGTTCCGCCGAGCAGCGGGTGACGCCGGTGGCCGTGGTGGTGAGCACGCTGCTCGCCGGGCTGGCCGGCTGGGCGCTGCTGGCCCTGCTGGAGCGCCTCACCGGCCGGGCCCGGACCGCCTGGACGGTGGTCGCGGTGCTGGTGCTGCTGGTGTCACTGCTCGGGCCGCTGGGCGGGGGAGCGGGGCAGGGGGCGACGGTGACGCTCGTGGCGTTGCACCTGGTCGCGGGCGCGGTGCTGATCACCGGCCTGCGCCGGACCGCCGCCCGGTGACGAGACCGGACTGCCGCTGACGGGGCCGGGCCGCCGCGACGGGGGTGGGCGGCCCGGCCCGCAGCACTAGCCTCCTAGGACGCTCTACGGGACGTGATCTCCGCGCCCGGGAAATTTCTCCGCCACCGATGTCGAGAACGCCAGGGCGGCTTCGTCCCCGGAGTGAACGCGGCCAGAATGGGTCGCACCCTCCACGAGGAGACACAGATGAAGTACCTGCTCCTGAAGCACTACCGCGGCGGCCCGACCCCGGTGTCCGACATGCCGATGATCGACAAGTGGACGCCCGAGGAGATCTCCGCGCACGTGCGCTACATGCAGGAGTTCGCGGCCCGGCTGCAGGAGAGCGGCGAATACGTCGACGGTCAGGCGCTCGCCCCGGAGGGCACGTTCGTCCGCTACGACGGCGAGGGACGCCCGCCGGTCACCGACGGCCCGTTCGCCGAGACGAAGGACCTGATCGCCGGCTGGATGGTGATCGACGTGGACAGCTACGACCGCGCACTCGAACTCGCAGCCGAGCTGTCGGCCGCGCCCGGGCAGGGCGGCAAGCCGATCCACGAGTGGCTGGAGCTGCGCCCGTTCCTGACCGCGCCGCCCACCATCACCGAGTGACCCGTCCGATGGACGAGGTCGCGCTCCGCAGCCTCATCCCGGGCGTGCTCGGTGTCCTCGTCCGCCGCGGAGTCGACTTCGCGGCGGCCGAGGACGCGGTGCAGGACGCGCTCGTGGAGGCGCTGCGTGTCTGGCCGGCCGACACGCCCCGCGATCCGCTGGGCTGGCTGGTCACCGTGGCGTGGCGGCGGTTCCTCGACGTGGCTCGCGCCGACGCCGCCCGGCGCCGGCGCGAGGACGTCGTGGACGAGGAGCCGCCGCCCGGCCCGGTGTCCGCCGTGGACGACACGCTGCGGCTCTACTTCCTCTGCGCGCATCCGTCGCTGAGCCCGTCGTCGGCCGTCGCGTTGACGTTGCGCGCCGTCGGCGGGCTCACCACCCGGCAGATCGCGCAGGCGTACCTGGTGCCGGAGGCCACCATGGCGCAGCGGATCAGCCGGGCCAAGCGCACCGTGTCCGGGGTGCGTTTCGACCAGCCCGGCGACGTGGCCACGGTGCTGCGGGTGCTGTACCTGGTGTTCAACGAGGGCTACTCCGGCGACGTGGACCTGGCGGCCGAGGCGATCCGGCTCACCCGGCAGCTCGCCGCCGCGATCGACCACCCCGAGGTGGCCGGGCTGCTCGCGCTCATGCTGCTGCACCACGCCCGCCGGGCCGGGCGGACCGCGCCCGACGGCAGCCTGGTGCCGCTCGCCGAGCAGGACCGCAGCCGGTGGGACACCACGCTGATCGCCGAGGGTGTGGGCATCCTGCAGACGGCTCTGTCCCGCGACCGGCTGGGCGAGTTCCAGGCCCAGGCCGCCGTCGCGGCGCTGCACGCGGACGCGCGTACGGCGGCCGAGACCGACTGGGTGCAGATCGTCGAGTGGTACGACGAGCTCGTCCGCCTGACCGGCAGCCCGATCGCGCGCCTCAACCGGGTGGTCGCGGTCGGCGAGGCGGACGGCCCGCGCGCCGGGCTGGCGGCGCTCGCGGCGCTCGACGACACGTTGCCCCGGTACGCGGCGGTGGCGGCGTACCTGCACGAACGCGACGGCGACCCGGACACGGCGGCGCGCCTGTACGCGGAGGCGGCCCGCCGCGCGTCCAGCCTGGCCGAGCGCGACCACCTGAACCGGCAGGCGGCCCGCCTCAACACCCGCCGCCTCAACACCCGCCGTCCGGCGCGGGCCGACGGATGAACGGGACGCGGGCGCAGGTGCTGGCCCGGCTCGCCGGCGACCTCGCCGTCCGCCGTCCGCCGCACCCGCTGCGGGTCGCCGTCGACGGCCCGGACGCGGCGGGCAAGACCCGGCTGGCCGACGACCTGGCCGGAGCGCTGGGCGAGCGGCGGCCCGTGCTCCGCGTGAGCGTCGACGGATTCCACCGGCCCGCCGCGGTCCGCCGGGCGCGAGGTGCGCTGTCGCCCGAGGGCTACTACCGGGACGCCTTCGACAACGAGACGCTCGTGGCGCGGCTGTTGCGCCCGCTCGGCCCGGGCGGTGACCGGCGGTACCTGCCGGTGGCGTACGACCTGAGCGCCGAGAAGCCGGTCACGGCGGAGCCGGTGACCGCGCCCGCGGACGCGGTGCTGCTGGCCGACGGGGTGTTCCTGCTCCGGCCGGAGTTGCGGGCGTACTGGGACGTGACCGTGTACCTGCACGTGGAGCCGGAGGAGACGCTGCGCCGGGCGGTGATCCGTGACGTCGGCGTGTTCGGCTCGGCCGAGGAGGTGCGCCGCCGCTACCGGGCGCGCTACCTGCCGGGGCAGCAGCGGTACCGGGCCGAGGCGAGCCCGGCGCGGCACGCGGACGTGGTGCTCGACGTGGCCGACCCGCTCGCGCCGGTGGTGCTCGCCTGGCGGGCGTAAAACCGGTCGGCAGGCTCCGTCGCCGCTGGTAGGTTGCCTCGCCGTGACGGGGGAACGGCTCGGCGGGCGCTTCGCCCGACTGTGGACGGCGAGCACGCTGTCGGCGCTGGGCAGCGGGACGGCGACGGTGGCCGCGCCGCTGTACGTGGCGTCGATCACCGACGATCCGCTGGTGGTGTCGGCCGGGGCGGCGGTGTCGTGGCTGCCGTGGCTGCTGTTCGCGCTACCCGGTGGCGTGCTGGCGGACCGGGTGGACCGGCGGCGGCTGATGGTGCTCATCGACTGGGTACGCGTCGCCGCGCTCGCCGCGCTGGCGGTGGCGATGCTGGCCGACCGGGCCGGGATCGCGCTGCTCTACGCGGTGCTGTTCGTGGTGAACACCGGCGAGGTGGTGTTCCGTACCGCCGCGCAGGCGGTGCTGCCGGCTGTGGTGCCGCGTTCGATGCTGGAACGCGCCAACGGGTGGCTCGGCGGCGGCACGCAGGTGATGCAGAACATGATCGCCGGCCCGCTCGGCGGGTTCCTGTTCGTGCTCGCGGCGTCGCTGCCGTTCGCGCTCAACGCCGGCACGTACGCGCTGAGCGCCGTGCTGGTCGGGCTGCTCGCCGGGACGTACCGGGGCGGGACGGCGCCGCAGGAGCGGCGTTCGGTGCGGGCGGAGGTCGCGGAGGGGTTCCGCTGGCTGTGGGCGCAGCGTCTGCTGCGCACCATGACCGTGCTGATCGGCCTGCTGAACGTCACGCTCACCGCAGCCGTGGCGGTGCTGGTGCTGCTCGCCACCGAGCGGCTGGGTCTGGGCTCGGTCGGCTACGGCGCGTTGTTCACCTGCATGGCCGTGGGCGGCGTGCTCGGCTCGCTGGTGGGGGACCGGCTGATCGCCGCGATCACGCCCACCTGGACGGTGCGGACCGGGCTGCTGGTCGAGGCGGGACTGCACCTGGCGCTCGCCGCCTCCCGCAGCGCCGCCGTGGTCGGGTTCGCGCTGTTCGCGTTCGGCGCGCACAGCGCGCTGTGGAACATCGTGGCGAACTCGCTGCGGCAGCGGCTCACCCCGCCCGCGTTGATGGGCCGGGTCGGCAGCACCACGTTGTTCGTCGCGGCGGGCGGCAACTGCGTCGGCGCGCTGCTCGGCGGCGTGGTGGCGGCCCGGTTCGGCATCACCGCGCCGTACTGGGTGGGTTTCGTGGTGGCGGTCGCGGTGATCGCCGCGACGTGGCGGGTCTTCGACCGGGCGACGGTGGCCGCCGCCTACGCCGAGCCGGCGCCGCAGAAGCCCGCCCCGGTGGCCTGAGCGCGGGTCGGCCGGTGCCGGTTTCCACCGGTGTGGCAGCGTGGCCGGATGCACGCATCCTTCCCGGTCGACGTCGACCTCGCGCTGGTCGGCGGCGGCGGCGCCGCGTCCCTGGTCCTGGCCGCGCTGGACCGGCACGACGTGACCGGGCTGCGGGTCGCGGTGGTCGACCCGGTGCACAAGCGCGGCCAGGACCGCACCTGGGCGTTCTGGGGCCTGCCCGGCGACGACCTGGACCCGCTGCTGAGCGCGAGCTGGTCGCAGGTCGACGTGGTCACGCCCGCCGGCCGCCGCGTCCTGCCGCTCGACCCGCTGCGGTACGCCATGCTCCGCTCCGCCCCGGTCTACGACCGGGCTGCCGAGGCCGAGCGGCGGCTGGACGCGGTCCGGGTGGGCGCCCCCGCGGGGGAGCTGCACGACGACGGTGAGCGGGTGACAGTCCGCGACCCGGACGGCCGGGACCTGGTCCGGGCCGGCTGGGTGCTCGACTCGCGGCCCCGGCGGCCGTCCCGGCCGGGGCGGACCAGCTGGTTGCAGCACTTCCGCGGGTGGTGGCTGGCCGCCGACCGGCCGACGTTCGACCCGCAGCGGGCGGTCCTGATGGACTTCCGCACGCCGCAGCCGCGGCGCGGCGTCTCCTTCGGCTACGTGCTGCCGGTCGACGACCGGTTCGCGCTGGTCGAGTACACCGAATTCGGGCCGGAGCTGCTCGACGACGCCGGGTACGACGCGGCGCTGCGCGGCTACGCCGACCTGCTCGGGCTGGACCTGACCGCGCTGCGGGTGCGGGAGGTCGAGGACGGCGTGATCCCGATGACCGACGGCCCGTTCGAGTCCCGTCCGAGCCCGCGCGTGGTGCGGCTGGGCACCGCGGGTGGGGCGACCCGCCCGTCCACCGGCTTCACGTTCTCCGCGATGCTGCGCCAGGCCGGCCAGGTGGCCCGGGCGCTCGCCGCCGGTCGCCCGCCGGTGCCCGCGCCCGCGTACCCGGGCCGGCATCTGTGGATGGACGCGGTGGCGTTGCGCGCGCTGGACCGGGGGCACGTCGGCGGGGTGGAGTTCTTCGAGCGGCTGTTCGACCGCAACCCGCCGGAGCGGGTGCTGCGGTTCCTCGACGGCGTGACCAGCCCGGCGGAGGACCTGGCGGTGATGCGGTCCAGCCCGCTGCTGCCGATGACCGGTGCGGTGCTCGGCGACGCGGCCGGCCGGCTGCGCGCCCGCCTGCGCCGCTAGCTTTCGCCGTCGCCGGTCCCCGGCGGCTGTCGGCGGCCGGTCGCCTCGGTGACGCGGTCGTGCACCAGCGTCCGTAGTTGCTCCATCGGGTCGCCGTCGCCCGCGCCGAGCCGGTTGCGCACCGCCGCCACCGTCAACCCCAGTCCGGGGTACGCGAACGCGAGGCTGCCACCGCTGCCGGCGGTGCCGAACGACCCGTCGTCACCGACCGCGTACCCGAGGCCGAACGTGCTCTCCTGCCCGAACACCCACTCCTGCGCGCGTACCGCCGGGGCGGACACCTCCCGCATCCGCCCGGCGGAGATCAGCCGCACCCCGTCGACCGGGCCGAGCAGCGCCGCGTACATCCGCGCCACCGCGCGGGCGCTCATCGTGCCGACCGACGGCACGTCGGCGCGCAGCACGTCGGGGCGGGAACCGATGACGGTGTCCGGGCGTACCGCGGGCGGGGCGACCGCGTCGAAGTGCGGCAGGTTGGCTCCCGCCCAGGTCATCAGCGCGGACAGGCCGGCGTCCTCCAGCCGGGCCAGCCGGGGCAGGTCCGTCTCCGGTACGCCGAGGAACAGCTCCCGGTCCACGCCGAGCGGCCCGGACACCTCCTCGGCGAGCACCCGCGACACCGGCGCGCCGGTGACCCGCCGGATGACCTCGCCGACCAGCCAGCCCCACGTCCAGGCGTGGTACGCGAGCCGCTCGCCCGGTGCCCACAGCGGCCGCGCGTCGGCGAGCAGCTCGCACATGCGCGCCCAGTCGGTGAAGTCCTCCGGCGTGACGTCGGCGGGCAGCGCGGGCAGGCCGGCGGTGTGGGTGAGCACGTGCCGCAGCGTGATGCCGTCCTTGCCGTGCCGGGCGAACCCCGGCCACACCGCTGCGAGCGGCAGGTCGTAGTCGAGCCGGCCCCGCTCGGCCAGCACGTGCACCACTGTGGCGGTGAGTCCCTTGCCGGTGGAGACCGCGTGCACGGGTGTGTCGGCGGTCATCGGCCGGCCCGTGGCGGTGTCGGCCAGGCCGGCCTGCTCGGTGAGGATCGCGACCCCGTCCAGGTACGCGGCCACCTGCACGCCGGCCTCCCGACCGGAGGAGACCAGCTCGTCGATCGTCGCGCGTACCTCGGTCCGCAGGCCGTCCCACCGCGTGTCCACGATCATGCAGCGTGCCAGACCGTCGCGTCGGCGTCGTCTGCTTTTCGGGCAACCGGGCACGCCGCCGGTGCGCGGTCGCCGCCGCTCGGCCGGCACGGCGCTCAGCGGGTGGCCGGCGTCGGCGCACTGCCGGTGGTCCCCTGGGTGGGCAGCGGGTTGGTGCCGCCGGTGAGCAGCCGGGCGCGCAGCGCGTCGATCGTCCGCGCGTCGACGCCGAGCCGGCCGGTCACGTAGCCGTGCACGGAACCGTGTGCGGCCCTCAGGTCGGCCAGCACCAGCCGGATGATCTCGGCCGGCGCCCGCCCGTACGCCGGCCAACCGGGCGTCGCGCCGCCGTTTCGCTCACGCCACTCGGCCACCAGCCGGTCGGTGGCGTGCTCGGTGAGCGCGAAGTCCGCCGCGATCTGGTCGTCGTCCACGCCGAGCAGGGACAGCACCAGCGCGGCGAGCAGCCCGGTGCGGTCCTTGCCGGAGGCGCAGTGGAACACCAGCGGGTGCTCGCCGTCCGCGATCACCTCGAGCGCCCGGCGCAGCTCGGCCACGCCGTCCTCGGCCACCTCGGCGTACCGGTCGGCCAGGTAGCGCCACGGGTCCACGTCCGGGTCGATGTCGGCCTGCACGTACGGACGGTGCTCGATGCTCAGGTTGTGCCAGGTCACACCGAGGCTCTCCGGGGCACGGCCGCGGTCGGCGATCTCCCACGGGTACCGCAGGTCGATCACGGTGCGGACGCCGAGCGCCGCGAACCGTTCCAGTTCCGCACCGGCGAGCTTGGCCAGCGAGTCGGAGCGGTAGAGCCGGCCCCGGGCGACGGTGCGGCCGTCGCCGGTCCGCCAGCCGCCGAGGTCACGGAAGTTGCAGAGCGTGGCGAAGTCCGGGGGAGTGGTCATGCCCGCACGCTAGCCGGGCGCGGCGGGTCGGGTGGTCCCGCGCGCCCGCGTACCCGGTAGGTTGCCGGGCATGGTGGAGGCGGAGACCGGCCGGGTCGTGGAGATCTGGACCGACGGCGCGTGCAGCGGCAATCCCGGGCCCGGCGGCTGGGGCGCGGTGCTGCGCTGGGGCGGGCACGAGCGGGAGCTGTGCGGCGGCGAGGCCACCCCGACCACGAACAACCGGATGGAGCTGACCGCCGCGATCCGGGCGTTGGAGAGCCTGACCCGCCCGGTCACGGTACGGCTGCACACCGACAGCACGTACGTGCGCAACGGCATCACCGGCTGGCTGAACGCGTGGAAGCGCAACGGCTGGCTGACCGCCGCGAAGCAGCCGGTGAAGAACGCCGACCTGTGGCAGGCGCTGGAGGCGGCCTGCGCCCGGCACGACGTGACGTGGCTGTGGGTGAAGGGTCACAACGGGCACCCGGAGAACGAGCGCGCCGACGCGCTGGCGAACCGGGGCATGACCGAGGCACGGAGCGGCGCTGCCGCCGCCCCGCGTTCGGCTCAGCGCAGCGGCCGGCCCTCCTCGATCTCCTCCGGCTCCTCGGACGGGTCGCCGGTGCCGGAGACGGCCTCCACGTCGTAACCGGCGCGGCTGACCTCCCGTGCCGACCGCCGGTCCTCGGCGGGCAGGTCGGCGAAGTCGTCACCGGTGTCGTCGGTGGTGTGCAGGGATTCGCCCGGCGGGCGCAGAGACGCCTCGTACGCGGTCGCGCCGTCGGGTTCGTCACCGGCCGCGCGGCCGAAGGACTGTTCACTGGTCATGTCGCACTCCTGCCCGCAGCGGGTGACGGCAAACGTTCGGCGGCGTGTGCCCGGTCGGTGTCCTGCGTCGGTTCGGTGGCCTGTGTCCGTTCGTGGCTCGCGCCCGTGTCAGCGGGCGGCGTCCGGTCCGCGGGCCGCGTCCGGGTGGGTCGGCATCGAGGAACCGCCCGAGCTGCTGCCCGACGCCCCGCCCGCCATGCCGGATCCGTCGTCCTCGGTCACCTCGTCCGGCTTCGGCGCGCCGGGAGAGGGCGCCGGCACGTCGGTGTCCGCCGCCGTCTGCACCAGCGGAACCTGCCCGGCCTCGTCCTCGGCGTGCGCCGGGTCGACCGGCTCCTCACCGTCGCGTGCCCGATACCCCACCGGTGGCCCCCCGTCGGTCGACAGTCGTCCGCGCCGCCTACCCCACCCCACCCCCACCAAACCCACGCCCCTCCCACCCCCGCCCACCCTCTCGCCCGCCCGTCCCGCGGTTGATCAAGGAGTTCGTGTCCCGTTCCGCCCTCGAACCTGACCCAAACTCCTTGATCACCGCCGAGGTCCCTCCGGTGGGCCATCAGCCACGGTGATCAAGGAGTTTGCGGCTTGGGGAAGGGCTGACGGGGACACAAACTCCTTGATCAACGCTGGGGCGGTGCCGGTGCCGGGGTTGACGGGTTGGTGCGGGGCGGGTGCCGAGGGGCGGGACGATGGCTGGAGGCGGCGGAGTGCAGCGGTGGCGGGCGCGGGCGGGCGCGGGCGGGCAGGGGAGCGTCGCCGGGGTCAGCGGCGGCGGCGTGGGCTGGGGCGCGCCGGGGTCAGCGTCAGGGACCAGTGGGCGGGACGGCGTAGCCGCGGCGGCAGCACCGTTCGGTGGTCGCCGCGTGCGGCGTCGAGCTGCGACTGGTGCGTGAACAGGCACTCGCCCAGGTCCGCGCCGCGCAGGTCGGCTCCGCGCAGGTCCGCGCCGGTCAGGTCGGCGGCGCCGAGGCGTACGCCCCGCAGGTCGGCGCCGATCAGGCAGGCGCCGCGCAGGTTCGCCCCGGTCAGCGGCGTACGGCGCAGGTCCACCCCGATCAGCGCCGCGCCCCGGCGGTCCGGGCCGGTGCGCCCGGCGCGGGCCTGCTCGGCGGCGCGGGACAACAGGCGGTTGGCGCGGTCCCGGTGCGCGTCGACGTCGAGGGCGAGCAGGTCGTCAGGCGTGCCGTCGGTGAGCCCGCCGGTCTCGTCGAGCGCGGCGGTCAGCTCGTCGCGCAGCGGTCCGGCCGGGGTCAGGCGTACCGCCTCGGTCAGGTACCACAGCAACTCGTGCAGCGGCCGCAGCACCGCGAAGCTGTCGAACATCCGCTGCGCGGTGGCCGGGTCGGCCCGCCAGTCGCGGCCGGCGAACGTGTGCTGGGTGAGGTGCTGACCGGCGCCGAAGCAGTCGAACACGGTGCATCCGGGGAAGCCGCGTTCCCGCAGCTCGGTGTGGATGCCGCAGCGGAAGTCGGCGCGCAGGTTCGGGCAGGGCCGCCCGGCGGGCTTGTCGACGGCGAAGTCGGACGACGCGGTGAACGCCGGCGCGACGCAGCAGACCCCGGCGCAGCGCGAACAGTCCGCCCGCAACTCCCGCCCGCCACCCACCGACACCGGCCCGTCCACCCCCGCAGTCCCCCTTCCGAACATCCCCCATTGTCCGCACCCACCCCACGCCCCCTCCACCCCACCCCGTCGATCATGAGGTTGGCAGCGACAAATCGGACCGGAACCGCCGCCAACCTCATGATCAACCAGAAAATGAGGGGGGTCAGAAGGTGAAGAGGGTGGCTGTGGTGCGCTGCATCAGGCAGGGGTTGCCGAACGTGCGGGTGTAGGAGACCGGGCGGTCCTGCCAGAAGCCCACGGCACGCGCGACGACCGGGGCGTACTGGGAGGTGCACGGCGCGCCGTCCACGTCGAGCGCGTCCAGGTCGCCGTCGACGCGGGCGACGAGCCGGCAGGCGGTGATCGGGTCGGGGTGCAGGCCGCCGGTGGGCCCGCAGGTCAGCACCGTGGCGCGCACGCCGGCGCCGTCGTCGACGGTGAGCAGCAGCACCGACGGGGTCTGCGGGCCGGGACGCGGGGCGGCGTCAGCGGGGGTGGCCGGCACGGCGAGGCCGCCGAGCGCGGCGGCCAGGGCCAGAGCGGCGGTACGTCGGGCGAAGGGCATGGGTGGTCCTTCCGTCGGGGCCCGGGTGAGGGCCGGTGGGCGGCCCGGCACGTCGTGCGAACCGGACCGCCGAGAACCCTAGGTGGACGGTGTGAACGCGAAGAGTCACGAAGTGTTACACCGGCCGACCGCGCCGTCCGCCTGGTGTGACATCGGCGTGCGGGAATGCCCGAACGGCTGACAACCGCTTCAATGCCTCACGGCAACGTATTCCGAATTTGCGAGACGGCTACCTGAAAGGCTGACAACCGAATCGCGCCGTTATTGCGCCGATGCATTCCGTACGCCGGATCGTTGTCAATGCACGACAACCGGAACGGCCGTTACCGGAACGATTCTTTCCGGCACCCGGAAGCGCATTACGGTCGGGTGGCAGGGCGTTTTCGTCCCCATCGGGAGGACTGCTCATGAGCGAACTGTCGCACCCACCGGCCGCTCCCGGCCCCGACGTCGAGGCCGTTCCCGGCCCCGCGGGCCGGCCCGGCGAATTCGTCGGCCGGTCACCCGGCCAGATCGCCTGGCTGCGGCTCAAACGCGACCGTACGGCCAAGGCCAGCGCCGTCACGCTCGCCGCCGCCGCACTGGTCGCGCTCGGCGCGCCGCTGCTGGGACGGCTCACCGGAATCGACCCGACCGACAAGTTCGTGGACCGCCTCAACGATTTCGGAATGCCGATCGGTTATGCCGGCGGAATCAGCACCGACCATTGGCTGGGGCTCGAACCCGGCAGCGGCCGGGACATCCTGATGCAACTGGTCTACGGCCTGCGGACGTCCCTGTTCATCGCGTTCACCTCGGCGCTGCTGGCCTGCGGGATCGGCGTCGCGGTCGGTGTGCTGGCCGGGTGGGCCAGAGGCTGGCTGGACAGCGTCGTCAACTGGCTGATCGACCTGACGCTGGCGTTCCCGTTCCTCATCTTCGCGCTCGCGGTCATCCCGATCCTCCAGGACCGCTTCTACTCCGACCGGGAGGCGCCGTCGCCGGCCTTCCGGGTGGCCCTGATCGTCGCCACCTTCGGCCTGTTCAGCTGGACGTATACCGCGCGGCTGGTCCGCGGGCAGGTGATCTCGCTGCGGGAACGGGAGTTCGTCGACGCGGCCCGGGCCGCCGGCGCCGGCACCGCGCACATCCTGCTGCGGCAACTGCTGCCGAACATCTGGGCCCCGATCCTGGTCACCGTCTCGCTGATGGTGCCGCAGTTCATCGCCATCGAGGCGGCGCTGGCGTTCGTCAACATCGGCGTCACCGAACCCACGCCCGACCTGGGCCGCATGATCTTCAACAGCATCGGCTACGTCGCGAGCGACCCCTGGTACACCCTGTTCCCCGGGTTGACGGTCTTCCTGCTGGTCCTGGCGTTCAACCTGCTCGGCGACGCGCTGCGCGACTCGCTGGATCCCCGCTCCACCCGGTAGTCCCCACGGCCATCAGTGCCCGGCCGGCGGGGGCCGCCGGGCAGGAAGGAGCACACCGTGCGCGCACGAACCCGGACACTGACAGGTGTCCTCGCCGCGGCGGCGCTGGCCGCCGCCGGCTGCAGCCCCACCACCGACGGTGGCGGCGGCGACGACCAGAAGACCAAGACCCAGAGCGGCTCGATCTCGTACGAGGCCGCCGACAACCAGGGCCCGGCGAAGGACGTCGACGGGGCGACCCGCGGCGGCACCCTCACCGTCATGCAGCCGGCCGACTTCGAGCACCTCGACCCGGCCCGCAACTACGTCAACGTGCAGCAGGTCGCCGGCGGGCTGCTCTACCGCGCACTCAACGGCTACAAGGAGGACGGAAGCGGCAAGCTGCTGCTCGTCGGCGACCTGGCCACCAACCCCGGCAAGGACGTCGACGGCGACTGCAAGGTGTGGGAGTTCACCCTGCGCGACGGCGTGAAGTACGAGGACGGCACGCCCGTGTCCAGCAAGGACGTCGCCCACGGCATCGCCCGGTCGTTCGCGGCGAACCTCAACGAGGGCCCGCACTACATCCAGCAGTGGCTCTACCCGGGCGGCGCGTACAACGCCACCTACAAGGGACCGTACGACGGTGGCAAGCCGGTGCCCGACGGCGTCGCCACCCCCGACGACCGGACCATCCGGTTCACCTTCCCGCAGCCGCACTGCGACCTGCCGTACGCGGCGGCGCTGCCCACCAGCGCGCCGGTGCCCGCGGCCAAGGACACCCGCGCCAACTACGACCTGCGCCCGTTCTCGTCCGGGCCGTACCGGGTGAAGTCCTACCAGCGCGACGTGTCGCTGGAGCTGGAACGAAACCCGAACTGGGATCCGGCGACCGACCCGATCCGCAACGCGTACCCGGACGCGATCCGGATGACGTTCGGCCTGGAACAGGCGCAGATCGCCGAGCGCCTGGTCGCCGACGGACCGGCCGACCAGGCGGCGCTGAGCTGGTCGGACGTGCCGCCGTCGGTGCTGCCCCGTACCACCGGCGCCGGCGTCTCCGACCGCGTGGTGCGCGGCCCGACGCAGTACAACTGGGTGCTGAGCATCAACACCCAGCGGGTCACCGACCTGGGCGTACGGCGGGCGCTGAACTACGCCGTCGACAAGGACGCCCTGCTCAAGGTGCTCGGCGGGCAGGCCGCCGGCTCACCGGCGACCACGCTCATGTCGCCCACCACCGCCGGGTTCGTCCCGTACGACCTGTTCAACGCCCCGGTCACCGGCGACAAGGCCAAGACCGCCGAGCTGCTCGCCGGCAAGCGACCGAAGCTGGTGCTCGCCCACTCCAACCTGGAACTGCGCACCCAGCAGGCCGAGGCGCTGCGCAAGAACCTCACCGACATGGGCTTCGACATCGTGATGAAGCCGATCGACAACAGCAGCTACTACGACGAGGTCGGCCGCAAGGACAACCCGTACGACCTGTACCTCACCGGTTGGGGCTCGGACTGGCCTACCGGCTCGACAGTCATCCCGCCGGTCTACGACGGACGGGAGATCGTGGCCGAGGGCAACCAGAACCTGTCGTACCTCGACGAACCGTCCGTCAGCGCGGAGATCGACCGGGTCCGCGACCTGCCGGCCGCGGAGCAGGACGCCGGCTGGATGGCGCTCGACCGCATGATCATGGACAAGTTCGCCCCGGTCGTGCCCTGCTACTACGACGCCACCTACGAGCTGCACGGCTCGAAGGTCGGCAACGCCTTCCTCAGCGACGCGTTCGGGATCATCTCGCTCAACGGCATCTACGTGAAGAAGTGACAGCCGCGCGGGGGCGGCGGCCACGGCGGCCGCCCCCGCGCCGACCTCGGGGGAGGTGCTCCCGTGCTCCGTTTCGTCGTACGGCGGCTGCTCGTCGCCGCCCTGACCCTGGTCGTCATCAGCCTTGTCACGTTCGGTCTCTTCTTCGCGGTGCCGAGCAGCCCGGCGAAGGTGATGTGCGGCAAGAACTGCACGGCCGAGGACATCGCCCAGGTCGAGCGCCGGCTCGGCATCGACCAGCCGCTGCCCCGGCAGTACGCCGACTTCGTCAGCGGCGTCTTTGCCGGCCGGACCTACGGCGAGGGCGACTTCCGGCAGGACTGCCCGGCGCCCTGCCTGGGCTACTCGTTCCGCAACAACCAGCCGGTCACCGAGATCGTCGCCCAGCGCGCCCCGGTGACGTTCAGCATCGTCCTCGGCGGCGCGGTGCTCTGGCTCAGCCTCGGCGTCTCGCTGGGCATGGTGTCGGCACTTCGCCGGGGTACGGCGTTCGACCGCGCCGCCATCGGCGTCACGCTGGCCGGGGCGTCGATGCAGGTCTACTTCTTCGGGCTGATCCTGCTCTACCTGCTCGTCTACTCCACCGGGCTGCTGCCGTTCCCCAGCTACACCCCGCTGACCGAGAGTCCGCTGCGCTGGGCGGCCGGGCTGCTGCTGCCCTGGATGACGCTGGGCTTCCTCAATTCGGCGCTGTACGCCCGGTTGTCCCGGGCACAGATGCTGGAAACGCTGTCGGAGGACTTCGTCCGTACCGCCCGGGCGAAGGGGCTGCCCGCCCGGAAGGTGCACACCCGGCACGCGTTGCGAGCGGCGATCACACCGATCGTCACGATCGCCGGGCTGGACATCGGCACCAGCCTCGGTGGCACGTTCATCACCGAGACAATCTTCGGCCTCCAGGGTCTCGGCAAGGCGACCGTGGAGGCGGTGCAGTTCCTCAACCTGCCGGTGGTGATGGCGACGGTGCTGCTGGCAGCGGTGTTCATCGTGGTGGCCAACATCGTCGTCGACGTGCTGTACGCGGTGATCGACCCACGGGTCCGGCTGAGCTGAGGGGAGGGATCGGACATGGTGGAGCTTCCGGCGCCGCGTCGCGGCGAGGGCCCGTACCTGCGGGTCGAGGATCTGCGGGTGCGGTTCGACACCGAGGACGGTGTGGTCAAGGCCGTGGACGGGGTGTCGTTCGCGGTGGAGCGGGGTCGCACGCTCGGGATCGTGGGGGAGTCCGGTTCGGGTAAGAGTGTGACGTCGCTGGCGATCCTCGGCCTGCACAACGCGAAGCGCACGACCATCTCGGGGGAGATCTCGGTCGGTGGGCGTCAGCTCGTCGGGTTGGGTGAGGAGGAGGTGCGGCGGCTGCGGGGCCGGGACATGGCGATGGTCTTTCAGGATCCGTTGTCGGCGTTGCATCCGTACTACTCGGTGGGTAGGCAGATCGCTGAGGCGTACCGGGTGCATC